>NZ_JBAKHS010000001.1:0-827529 GCF_036906795.1 Micromonospora sp. CPCC 205739 | reverse complement strand
CCACGACCCCGGCGGCACCCGCGGCGACCGCGGCGAGGCCCATCACCAGCCGGCGCTTCACCGGCCGGCGAGCCGACGTCGCGGTAGCCTGGCCGGCCATCGATCTGGGTTCTTCTTGGTTGTCCATGCCCCCTACCTGTCCGGCTCGGCGGCAACTGTCACATGCCGATTCAGGGGCTGCCGACTGGATGACAGCAACGGGGCTCACGACAGGTGCCCGTCAAGCTTGCCGAGTTCCAGGTCGGCCGCCTCACTCGCCGGCGGTGGACTCCTCCTGGAAGTAGACGGTGAGCGAGTACCAGTCGCCGTGTTCGTTGATCTCATTCTCGAAGGTCATGTCCTGGATCCACACCGGTCCGAGCTGCTCGATGGTGTCCGCAACCCGCCGGAGCAGCGCCGGTACGTCGTCCTGGCCAGGTCCGACGGGGTTCGCCTGGGCGAAGTACCGGACGATGGGGAATTCGGAAACATCGTTCACAAATAAGATTGTGTCATCGATGGACGCCGCTGCGTTGCCCCGCGCACTCGCCGCCCGGTGTCGGACGCTCGGCGGACCGGACGCACGGGAGCCGGACGGCCCTGGCCCGTCCAGGACAGACGAAAAAGGCGAGGGCCCCCGGGGTTGTACCCGGGGGCCCTCGGCGGTGTTTCCGCAAGTGTCAGCAAGGGAACGCCAGAAAGGGGAACCTTCCAGCCACCGCGGGACGGACGATACCCGCCAAGATCAGCGGGTGCTCGACCGACCCCACCGGTCACGACTGGGCCGATGCGTCGTCGCGCACCGCCACTCAGCGGATCGAGCGGGCCACACCCGGCCAGGGCGGCCGACCCTGGTAGCGGCCGGCGCGGCTAGCCTGGCGGTGACGGCGGTGACGACGAGGCGGGGGCCGATGAGTCGTGCGGTGGAGGAGTCGAACCGGGCCATGCTGCGGGCCCGGGACGCCATGGACCGGGCATACGCCGACCCGCTGGACATCCCGGCGCTGGCCCGGATAGCGCTCGTCTCCGAGGCGCACTTCATCCGCACGTTCCGCGCCACGTTCGGCGAGACCCCACACCGCTACCTGCAACGGCGGCGGGTGGAGCGGGCGATGTCGATGCTGATCGAGAGCAACCGGGACGTCACCGACATCTGCTTCGCGGTGGGCTTCAGCAGCCTCGGGTCGTTCAGCCGGACGTTCCGGCAGATCGTCGGGGAATCGCCGAGCGACTTCCGCAGGCGCCGCTCGGCCGCCGCCGCGAGCGTGCCGAGCTGCTTCACCAAGGCCTGGACCAGACCGAGCAGTTTTGGATAAGCAGCAGGTCAGGCCCGACCTCTAGCGTCATGGGCATGACGATGAACGCGATCAGCCGCTCCCAGATCTACGTCCTCGACCAGGACGAGGCCCTCGACTTCTACGTCGGCAAGCTCGGCATGGAGGTCAACACCGACCAGGACCTCGGCTTCATGCGCTGGCTCACGGTCAACCTCCCGGGCGACCCGGAGCGCGAGATCCTGCTGGAGAAGCCCGGACCGCCGGCGCTCGACCCGGCCACCGCCGAGCAGGTCCGCGAGCTGCTGACCAAGGGCGCGCTGGGCGGCTACCTCTTCATGACCACCGACGACGCCCGCAAGACGTACGAGGACCTGGTCGCCAAGGGTGTGGAGATCACCGACGAGCCGATGGAGCGCCCGTACGGGATCGACTTCGGCATCCGCGACCCGTTCGGCAACAAGATCCGCGTCGGCCAGATGTTCTCCCGGGCCTGAGCGGAGCCGAGCCGTGACCGACGCGATCACCCTCCCCGCCGTCCGACCGGCCGCCGCCGGTCGGGACCGGGCCCTGCTGGCCGGCGGTGCCCTCGCCGGGCCGATCTTCGCCGTCTCCGCGCTGATCCAGGGCGCCAGCCGGGACGGCTTCGACTTCCGGCGGCACCCGGTCAGCATGTTGAGCACCGGCGACCTGGGCTGGATCCAGATCGCCACCTTCCTGGCCACCGGGGCGCTCTGCGTCGGGGCCGCCGTCGCCCTGCGCCGCTCCGCGACGACCGGCTCGACCTGGCTGCCCCGGCTGCTCGGCCTCTGGGGGGTCGGCCTGATGGCGGCCGGGATCTTCAGCGCCGACCCGGCCGACGGCTTCCCGGCCGGCACGCCGCGCGGCCCGGGGCAGATCAGCTGGCACGGCGGGCTGCACTTCCTCGCGGCGGCGGTCGCCTTCGGCTCGCTGATCCTGGCGACCGTCGTCGCCGGTCGGCGGGCCGCCCGTCAGGGCGCGCGGGTGTGGGCCGTCACCAGCATCGCGACGGGCGTCTGCTTCGCGCTCTCCTGGGGCGCGCTGATTGCCCGGCCCGGCCCGGCGACCATGGTCGCCTTCGGCCTCGGGGTGACCGCCGGCTGGGCCTGGGTCACCGCGACCTTCGCGGGAGTGCTGCGACGGTCGCCTCGCTGACCGTGAGCGGGGCGGCGACGGCCGGGAGGCGCGGGTTAGCATCGCGCCTCCCGGCCGCACGAGGAGACGACGATGGCCACCCGACTGCTCTATCTGGTTCGGCACGGCGAGCAGGACCGCCCGGAGGTCGAGTCGGCCGAGGTGGGGCTCTCCGAGCGGGGTCGCCGCCAGGCCGCGCTGCTCGGCCAGCGGCTGCGGGCCGTACCGTTGCGGGCCATCCACCACGGCCCGCTGCGCCGGGCCGCCGAGACCGCCGAGGTGGTCGCGGCGTCGCTGCCGAGGGTCCCGGTGTACGAGACCGAGCTGGCCGGCGATCATCTGCCGCACGACACCGACCCGGCCGGCCTGCCCGTGGCGTACGCGAGCTTCCTGGCCGGCTTCTCGGCGCGCGAGCGGGCCGACGGGCCGCGACTGGCGGCGGAGGCGGTCGCCCGGTTCGCCACCGCCCCGGCCGAGGGTGACGTCCGCGAGTTGGTGATCACCCACAACTTCCTGATCGCCTGGCTGGTCCGGCACGCCCTGGACGCTCCGGAGCGGCGCTGGCTGGGGGTGAACCACCACAACGCCGGGCTGACCGTGATCCGCTACAGCTCGTCCGGGCCGCCCAGCCTGATCGCCTTCAACGACGTCGCCCACCTGCCGCCGGAGCTGCGCGGCACCGGGCTGCCCAGCGATTATCGGGTGTGACCGGCGCGCGGTGGCGGCTACGGTCGCCGGATGACGACCCCGCCGCCCGACCTGCCGAAGACCGAGTTCGCCTTTCCGGGGCCGCTGCGCGACCAGCTCGTCGCCGCCGTCCTCTCCGGCGCGAAGACCTCCACCACCGGCCTGCTCCAGGACTACGAGCGCGACGGCGAGCCGCTGCCGGCGGTGGGTGAACGCTCGGTGGTGGTCGACTCCGCCGACCACCCGGTCGCGGTCATCGAGCTGACCGAGGTACGCGTCGTCCGGGTCGGCGACGTCGACCTCGACCACGCCCGGGACGAGGGCGAGGGGTACGAGTCGGTCGCCGCCTGGCGCGCCGGGCACGAGGCGTACTGGCACGGGTCGGACTACCGGGGCTGGCTCGGCGACCCGGACTTCACCGTCGACGACGACACCCTCGCGGTGGCCGAACGGTTCCGGTTGCTCCGCCGGCTCTGACGCGCTCGCGCGGCAGCGGTTACCGAGAAAGAGTGGCTGTTCCGCGGGGAACAGCCACTCTTTCCGGGAAAGTGCAGGCACCCACCCGGCGGCGGGGCGGCAGGGGTCAGCGAGAGGTGACGGTCTTGACGACGGCTTCGGCCATGGCGCGGGCGGACTGCGGGTTCTGGCCGGTGACCAGGCGGCCGTCGACGACGACGTGCTCGGTGAAGTTCGGCGCCGGGACGTGCACGGCACCGGCCTCGGTGAGCTTGTCGGCGAGCAGGAAGGGAACCTCGTCGGTGAGTCCGACGGCGCTCTCCTCGTCGTTGGTGAAGCCGGCCACCCGCTTGCCCGCCACCAGGTGCGAGCCGTCGGAGAGCTTCAGGTTCACCAGCGCGGACGGGCCGTGGCAGACCGCCGAGACGACCCCGCCGCGCTCGTAGACCGCCGCGGCGATGCGCGCCAGGTCCGGGTCGTCGGGGAAGTCCCACATGGTGCCGTGCCCGCCGGCGAAGACGACCACGTCGTACCCCGTCGGGTCGACGTCGGCGGCCTTGGCCGTGTGCTCCACCCCGGCGGTGGCCAGGAAGTCGTTCTGGGTCTTGTCGTTCTCGTCACGGCCGTCGACCGGCGGCTGGCCGCCGGCCACCGAGACGAGGTCGACGTCCCAGCCGGCGGCCCGGAACACCTCCCACGGCTCAGCGGCCTCGCCGACGTAGAAGCCGGTCTCGCGGCCGGTGGTGCCGAGCTGGCGGCGGCTGGTCAGCGCGATGAGTGCACGTGTCATGCCGACCATGCTGGCGTGCGAATCCATAGCCGACCAATAGGCGAAGGACACATCGGCGATAGGTTTGCTGATGTGAAGGTGTCGCTCGACCTGCTCCGCAGCTTCCTGGCCGTGCACCGGTCCGGTTCGATCACGGCCGCCGCGGAGCTGCTCGGGCTGGCCCAGCCGACGGTCACCGCCCAGGTCCGGGCGCTGGAGGAGGCGGTGGGACGGCCGCTCTTCGACCGGATGCCGAGGGGTGTGCTGCCCACCACGGCCGGCGACGAGCTGGCCCGCCGGGTGGCCGACCCGCTGGACCGCCTCGACGCCGTGCTCGCCGACGACACGGCCACGCCGTACCCCCGGACGGTCTTCCTCGGCGGACCGGCCGAGTTTCTCGCGGAGCTGGCGCTGCCGGCGGTGGCCGGGCTGGTCGCCGACGGCCTGGAGCTGCGGGTCGCCGCCGGGCTGCCCGAGCAGCTCCTCGACGACGTCGCCGCCGGCCGGCTCGACCTGGTGGTGAGCAGCGTGCGCCCCCGACGGCGGGGGTTGACCGCCGAGCCGCTCTACGACGAGGAGTTCGCCCTGGTCGCCGCGCCCGCCTGGGCCGAGCGGCTGCCCGACCCGGTGACCCCGCAGGCCCTGCGCGACGTGCCGCTGGTCGCCTACGCGGAGGAGGCACCGATCCTGCGCCGCTGGTGGCGGACGGTCTTCGACACCCGGCTCACCCGTACGCCCAGTCTGGTGGTGGCCGACCTGCGCGCGGTGCTGGCGGCCGTCGTGGCCGGCGCCGGGGCGAGCGTGCTGCCGACGTACCTGTGCCGGGGTGAGCTGGCCTCCGGCGCGCTGCGCCCGCTGCTGAGTCCGGCGGTGCCGCCGCTGAACACGCTCTTCCTGGCCGGCAGGCCGGCCGTGGCCGGGCGGCGCGAGGTGCAGGCGGTGCGGCGGGCGCTGCTGGCGGCGGCGGCCGGCTGGTAGCCCGGCCTCAGCGCAGGGCGCTGGCGCGGAGCAGGAGATCGGCCAGGGCGGACGCGGCGGCCGACGGTTGGGGACCGGTCTGGCAGTCGGTCCAGTCGACGGTGTTCTCTCCGACGGTCAACCGGTAGGTGTAGGTGTCGGCGCAGCGGACGTCGGGGCCGCCCGGGCCGCCGCCTCGGGGGAGGGTGCCGGCCAGCGCGCGCAGCCGGTCGAGTTCGGCGGAGGAGAGCTGACCCGTCCGGGCCGTCCCGGTGCGACCGGTCGCCGTCCACCGGCCGTCCGGTTCCACGGTCACCGTCTCCGCGCCGCCCGCGATGCCGCCGCTGCGGGTCAGCGTCACCCGGGGGGCGGTCGCGGCGGGGGTGCCGGTGGCCGTGCCGCCCGGCGTGGGGGTGGCGGTGGTCGCCCCGGCGGTGGGGGTCTCCGAGGCCGGCGCAGGTGAACCGGAACCGGCTGCTGAGCAGCCGGTCAGGAGGCCGGCCACAGTTACGATCTTGACAATGGCCAGGGCGGATGATCTCATGCCGTTCGGACGTGCATCGACGCCGCCAGGTTCCCTCACCAGGGCTCATCCTCCGTTCGGTCAGTGTCGCGGGATGGAAGCGCTTCCCCTCTTCTCTTTTCTTCGATGTATCTCCATATTTACACGCGTGACTACCCCCGTCACATCTTTCCTTGTCAGGAGGGCACGTGAAGAGAACCCTCGCCGCCGTCAGCGCAGCGCTGCTTACCAGCGGCATGCTGACCTGTGTCGCCACCGCAGCGCAGGCGGCCCCTAGCGCCCCCGCCCCGGACACCTCACCCGCAGCTCGTGCCGAAAGCCTGCTCCGTAGCAACCCCGGCGCCGTCCAGGGCGTCAGCGGAGAGTCGTACCAGGCGGTTCGCACGAAGGTGGACGCGAACGGCGCGGCGCACACCCGCTACACCCGGACCTACAAGGGCCTGCGCGTCTACGGTGGCGACTTCGTCATCCACACGGCGCCCAACGGCAGCTACGCCGGCTCCTCGGTCGGCCTCGCCGCGCCGCTCACCCTCGCCACCGCCCCGAAGGTCACGCCGGCCTCCGTCAAGGCGGCGGCCCGGAAGGCCTTCTCCGGCAAGCTGGAGAGCGTCGGCTCCCCCGAGCTCTTCGTCGACGCCAGCTCCGGCAAGGGTCGCCTCGCCTACGAGACCGTGCTCTCCGGCTGGCACACCGACGGCCAGACCCCGTCGCGCTTCCACGTCATCAGCGACGCGGTCACCGGCAAGGTGATCGGCTCGTACGACGAGATCGAGATGGTGGCCGGCACGGGCCAGAGCGTCTACTCCGGCACGGTCGCCGTCGACACCACGCTCTCCGGCAGCACGTACCAGATGATCGACCCGTCGCACGGCAACGGCAGCACCTGCGACATGAACAACGGGACGTCGACCTGCACGACGTTCACCAACAACGACAACAGCTGGGGTGACACCAACACCCGCCAGCGTGCCGGCGTCGACGCCCACTTCGGCGCCGCCAAGACGTACGACTACTTCAAGAACGTGCACGCCCGCAACGGCGTCTTCGGCGACGGCCGCGGCGTGCCCAGCCGGGTGCACTACGGCAACAACTACGTCAACGCCTTCTGGGACGGCTCCCGGATGACGTACGGCGACGGCTCCGGCAACTCCCGCCCGCTGGTCTCGCTCGACGTGGCCGCGCACGAGATGAGCCACGGCGTCACCGAGAACGTGGTCCCCGGTGGCCTGACCTACTCCGGCGAGCCCGGCGGCCTCAACGAGGCCACCAGCGACATCTTCGGCAACATGGTCGAGTTCTACGCCAACACCACCGCCGACCCGGGTGACTACCAGGTCGGTGAGAAGATCAACATCAACGGCAACGGTACGCCGCTGCGCTACATGTACGACCCGAAGCTGGACGGCTCGTCCGACACCTGCTGGACGACCGGCACCAAGAACAAGGACGTGCACTACTCGTCCGGTGTGGCCAACCACTTCTACTTCAACCTGGCCGAGGGCACCGGCTCCACCGCGTACGGCACCTCGCCGATCTGCGGCACCGCCCCGGCGGTGACCGGCATCGGCCGGGCCAAGGCGGAGAAGATCTGGTTCCGCGCCCTGGACGTGTACTTCACCTCCAACACCTCGTACGTCAACAACACCACGCCGTCGAACACCGCCCGCGCCTACACGCTGCGCGCGGCGACTGACCTGTACGGCAACTGCTCCACCGAGTACAAGACCGTCCAGGCGGCGTGGACCGCGGTGGCCGTCTCCGGCAACGACGCGCCCTGCTCGTCCACCGGTAACGACTTCTCCGTCTCGCTCTCCCCGACCTCCGGCTCGGTGACTGCGGGCGGCTCGGTCTCGACCACCGTCGCGACCGCCACCACCAGCGGCACCGCGCAGACCGTGACGTTCTCCGCGTCCGGCCTGCCGACCGGGGCCACCGCCTCGTTCAGCCCGGCCTCGGTCACCTCCGGCGGCTCGTCGACCCTCACCATCGCCACCACGGCCGGCACCCCGGCCGGCACCTACACGGTGAGCGTCACCGGCGCCGGCTCGGTGAACCGGACGGCGACCTACACGCTGACCGTCAACGGCACCGGCGGCGGCTGCACCGGCGCCGGCCAGAAGCTCGGCAACCCCGGCTTCGAGTCCGGCACCACCCCGTGGGCGGCGACCTCGGGCGTCATCGGCTCGTTCACCGGCCAGCCCGCCCGTACTGGCACCCGCAACGCCTGGCTGAACGGCTACGGCAGCACCCGCACCGACACGCTCTCCCAGGCGGTGAGCCTGCCGGCCGGTTGCACGTCGTACAACTTCAGCTTCTGGCTGCACATCGACTCGGCGGAGACCACCACCGGCACCGCGTACGACACCTTCCGGGTGCAGGTGCTCAACTCCTCCGGGACGGTGCTGGCGACCCTGGCGACCTACTCGAACCTGAACAAGGCCACCGGGTACTCGCAGAAGTCGTTCTCGCTGGCCTCGTACGCCGGCCAGACCGTCACCCTGAAGTTCACCGGCACCGAGGACTCCTCGCTCCAGACGTCCTTCGTGGTCGACGACACCGCGGTCAACGTCGCCTGACCTGACCTCGCCGTCGGCGGGCCCGGCGGCCACCCCTCGCGGGTGGTCGTCGGGCCCGCGCCGTTATGGTCGCCGGACCGGGTCGGCGCGCGCCGCCCGGCGGGGAGGGGTGGTGTCGGTGTCGGACGCGGAGCTGACCGTCGAGGTGACCGGCGCGGTGGCGACGGTGACGATCCGGAACCCGGCCCGGCGCAACGCGATGACGCCGGACATGTGGCGGCGGCTGCCGGTGCTGCTCGACGGGCTGGAGACCGACCCCGCGGTGCGCGCCCTGGTGCTCACCGGCGCGGACGGCACGTTCTGCGCCGGGGCCGACCTGGGCGACCTGGACGAGCTGCTGGACGCCGGCGACCAGAGCATCGCGGTCGTCGCCGAGGAGCGGCTGGCCGCCTTCGCCAAGCCGACCGTGGCCGCCGTCCAGGGGCCCTGCGTCGGCGGCGGCTGCCAGCTCGCCGTCGCCTGCGACCTGCGCGTCGCCGCCCCGGACGCCCGCTTCGGCGTGCCGCCCGCCCGGCTCGGACTGGTCTACCCGGCTCCGACCACCCGCCGGTTGACCCGGCTGGTCGGCCCCGCGACCGCGAAGTTCCTGCTCTTCACCGCCGAGCTGATCGACGCCGAGCGGGCGTTGCGGGTCGGCCTGGTGGACGAGGTGGTCGACGATCTCGCCGCCCGGGTGGACGCGATCACCACCGCCATCGCACAGCGCTCGCAGCTCAGCGTCGCCGCTGCGAAGGAGATCGTGGACGACCGGGCCGGGCCGGCCCGGATCGCCTGGTGGCACCGGAAGGTGCGGGACAGCGGCGAGGCCCGCGAGGGCGTCGCAGCCCACCGCGAGCGCCGCGCGCCGAACTTCGCCTGGTCACCGTCCGACCGCCCCTGACCGCCGCGACCCGGCCTGATCCACCGGCACGACCATCGCCCGCTGCGCCTCCTGATGGTGATTCTCCGTCCATGCGAGGAGGCCGGCCCGGCACCGTCGGATGTCTCTCGGGCGCTGTGGACCTGATGACGTGAATGGATCACGGTGCCGGCTCGGACCGTGCCGGCTCGGACCGTGCCGGCTCGGACCGTGCCGGCTCAGCACGGGCGGCGTCATCCGCTCGCGCCGACGCTCGGCCGCCGCCACTCGGTCAGGCGGGTGTCCGGCTTCGCGCGCCTGAGTCGTCTACGACATCAGCTCCAAAGCGTCGTCAGCCCTTCTCCCCGGCTCGCCCCGGCGACGAGGTGACCCTGCCCCTCGGGCACCGGCACCGGCACGCGCACGGGCACGCGCACGGGCACGGGCACGGGCACGGGCACGGGCACGGGCACCAGCGCAGGGACCGGCGGGCGCCGCGCCGGAGGCGTACCCCTCCGACGCGGCCCCCTGTGCCCGCCGGCCGGTCGGTCACCGCCCGGCGAACGCAGCCCAGCTCGGCGTCACCGGCTCGCGCCGCAGCGGCATGCCCGCCTCGGCCGGCGTCCGGTCGCCCTTGCGCTGGTTGCAGGCGTAGCAGGCGGCGGTCGTGTTCTTCCAGGTGTTCCGGCCGCCGCGCGAGCGGGGCAGGATGTGGTCGACGGTGCTGGCCGGGCCGCCACAGTACGCGCAGCACCGGGCGTCGCGCCGCAGCACACCGGCCCGGGACCAGGCCGGCCCGGCGTGAAACCGCCAGCGGGTGACCACGTACCGGACGAGGCGGACCACCCGGGGGACCGGGAAGACCCCGATCACCTGGTCCGGCTCGGCCTCGTGGATCTCGGCGACCCGGCGGCACAGCATCCGGATCGCGTGCTGGACGGTGACCCGGTGCAGCGGGCCGAGGTCGGCGTTGATGACGAGGACGGCGTCCACCGGGCTCTCCCTTCACGATCGGCGGCGGACCGGTCCGGACAGCGAAAAGCCGCCCGGTCCGGGTGGGGACGGGCGGCTGGAGCGCGTGCGGGCACGCGTCAGTCGGGTGTCCCGTCCCGGGGACCTTCGGCTCGGCAACCGTCCGACGGCAGCGTCGACCACGCGCACGTGACGTGCGACAACGACATGACTGACTCCCGGCGGGCTGGTTGACCTTGCGCGATCACGGTAGGTCCACCCCGGAGAGAGGGGCAACGTATTTCGATCCGCTCTCGGCCCGGTCCGGGCGCCGCTGCCGCCCGGCGTGGCCGGCGGCCCGGGCGGCAGCGAGGGGGGTGTTGATCCGCGCCGCCATCTGGGTGGTCAGCTCGCTGTCCAGCAGCGGCCGGTTGATCTCGGCGGCGACGGAGAGGGTCGGTCCGGAGATCGAGCGCCAGATGGCGGTCAGCCCGGCGCCGAGGCCGAGCAGGGCAACGGCCGCCCGCGTGGTGGGTGAGCCGGCCGCTGCGGCGGCGCTCACTCCGATGACCGCGCCGAGCACCACCAGCAGGGGTACGAGCACCGGCCAGAAGATCCCCCGGGCGGCCTGGACCACCAGTTTCCGGTCCCGGATGATCAGGTTGCGGGCGATGATCGCCCAGTTCTCCTCGTCGAGCAGGTCTTTCGGGTGCAGCCCGCCGGTGAGCACCCCGCGCCACAGCTCCCCCTGGTTGCGCAACTCGCGGGACAGCTCGGCCGCGTCGCCGGCCCCGGCCCGGGTGACCGCGGTCGCCCACGCCGCCAGGGAGCGCCGCACCACCGCCGCCGAGTACGGGGGCAGCACGGTGGCCAGCTCGTCCAGCCAGCGGCTGAACTCGACCTGCCGGCCGCCGAAGCGGTGGACCAGTTGCTCGCCGTCGCCCTGCCGTACGGTGTCGGCCAGCGAGCGGCCCAGCCGGTACGCCAGCCCCACCCGGTGGTTGGTGGCGGTCGCCCAGCGCAGCACGTCGACGTTCAGCTCGTCCATGGCGAGCAGCAGCGCGGTCACCTCGACGGGGCCGTCGTCCTCGCCGAGGCACGCGCGGGCGACCGCGGTGGACGGACCGGGCCGGTCGGTGCTGGTCAGGTGGGCGATCTGGGCGAGGGCCACGTCCACCCCGTCGAGGTACATCCGCATCCGGTGCCGCCCCGACATCTCCGTCAGGTTGGACAGCTTCGCGGGTGCCGTGGCCCGGCGGTGGTCCCCGCCGGTCAGGTCGACGGTCTGCCCCCGGTGGTAGGCGTCGGCCATCCACCAGCCGAGCCGCAGCGCCGTCACGATGCACGCCCGCTCGTCGCGGAGCAGCCCGTACGCGTCGTCGCGCCCGTCCTCGGCCGGCGCGGCGTCCATAGCGGACCGGTGCAGTGGCGACACCCTCCTGACCTCCCGTGCCGGCCGAACGCCGACGTTGATCGACGTCAGTCGAGCCTAGAGCAGCCAGGCGGACAAAAAGGGCGATTCAGCGGAGATCGCCCGGCGGCGGGGGTGCCTCAGCGGCGGGCGAGCAGGCCGCGCGGACGGATCGACCGGACCGGCTCGGCCGCCGCGCCCTCGGCCCGCAGGATGTGGTTGGCGGCGAGGATGCCGGTCGCCGCCGAGCGTTCCATCAGCGCGCTCGGGAACTCCGTGCGGATGCCGTCGCCGGCCAGGTAGAGGCCGTCGGCGTCGGTGCGTACCCCCGGGCGGTCGGCGTGGCTGCCCGGGGTGAACGCCGGCGCCTGGGCCTCCACCCGGGCGCGCAGCTCGCGGACCCGCAGCCTGGCCGCCTCCGGCCAGAGCGTGGTCAGCTCGCCCCGCATCCGCTCGGCCAGCTCCTCGGCGGGCACGCCCTCGTCGCAGGCGTACGCGTGCAGCTCGACCACCGAGCCGCCGGTCCGCTCGGCCCACCGGCGAGACTCGTTCTCCAGGCGGTGGTAGAGGGTCACCGAGTCGAGGGTGGGCTGCCGGGACACCCCGCTGAACACCGCCCGGTCGGCGCGCACGTCCCCGTCCAGCCAGTACCGCGCCACCGCGTACGGCGGACCGGGCCGGCCGAACGCGGGCATCCGCGCCACCAGCCGGGGCGCCGCCCCAAGCAGCCCGGGGGAGGCCGCGACCAGCGCGGCGAGCGCGGGCGGGTCGACGGCGAGCACCACGTGCCCCGCGCGGTACGACGAGCCGTCGGCGGTGGTCACCCGCCAGCCGCCCGGCTCCCGGTCCAGCCGGGTGGCGGCGGTGTCGGTGACGACCCGGCCGCCGTGCTTCTCCACGTGCCGGGTCAGCGGCTGCCAGATCGCCGTCGCGTAGTCCTCGTCCGGGCAGTCGAAGGCCAGCCCCTCCGGGTTGCCCAGCAGGTAGAAGTGGAACTGGGCGATCATCTCGGCGGCCGACATCTCCGCCTCGCGGTTGAAGAACGAGTGCGAGAAGACCTCGAAGAGCATTGCCCGGGCCCGGTCCGGCAGCCTCAGCGAGGTGAGCAGCTCGTCGGCGGTGGTGCTGTCGAAGTCGGCGTAGGTGCGCTGCGGATCGTAGGTGAGCAGCGGCAGCGCGGCGTCCCGGTCCATCCGGCGCAGGTCGGCCAGGCGCAGGCTGGGGCTGCGCAGCAGGAGCGCGAGCAGGTTCAGCGGCGGGGCCGGCGGCAGCCTGCCGAACTCCTCCGTCGGCCACTGCCCGCTCAGGATCGGGTACCCGGGGATCGGCTTGAGGAAGCCCAGAGCGGGGTCGACGCGGCGCAGGATCGACCGCCAGTTGTAGTACTGCCGGAAGAACGCGTGGAAGCCGTGCTCGTTGAGCTGCATGCCGTCGGCGAGCGCCTCCGGCCAGGCGCCCAGCCGGCCGCCGAGGGTCGGCGCGGCCTCCAGCACGGTCACCGCCACGCCCCGCTCGGCGAGCACCACGGCCGCCGACATGCCGGCGATCCCGCCGCCGACCACCACGGCCTCGACCGGGCGCGGCACGCGGGGGGCGCCACCGCCGCCCGGGTCGACCACCCGCTTTCGTACGCCGATGAGCCGACCCAGCATCTGCGACAGCGCCATGTGCACCCTCCGCCCGATGGAGCTTCCAGTCTGCCCCGGTCAGCTCTCCGACGGCAGCAGACAGCGTCGTTCGCGGTCCGAGGCGGGCCAGACGTACTCCAGGTCGGGCGGGACGTCGCCGAACTGCGGGCGGTAGTGCTCCGGGTCCTTGCGCAGCAGCGACGAGCGGTGGCTCAGGTGCAGGTCCTCCCGGCCCAGCCAGGGTGGCAGCTCACCGGCCTCGGCCAGCTCGGCCTGCGTCCGGATCCGCTCGATCCCGCAGGCGGCGGCGAGGTCGGTGGTCATGGTGCCGGCGCAGGTGTCCGCCCGGCCCGGCTCGCACCAGACGGCGCACATGTCCAGCCCGTACCGGGTGAGCGCCTCCTCGTACCCGGCCCACATCTTCACCGCCGGGTGGTTGCGCCAGCCGTAGCCGGGGCGGGTCAGCCCGCGCAGCACCTGGATGGTCTCCACCCGCTGCTTGCCCAGCCGCTTCTGGTCCAGCGTCCGGGCGCTCGCCAGGAAGTCCGGGTACGGGAGGAACGTCTGCATGCCGCTGCACTACCCGTCGTACGCCCCGACATGCGCCCATGATCAGCGGGGCTGCGCCCGGTGCGACCGGCTGACTACGATCCGGTCATGGCGGAACCCCTGCGCGATCGCGCGCGCCGCGCGACCGGCTGGCGGTTGCGGGCCAACGGCGACACGCGGCCGCACTACGTGGTCTGCGGCAACGACCCGCTCGCCTACTGGGTGGTCAAGGCGCTGCTCGCCACCGAACTGGCCCAGGGCCGGGTCCGCATCACCCTGGTCGTGCCCGAGCGCCGCCGCTCCGACGGGCCGGACGGCCGCGACGTCGACGGCATTCAGGTGGTGCGGGCCGACCGGCTCGACGAGACCACCTTCCGCCGGGCCGGTCTGGCCGGGGCGGACGGGCTGGCCCTGCTGCACCAGGACGACGTGGGCAACATGCACGCCGCGCTCTGCGCGCAGGAGGTGGAGCCCCGGCTGCGCCTCGTGGTGCGCATGTTCAACACCAGCCTCGCCAACGGCCTGCGCGAGCTCTTCCCCGACTCGGCGGTGCTCTCCGACGCCTCGATCGCCGCACCGGCGTTCGTGGCCGCCGCCCTCGGCGAGGTCGCCCCCACCCACTTCCGGCACGCCGGGCGCACCCTCTACGTGGCCCGCCGCGAGGACGTCCGCCCCGGCGACGTCGTCTGCGGCCTGGCCGTCACCACCGACCCGACCCTGGTCCGCGTGCTGCCCGCCGACGAGCCGACCGCCGACGTGGTGCTCGCCGAGGCGACCGGTCAGCCGGCCGGCACCGAGCTGGCCGCCCGCCGGCTGGTCCGGGCCCGCCGCCGCCGGCAGCCGCTCGCGGTGCTGCTCCGGGCCGTCCGCAGCTTCGCCACCCGCAAGATCGGGATCGCGGTGATCGTGCTGCTGGCGGTGATCGCGGTGCTCGGCTGGCTCAACTCCCGCGCGGTGGACGTGAGCTGGGCCGAGGCGCTTTACCTGACGCTGGTCACCACGCTCAGCGGCCAGGACCCGGACGTCACCAAGCCGGCCGCCGCGCAGATCATGCAGGTGGTGCTCAACCTCGCCGGGCTGGCGCTGATCCCGCTGATCACCGCCGTGGTGGTCGACGGCATCGTCAACGCCCGCCTCGCCCTGCACGCCGGCCGGATCCAGCCGGACCGCACCGGGCACGTCGTGGTGGTCGGGTTGGGCAACATCGGCACCCGGGTGATGGCCCAGCTGCGCGACTTCGGCGTGGAGGTGGTGGCGATCGACCGGACCGCCGAGGCGCGCGGCGCGTCGCTGGCCCGCCGGCTGGGCGTACCGCTGATCGTGGGGGACGCGGCCCGGGAGGAGACCCTGCGCTCCGCCTCCGTGGAGACCTGCCAGGCGCTGGTGGTCGTCTCCACCGATGACGGGGCCAATCTGCGCGCCGCGCTCAACGCCCGAGGGCTCAACGCCGAACTGCGGGTGGTGCTGCGGCTCTTCGACGGCGACTTCGCCGAGCGGATCCAGCAGGCGTTCGGCATCGGCATCTCGCGCAGCGTGTCGTACCTGGCCGCGCCGGCGTTCGCGGCCGCCCTGCTGGACCGGGCGGTGATCGCCACCATCCCGGTCGACCGGCACGCGCTGCTGGTGGTGGAGGTGCCGGTGGTGGCGGGCGCGCCGCTGGACGGCCGCCCACTGGCCGCCGTGGCCCGCCCCGGCGAGGTACGCCTGCTCGCGCACACCCGGGTCGGGCAGCGCACGGACTGGTCCGCCGACCCCCGAATGGTGATCAACGCGGGGGACCGGCTGACCGTGGTGGCCCGGCGGGCCGGGCTGAGCGCGCTGCTGCGCGAGAGCACCCCGCTGCCCGCCGCGCCGGCCGGTCCGCCCGCGCCCCGCGAACCGGAGGAATGACCCGGCGACCGGTCGGGCCGCGCCGGTCGGTTGAGCGGGCACTTCGGCCGGCGGCCGGCCGTCCCTCGCCGGTCGGTTGATCGCTCCGCGGCTGGCAGCCGGTCGGACCGCGCCGGTGGGAAGATCGACTCCGTTTGCGGCGTCGGGGTGTCCCGCAGCCCGGACACCCCGACACGCCGCAAAGCGCATGGATCTTGCCCGGTCGCCGGTCGCCGGTCGCCGGTCGCCGGGGCGGGACGGGGCGTGGGGTCAGGGTTTGGGGCGGAGGGCGTACCAGGCGGCGCCGAGGGCCAGCACGCCGAAGCCGGCGAGCACGCTGGCCGGCGGCAGGTTGACCGCGAGCAGCAGGCAGCCGACCAGCCCCACCCCGGCCAGCGCCCGTACCGGCAGCTTCCGGGCCGGGTCTCGGCCGAGCGTGAGCGCCGACGCGTTGGTGATCGCGTAGTAGACCAGCACCGTGCAGCTGGAGAAGCCGATCGCCCCGCGTACGTCACCGATCGCCACCACCGCGATCACCACGGCGGCCACCGCCAGCTCGGCCCGGTGCGGCACCTGGTGGACCGGGTGCACCGCGGCCAGCGCGCCGGGCAGGTCGTGGCGGCGGGCCATCGCCAGCAGGGTCCGGGCGACCCCGGCGAGCAGGGAGAGCAGCACCCCGGTCACCGCGACGGTCGCCCCGGTCCGGACCACCCAGGCCAGGCCGGGCAGCCCGGCGGCGGTCACCACGTCGACCAGGGGCGCGGCGGAGCCGGCCAGCCGGTCGGCCCCGAGCGCGCCGACCGTGACCACGGCGAGGAGCAGGTAGACCGCCAGCACCACGCCGAGGGCCAGCGGCACCGCCCGGGGGATGGTCCGCTCCGGATCGCGCACCTCCTCGCCGAGGGTGGCGATCCGGGCGTACCCGGCGAAGGCGAAGAAGAGCAGCCCGGCCGCGGTGAGCACGCCCCGGGCCGAGCCGCCGGACTCGGTGAGCCGGTCGAGCCGCACGTCGCCGGCCGCCACCCCGGCGATCGCGACCAGGGCCAGCACGGCCAGCACCACGACCACCAGGACCTTCGTCGCGGCGGCGGTCTTGCCGATGCCGCGCAGGTTGACCGCGGTCACCGCGAGCACGGCCGCGACGGCGACGAGCCGGGCCTGCCCGGGCCAGAGGTACGCCCCGATGGTCAGCGCCATCGCCGCGCAGCTCGCCGTCTTGCCGACCACGAACCCCCAGCCGGCCAGGAAACCGGCGAACGGGTTCAGCCGCTCCCGCCCGTAGACGTAGGTGCCGCCCGACTCGGGGTAGCGCGCGGCCAGCCGGGCCGAGCTGGTGGCGTTGCAGAAGGCGATGAAGCCGGCCAGCGCCAGCGCGACCAGCAGCCCGGCCCCGCCGGCCGCGGCGGCGGCCGGGGCGAAGACCACGAAGACGCCCGCGCCGAGCATCGACCCCAGCCCGATCACCACCGCGTCGGGTACGCCCAGCCGGCGCCTCAGTCGTTCCACGGTCGGCAGGCTAGGTGACCGAGGTGAACGGACGGTCCCAGGCGCGCAACCGGCCGGGCAGCGGCAGGTCGTCCCAGGGCACCCGGTGCAGCAGCCGGTCCAGCAGCAGCCCGAGCAGCAGCCCGGCCACCGAGTCGGTCAGCCAGTGCCAGCCCAGGTAGGTGGTGGTGGTCAGCACCACCAGCGGCGGCACCAGCCGGACGACGGTGAGCAGCCAGGCCGGCAGCTCCCGACCGAAGCTGCGCAGCAGCGGCGCGATCAGCAGCGCCAGCACGCCGTACCAGACGATCGCGTTCGCGACGTGGCCCGACGGGTAGGACTGCGCGTAGCTCACCGGCAGCTCGTGCTGGAAGAGCGGCAGGGTCTGCTCGGGCGGCAGGAACGGCTCCTTGACGCTGGCGCTGGGCGCGGGGCGGGCGGTCCAGACCTTGAGCGGCCCGATGGTCAGGTAGGTCAGCGCGAAGGCCGTGACCGGGGGCAGCACCGGGCGGATCGAACGCAGCCGGACCGCCAGCAGCACGCCCAGCCCGGCGGCGAGCAGCGTCAGCGGGGTGCCCTGGCCGAGGAAGTTGAACACCCGGGCCACCCAGTACGCCGCCGCCGGCCGGTGGTCCTCGGCCCAGTCGGCGACCGCCCGGTCGACGCCGAAGAGGTGGTCGGTGGCGAGCGCCACGGTCAGCCCGACCAGCGCGGCCAGCAGCAGGGCGTCCCACCACCAGCCGGCGGGACGGAGCCGCCGGGGTCGGGCCGCGCCGCGTACCGTCGTGGTCTCCCGCACGCGATCACGCTACCGGCCGCGGGCGGCGGCCGACCGGCGCGGGCCGCGGCGGCTGTGTGCCGAGCCACGAAGGGAAGCGTTCGACGGGGCGCACCCTTCACACTTGTCCCCGTGCGGATCACCTCGGCCCTCGTCGACCCGGCGCTGCTCGACCTCCCCTGGTCGACCCCGCTGGAGCAGTGGCCTGCCAAGCACCTGGTGGCGCTGCCCCAGGGCATCTCCCGGCACATCGTCCGGTTCGTCCGGCTCGGTGACTACGTGTACGCGTTCAAGGAGACTCGCGAGCGGATCGCCGAACGGGAGTACGACCTGCTCCGGGCCCTGGAGCGGATCGACTTCCCGTCGGTCGAGGCGGTGGCGATCGTCGCCGACCGGCAGACCGAGGACGGGGAACCCCTCGAGTCGGTGCTGATCACCCGGCACCTGCAGTTCTCGCTGCCCTATCGGGCGCTCTTCTCGCACACCCTGCGCCCGGAGACCATGAGCCGGCTGCTCGACGCGCTCGCCGCCCTGATCGTCCGGATGCACCTGACCGGCTTCTTCTGGGGCGACTGCTCGCTGTCGAACACGCTGTTCCGCCGGGATGCCGGGGCGTTCGCCGCCTACCTGGTCGACGCCGAAACCGGTGCCTTGCACAGCTCCCTCTCCAACGGCCAACGCGGCGAGGACCTGGAGATCGCCCGGGTGAACATCTTCGGCGAGGCGCTGGACCTCCAGGCCGCCGGGCTGCTGCACGAGTCGATCGACCCGGAGGTGGTCTGCGAGGAGGTCGTGCAGCGCTACGAGCGGCTCTGGCACGAGATCACCTACGAGCAGCAGGTCGAGCGGGAGGCCCGGCACGACATCGAGGGGCGGATCCGCCGCCTCAACGAGTTGGGCTTCGACGTGGCCGAGGTGGCCATGTCCACCGTCGACAACGGGCGGTACCTGGTCCGCCCGAAGGTGGTCGACGCCGGCTACCACACCCGGCGACTGCTCCGGCTGACCGGCCTGGACGCCGAGGAAAACCAGGCTCGCCGGCTGCTCAACGACCTGGACGCGTACCGGGTGGAGAGCGACCTGACCGACGAGCAGCAGGCGGCCCACCGCTGGCTGACCGAGGTCTTCGAGCCGGTGGTCCGGGCGGTGCCGGCGGGCCTGCGCCGCAAGCTGGAGCCGCAGGAGCTCTTCGCGCAGATCATCGAGCACAAGTGGCTGCTCTCCGAGCAGGCCGGCCGGGACGTCGGCATGGGCCCGGCGGTGCAGTCGTACCTGGCCGACGTGCTGGTGCACCGCCCGGACGAGCAAGCCGTGCTGGGCGTCGAAATGACCACGTCCGGCTGACCACCGACCATCAGGCGGCTCCGGCCCCGGGATCAGCCGTCAACCCCGGGGGCCGGAACACCGAAGCGGTCAGTCCAGCCAGGAGCCCTCGCGCATCACCCGGACCACGTTCAGCTCGTCGTCGAGCACCACGAGGTCGGCGCGGAGCCCCACCTGGAGCGCGCCGAGCCGGTCGCCGAGGCCGATCGCCCGGGCGGGGGTGGTGGCGACCATGCGGACCGCGTCGGTGATCGGGATGCCGGCGGCCACCGCGTGCCGAAGCGCGGCGTCCATGGTGAGGGTGCTGCCGGCGATCGAGCCGTCGCGGGCCAGCCGGGCCACGCCGTCGGCCACGGTGACCGCCTGGCCGCCCAGCTCGTAGTCGCCGTCGGGCATTCCGGCCGCGGCCATCGCGTCGGTGATCAGCGCGGCCCGCTCCGGGCCGGCGGTCGAGGTGGCGAAGGTGAGCATGCCGTCGTGCAGGTGCACGCCGTCGGCGACCAGCTCGCACACCACGTTCGGGGCGTCCAGCAGCGCGACGATCGGGCCGGGCTCGCGGTGGTGCAGCGGCCGCATGCCGTTGAACAGGTGGGTGGCGACGCTCGCGCCCGCCCCCACGGCGGCGCGGGTCTCGTCGTACGTGGCGTCGGTGTGGCCCACCGCGGCGACCACGCCGTGCGAGGTGAGCAGCTTGATCGCGTCCAGCGCGCCGGCCCGCTCCGGGGCCAGGGTCACCATCCGCACCGCGCCCGCGCCCAGCTCGATCAGCTCGGCCAGTTCGTCGGTGGAGGGATCGCGCAGGTACTCCGGGTTCTGCGCCCCGCAGCGCGCCGTCGACAGGTACGGCCCCTCGAAGTGCACGCCGGCCAGTACCCCCTCGCCCACCAGCGGGGCGAACGCGGCGGTGGCGTCCCGCATCAGCTCGAACGGGGAGCTGACCAGGCTGGCGAGCAGCGTGGTGGTGCCGTGCCCCAGGTGGAAGGCGGCCGCCGCCCGGGCCGCGTCGGCGTCGCCGGTGGTGAAGGTGTGCCCGCCGCCGCCGTGGGTGTGCATGTCCACGAAGCCGGGCACGATCCAGTGCCCGTCCCGCTTCGCCGGGTACTCGGCGACCGCGGTGATCCGGTCGCCGTTGATCTCCACGCACCCCTGCCGGATCACACCGGTCGGGGTCACCACCTTGCCGTTCACCCGCAGGGCCATTACTACTCCAGTCTGTCGAGGGCGAGCAGGGCGGCGCCGAGGCAGCCGGCCTCGTCGCCGAGGGCCGCCGCGACCAGGCGCGGCTCCCGGTGGAAGGTGATCCGTTCCCGCAGCGCCGCCCGCAGCGGGTCGAACAGGCGCGCCCCGGCCCGGGCCAGTCCGCCGCCGATCACCATGGTCTCCACGTCGTAGAGCGCCTGGGCGGTGACGAGCCCGTCGGCGAGCGCCTCGACGGCCTCCCGCCAGACCCGACCGGCCAGCTCCTCCCCGGCCGCCGCCCGCTCGGCCACCTCGGCGGCGGTCAGCGCGACGCCGGCCAGCTCGGTGTACCGGCGGCCGACCGCCGAAGCCGAGGCGACCGCCTCCAGGCAGCCGGGCCGCCCGCAGCCGCAGCGCGGGCCGTCGGGGCGTACCTGGATGTGGCCCAGCTCGCCGGCGGCGCCGTGCGCGCCGGCGGCGGCCGACCCGCCGACCACGTGGGCGGCGGCGATGCCGGTGCCCACGGCGACGAAGAGGACGTGCCCCACCCCGCGCCCGGCGCCGAGCCGGCTCTCGGCCAGGCCGCCGACGCGCACGTCGTGGCCGAGCGCCGTGGGCAGTCCGAGCCGCGTGGCGGCCAGCTCCCGCAGCGGTACGTCCCGGAAGCCGATGTTCGACGACCAGACCGCCACCCCGGCGGCCTCGTCCACCAGTCCCGGCACGCCGATGCCGCAGGCGACCGGGGTGAGACCGTCGGCGCGCGCCTTGCCGGCCAGCCCCTCGGCCACGTCGAGGATGGTGTCGACCACGGCGGCGGGGCCGCGCTCGGCGCCGGTGGGGTGCCGTTCGGCGTGCACCACGGCGCCGTCGGGGCGGACCAGCGCGCACTTCATCCCGGTGCCGCCGACGTCCAGCGCGACGACGACCGGGGCACCGTGGGGGGCGTCGGTCACGCGAGGACCACGGAACGGCTCAGGTGCCGGGGCGCGTCCGGGTCGAGGCCGCGGCTGGTGGCCAGGGCGACCGCGAAGCGCTGGGCCAGGATCAGGTCGGCCATCGGGTCGACCGGGGTACGCCCCGCCGCCCAGCTGCCCAGCACCGTGCGGCAGCCGTGGTGGCGGCTGTGCACGAACGCCGCGCCGGTGGCCGCCACGTCCTCGGGCAGCCCGTCGGGCAGCTCACCGAACACCCAGACCAACCGGCCGGGCGCGGCGATCGAGATCGGGCCGTGCCGGTAGTCCATGGCCGGGTACGCCTCGGCCCAGAAGGTGGCCGCCTCCCGGCACTTGAGCGCGGCCTCCTGGGCCAGCCCGACCGTCCAGCCCCGGCCGAGGAAGGTGGCCTGCTCGATGCGGGCCGGGTCGATCGGCAGCGGGGCCCGGACGGTGACCTCGGCGTCGGCGGCGAGCGCCTCGACGTTGTCACCGAGGTGGGCGCGGAGCAGCGCCAGGGCGGTGGTCGCGAAGCGGGTCTGCACCACCGACCGCTCGTCGGCGAAGGGCATGGTCACCGCCGCGTCGGCCAGCCCGGTGGCGGGCGAGGCGGGGTCGCCGACGAGGACCGTGCTGGGGGTCCGCCCGCGCAGCGCGGTGAGCAGGTCGAGCACCTCGGTGGTGGTGCCGGAGCGGGTGATCGCGATCAGCCGGTCGTAGCGGCGGCCGCTGGGGAACTCGCTGGCCTGGAAGGCGTCGGTCTCGCCGTGACCGGCGCGCTCGCGCAGCCCGGCGTACGCCGACGCCATGAACCAGGACGTGCCGCAGCCGACGACGGCGACCCGCTCACCGGGGCGGGGAAGATCGGCGGTGACGGTACCGGCGAGCTGTGCCGCCTCCCGCCAGCAGTCGGGCTGGCTAGCGATCTCCGCGTCGACGTACGCCATGGGAAACTCCTCGCACAGGGCGGCGGTGCGCAATACGGCTCATTAAAGCCGTCTTTCGCGCGTTATTCTGCGCGAATCCGGGTGGCCGTGGCAACCAGCTCCCAGATCGCGCAGCTGATGGTTTTGCGCCCTCGTAGTTTCGCGCACTACTGTGCACGCAATCAATCACCGTTCGTGCAGAGTCAACGGAGGCCCCCGCGGTGGACCGGTACGCCAGATGGAACGCTCTGCTCGAGATGCTGACCGACAGTGGCCGGGTCAGCGTCGAGGAGGCGGCCGAGCGGCTGGACGTCTCGCAGGCCACCATCCGGCGTGACTTCGACCAGCTCGCCCAGCAGCAGATGATCACGCGGACCCGGGGTGGCGCGGTCGCCAACGGCGTCTCGTACGACCTGCCGCTGCGCTACAAGACCGCGAAGCACTCCGCCGAGAAGCAGCGGATCGGCGCGGCCGCCGCCGCCCTGGTCTCCCCGGGCACCGTGGTCGGCCTCAACGGCGGCACCACCAGCACCGAGGTCGCCCGTGCCCTGGCTGTCCGCCCGGACCTGAACACCAGCGCCGAGGGCGCTCAGCTGACCGTGGTCACCAACGCCCTGAACATCGCCAACGAGCTGCTGGTGCGCTCCCGGATGAAGGTGGTCGTCGCCGGCGGGGTGGTGCGCCCGAAGTCGTTCGAGCTGGTCGGCCCGCTGGGCGGGGCGCTGCTGCGCGAGGTCACCCTGGACGTCGCCCTGCTCGGCGTGGACGCCGTCGACCCGCAGCTCGGCGCCGCCGCCCACCACGAGGGGGAGGCGGCGATGAACAACCTGATGGTGGCCCGCGCCAAGCGCGTGGTGATCATCGCGGACTCGTCCAAGCTGGGCGGGCACGCCTTCGCGCGGATCTGCCCGGTGGACCGGGTGGAGACCCTGGTGACCGACTCGGGCGCGTCGGTCGACGTGGTGGAGGCGTTCCGCGCCGCCGGGGTCAACGTCATCTGCGCCTGAGTGTCTCGTTGATACACGGTCGGTAGCGACTCGACGCCCCGATGCATACCGGGTATTGCCCTCCGGAGCATACCGAGTATGGTGACCGCTGTCATAAGCCAACCATCGGGGGAGGCGCAGCTTGTCGGCTGTCCTGGAGATCGAAGGTCTACGTAAGACGTACAAGAGCCGCCGGCGGGGCACCCGCAACGCGCTGGACGGCTTCGACATGCGGGTCGAGGCGGGCCAGGTGCACGGCTTCCTCGGCCCCAACGGGTCGGGCAAGACCACCACACTGCGGACCCTGCTCGGCCTCATCCGGCCCGACGGCGGCCGGATGACCATCCTCGGGCGCGAGGTGCCCGCGGCGCTGCCCACGGTGGCCGGTCAGGTCGGCGCGATCGTGGAGAGCCCGCAGTTCTTCCCGCACTTCTCCGCGCGGGACACCCTGTCGCTGCTCGCCGGCGCCGGTGAGGTGCCGGTCAACCGGGTCGACGAGGTGCTGGAGCTGGTCGGCCTGCGCGACCGGGCCGGTGAGCGGGTCAAGACGTACTCGCTCGGCATGAAGCAGCGGCTCGCGGTCGCCTCGGCCCTGCTCAAGAACCCGAAGCTGCTGATCCTCGACGAGCCGGCCAACGGCCTCGACCCCGGCGGCATCCGGGAGATGCGCACCCTGATGCGCACCCTCGCCGAATCCGGGATGACCGTGGTGCTCTCCAGCCACATCCTCGGCGAGATCCAGCTCATCTGCGACTCGGTCACCATCATCTCGCTGGGCCGGCGGGTCGCCTTCGGTCCGGTCGACCAGGTGCTCGCCGCCCACTCGCACGGCGGGGTCCGGGTCCGGCTGGAGGCGGCCGAGGACCTCGCCGCCGCCGCCGACCTGCTCGACCGCTCCGGCGTGTCGGTGACCCGGCATCCCGACCACCTGATGCTGGCCGGAGTGGACAAGCCGGCCTCGGTCAGTCGGCTCCTCGCCGAGCAGCACCTGTACGTCAGCGAACTGGCCCCGGTGGCGGTGGACCTGGAGAGCGTCTTCCTGGAACTGACCGCCACCGCGCCGGTGCCCGGTCAGCACCGCCAGGTGGACCAGTCCACGAAGGTCGGTGGGCCGGAGCAGGCCGGCGCCGCCGGAGGAGGTTGGGGAGCATGAGTCTCTACCGTACGGAGCTGCGTCGGCTGACCAAGCGGCGCTTCACCCGCTGGATGACCCTGGCCGGGGTGCTGGTGCTGCTGGCGGTGCTCGTCGGCGTCTTCCTGACCAACCACAAGATCGGCCCTGCGGAACAGGCCCGGGCCGAGCGCCAGGCCGAGCAGCAGTACCAGGAGCAGGTCCGCTGGGCCGAGCAGGAGCGGACGGCCTGCGTACAGGCCCAGGCGGCCGGCACGGCGAACGACGGCCGGTTCCCGCCGGACTGCCAGATGATCACCCCGCCGCCGCGGGACGCGTTCCAGGCGCAGTGGTTCCTGCCGTCCACCTTCGACTTCCGCGAGGCCTTCGACGACACGCTGGTCCCGTTCACCGCGATCCTGGCGCTGGTCGGGTTCGTCGTCGGCGCCTCCTTCGTCGGGGCCGAGTGGAGCACCGGCGGGATGATGAACCTGCTGCTCTGGCGGCCGAAGCGGCTCACCGTACTGCTGACCAAGCTGGCGGCGCTGCTGACCGGCCTGCTCACCCTGGCCCTGACCTCGGCGGTGGTCTGGACCGTCGGGTTCTGGCTGGTCGGCACCTTCCGCGGCACCACCGCGAAGACGACGTCCGGGGCCTGGCAGTCCTTCGCCCTCACCGGGCTGCGCGGCCTGCTGCTGGTGCTGACCGCCGCGACGCTCGGCTTCGCGCTGGCCTCGCTGGGCCGGCACACCGCGATGGCGCTCGGCGGCGCGATCGCGCTCGTCGTGGTGGGCCAGTTCGGCGTCGGCATCCTGCTCAGCCTGGCGAGCGTCAAGTTCGTGGAGGCGTGGCTGCTGCCCACCTACGCGCTGGCCTGGATGCAGAAGAAGGTGACCCTGGAGAACTACGACTCCTGCAACAACGTCTCGTACTCCGGGGAGTGCAAGCCGGAGATCCTCGAAATCACCTGGCAGCACTCGTCCACCCTGCTGATCGGCGCGCTGGTCGTGCTGCTCGGCGCGGCCCTCTGGACGATGCGGCGGCGCGACATCGCCTGACCGTCGGCCGGGTCCCGCGCCACCGCGCGGGGCCCGGCGGCGTCGGGTGCGACGGGCGGCGGCCCTGGTTACGCTGGGGGTCCCCCCGGTCGGCCGCGCAGCCGCCGGCCGCCCGCGCTGCGTGAGGAGCGAGCATGCCCGCCGACGCGTCCCCGGCCGCCACCGACCGGCCGGAGCCGTCCGGGCGGGCCGTCACCGAGGAGCGGACCGGGCCCGTCGTCCCACCGCCGCGCAGCGCCCCACCGACCGAGGACGCCCCGGAGTCCGCCGACCCGGCCGCTGCCGGCGTCCCCGCCGACCCGGCCGTCTCCGACCACCCGGCTGTCCCCGCTGACGTGGCGGGTGCTGCGTCCGGGTCTGACGGGTCGCCGGCGGGCATCTCGGGCGAGGCGGTGCCGGCGCAGCGCGGACCGGCTGACCGGAGCGCGCCGGACACCCTGACCGAGCGGGAAGAGCGGATCCTCGCCTTCGAGCAGCAGTGGTGGAAGCACGCCGGGGCCAAGGAGCAGGCCATCCGGGACACCTTCGGCCTCTCCGCCACCCGCTACTACCAGCTGCTCAACGCCCTGCTGGACCGGCCCGCCGCGCTGGCCGCCGAGCCGGTGCTGATCGGGCGGCTGCGCCGGCTGCGCTCCTCGCGAGCCCGCAACCGCCGGCGCTGACGACTTTTCCTACCGGCCGTTGCCCACGGCGAAGAGGGTCGGGGCCCATTCCCGGATAGCGCGGATTCTGCTGACGCTACCGTCGGTGATTTGCGCCCAGCGGCCGGTTCGTCCGATCTGCGGCGGTCGCGGGGACGGGCATGGTGCCGGCCGGGCCGGGTAGCCGGACCGCGGGGACAACGGCGAGGGGAGCGGGTCGATGGTGGGACCGGAGGCGCGACACCCGGCGGGGCACACGGTGCGGACCGTCGGCGAGGCGTACGCGATGCGGGTCCGCTCCGCCTCGGTGGCCGCCCCCGGCCGCCCCGAGAACGAGGACGTGGTCTTCCGGTTCGGCCCGCTGGTGGGCGTGCTCGACGGGGCCACCGTGCCGGAGGGGTTCGACACGGGGTGCGTGCACGGGCCGGCGTGGTTCGTCCGCCACCTGGCCGCCCGGATCGGGCTGGCCGTCGCCGCCCGGCCGACGGCGACCCTGGTGAGCAGCCTCGCCGCGGCGCTGCTGGCGGTGCGCGCCGACCACGGCGACGCCTGCGACCTGGGCCACCCCGGCACCCCGTCGGCGACGGTCTGCCTGCTCCGGGAGGGTGGCGACGAGATCGACTACCTGGTGCTCTGCGACAGCCCACTGGTCCTCGACGTCGGCGGCCGGGTCGAGGTGGTCTCCGACGACCGGCTGGACGGCGCGCTGGCCGACCTGCGCCGGATCGCGGCGGGACTGCCGGGGGAGGCCGACGCGCAGACCCGGTTCCGGCAGGCGGTGCAGGTGCAGCGGGAGCGGATGAACCGCACCCACGGCTACTGGGTGGCCGCGGCGGACCCGGACGCCGCGTTCCACGCGGTCACCGGCACCCGGCCGCTGCGGGGACCGGACGCGGTCCGCCGGGCGGTGCTGCTCTCCGACGGGGCGTCCTGCGCCGTCGAGGAGTTCGGCCTGCTCGACTGGGCCGGGCTGCTCGACCTGGTGACCGCGCAGGGGCCGGGGGCGCTGATCGAGCAGGTACGCGCCGCCGAGCGCGACCATCCCGAGCGGCTGCGGCGGCACAAGCGCGCCGACGACGCCTCGGCGGTGCTCTGCGAATTCCCGTACTCGGCCTGACCGGCCCGGGCTCGACGGGCCGTCGACAGCGGAGCGTGACGCGGAACACCCCGATGGGACGACCGGCCGGTACCTGCGGCCGGAGGGCCAATCGCGGCCCGAAGGGCTGGACGACCGGCGGCGGTACCGGCAGACTGCGGCACTGTGACGGGTGCGGTACGACTGGAACCGGTGGACGAGCGGAATCTGGAGCCGTTGCTCTCCGTAGCGGTGGCCGAGGCGGAACCGGGTGACGTGATGCCCCCGGTCGAGGCGCCCGTCGGCTGGTCACTCGCCCGTCGGGAGGCGTTCCGCGAGTTCCACCGGGCCAGCTTCGCCGGCCTGGACGGCCCCACCCGCACCCGCATGTACGCGATCGTCGCCGGTGGCGAGGTGGTCGGCATGGTGCGGATGAGCCGCTGCGAGGAGCCCGGCCTGGTGGAGACCGGGATGTGGCTCGGGCGCTCGGCGCGGGGGCAGGGCCTCGGCGTCGGGGCCCTGCGCGAGTTGCTCAACGAGGCCGCCGCAGCCGGGATGCGCGCCGTGGTCGCGGAGACCACCCGGGACAACATCGGGGCCGTGCAGGTGCTGAAGAAATGCGGCGCCAAACTGCGCGAGAATGGCGACAAGGTGCACGCCGAAATCTGCCTCGACGCCATCCCTCCGGCGCTCTGACAATTCTCTGCGAGGTTTGACCCTCGGCGTGCCGTTGCTGGCCGACGCGCTGCACCTGTCCCTTTTGCGGCTTTGATCGTCGCTCGGTATTGCCTTCCCCAAGAATGCAGCAATGGGCCCCGGAAACTGCGGGGAAATGTTTTGCGCAGGTGCCCCCGGGTACTGCCGCCCGGGTCCGCCAAAACGGGACGCCCCGATCGCAGGCCCGCCGTGCGCAATTCCCCGGTTGCTGGTTCCGGCCTCCGGTGATCGGGTCGCCGACCACCGGGGAGTGAAGGAGAACCGATGAAGAGCGGAATGCGGGTCGGCCTCGCGGTCGGCTTCGGATATGTCCTCGGGCGACGGAAGAAGCTGCGTACCGCCCTCACCCTGGCCGCCGCCGTCGCCGCCGGGCGGGCCAGTCGTGATCCCGGTCAGCTGCTCAAGCGCGGCGGCGACCTGTTGACCTCGTCCCCCCATCTGTCGGGCCTGGGGAAGTTGGGCGGCCCGCTCGCCTCCGCCGGCAAGGCCGCCGCGACCGCCGCCGCCGGCAGCGGCATCGACGCCATCAGCGGCAAGCTGCGCGGCAGCGCGGACGCGCTGCGCCGCCGGTCGGGCGGGGGTGGCGACGACGGGCAGCGCTCCGCGCCCGACGAGGAGCAGGAGCTGGACGACCAGCCGCAGCCGGGCGACCGGGGCGCGGACCCGGCGACGGCGGAGCGGGGGCGGTGAGCATGCCGACGAGCGATCCCGGTGCCCTGGCCGGCCGGGCGAAGGAGCAGCTCGGCGCCGACCTGCGGGACCTGGCGTCCGCGATCGGCGAGCGGGCCGCCGCGGTGGTCAGCGAGCGGATCACCGGCGCCACCGGCCGACTCAGCGAGTACGCGAAGGCCGGCGGCGGCCCCGGCCTGGTCGCCGCCGCGACCGGTGCGCAGAAGCTCGCCGAGGGCAAGTCCCCCGTCCGGGCCATGTTCCAGGCCGGCCTGGCCGGCGGTAAGGAGAAGCTGATGTCGGCGTTCGGCGGCGGCGGCAAGGGCGGCAAGGGCGGCAAGAAGCTCAAGGTCACCAACATCGTCGAGGCGATCGAGGTCGGCGTGCCGGTCCGGGCCGCCTACAACCAGTGGACCCAGTTCGGCGACTTTCCGAGCTTCATGAAGAAGGTCGAGCAGGCCCAGAACGACTCCGACGAGAAGATGACCTGGAAGGCGCAGGTCTTCTGGTCGCACCGGAGCTGGGAGTCGACCATCGTCCGGCAGATCCCGGACCGGCTCATCCACTGGCGGTCCAAGGGCCAGAAGGGTTCGGTGGACGGCACCGTCAGCTTCCACGAGCTGACCCCGGACCTGACCCGCATCCTGGTCGTCCTGGAGTACCACCCGCAGGGGCTCTTCGAGCACACCGGCAACCTCTGGCGAGCCCAGGGCCGACGGGTCCGGCTGGAGCTGAAGCACTTCGTCCGGCACGTGATGACCACCACCGTGCTCGACCCGGACTCCGTCGAGGGCTGGCGGGGCGAGATCGAGGACTCCCGGGTGGTCAAGGACCACGAGACCGCGCTCCGCGAGGAGCAGGAGGCCCGCGAGGAGCAGGAGCGGGGCCGGGCCGAGGAGCCCGAGGAGGAGCCGGAGGAGGAGCGCCGGCCCGCCGAGCGTGGCCGCCGTCGACCGACGCAGCGCCGTCGGCCCCCGGAGGAGGACGAGTACGACGCGTACGACGAGGGCGAGGACTACGACGAGGGGTACGGCGAGGAGGAAATTGAGGAGGAGAAGCCTCCGCCGCGTCGACGCCAACCGGAGCGGGCCCGCCGCCCGCAGCCGCGCCCGGAGCGGGAGCCCCGCGAGGAACCGCAGCGCCCCCGCCCGGTGACCCGACGTGCTCCGGAGCCCCCGCGTCGGCCGGTGGTCCGCCGCCGGCGTGAGGAGCGTGGCGAATGACGATCGCGACGACCGGCGGACAGGCCGGTAGCGCCCTGGAACGCGGCGCGGGCGGTGGTGCCGGGGGCACCCTCGCCGACGTGGTGGAGACGGTGCTGGACAAGGGCGTGGTGATTGACGCCCAGGTCTCGGTCGCCGTGGTCGGCATCCAGCTGTTGGAGATCAACGCTCGGATCGTGATCGCCAGCGTGGAGACGTACCTGCGGTTCGCCGAGGCGGTCGACCGGCTGAGCATCACCCCGAAGAACCAGAAGGGGCTGCCCGACCTGGTGGGGGACGCGGCCGGTGCGGCGACCAAGGGCAGGGCCATCTCCGGCCTCGGCAAGGCGGCCCAGGAGATCAGCGGCGCGGTGGCGGACTCGCTCAGCGACCGGGGCCGGGATCGGGAGCGGCCCCGCCGACGCCGGGACGAGGAGCGGTGAGATGACCGACGAGCAAGCTCAGCCGGGCGGCGCGACCGGGCTGTTCATCTACGGCATCGTGCCGTCCGACGTGGAGCCGACCCCGGACGCAGAAGGGGTCGGCGACCCGCCGGGCGAGGTGACCGTGGTCCGGCACGGCGAGCTGGCCGCGCTGGTCAGCGAGGTCGGGTTGGAGGAGCCGATGGGCCGCCCCGCCGACCTGACCGCGTACCAGACGCTGCTGGACGGGACGGCGGCCGTCGCGCCGGTGCTGCCGGTGCGGTTCGGCACGGTGGTGACCGGGTCGGACGCGGTCGAGGACCTGCTGGCGGCCCACCACGACCGGTTCGCCAACGCCCTCGACGAGTTCGAGGACCGGTTGCAGTACACGGTGCACGGCCGCTTCGACGAGGAGGCCGTGATCAGCGACTTCCTCGCCGAGAACAGCTCCGCCGCCGCGCTCGCCGACCAGGTGCGCGGCCGGCCCGAGGCGGAGAGCCGGGAAGAGCGGATCCGGCTCGGCGAGATGATCAGCCAGGGAGTGGAGCTGCGCCGGGAGGCGGAGAACCGGACGCTGATCGACACCCTCACCCCGTACGTGGTGTCGCACGCGCCGCGTCTGCCGAGCAACGAACTGGACGCGATGAACGTCGCCTTCCTGGTCGACACCGAGGACGAGGAGGAGTTCGTCCGGGTACTGGAGGAGTTCGCCGAGCAGCGCCGGGGCCTGATCCGGATGCGGCTGCTCGGGCCTCTCGCCCCGTACGACTTCGTCACTGCGCACCAGCTGGCGGAGTGAGGCGATGGACATCCTCTGGACGCTGCTGACCTTGCCGTACGCCCCGGTGCGGGGGCTGACCTCGGTCGTGAAGGTGATCGCTCGGGAGGCCGAGGCGCGGCAGTACGACCCGGCCAACATCCGGCGCGAGCTGGAGGAGCTGGACCGGGCGGCCGAGGCCGGCGACATCACCCCGGAGGAACGGGACCGGGGGCAGCAGCAGGTCCTGGACCGGTTGACCGGTACCGCCGGTGGTGGTTCCGGTGCCGGTGGTGGTGCCGGCTCCGGCGCCACGCCGGCCCGCCCGCACCGGCGGCCCGCAGCCCGGCGGCGGGCGGCGGGCCGGCCACGGCGGGCGGACCGGCGGGACGACCCCGAACGACGGCGAGGGAGGTGAGCGGGATGCCGCCAGGACGCCTACGGGGAGACGGCGACCGCGAGCGCCGGCACGAGCCGGAGGAGCGGTACGACGACGAGGACTACGAGCCGGTCTCGGCCGCCGAGGCGGCCCGCGAGGGGCTGCGCCAGGTCGTCGGCCTGACCGGCAAGGACCCGCTCGGCATCACCTCGATCCAGGCCACCGACGACGGCTGGCGGGTGGGGGTGGAGGTGGTGGAGGACCACCGCATTCCCGCCTCCACCGACCTGCTCGGCCTCTACGAGGTCGAACTCGACATGGCGGGTGGCCTGCTGGGCTACCAGCGGACCCGCCGCTACCAGCGAGGGAAGGGCGACGGGGGTTGAGATGACCAGTCCGCGGCCAGCGGTGGTGCAGAACACGGGCCAGGTGATGGGTGCCGGGCACGAGCCGGCCAACCTCGGCGACATCCTCGAGCGGGTGCTCGACCGGGGCATCGTGATCGCCGGCGACATCCGGGTCAGCCTGCTCGACATCGAGCTGCTCACGTTGAAGCTGCGGCTGGTCATCGCCTCGGTCGACACCGCCCGGCAGATCGGCATCGACTGGTGGGAGCACGATCCGTGGCTCAGCTCGAAGGCCCGCCCACCGGTCGAGCCGGGTCCCCGCGACCCGGAGCAGGTCGAGGCGGAACGCCGCCCCCGGGTGGCCCGGCGGGCAGCCGCACGGGAGGGGTGGAATGAGTACGGCACTTGATCCGGCGGTGACGGTCGGCGCCTGGCTGCACGGCGTGGTCCGCGACGTGGACCCGGCCGCCCTGGTCGCGGTCCCCGGCATGGACGGTGCGCCGGTGCGGGCCGTCCGGGCCGCCGGCCTGGCGGCGGTGGTCAGCCCCGCGCCGCTGACCGAGTACGGCGAGGAGGCGCTGCGCCGCAACCTGGAGGACCTGGCCTGGCTGGAGCGCGCCGCGCGGGCGCACCACGCGGTGGTGGACGCGCTCAGCCGGGCCGGCGCGGTGGTGCCGGCCCGGCTGGCCATCGTGCACCACGACGAGAACCGGGTCGCCGCCATGCTCGCCGAGCGGCAGGCCGAGCTGACCGGCGCGCTGGACCGGCTGACCGGCCGCGGCGAGTGGGGCGTCAAGGGGTACGTGGTGCCGGGCGCCCTGCCCCGCACCGAGGCGCCCACCGGCGCGGGCGGGGCGGGGGCGGCGTACCTGCGGCGGCGCCGGGCCCAGCTGACCGCCCGGGACGAGGGGCAGCGGATCGCCGGCGAGGCCGCCGCGGCCGTGCATGCCGCCCTCGCCGGGTACGCCGTCGCCGCGCGCCGGCACGCCCCGCAGGACCGGCGGCTCTCCGGCGCCCCGACCGCGATGGTGCTCAACGGCGCGTACCTGGTGGAGGGCGCAGGGGTCGACGGTTTCGCCGGGCTGGTGCGGGAGTTGGCCGACCGGCACCCGGAGATCCGGCTGGAGCTGACCGGCCCGTGGCCGCCGTACTCCTTCGTGACGGACGGTCCGGAGCAGCCCGCGCACACCGTCCGGGAGGCGGCGTGGTGACCACCTCGCTCGCCCCCAGCAGCGCCGACGATCCGCTGGCCTACCGCCCGGTGGCGCTGGTCGACCTGCTCGACCGGGTGCTCGCCACCGGCGTGGTGATCTCCGGCGACATCACCCTGGCCATCGCCGACATCGACCTGGTCCGCATCTCGCTGCGCGCCCTGGTCGCGTCGGTCGGCGCGCTCACCCCACCCGAGCTGCCCGATCCTCTCGGGGAGGCGCCGCCCGACGCCCTCGTCCCGCCCGGTGTCGTGGTGCCGCCCGGGGAGGTCGGGTGGTGACCGGGCCGCCGCCGCGCCGGGACGAGGCCGCCGAGCTGGCCGCGGCCCTCGGCGAGCCGACCTGGCAGGCGCCCCGGGTGACGCCGCTGGACCGGCGGCTCGCCGTCGACCGGGACTCCGTCGAGCGGGGGCTGGCCAGTCTCGTGCTCACCGTGATCGAGCTGCTGCGCCAGCTGATGGAACGGCAGGCGCTGCGCCGGGTCGACCTCGGCGACCTCACCGAGGAGCAGATCGAGCGGGTGGGCGTCACGCTGATGGCGCTGGAGGAGCAGATGATCCAGCTGCGCGAGTACTTCGGCCTCGCCCCCGAGGACCTCAACCTCGACCTCGGCCCGCTGGGCCCGCTGCTGCCGACCGACTGAGCGGCGCGCCTCGGGCCGCTCAGCCGAGAAGGCGCGGCCACTGCTCGTCGGCCCGGGCCAGCACCAGCGGTACGACCAGCGCGGCCGTCACCGTGCCCCCTGCTTCTCCGCGTACGCGGCCAGCCAGGCCACCTGCGCCGGATCCAGTGACGGGCGGACCCGCCGCCGGGCGGTGGCCACGTGCGCGGCGGTGACCGTGGACGCGGTCAGCGACTCGCGCATCGCGGCCAGCGCGGCCTCCCGGATCAGCGCCGCGCAGTCCGCCGCCGAGAAGCCGTCCAGTTCCCCGCCCAGCGCGGCGAGGTCCACGTCCGGCGCGAGCGGCACGGTCCGGGACGAGGCGCGCAGGATCTCCGCCCGGGCGGGACCGTCCGGTGGCGGCACGTAGACCAGCCGCTCCAGCCGGCCGGGGCGCAGCAGCGCCGGGTCGATCAGGTCCGGTCGGTTGGTCGCGCCGACCACCACCACGTTGCGCAGCGCCTCCACCCCGTCCAGCTCGGTGAGCAGCGCGGCGACCACCCGGTCGGTCGTACCCCCGTCGCTGGCCTGGCCGCGCACCGGGGCCAGCGCGTCCACCTCGTCCAGGAAGATCAGCGTGGGCGCGGCCTCGCGGGCCCGGCGGAACAGCTCCCGGACGGCCCGTTCGCTCTCCCCGACCCACTTGGAGAGCAGCTCCGCGCCCTTCACCGACAGCACGTTCGCCCGGCCCGAGCCGGCCAGCGCGGTCACCAGGTAGGTCTTGCCGCACCCGGGCGGGCCGTAGAGCAGCACCCCCCGAGGCGGTTGCACGCCCAGCCGGGCGAAGGTGTCCGGGTAGGTCAGCGGCCACAGCACCGACTCGGTGAGGGTCTGCTTCACCTCGACCAGGTCGCCGACGTCGTCCAGCGTCACCGAGGCCAGCTCCAGGGTGGACGCGGCCATCGTGGTCGGCCGGACCACCTCCAGCGCCGCGGTGAAGTCGGCCATCGCCACCGTCGGCCGCTCGGCGGCCTTCTGCCGCAGGGCCGCGCGCACCCCGGCCTCGCGGACCAGCGCGGCCAGGTCGGCGGCGACGAAACCGGGGGTACGGCCGGCCACCTCGTCCAGCCGCACGTCCTCGGCCAGCGGCACCTGCCGGGTCAGCACGGTGAGCTGCTCGCGGCGCAGTGCCGGGTCGGGCAGCGGCACGGTGATCCGCAGGGAGAGCAGGTCCGGGGCGCGCAGCGCCGGGTCGACCGACTCGGAGCGGGAGGTGGTGCAGACCACCGCCGCCCCGGCGCGCACGGTCTCGGCGAGCACCTGACGGAACACGGTGGCCAGCGGACCGGGCTCGTCGGCCGGGGCCAGCGCCTCCACGTCGGTGACCAGCAGCACGGCCGGTCCGCCGGCGCGTACCTCGGTGGCGGCCTCGCGTAGCCGCCGGGCCGCCGCGTCGTTGCTCAGCGCGGCCAGCTCGGGCGCCCAGAGCGGGCGCACCCGCGCGCCGACGGCGGCCGCGACCGCCCGGACCAGCGCCGACTTGCCCGAGCCGGCGGGTCCGCTGAGCAGCACGCCGAGCGAGACCGCGGTGCCGAGCCGGCCCAGCACCTCGCGGTGGTGGAAGCCGAGGTCGAGCAGCTCCGTCAGCTCCTCGGCCTGGGTACGGAGCCCGGGCAGCTCGTCCACGTGCGGCGCCTCGTCCGCCGCCACCTCCAGCCCGCTCCCGCCCGCGCCGGTGGACCCGTTGGCGGCGGCCCCGGTGCCCGGCCCCGAGCCGGGCGCGAGGCGGGCGGTCGTGGGGCGGGCCGGTCCGGGCGAGCCGTGGGTGGCCGGGCCGTGCTCCCAGCCGACCACGGTGTCCATGGTGACCAGTGCGCCCGCGTCCGGCTCCGCGTCGGCGACGGAGAGCAGGGTGCTCGTCCAGGCGTACCCGACGGTGTTGGCGAGGCTGCGCCGCGCGGCCTCGACCAGGCTGCGCACCGAGGCGTCCGGCAGCACGTCCTGCGGCAGCAGGGAGACGTCGTCGCCGGGGGTGACCATCTTGCCCAGCAGGGCCAGCCGCAGCATCTCCGGCGACACCGCGGCCACCACCGGCGCCGGGCCGCTCAGCGTCACCCGACGGGCGGGCACCACCGGCGCCGGGCCGATCGTCACCCGCGCCCCGTCGCGCAGCCCCAGGTTGCCCAGCACCAGGTCGTCGGCGTAGAGCAGGGCGGCGCTCGCGGTCGGCTCGGCGGGCGCCACGATGCCGGCCGTCACCCGTCGGCCGACCAGCCGCACCGGGTCGCCCGGACGCAGCGCCAGCGCGGTCAGCACCTCCGGGTGCAGCCGTACGATGCCCCGTCGGGCGTCCAGCGCGGCGGGCCGCAGGCTCGCGGTGAGGGTCAGGTCCGGTTCGGCCATCGCCCGACAGTAGCGGCCCCCGACCCGACCCGCCGGGCCGTCATGGTCACCGGTCGTCGGCCAGCAGCGACGGGTCCCGGCGGATCATCTCGGCCAGCCGGGCGGCCGGGTCCGCACCCGCCCCGTCCCGGCCCGCCGGCCACACCGGCCCGGTGTTGACCGGCCGCGGCCAGGCCGGCGGGGGCGTGGTGGTGTTCTCCGCGCCGACCGCCACCGCGGTGTCGGCCCAGTCGACCCGCAGGGGGTACGTCCGGCCCTCGTGCTCCACCCGGAGCACGACCGACAGCCCGGGATGCGCGGCCACCACCTGGCGGACCGCCTCGGCCACCTTCTCCACCGGATCACGCCCGTCGGCGACCGGCAGCACCGGCTGGGGCGGACCCACCTCGGGCCGGTCGGCCCCGTCCCACCCCGGGTCGTCCGACCACTCGGTGCGGCCCGTCGCCTCGAAGGCGACGGTCGACGTCCCGGCCTCCTCGCCCGCCCGGCGCCGCAGCGCCTCCTCCCGGCGGGCCATCCGGGCCAGCGTCTCGTCCAGGCCACCTCTCATCACGTCCCCCTCCTCCTGATGGAACGGCTCCTACCGGCGAAAGGTTCAGGTCCCCCTCTCCCGGGTGGCCCGGTCCAGCGCGCGGTCCAGGACGACCAGCAGGGCGTCCCGCACCGAGAGCCGGTCCCGGGCGTCGAAGCGCACCAGCGGCACGTGGTCGCCGATCGCCAGCGCCCACCGGACCGCCCCGAGGTCGTGCGCCAGCCGCCCGTCGAAGGCGTTCACCCCGACGACGAACGGCAGTCCGGCCCGCTCGAAGAAGTCGATCGCCGGGTAGCAGTCGTCCAGCCGCGCGCTGTCCACCACCACCAGTGCGCCGAGCGCGCCCCGGGCCAGGTCCTCCCACATGAACCCGAACCGGGCCTGACCCGGCGTGCCGAACAGGTAGAGCTTGAGGCTGCGGTCGATGGTGACGCAACCGAAGTCCATCGCCACCGTGGTGGTGGTCTTCGCGCTCCGCGTGCCGGGGTCGTCCACGCCGATGCCCGCGGTGGTCATCAACGCCTCGGTGGTCAACGGGGCGATCTCGGAGATCGCGCCGACCGTGGTGGTCTTGCCGACGCCGAAGCCCCCGGCGATCAGGATCTTCACCGGGATCGGCGGCTTGCCGCGCGGCTCGCTCCGGGCCGCCGTACCCGGACCGGACTGCGGCGCCCCCGGCGGCCGGTACGGCGGCGGCGCGGCCACGGGCGGCGCGGGCGGAGACGCCTGCCCCCCGCCCGCCGGGCTGCCGTAGCGGGCGGATGCGCTGTTCGAGGAGAGCCCGCCCAGCGGGGCGACCGGCCATTCAGGAGATCGCACGGAGTCCCTCAATCACTCGCAGGATGATGTCGGGGTCGAGGGCGTCGTCGCCGTCCCCGACGTGCACGTCGAGGTGGCCGGCGGCCCGCAGGTCGCCGACCAGGACCCGGGTCACGCCGAAGTGCATCCGCATCTTGGCGGAGATCTCGGCGACCGAGATCGGCTCGGCGCAGAGCGCGATGATCGCCTGCAACTCCGGGGCGAGCCGGGCCGGCGGGGTGGCCGCCCACGAGCCGCCGCCCGGCCGGGCGCTCACCTGGGTCTCCAGACCGATCGCCGGGTCGATCCCGGCGACCCGGCCGGAGGTGAGCACGAACGGGCGCGGGCCGGCCGGCTGCTCGGCCTCCGGCTCGGGCTCGGGCGCCGGCACGCCCGCGCCGGACGGAGTTGGCGTCCGCAGGTAGGGACGGATCCGGACCATCGGGTCCGGTTCCGGTTCCTCGCCGGCGGCCTGCGGGGTCACTGCTGAACGGCGTTCTTCAGCTCGGCGATCAGTCTCGGGCTGAGCGCGCTGCCGGCCCGCCCGGCGAAGAGGGTCATCTCGTACGCCACGGTGCCCAGGTTGGCCGACCGGTCGGCGACCACGCCGAGCACCGAGCCGCTGCTGATCGCGCTGATCAGCAGGTAGCCGTCGGCCATGTCGACGATCACCCGGTTCAGGCCGCCGAGGGCGTACCAGCTCGCCGCCCCGCCGGCCAGGCTGGTCATGCCCGAGACGACGGCGGCGAGCCGCTCGGCGTTGGACCGGTCCTTGATCGCCGACATGGCCATCAGCAGCCCGTCCGACGAGACGGCGATCGCCTCCATGACCCCGGCCGTGCTCGACGTGAACGAGTCCAGCAGCCAGTTGAAGGTGCGCGCCTCCGGGCTCAGCTCGGGACCGGCGTGGGCCGGGTGGTCGACGTTGTCGTGCAGGAAGGGGCTGGTCACCGTGATGATTCCTCTTCGTCGTGGCGGTGGTCGGTGTTGACTTCACGCAGAGCCCGGGCGACGCCCGCCTCGAACTCCGTGATCAGCTCCCGAACCTCGGTCGGGTCCTGCGGCGGCCGGCTCGCCGGGGCCTGCTGCGGCGGGGCGACCGTCAGGTTGGCCCCGGGTACCCGCCGGCTCAGCCGGGGGCGGTCCGGGGTGGCGGCGGGGCCGGCCGGTCGGGACTGCTCGGCCCGGCGTACCCCGGACTGGAACTGCTCGACCAGCGCGCGGGCGGCTTCCGGGTCCGCGCTGGTGGCGTCCACCGGGCCGACCGCCGGCGCGGCCGGTGGCAGGGTCGCCCCCGGCACCCGCTGCCGGATGGCCGGCGCCCCGGCGGGCGCCGGCGGCCAGGACGGCGGCCCGGCCGGCGGGAACAGTGACGGCGCGGGGGCCGCCGGGACGGGCGGCGGGACCGCCGCCGCCGGCGGGACGGCCGGCGGCCCGAAGAGCGACGGCGTGGGCGGCGCCTGCACCGGCGGCGGACCGGCGGGCACGGGCGGCGCGTCGGCCGGCGGCGCGAAGAGCGACGGCGCGAGTGGCATCTCCACCGAGCGCGGCGCGGCGGCCGGCGGTCGGCCGGCGAACGGCACGTCCCCGGCGGCCGGCGCGGGCGCGCCGCCGAACTCGTCGGGCCGGCGCCGTCTCGGCAGCCCGCCGGGGGTGGTCGGGGCCGCCCCGACGTCCCCGGCGGGCTGCCGGATCTCCAGGAACGCGGTGCCCCCGCTCGGTGCCGCCCCGGCGCCGAACGCGTCCCAGGATTCGCCGGACTCCATGGTGCGGGTGGCCCGACTCAGCAGCGAGGGATCGAAGCCGGCGGTCGGGCTGTCGACCCGGCCCGCGCTCGGGGCGGCCGACGCCCCGGTGAGCGCCCGCCCGGAGCGGGCCGGGTCGATCGCGGCGGCCAGCGACCGGCGGTCCCGGGGCGGTACGGCGGCCCGCGCCACGGTCGCGCCCGCCCGGTCGGCCTGCCGCACCACCAGCAGCGGGTACGGCACGTCCAGCCGGGCGGTGACCCCGCCCCCGGCGGTCGGGGCGAGCCGCACCGTCCAGCCGTGCCGGCGGGCCAGCCGGCCCACCACGAAGAGGCCGAGCACCTCGGTGGGGACCAGGTCCAGCCGCTCCCGGCGGGTCAGCCGGGCGTTCTCCTCGGCCAGCCGCTCCTCGGTCATGCCGATGCCCCGGTCCACCACGCAGAGCCGGGCGCCGGTCTCGGTCAGCTCGCCGGAGACCACCACCCGGGTGTGCGGCGGGGAGAAGACGGTGGCGTTCTCCATCAGCTCGGCCAACGCCAGCACCAGGTCACCGACGATGGCGGGCGCGGCGGAGACCTCGGCCGGCACCTGCACGTCGACCCGGGTGTAGTCCTCGATCTCGCCCAGCGCCAGCCGCACCACGTCGGCCAGCGGCACCGGGGCGACGTGCCCGTCGGTGCCGGTGGCGCCGGAGAGCACCACCAGGCTGCCCGCGTTGCGGCGCAGCCGGCTGGAGATGTGGTCCAGCCGGTACAGGTGCTCCAGCCGGCCCGGGTCGGTCTCCTGCCGCTCCAGCCGGTCGATCAGCGCGATCTGCCGGCCGACCAGGTTCTGGGTACGCCGTCCGACGTGGCCGAACATCTGCGCCACGTTGCGCCGGCCCGCCACCTGGCGCTCGACCAGCCGGGCGGCGGTGCTCTGCACCCGCTCGAAGGCGCGGGCCAGGTCGCCGATCTCGTCCCGGGCCCGGACGTCGACCGGGTCGAGGCGTACCGGGGGGCCGGCCTCGGACTCGTCGTCGGCGACGCGCACCAGCTCGGCCTCGGCGACCCGGGCGACCCGGTCGGCGGAGCGGGTGAGCCGGGTCAGCGGCCGGGCCACCGTACGGGCCACCGCGAAGCTGAGCAGCACCACCGTCAGCAGGACCAGGCCGGCCGCCCCGGCCACCAGCCAGGCCGTGGTGAGCGCCCAGCGCTTCTCGGCGGTGGTCTCGGCGATGACGTCGGCGACGATCTTCTTCTCGACGAACTGGCCGAGGGTGATCATCGAGCGGACCGACGGGAAGAGCGCGTCCAGCGGCACGTCCCGGATCGCCGCGACCGGGTCCTTGACGCTGTCGATGAGGAAGGTCGGGCTGGTCCGGGCGGCCACCGCGGCGTCGTCGAGCAGGGCGAGCTTGTACTGCTCGGGCGTGGCCAGGCTGCGGAACCGCAGGTTGTCCACCTGCAGCGCGGCCATGCAGGCGATGTAGGAGGCGGCCACCCGCGGGTCGCTGGTCGCCTTCACCAGCACGATCAGGGTGGCGCAGGCGCCCAGTCCCTCGTCGGCCCGGAGCAGTCCGTCCAGCGCCAGCACCTGCCGCCCGGCCGCGGTGTTGGTGTCCACCCGCGACGGCAGCTTCAGCGACTCGATCAGGGCCATGTCGATCGGGCCGTAGACCTCCATCACCTGGGTCGGGGTGGCGGCCCGGGCCAGCACCAGGGCGCGCAGGTCGGTGAGCTTGTGGACGCCGTCCAGCGCCGCGGTGGTGTCGGCGGAGAGCCGGTCGGCGTACTCGGCGCGCAGGTCGGCGACCCGGTCGTCCACCGCGGCCGCCCGCTGGATCAGCTCGGTGCGCTGCACCCGGCCGAGCAGCAGCCCCACCGACAGGATGCGTTCCTGCTGGAGCTCTTGGACCAGGCTGCCGATCCGGCTGGCCAGCCGTACGGTGTCCGCGGTCTCGCCGGCCCGTTGGGCGGCGGCGATCCGGTCGAGCGCCACCGGTACGGCCAGCCCGACCATGCTGAGCAGCGGGACGATCACGAGCAGGGCGAGCTTGCCCCGGATCCGGAGCCTACCGAGCAGCATCGAAGGGCCCCCAGCGTTCGGAGCCGCCGTCGCGGCCCGAGCCGGCCGGCTGGAGCAGCCGGTGGTCCTGTGCCAGGCTGCCCCGCTCCGCCGTCTGCGGCGCCCAGGCCTGCGGCTCGGGCCGCGCGCCGGTGTCTGCGTCCTCGGCCCGGCGGGCCTCCGCGGCGCGTCGCTGCGCGCGCCGGTACGCGGCGATCAGCACACCGGCGAGGATCAGCACGAGCAGCATCGACACGGCGGCGGCCCCGGCGGCCAGCAGGCGGTCCCGGTCGTAGGAGTCGATCCGCTCGGCCAGCAGCGCGTCGAGCTGGTCCAGGATGACCGGTTGGAGCTGCTTGGCGGCGGACTGCGCGTTGAGCCGGGCGGCGGCCACCTGGCCGGGGTCGGCGAGCCCGGTCCGCGATCCGGCGCTCGGCCCGGAGAAGGCGGCGAGCGCCTCGACGGCCCGCTGGTAGGTGTCCAGCGGGGTGAGCACGTTGGGGCCCAGGTCGGTGCTCTCCGAGCTGTCCACCGCCTGGCGCAGGCCGGCGACCAGGTCGGTGGCGGAGGCGAGCGCGCCGACCCGCAGCTCGGCCAGTTCGCCCTGGGTGCGGGCGCGTTCGCTCATCGGCCGGGCGGCGCCGAGCGCGGTCAGGTCGGCGAGCCGGCCGGCGGCGACCATCGCGGTCGGCAGGTCCAGGCCGATGCTGTCCTGGAGGAAGAAGGAGTCCTGCTGCGGGTCGCGGACCAGCCCGGAGCTCTCCCGTACCTTGCGGTGCAGGGCCAGCAGCAGGTCGGTCACCTCGCCGTACGCGGTGAAGGCGGCCTCCGGGTCGGCGAGCGTCCGCTCCGGCAGCGCCTCCAGCTTGGCGCGCAGCCCGGCCCACCGCTCGTGGCTGCGCAGCTCGTCGCCGATGCGCAGGTCGACTCCGGCGGCGTTCTGGACGGCCCGGTCCAGCGCGTCCCTGGAGGCGGGCCGACCGGCGACCGCGGCGGACTGGGCGTCCACCAGCGCCTCGGTCACCGGGCCGAGCGCCCGCAGGTACTCGACGCCGAGCCGCTCCCGGACCGCCAGGTCCCGGTCGTCGTCGGTCAGCCGGTGGGTCTGCGCGAAGAGGAAGCCCACCGGCGCGAGCAGCGCCACGACGAGCAGCACGGGCAGCACGCGGCCCGACGCGGAGGGCCGTCGACGGACCCGCTGCGCGGGGACTGTCATGGGTCTGTCTCCTCCGGCGACGGCGGGGGATCTCGTCCGGTGTCGGGGGTCGCCTGTGGAGTCCCATGCACCGGACCGGAAAACTAACCGACCCGGCCCTGGGTCACGCCTCGTTGTTCAGTCAGTTTTGCGTCACTACGAGCGATGTCACATGCCGTTCATGTATCGGCCACGGAAAGTGCCGCGAAGGGAGTCGTCCTGGCCGGATCCGAGCCGATTTCGGGATGAAGATCGGAATTCACGTGATCCGAAGTCGTACCGCCGGTAATGGGCTGGACGGGACGCGGTCGATCCACTCGGCTCGCCGATCGGGCCTACCGGACGGACGTACGGAGGATCCCAGGCAACGCTCAGGTGGCGCGCCGTACCGTGAGCCACATGAGATCACCGCTGTCGGCCGCGCGGCTGCGGCGCGTCCTGGCAAGCCGGCGCCGGGTCGCGGCCGCGTCGGTGGTCGTCGTGCTGCTGGCTGCCGCCGCCGTCTGGGCGGCCCGACCGGACCGGCCCGGTTTCCGCACCGAGTCCGCCCTGGTCACCGTCCTGTCCGGACCGTCCGGCGACCAGCCGGTCGAGCTGGACACCACGCTCTGGCTGCCCGACGACGCCTCGGCCGACCGCAAGGTGCCGGCGGTGCTGCTGGCGCACGGCTTCGGCGGTACGAAGGACTCCGTCCGGTCCGACGCGGAGGACTTCGTCACCCGGGGCTACGCCGTGCTGACCTGGACCGCGCGCGGCTTCGGCCGCAGCGGTGGCGAGATCCACCTGGACCACCCCGACTACGAGATCCGGGACGCCCAGCGGCTGCTGGACCGGCTCGCGCAGCGACCGGAGGTCCGCACGGACGCCGCCGGCGACCCCCGGGTGGGCGTGGTCGGCGGCTCGTACGGCGGTGGCCTGGCCCTGCTGCTGGCCGCCCAGGACCAGCGGGTCGACGCGATCGTCCCGATGATCACGTGGAACGACCTCTCCCGGGCCTTCCTCCCGGAGAGCACCGGCCGGCCGGCCACCGACGGGGTGTTCAAGAGGGGCTGGGCCGGGATCTTCTTCGGCGGCGGCGGCAACGCCGGTTCCGGGCCGGCCGGGCTCTCCGGCACCTCGGCCGCGCAGCCGCAGGGCGCCCCCGCCTCCGCCGGACCGGCCAGCCCGGCGCCGGGCGCGGGACCGGGCACCGGTCCGGGGTCCGCCCTCGCGCCGGCCGCCGACCCGTCCTGCGGCCGGTTCGCCGCCGACGTCTGCGCCGCGTACCTGCGGATCGCCACCACCGGGCGGGCCGATCAGGCGGCGGTGGACCTGCTGCGCCGCTCCTCCCCGGCTGGCGTGCTCGACCGGATCAAGGCGCCGACCCTGCTCGTGCAGGGCGAGGCGGACACCCTCTTTCCGCTGACCGAGGCGGACGCCAACGCCCGCGGCATCGCCGCCGCCGGTACCCCGGTGCGGGTGGCCTGGTTCACCGGCGGCCACGACGGCGGCTCCGGGCCGACCAGCGACTCCGACCGGGTGAGGTTCCTGACCGCGCAGTGGCTCGACCACTACGTCAAGGGCGAGGGGGCGGCCCCCGGCGACGCCTTCACCTTCTCCCGGATCGCCGGCTTCGACGCCCTCGACCGGGGTCTGGTGGCCACCGGCTACCGCACCGCCGACTACCCCGGCACCGCCGGGGACGCCCGGCGCGAGGTCGCCGTCACCGGCCCGGCCCAGCCGATCGCCAACCCGCCGAACGGCAACCCGGCGGCGATCTCGTCGGTGCCCTTCGCCGGCGCGCTCGGCTCGCTGCTCGGCGGGGTGGCCGGCGACATCCCCGGCCAGCACGCCCGGTTCGAGTCGGCCCCGCTGCCCGACGCGGTGGACGTCGCCGGGTCGCCCACCTTCGCGCTCCGGGCGGCCTCGCCGACCGGCGAGGCGGTGCTCTTCGTCAAGCTCTACGACGTCGACCCCAACGGCGCCGCGACGCTCCCCGACGGCCTGGTCGCCCCGGTGCGGCTGACCGGCCTGCCGAAGACGCTCGACGCCGCGCAGCCGGTCACCGTCACGCTGCCGGCGATCGTCCGCCGGATCGAGGCCGGGCACCGGCTGCGGATCGTGGTCGCCACCTCCGACCAGGCGTACGCCAGCCCGGCCGAGCCGACCGTCTACACGGTGGCGGCCGGCGACGCCTTGGTGAGCCTGCCGACGGTGGACGCCGAGCCGATCCCCACCACCGCCACCGTCTGGCGCTGGGTGCTGGTCGGGCTGCTCGCCGCCATCGCGGTCGGGCTCGCCGTGGTCGTCGCCGTCGTCCGCCGCCGGCACCGCCGCCAGGACAGCTCCGTGCACCCGGAGTACGCGGGCGTCCCGCTCGCCGTGCGCCAGCTCCGCAAGGAGTACGCCGACGGCTTCGTCGCCGTCTCCAACGTGGACTTCGAGGTGCACCCCGGTCAGGTGGTCGGCCTGCTCGGGCCGAACGGCGCGGGCAAGACCACCACGCTGCGGGTGCTGATGGGGCTGACCCAGCCCACCGCCGGCGAGATCTACGTCTTCGGGCACCGGCTGGTGCCGGGCTCGCCGGTGCTGTCGCGGATCGGCGCGCTGGTCGAGGGGCCCGGTTTCCTGCCGCACCTGTCCGGGCTGGAGAACCTGAAGGCGTACTGGCGGGCCACCGGTCGGCCGGAGGCGGACGCGCACTTCGAGCAAACCCTGGAGATCGCCGGCCTGGGTGCCTCGGTGCACCGGCGGATCAAGAACTACAGCCACGGCATGAAGCAGCGGCTGGCCATCGCGCAGGCCATGCTCGGCCTGCCCGAGCTGCTGGTGCTGGACGAGCCGACCGACGGGCTCGACCCGCCGCAGATCGCCGAGATGCGCCGGGTGCTCCAGCGGTACGCCACCGACGGCCGCGCGGTGCTGGTCTCCAGCCACCTGCTCGCCGAGGTGGAGCAGACCTGCACCCACGCGGTGGTGGTCAACAAGGGTCGGATCGTCGCCTCCGGGCCGGTCGAGGAGATCGTCGGCGACTCGCCGAGCGTCCTCTTCGACGTGACCGACCCGGCCGCCGCGCGGGTCGTGCTGGACCGGCTGGAGGGGGTGCGGGTGCTGCCCGACGGCCACGGCGCTCTGGTGGTGGACACCAACGGCACCGCGCGCAGCGAGGTGGTCGCGGAGCTGGTCCGGGCCGGGATCGGGGTGGACCGGGTGGTGCCGCGGCGCCGTCTGGAGGACGCGTTCCTCGCCCTGGTGGGCGAGAACTCTCGGGGAAGCGGTGACCGGTGATGGCGGACTCATCCATCGACACGGCGGGTCCGGCCGAGGCCGGCCGGATCGGCCCGGGCGGGGCGGCCGCGGGCTACCGGCCGTCGGCGACCCTGCCGTTCGCGGCCGAGTTCCGCCGGCAGGCGTCGCGGCGGCGTACCCAGCTCGCGCTGGGCTTCATGGTGCTGCTGCCGCTGATCATCCTGATCGCCTTCCAGTTCGACTCCGGTGACGACGACGACAACGGGCGTAACGAGTTCGGCAGCCTGGTCGAGCTGGCCACCTCGGGCGGGCTCAACTTCACCCTCTTCTCGATCTTCGTCTCGGCGTCGTTCCTGCTGGTCGTGGTGGTGGCGCTCTTCTGCGGGGACACCGTGGCCAGCGAGGCGAGCTGGGGCAGCCTGCGCTACCTGCTGGCGGTGCCGGTGCCCCGGTCCCGGTTGCTCGCGGTGAAGCTGCTGGTGGCGCTGGCGTACTCGGCGTTGGCCCTGCTGCTGCTCGCCGGCACCGCCCTGCTCGCCGGCACCCTCCGGTACGGCTGGGAGCCGTTGCGCAGCCAGGTCGCCGCGGAACTGGCGCCGACCGACGGGTTGCTGCGGCTGCTGGCGGTGCTCGGCTACCTGGCGGTCGTCCTGCTGGTGGTGGCCGGGCTGGCGTTCCTGCTGTCGGTGACCACGGACGCCGCGCTCGGCGCGGTCGGCGGGGCGGTGCTGCTCTGGATCCTCTCCAGCATCCTGGACCAGATCACCGCCCTCGGCGCGCTGCGCGACTTCCTGCCGACGCACTACAGCACCGCCTGGCTCGGGCTGCTCTCCACGCCGGTGCAGACCGACGACGTGGTGCGGGGTGCGATCTCGGCGGTCAGCTACGCGACCCTCTTCTGGGGGCTGGCCTTCTGGCGGTTCACCCGAAAGGACGTCACAAGCTGACGTGGCGCTGACCTGTGACTTTTATTTCGGCGGACGCCGCGCTGGTTAACTAAAAATTCATAAAGTCGGATATTTTCTAGCTGATTCTGGGTGCGCCCGATCCCCGCACCCGGAGGTAGCGAGATGAATCTCGACCGGTTCAACGGACCCGCCCTGTCCCTCTTCCGTATGGTCATCGGCCTGCTGTTCCTCTGCCACGGCCTGTCGTCGCTCTTCGGCGTGCTCGGTGGCGCACGCGGCACAGGCGAGTCGCTGCCCGTCGGGCAGTGGCCGGGTTGGTGGGCGGCGCTGATCCAGGCGGTCTGCGGCGCTCTGGTGCTGGTTGGGCTCCTCACCCGGCCCGCCGCGCTGCTCGCCTCCGGCTCGATGGCGTACGCCTACTTCGTCGTGCATCAGCCGGACGGGCTGTTGCCGATACACAACGGCGGCGAACTCGCCGCCCTGTTCTGCTGGGCGTTCGCCCTGGTGGTCGTGCTCGGTCCGGGGAGTTGGGCGCTCGACAGCCTGATCGGTCGACGCCGCGCCGGCGTGGCCACCCCGGCTGCCGCGGGCCGGAACTCCGTACCCGCCTGACCCGCCGGCCGCCCGCCGCCGGAGCCGTTCCGCACGGCTCCGGCGGCGATGCGGTCAGGGCGCGTACGGCGCGTCGGTGTGGCCGACCTCGACCAGGGTCGTGCCGGAGAGCTGGTACGTCGACGTGCGCTTGATGTTCAGCTCGGCCATGCCCTTGCCGTCGCTGCGGGTCAGCCACACGACGGTGGCCTGCTGCCCGGCCACCTTCACCGAGAGGACCGGAGTGCGGTCGCCCAGGTCGGCGAGCGCCCGGAAGGCCGGTTTGCCGCCGCTGTTGCGCCAGGCGAGCACGGTGAAGAAGGTGCCGCTGCCTCCGCCGTTCAGCACGGCTACCCGGATCACCTACCGCTGACCGAGGGCCGGTGGTCCGGTGAGGACGGCGCGACCGTCCTGTTGCAGAAGCCGTGCGGGATCGGCGACCTCGACGGGGACGGTGGCCGTCGTCCCGGTGTCACCTCCGCACGCGGTGAGCAGGCAGACCAGCGTGACGGCCGCGAAGCTCGGCAGGGTCCGGCGCATCGGCGGAGGTTTCCTCTCGACAGGGAGCCCGGACCGTACCCACCCTCCGCCACCCGCCGTCGCCGTCGCCGAAATCGCGCGGATCGGGGGAGGGGGTGGGTGGCTCACAGCGTGGGAACCGGGGGCGGGGTGTGGCGGGGGGTCTCCTAGACTCGGTGGCACAACTGCATACCTCATCCAGAGGGGCTGAGGGATACGGCCCGACGACGCCCCGGCAACCACCCCGCGCGCTCATCGCTGAGCGCCCCGCGGGGCAGGTGCCAATTCCGTCCCCGCCGCAGGGTGCGATGCGGGGAAAGATGAGAGGACTCTCGACATGACGTCGACGCTTCCCGCCGCCCCCGGCATCGACACCACCGCCAGCCCGGCCCGTGCCCTGGTCTGCCGCGCCTGTTCGGCGCGCTACCCGCTCGCCGCCCAGCACGCCTGCTACGAGTGTTTCGGGCCGCTGGAGGTCGACTACGACAGCGCCGCCCTGGCCGCCGTCACCCGGGCGCAGATCGAGGCCGGTCCGCAGAACATCTGGCGCTACGCCGCCCTGCTCCCCGCCGGCCAGGACCCGGCCACCCGGGTGACGCTGGACCCGGGGCTGACCCCGCTGGTCGCCGCCCCGAACCTCGCCGCCGAGCTGGGCATCACCGCGCCGCTCTGGGTCAAGGACGACAGCGCCAACCCGACCCACTCGTTCAAGGACCGGGTGGTCTCGGTGGCGCTGACCGCCGCCAGGGCGCTCGGCTTCACCCGGTTCGCCTGCGCCTCCACCGGCAACCTGGCCAACTCGGTCGCCGCCCACGCGGCCCGGGCCGGCGTGCCCTCGGTGGTCTTCATCCCCGGTGACCTGGAGCAGGGCAAGGTGGTCACCACCGCCGTCTACGGCGGCGAGCTGGTCGCCATCGACGGCTCGTACGACGACGTGAACCGGCTCTGCGGCGAGCTGGTGGAGACCGACGAGTTCGAGGACACCGCGTTCGTCAACGTGAACGTGCGCCCGTACTACGCGGAGGGCTCGAAGACCCTCGGCTACGAGGTGGCCGAGCAGCTCGGCTGGCGGATCCCGGCCCAGGTGGTCATCCCGATGGCCAGCGGTGAGCTGCTCACCAAGATCGACAAGGCGTTCTCCGAACTGGTCGAGATCGGCCTGGTCGAGGCGCCGGCCGGCGGCTGGAAGGTCTTCGGCGCCCAGTCCGCCGGCTGCAACCCGATCGCCGTCGCGCTGCATGGCGACAGCGACACCATCGTCCCGGTCAAGCCGACCGGCATCGCCAAGTCGCTCAACATCGGCGACCCGGCCGCCGGCCTCTACGCCCTGGAGGCGGTGCGCCGCACCGGCGGCTGGATGGAGTACGCCGACGACGAGGAGATCCGCGCGGGGATCCGGCTGCTCGCCCGTACCACCGGGGTGTTCGCCGAGACCGCCGGCGGGGTGACCGTGGCGGTGCTGCGCAAGCTGGTCGAGTCCGGCCGGCTCGACCCGACCGCCGAGACCGTCGTGTTCAACACCGGCGAGGGCCTGAAGACCATCGACGCGGTCGCCGGCCAGGTCGGCCCGACCCACCGGATCAAGCCCTCGCTGCGCGCCGCCCGCGACGCCGGCCTCCTCGCCTGACACCGCCGCCCTTCGGTGCCCCGCTCTCGCACCCCCGTTTGCGGTGTGTCGGGGCCTCCCGCCGCCCGGACACCCCGACACGCCGCAAACGGGGGCGGAGCGAGGGCGGGGCGTGGCGGCCGACGGGGCGAGGCGCGGCCGGACGGGGGACGGCGGATCGCCCGGACGGGGGATCGGGTCGATCCGCCGGGTAACTGGCTTTTCGCTGTGAGTGCGGAAAACCCGCCGACAAGGACTTGACGGCAGGAACCGGACGGCGCAAGATGCTCCGTGCGGGAGGGCGATTCGCCGGAGACTTTCAGTTCTTACGACCCAACGCCGGAGGCGTTGTGCGGACGTCCCTCCCGACCAACGTCCGAACGGGCCAGCGAGAAAATCGCTGGCCCGTTCGCTGTCCGGGCCGCAGGCTCACCGGTATGGGCATCTCCATCACGCCGCTCGAGCCGGACGACCAGACCGCTGTCGACGCGGCGTACCGGATCGGTGCGGCGGCCAACGACGCGGACGTGCCGGACTTCCCGCCGTACTGCCGGCGGCGCTTCGAGGCCATGGTCCGGCATCCGATGCCGGGCATCGTCGCCTGCTGGGCGCTGGCCCGGCTCGACGGCGTGCCGGTCGGTTGGCTCCGCCTGGAGCTGCCCCAGCTCGACAACACCGACAACGCCCTCGCCGAGCTGGTGGTGCATCCGGCGCACCGGCGGCGGGGCGTCGGCCGGGCGCTGCACGAGCACGGGGTGCGGCTGCTGCGCGAGGCGGGACGCAAGCGGCTGGTCGGAGAGGCCGTCTCGGCCCTGCCCGGCGGCCCGGCGCGGAACACCGGCGGGGACGCCTTCGCCACCGCGGTCGGCGCCCGCCCCGCGCTGGTGGCGGTGCGCCGCCGGCTGGACACCAGCGGGCTCGACCGGGCGGCGCTGGACGCCCTGCTCGCCGACGCCCGGGCCGCGGCCACCGGCTACCGCACGGTCCGTTGGCAGCAGACCACCCCGGAGGAGTACGTCGACGACGTCGCCTACCTGGAGGGCCGGCTGATGACCGACGCGCCCCTGGGCGACCTGGAGTGGGAGCAGGAGCAGGTCGACGCCGACCGGATCCGGGCCACCGAGCGGGCGCTCGACGTCCGGGGCACCCGCCGCTACCACGTGGCGGCGCTGCACGAGGGCTCCGGCCGGCTGGTCGCCTGGAGCATGCTCAGCCTCGGCCCCAGCGCGGACTGGCACGCGTGGCAGCAGATCACCATCGTCGACCCGGCGCACCGCGGCCACCGGCTCGGCCTGCTCACCAAGATCGAGAATTTGGGGCACGCCCTGGCGCACGAGCCGGCGCTGCGCGCGATCGACACGTTCAACGCCGCGGCGAACGAGCACATGATCCGGATCAACGAGCAGCTCGGCTTCCGGCCGGTCGACGCCTCGACGGAGTGGCAGCTCACGCTCTGACCGCCGGTCCGGCCGCTGCACCGGTACGCCTCCAGCGACGCACGCGTGACGATCCCACTTGTGACACTGCTCTACTGATCTGGGGCCTACCTGTTGCATGATGGCGGGCATGACGGAGACCCCGCACCCCCTGTTCGACAGGCACGCCGACACCCTGAACCGTGCGCTGACCGCCATCACGGAGCGGGGATACTGGTCCGCCTATCCCGAGTCCCCCAGCCCTCGCGTGTACGGCGAGACCGCCGCCTCCGACGGAAAGGCCGCCTTCGAGGCGTACCTGAACGGCGACTTCCCCCTCGATCAGCCCGGCTCGGGCGACCGGGTCGCCACCGAGACCAGCCCGTTCGGGCTGGAGCTGAACGTGCGCTACCCGCACGCCGGCGCCGACGAGCTGGTCGCCGCCGCCTCCGCCGCCCTGCCGGCCTGGCGCGACGCCGGCCCGCAGGTCCGGGCGGGCGTCTGCCTGGAGATCCTGGACCGGCTGCACAAGCACATCTTCGAGCTGGCCAACGCGGTGCAGTTCACCAGCGGCCAGGCGTTCGTGATGGCCTTCCAGGCCGGTGGCGCGCACGCGCTGGACCGCGCGCTGGAGGCGCTCGCCTACGCGTACGCCGAGATGACCCGGCACCCGGGGACGGCCGGCTGGGAGAAGGCGGCCGGCAAGGGCGACCCGCTGCGGATGACCAAGACGTTCCACGTGGTGCCCCGGGGCGTGGCCCTGGTCATCGGCTGCAACACGTTCCCCACCTGGAACTCCTACCCGGGGCTCTTCGCCTCGCTGGTCACCGGCAACCCGGTGGTCGTCAAGCCGCACCCGCGCGCGGTGCTGCCGCTGGCCATCACCGTCCGGTACGCCCGGGAGGTGCTGGCCGAGGCCGGCTTCGACCCCAACCTGGTGCTGCTCGCCGCCGAGGGGCCGGGCGAGAAGCTGGCCTCCACCCTGGCGCTGCACCCCGCCGTCAAGATCGTCGACTTCACCGGCTCCACCGAGTACGGCGACTGGCTGGAGGCGAACGCCCGGCAGGCGGCCGTCTACACCGAGAAGGCCGGCCTCAACACGGTGGTCGTCGACTCCACGGACGACTTCGCCGGGATGTGCCGCAACCTCGGCTTCACGCTGACCCTGTACAGCGGCCAGATGTGCACCACCTCGCAGAACATCCTCATCCCGGCCGGCGGCATCGAGACCGACCAGGGGCACAAGAGCTTCGACGAGGTGGCCGCCGGGATCGCCGGCGCGGTCGGCAAGCTCACCGCCGACCCGGCGCGCGGGGTCGAGCTGACCGGGGCCATCGTCAACGACGGGGTGCTGGAGCGGCTCGACGAGGTCACCAAGGTCGGCGAGCCGGTGCTGGAGTCGCGTACCGTCGAGCACCCGGCGCTGCCCGGCGCGGTGGTGCGGACGCCGACCATCGTGAAGCTCGCCGCCGACGACACCGCGACCTACGGCCGCGAGTGGTTCGGGCCGATCTCCTTCGTCATCGCCACCGACTCCACCGCGCACAGCCTGGAGATCATGCGGTCGACGGTGGGGGAGAAGGGCGCGCTGACCGCCGCCGTCTACTCCACCGACGAGACGGTCCTGGACGCCGCCGAGGCCACCGCGGTCGACGTGGGCGTGCACCTGTCCTGCAACCTGACCGGCGGGGTCTTCGTGAACCAGTCGGCCGCGTTCTCGGACTTCCACGGCAGCGGCGCCAACCCGGCCGCCAACGCCGCGCTGACCGACGGGGCGTACGTGGCGAACCGGTTCCGCATCGTGCAGAGCCGTCGGCACGTCTGAGTCTCCAGCACGGTGTGCCGCCCTGCCTGATCCCCGAACGGGGTCAGGCGGGGCGGCGCATCTGGAGTTCGCGCAGGGCGGGGACGGTGGGGTGCGGCACGCGTACCCCGGTGTCGGTGAAGCCCAGCCGCTGGTAGGCGCGGTAGGCGCGGTGGTTGCCGACCACCACCTCCAGCATCAGCTCCGGGCGGCCGCAGGCGCGCGACCAGGCGGCCACCCCCTCGATCAGGTCGGCGAGCAGCCCGCTGCCCCGCCAGGCCGGGGTGATGTAGACGGCGTAGACGGTGGTGAGGCCGGGTTCGTCCGGGGCGGTGGTGCCGCCGGCGTGGCCGACCAGCCGGCCACCGGGATCGGCGACGAACTGGGCGGTGTGGTCGCCCCGGGAGACGTACGCGATCCGGGCGGCGTAGTCGGCGTGCGGCCGGGCGGCGGCCTGGGCGACGGTCTCCAGGAACGCCAGCGGCGCGTCCGCGAGCATCTCCAGCCGCAGGGCCCGCATCCGGGCGGCGTCCTCGGGGCGTACCCGGCGGACGGTGGCGTGCGGCCGGGCCGGGACAGGTGTCATGTCCGCATGCATACCGCAGCGACGACCGCCGATGGGTGGGGCGGTCGGCGGAGCACCGGAATATGCCCGATTTGGGGTCGTGCGCCGCCGTCACGCCTCGTGTAGCGTGCGATTTCGGTCACCGATTCAACGGCGCTCACCGATCGCCGAAGCGGTGGTCCTCCGGTGCCGGTCCGCCGGCCTCCGGGGTCGTGGAACGCCGCGCAGAGTGAGGAAGTGCACCGTGGCACAGGGCACCGTGAAGTGGTTCAACGCCGAGAAGGGCTACGGCTTCATCGCCGTCGACGGCGGCCAGGACGTCTTCGTCCACTTCTCCGCCATCGAGATGGACGGCTACAAGGCGCTGGACGACGGGCAGCGGGTGGAGTTCGAGATCGCCCAGGGCCAGAAGGGCCCCCAGGCCGAGCAGGTCCGCGTCATCGCCTGAGCCGTGCCCGGTCCGGCCGGGCCGGCCGCCGGAGGGCGGGGCAGCGGCGTGGGCGGGCGGCAGGGAAGATCATGGGCCGTTCCAGCCGTTGCTGAGGAGGGTCCATGTCCGACCAGTCCCCGTCGGGTCCGCCCGAGCCCCGTCCTGAGGGCTCGCCCGAGCCCGGTCCCGAGGGTCCGGCCGCACCGGACCAGCCGGCCGCACCGGACCAGCCGGCCGCACCGGACCAGCCGGCCGCGCCGGGCCAGCCCGGCGCGCCCTCGCCGGGGGATCCGGCCGCCGCTCAGCCCCCGGGCTGGGTCTTCCCGCCCACCGGTGGGTTCCCGCCCGGCGCCGGCCCGTACGCCGGCTTCCCGCCCTACCCCGGGTACCCGCCGTACGGATGGCCCGCCCAGGGCGGATGGGACCCGGCCGACCCGCTGGTGAACCCGCCGGGAGCCGGCATCGACGGCTGGTTCGCCCGGTGCGGCGGGGCGCTGCGCCGCGGCTGGCGCACGCTGGTGCCGATCATGCTGCTCACCCAGGCCCTCCCCGCCGCGGTCATCTCGATCACCACCCTCGGGTTGGGCCCGGAGGAGGAGCCGCTGCCGGCCGACGGCTCGCTGCCCGAGGGTCTCCTGGGCGACTTCCTCACCTTCGGCGGCGTGACCCTGGCCGCCGTCCTGCTGCTGTACCTGGTGCAGGCCGTGGGCTGGGCGGCCGGCACGTGGGTGATCACCCGCCAGGCGGCCGGTGAGCCGGCCGACCTCGGCGGCGCGCTGCGGTACGGCCTGCGCCGGTCCCCCGGGCTGTACGCCTGGACCCTGCTGATCGGCCTGCTCGTCACGGTCGGTTTCTGCTTCTGCGTGATTCCCGGCGTCTACCTCGCCTTCGCGCTCGCCCTGGCCGGCCCGGTCTACCTCTTCGAGCGGCAGAACCCGATCGGGCGCTCCTTCCGCCTCTTCCGCAGCCGGCTCGGCATGGTGCCCGCCCGGGTCGCGCTGGTGGTGGCGGCGGTCGTCGCCGGCACCGTGTTCGGCGCGGTGCTGGAGGCCCTCGGCACCGCACCGCTGGGCACCGACCCGTTCGCCGCGCCGGGCACCGCGGTGGGTGCCGTCGTGGTGGTCGCGGTGACCGCCACGCTGGTCGTCCCGGTCTACCTGGTCCAACTGGTCGGGCTGATCGTGACGTACGCGGAGCAGCGGGCCCACGAGGCCCCGGTGAACGCCGCGCGGCTGGCGGCGGAACTCGGCTGACCGGCCCGGGCGTGCTTGCACTCGGCAGGGGAGAGTGCTAAACAAGTCATTGGCACTCGCGTATGGTGAGTGCCAATGGTCGGGGCGGTAGGGCCACGGTCGCAGCGGCGTTCCAAGACGCCGGTGCGGCACATGGCCGGTCGTCGCGGGCTATCCGGCCCGGCCGAAGGACGTCGTCGTCGCCAGGTGGCGACGTCCCAAGGTGCGTACACCAGGCGGCCCATCCGGGGCACAAACACTCGGGTGGCCCGTGAGTGTCCAGGAGGACAACGCCGTATGGCCAAGATGATCGCGTTCGACGAAGAGGCGCGCCGCGGCCTCGAGCGGGGCATGAACCAGCTCGCCGACGCCGTGAAGGTGACGCTCGGCCCCAAGGGCCGCAACGTCGTGCTCGAGAAGAAGTGGGGTGCCCCCACCATCACCAACGATGGTGTGAGCATCGCCAAGGAGATCGAGCTCGAGGACCCCTACGAGAAGATCGGCGCTGAGCTGGTCAAGGAGGTCGCCAAGAAGACCGACGACGTCGCCGGTGACGGCACGACGACGGCGACCGTCCTGGCCCAGGCCCTGGTTCGCGAGGGCCTGCGCAACGTGGCCGCCGGCGCCAACCCGATGGCCCTGAAGCGGGGCATCGAGGCTGCCGTGGCCAGCGTCTCGGAGGAGCTGTCGAAGCTCGCCAAGGACGTCGAGACCAAGGAGCAGATCGCCTCCACCGCCTCCATCTCCGCCGGTGACAGCACCGTCGGCGAGATCATCGCCGAGGCGATGGACAAGGTCGGCAAGGAAGGCGTCATCACCGTCGAGGAGAGCAACACCTTCGGGCTGGAGCTGGAGCTCACCGAGGGTATGCGCTTCGACAAGGGCTACATCTCGGCCTACTTCATGACCGACCCGGAGCGTATGGAGGCCGTCTTCGACGACCCGTACATCCTGATCGCCAACAGCAAGATCTCGTCGGTGAAGGACCTGCTCCCGATCCTGGAGAAGGTCATGCAGGGCGGCAAGCCGCTGCTGATCATCGCCGAGGACCTGGAGGGCGAGGCCCTGGCCACCCTGGTGGTCAACAAGGTCCGGGGCACCTTCAAGTCGGTCGCCGTCAAGGCGCCGGGCTTCGGTGACCGCCGCAAGGCCATGCTGACCGACATCGCCATCCTCACCGGTGGCCAGGTCATCAGCGAGGAGGTCGGCCTCAAGCTCGACGCCGCCAGCCTCGACATGCTGGGCCGCGCCCGCAAGGTCGTGGTGACCAAGGACGAGACCACCATCGTCGACGGTGCCGGCGACGCCGAGCAGATCCAGGGCCGGGTCAACCAGATCCGGGCCGAGATCGACAAGAGCGACTCCGACTACGACCGGGAGAAGCTGCAGGAGCGGCTGGCCAAGCTGGCCGGCGGCGTTGCGGTGATCAAGGTCGGCGCGGCCACCGAGGTCGAGCTCAAGGAGCGCAAGCACCGCATCGAGGACGCCGTTCGCAACGCGAAGGCCGCCGTCGAGGAGGGCATCGTCCCGGGTGGTGGCGTCGCGCTGGTGCAGGCCGGCAAGACCGCCTTCGACAAGCTGGACCTGACCGGCGACGAGGCGACCGGCGCGCAGATCGTCAAGATCGCGCTGGACGCCCCGCTGCGGCAGATCGCCGTCAACGCCGGCCTCGAGGGCGGCGTGGTCGTCGAGCACGTCCGCAACCTGGAGCCGGGTCACGGCCTCAACGCCGCCAACGGCGAGTACGTCGACCTGCTGGCCGCGGGCATCATCGACCCGGCCAAGGTGACCCGTTCGGCGCTGCAGAACGCCTCGTCGATCGCGGCGCTCTTCCTCACCACCGAGGCCGTCGTGGCGGACAAGCCGGAGAAGACCCCGGCCGCCCCGGCTGGTCCGGGTGGCGGGGACATGGACTTCTGAGTCCAGCTCCACCAACGCCGAAAGGGGCGGGCCGCGCGAGCGGTCCGCCCCTTTCCGTCTCCTCAGGGCAGGCTGCGCTGGTTACGCCGCTTCTGCGCCCGGTCGTACGGCGGTCGTACGGCGACCGGCTCGTCCACCACGGTCACCGGCTCGTCGGCCTCCGGCTCGTCCGCCCCGGTCATCTCGGCGAGCTGCTCGGCGTCGCCGAAGTCCCGCTGGTCGAACGGCACCTGGATGGGCGGATCGCCGACCGGCGCCCAGGTGCGGGGCACCGCGTCGTCGGTCTGTTCGTCGTCCGTGGTCATGGGCCGCCTCCTCTACCGGAAACGGTAGGGGCCCTCGATCAACCATGTGGGCGAATGGCATTATCAGGGTCTATATCCCATTTGCCTGGTTGTCGATGGGTGAGGCCACCCGGCCCGGGCCGTCAGAGCGTCCGGCGGTACAGGAAGAAGACCCGCTCGATCCGGGCGCCCGCGCTGCCCGAGTAGAACGGCACCGGCCCCACCCAGCCGATCTGCGCCGCACCGATCCCGGCCGCGTGCTGGTCCCGCAGGCAGCGGCGCAGCAGCACCCCGCCGATGCCCGAGCCCTCCGCCGCCGGCGCGGTGCCCATCGGCCCGAACCAGCTCGGCCGCGACGATCCCCAGGCCGCGAAGCCGAGGATCTCGCCGTCCCGCTCCGCGAGGTGGCAGCCCGCGCCGTCCCGGCCGACCGACTCGGCCAGCTCGCCGTCCCAGGTGCCGCCGAAGGTGGAGCGGGCGAAGGCGGCCAGCGCCGGCAGGTCCGCCGGCTCCGCCCGGCGTACCGACACGCCCTGGCCGGCCAGCCGTGCCTCGGCCGGCTCCGTCGTGCGCAGCGCCGGCGATCCGTCGTACGACAGGTCGGCGGTCATGTTCCACGCCGTACGGTCCTGCCGGTAGCCGAGCGCGAGCGCCAGGCAGACCGCCGGGGTGTACCGCACGTCTACGCCCGGCCAGGCGTAGTAGGGCGGGTTGCCCGCCAGCAGCAGCTCGGCCGCGCCGAGACCGGCGAGCCGCCGTTCCGCCTCGGCGACCAGCGCCCGGCCGACACCCCGGCGACGCCGCTGCGGCGCCACCGCGAGCAGGTCGACGTGCCCGAGTCGCGGGTCCACCGCCGAGAGCGACCCGATCAGCACCCCGACCAGCTCGTCCCCCGCGTACGCGCCGAGCGCCAGCACCGTCCGGTCCGCCGCCGCGCGGGGCCAGAGGGCGGTCACCACGGACTCCGCCTCGGCGGCGTCCTCGGGCAGGTCGAGCGCGCGGCCGCAGAGCGCGACGACGGCGGGGATGCGGTCGGCGGGCAGGTCGGCGAGGGTGAACTCCATGGTGGCCGACCCTAGATCAACCACCACGGGTCGGCGCAAGGCCCGTTCAGCTCCTCCGCGCCGCCCGCACCGCCGCGTATGCGTCGACGAGGCCGGCGCCGGTGATGTTCGCGTCCCCGCCGCAGGCGTCCCGGGGCGCCCGGGAGCGGTAACTGGCCTGCGCCGGCTTCGCCGTCTCCCGCAGGATGCGACGGGTGCGCTCCAGGTCGCCGACGAGCGCCGGGTTCGCCGACCACATCAGCGCCACCACGCCCGCCACCTGCGGCGTCGCCATCGAGGTGCCGTCCAGGGTGGCGTAGCCGCCGCCCGGCATGGCCGACAGCACGCCCGCGCCCGGGGCGACCACGTCCGGCTTGGCCGCGCCGCCGGGGGCCGGTCCACGGCTGGAGAAGAGGGTGACCCGGCGGTTCCGGTCCACCGCGCCGACGGTCAGCACGTCCGGGTACGGCGCGGGCGGGTCGGCGATGGAGCCGCAGTACGGGCCGGTGTTGCCGGCCGCCGCCACCACGAGGATCCCGGCGGCGGCCAGGGCGTCGGCGGCCGGCCGCAGTACCCGGGTGTCGCAGCCCTCGACCGGCGGGCAGCCCCAGGAGTTGGTCAGCACGTCCGGGGCCCGCTCCGGCCGGCCGTCGGTGAACGGGTCACCGCCGGGCGGGAACGGGGCCAGCATGAACTGGAGGCAGTCCAGGTAGTGCGCGGGGTTGCCGAGGTTGCGGTCGAGGTTGACGCAGCCCACCCAGCGCGCGTCCGGGGCCACCCCGACGCCGTTGCGGCCCACCGCGCTGCCCACCGTGTGGGTGCCGTGCCCGCCGGTGTCGTTCGGGGTGCGGGTGCCGTCCCACGGGTCGTACCAGGAGTCGTCGCCGCCCCGGAAGCCGTCGGCCAGCGCCGGGTGGCGGCCGTCGACGCCCGAGTCCGAGCTGCCGACCACCACCCCCGAACCGGTCACGCCCAGCTCCGACCACACCCGGTCGGCGCCGAGCATCCGGATGTTCCAGTCCGGGCCGGCGGGGGCCGGCGCGGTGCCGGAGGTGGTCGGGGCCGGGGCGGGCAGCGGACGTACCCGCTGGCTGACCAGCACGCGGGACACCTCGGGGCGGCCGGACAGCCAGGCCCGTACCGCCGGCCCACCGTCGGCCTCGATCGCGTTGACCAGGTAGTACGAGGTCGGTCGCAGGCCCAACCGGGACAGGTCCCGGCGCAGGTCGCCCTGGGTCCGCTCGGCGGTGGCGGTCAGCCGGCGGTACACCTCGGCGGCCCGCGCGTCCCGCCCCGCCCGGCCCGGCGTGCCGGCCGGGACTCCGGAGAGGTCGGCCTGTTCGCGCAGCACCACCAGCAGCCGCTCGCCGTGCAGTCCGGGCTGCCCGGGCACCACGTCGACCAGGGCGACCGCGACCAGCAGCACCCCGGCGGCCAGCGCGGCCACCCGCCGGCTCGGCGTGACCCCCCGGGGCCGGGCGAGCAGGACGCCGTACCCGATCGCGAGCAGCACCGCGACGGCCAGCCCGGCGACCGCCGCGGCAGCCACCCAGAACGGCACGTCGCGGCTGGTGGCCAGCAGGACCGAGACCTCCTCCGGGTCGGCGAAGGCGAGCGGACCGGAGAGCGCGAGGCCGACCAGCCAGCCGACCGCCCCGGTGACCCGGCTGCCGGTCCGGCGGGTCGCGGCGTACAGGGCGGCCAGCGTGAAGCCGACCGGCGGCACGCCGAGCAGGGCGGGCAGTTGGGCGCCGGAGTGCCCGGTGCCGGCGGCCAGCAGCAGCAGGGTCACCCCGCCGACCAGGCCGCCGACCAGCACCAGCCGGGCGGGTCGGGGCGGCTCACCGCCGCCGAAGAGGGACCAGAACCGCCCGTCGAGCAGCACCCCGGCCAGCGCGCCCAGCGCCGCCGCGGCCAGCGCGGCGAGCACGGTCTCCAGCAGCCCGCCGAGCGCGCCGAGCCAGGCCCAGGGAAGCAGCAGCGCCAGCCCGGCGGCCACCGCGAGCAGCGTCACCGGGTCCGGCCGGCGACCGCGCAGCCGGCCGGTGCGGCCGCGTGCCTCCGGCCGCGGACCGGCCGCGCCGTCCGGTCCGTCCGCGAAGGTGCCCGGGCTGCCGGCCCGGCCGCGCAGCCGGAGGGCGATCAGGGCCAGCACGGCGGCGGTGGTGGCCAGCGCGGCCAGGTACAGCTCGTGGTGCACCGGCGGGAGCACCCGCAGCGTGCCGAGCGCGCCGAGCGCGAGCGCCCCGGCCAGCCAGGCCCGGCCGGTGGCCCGGAGCGCGGTGGAGCGGGGGAGCAGCGCCAGCAGCAGGGCCGGCAGGCCGACCAGCAGGACGGTGGCGAGACAGGCCGCCGGCCAGACCCAGGGCCACCGATCCAGCCCGGTGGCCAGCCGCACCTGGTCCACGGACCAGCCGGCGACCTGGAGCAGCACGGTGATCACCACCGTCCAGGCGCCCGCCAGCACGGCCGCCACCACCGCCCAGGGGTTGGCGGACCCGGCGGTCCCGTCGCTTCCGGTGGGAGGTGCCTCGGCCCGCATCCGGAAACAGTACGACGCCCGGCCCCCGCCCCGGCGTCCGTCCCGTCCCGCCGTGCCCGGATCGGCCGCCTGCGATCTTGCCGGCCGGAGGCGGGTGATCAATGCCTCTCCTGGCCACCGGCCGGGGGCGGGGCCTGCTGCCCGGGGCCCCGGGCGGTTACGGTGGACCTGTGCGCGACCCCAACGTGACTCGATCCGCCGCCGGCCGGCTCTCCCCGGAGCGCCGCGCCGCGGACCTGCGCCGCCTCCGGTCCGAACAGTTCGACGTGCTGGTCATCGGCGGCGGCGTGACCGGGGCGGGCGCCGCGCTGGACGCCGCCTCGCGTGGGCTCAAGGTGGCTCTGGTCGAGGCCCGCGACTACGCCGCCGGCACCTCCAGCCGATCCAGCAAGCTGATCCACGGCGGCCTGCGCTACCTGGAGCAGCTGGAGTTCCACCTGGTCCACGAGGCGCTCACGGAGCGCGGCCTGCTCGCCACCCGGCTCGCCCCGCACCTGGTCCGGCCGGTGCCGATCCTGGTGCCGCTGCCCGCTGGCCGGGGCCTGCGGGACCTGCCGGCCCGGGCGTTCCGCCGCTCCTACTACGGCGCGGGGGTCGCCGCGTACGACGCCTTCGCCGGGGTCTTCGGCGGCGGGCGGGGGATGCCGCTGCACCGGCACCTGAGCCGGGAGGGCGCCCGCCGGATCTTCCCCAGCCTGCGGGCCGACTCGCTGGCCGGCGCCATCCGCTACTACGACGGCCAGGTCGACGACGCCCGGCTGGTGGTGACCCTGGCCCGCACCGCGGCCAGCCTCGGCGCGACCGTGGTGAACAGCGCCCGGGCGGTCGGGCTGGTCCGGCAGGCCCGCGAGGTTACCGGGGTCCGGGTCCGCGACCTGGAGGCGTCCGCCGATTCCCCGGACGCCGAGTTCGAGGTACGCGCCCGCACCGTCATCGGCGCCACCGGCGTGTGGAGCGACGACATGTCGCGGATGCTCAACGACGTCGGGTTGCGCCCCGGCATCCGGGTGCGGGCCTCCAAGGGCGTGCACCTGGTCGTCCCCCGCTCGGCGATCACCGGGGAGACGGGGCTGATCCTGCGGACGGCCACCAGCGTGCTCTTCGTCATCCCCTGGGGCGGGCACTGGATCATCGGCACCACCGACACCGACTGGCGGCTGGACCGGTCCCACCCGGCCGCCTCCGCCCGCGACATCCAGTACCTGCTCGACCAGGTCAACACGGTGCTGGACCGGCCGCTCTCCACCGAGGACATCGAGGGCGTCTACGCCGGGCTGCGCCCGTTGCTCGCCGGCGAGGCGGACTCCACCTCCAAGCTCTCCCGTGAGCACGCCGTCTTCGAGCCGATGCTGGGGCTGCTCCTGGTCGCCGGCGGCAAGTACACGACGTACCGGGTGATGGCCTCCGACGTGGTCGACCGGGCGGTCCGCCGGCTCGGCGGCGGCCGTCCCTCGCGCACCGCCGACCTGCCGCTGCTCGGTGCCGACGGGTACCCGGCCATGTGGCGGGACCGGGCCGACCTGGCCCGCCGGCACGGGGTGCCGGTCGGCGTCGTCGAGCACCTGCTGGAGCGGTACGGCACGCTCACCCGGGAGCTGCTGGCCCTGGTCGACGCCGACCCGCTGCTCGCCTCGCCGCTGGCCGGCGCGCCGGAGTACCTGGCGGCCGAGGTGACGTACGCGGCCCGTGCCGAGGGCGCGTTGCACCTGGAGGACGTGCTGACCCGGCGTACCCGGATCTCCTTCGAGACCACGCACCGTGGCCTGGAGTCGGCCGGGCACACCGCGGAGCTGATGGGTGCGGTGCTCGGCTGGGACGCGGCGACCCGCGAGCGCGAGATCGCCCACTACCGGGCCCGGGTCGAGGCGGAGCGGGAGTCCCAGCTGATGCCGGACGACGCGACCGCCGACGCGGCCCGGCTCGGCGCGCCGGACGTGCGGGGGTTCGCCGCCGACCGGGGCGTCGACGGGGACAGCGCCGGGCTGCCCACCTCGTCCCGCTGACCGAACGTTACAGCCATCTATGGCCGTACGGTCGGCGGGTACCGGCCGCTACCTACGGTGGGGTAAGTTCCGGCGCGTGGTTCCCAACCAGTGGTCACGCATGCTCGTCGTCTGCACCGTCCTGACCGTCTCCCTCACCGCCTGCTCGGTGTTCGGCGGGGACAATGAATCCACACAGGACAAGGCGGGCGGCGGGGGAGCGTCCGCCGGGGCCGGTGCCACTCGGGTCAGCCTGGTGCAGAAGCTGGGTCAGGACGGTCCGCTCCGCTCGCTCAACGTCGAGCCGGACGGCCACTGGGAGTGCGACGACTGCGCCGGCGACGGGGTGACCTCGACGGGCAGCCTCGACCCGGAGCAGCTCAAGCGGCTGCACGGCCTGCTCGCCGACCCGCGGCTGGCGCAGGAGACCGACGAGGCGCGCCGCTACCGGGTCAGCTGCATCGACGCGCTGACCTCCAGCCTGCTCACCTCGGCCGGCCTGATCACCTCGCAGGACTGCCCGGGTGAGGAGCGGCCGCCGGTGGCGAACGAGATCCTGCTGCTGCTCACCCAGGCCACCCCTGCCGAGCCCACCGCCTGACCTCAGGCGACGGGCCGGCCGGCCTCAGAGCACCTTGCCCGGGTTGAGCAGCCCGGTCGGGTCCAGCGCCGCCTTGATCGCCTGGTGCACCCGGATCCCGACCGGCCCGATCTCCTGAGCCAGCCAGTCCCGCTTGAGCAGCCCGACGCCGTGCTCGCCGGTGCAGGTGCCGCCGAGGTCCAGACCGAGCCGCATGATCTCGTCGAAGGCCCGCCGGCCCCGCTCCACGCTGGCCGGGTCGGCCCGGTCCACCACGATGTTCGGGTGCATGTTGCCGTCCCCGGCGTGCCCGACGACGCCGATCGGCACGTCGCACTCCTCGGCGATCCGGGCCACCCCGTCGAGCAGCGCCGCGAGGGAGCCGCGCGGCACCGCCACGTCGTCGATCACCAGGCCGCCGTTGCCGCCGGGGAAGGCGTCCGCGGCGAACTTCTCCATCGCCGGGTGCGCCAGCCGGCGGGCCTGGAGCAGCGCCGCCGCCTCCACCGCGTCGGTGGCCGCGTACACCTCCTCGGCGCCGGCGGCCTCGCAGACCTCGGCCAGCCGGGCCAGGTCGTCCGCCGCCCGGACGCCGGTGTCCGCGGCGGCCAGCAGCAGCGCCTGCGCGTCGGTCCGCAGCCCCATCGGCCGGTACGCCTCGATGGCCTGAAGGTGCGTCCGGTCGAGCAGTTCCAGCAGGCTGGGGCTGAGCCCCTTCGCCGCGATGTCGGCCACCGCCGCACCCGCCTCGGCGGTCGACCCGAAGACCGCCACCATGGTCAGCGACTCCTCGGGCGCCGGGCGCAGCGACACGGTGATCTCGGTGAGCACCCCGAGGGTGCCCTCCGAGCCGACGAAGAGCCGGGTCAGGTCGTACCCGGCGACCCCCTTGGCGGTACGCCGGCCGGTGCGCAGCACCTCGCCGGAGGCGAGCACCACCTCCAGGCCGAGGACGTACTCGGTGGTCACCCCGTACTTGACGCAGCACATGCCGCCGGCGTTGGTGGAGACGTTGCCGCCGATGGTGGAGGACTCCCAGGAGCCCGGGTCCGGCGGATAGTAGAGGCCCTGCTTCGCCACCGCCGCGGCCAGCGTGGCGTTGACCACGCCCGGCTGCACCACGGCGATCCGGCTCACCGGGTCGATCTCCAGGATGGCGTCCATCGCCACCGTGCTGAGCACCACCGCGCCGTCGACCGCGTTCGCGGCGCCGGCCAGGCCGGTCCGGGCGCCCTGCGGCACCACCGGTACGCCGTGCCGGGCGGCGGCCCGGACGACGGCGACCACCTGGGCGGTGTCGCGCGGCCGGGTCACCACCAGCGGCGTACCGGCCGGGCAGAGGTCCGCCTCGTCACGCTGGTGCATCCGGAGCAGATCGGGGTCGGTGAGGACGGCGTCGTCGCCGAGCGCCGCACGCAGGTCGTCGAGGAGGGGGGATCCGGCCATGCGGGAGAGGCTAACCGGCGGCTAGATTGGCCGCCATGCTGTACCTCGACCGGCCCGCCTGGCCGTGGCGGGGCCGGCTCTGGTCCCATCTGATCAGCGACGTCTCCCACGCGGAGCTGCACGCCTTCGCCGAGACCCTCGGCGTGCCCCGGCGCGGCTTCGACCGCGACCACTACGACATCCCCGCCGAGCGCTTCGCCATGGCGGTCTGGCTCGGTGCCCGGGTGGTGCCCAGCCGGGAGCTGGTCCGCCTGCTCCGCGCCGCCGGCCTGCGCCGCCCCAAACACCTGACCCGCCCCGCCCGCTGAGGTAGGCCGGGCCGGGAGTGGACCATGCGGCCCGGGCGGGCGGGTCAGGTGAGGGTGGCGAGTTCGCGGGTGAGGTTGGCGCGGGCGGGGCCGGTCCACCGGGCCGCCAGCGGGGGGAGCCGGTAGAGGGCGGGGAGGGCGAGCAGGGCGGCCAGGACCCGGGCCCGGCCGGCCCGGAAGTCCGGCTCCGGCACGTGCGCGTACTCCGCGCGGATCGCGGCGGCGTACGCGTCGTACTCGCCGGGCGGCGCGGCGAGGATCGCGAGGTCGGCGTCGCAGAGCAGCGCGCCGTTGCGGTCGCCGGCCTCGACGGCGTGCCCGGCGGTGAGCAGCACCAGCCGACGGACCTCGGCCACCGCCTCGGCGGCCGGCCCCAGCCCGGCCAGGAGCGTGCCGGCCAGCGCGGCGCTGTCCCGTTCGTTGGCGTCGCCGGCGGCGCGGGGGTCGTAGACCGCGTCGTGGCACCAGGCGGCGAGCCGCACCAGGTCCGGCCGGTCGGCCAGCCCCGCGTACGCGTCGACCACGTCCAGCACCGCGGTCAGGTGCCGCACGGTGTGGTACCTCCGCTGCGGTTCCCGCCACCGGGCCAGCAGCTCCTCCCCGGCCCGGACCAGCGCCGGCCCGTCCGGGGCGCCCGCGTCCCGTGCGGCCGTCCGCCAGCGGTCGATCAGCTCCGTCACCCCGCCGAGTCTGCCGGAGCCGGGCGGGGGATGAACCGCGCCGGTACGGGTAGTCCCGGCCATGGCCACGGCCCAGGAACGACGACCCCCACTGTGGCGTCGGATCAACCTGCGTGGCGGCGGTTCCGACGTCGACTCGATACGCATCGCCGACGCGATGGAGGAGCTGCGTCACCGCAGCCGGGCCACCCTGCACGACCGGCTGCACCGGGTCCGGATGGCCATGGGCCTCGCGCTGCAGGCGGGGGTCGCCGCAGCGCTGGCCTGGGTTTTCGCCCACGAGTTCCTGAACAACCCGCAGCCGGTCTTCGCGCCGATCTCGGCGGTCGGCACCCTGGCCGCCTCGGTCGGCCAGCGGCTACGCCGCACCGTGGAGCTGATCGTCGGGGTCGCGGTCGGGGTGTTCCTGGGCGATCTCCTGATCTACTTCCTCGGTACCGGGGGGTGGCAGCTCGGCCTGGTGGTGACCTCGGCCATCGTGCTGACCGTCTTCTTCGGCGCCAGCGTGGCCATCGTGATCCAGGCCGCGGCGACCGCGGTGCTGATCGTCACGCTCACCCCCTCCACCCAGGACCTGGAGATACCCCGCTTCGTCGACGCGTTCGTCGGCGGCGGCATCGCCCTGCTGGTGACGGCGATCCTGCTGCCGCTCAACCCGCTGCGGGTGATCAACCGGGCCGCCCGGCCGGCGCTCGACCTGCTCGCCGGCCAGCTCGACATCACCGCCGAGGCGCTGCGCAACCGGGACCACGGCAGCGCCCAGCGGGCCCTGGAACGGCTCCGCGAGAACAAGGAGGAGCTGGCCGCCTTCGTCGAGGCGATCGAGGGCGCCAAGGAGACCAGCACCCTCTCGCCGGCCCGGTGGCACCGGCGCAGCGAGCTGACCCACTACGCGGAGGCCGCCGACCCGATCGACCGGGCGATGCGCAACAGCGGCACGCTGATCCGCCGCGCGGTCACCATGATCGAGGACGAGGAGCCGGTGCCCGAGCCGCTGCCCGACGCGGTGGCCCACCTCGCCGAGTCGGTGCGCCTGCTGCGGCACGAGTTCGCCGTCGGGGAGGAGCCGGAGAAGGCCCGGGAACGCTCGCTGCGCGCGGTCAGCGAGGCTGGCCGGGCCTACGGCGAGGGCGTCGGCTTCTCCGGCAGCGTGGTGGTCGCCCAGGTCCGTACCACCGCCAGTGACCTGCTGGTCGCCTCCGGAATCGACCAGCAGGAGGCGAACCGGCTGGTCCGCAAGTCCTTCGGCGAACTGGAGAAGCCCGCCGGCGAGCCGGCGGCGGAACGCGAGGGCACCCCGATGCCGCCCACCGCCCCGCCGATCGGCTGAGCCGCCGCCCGTCCCGGCCGGCCCGATCCGCTCCAGCCGCCCGCCCCGACCTGCCGCGGCGCGGGCCGACGCGCTTCCCCCGAGCCGGTCAGCGCAGGTCGGCGAGCGCGGCCAGCAACCGGTCCACGTCCGCCACCGTGCTGCCCAGCCCGAGGCTGGCCCGCAGCGCGGTCGGCGGCAGGTCGTCCCGCCCGGCGCGGGCGGCCGCCTCGGCGAGCAGCCGCCGGGCCAGCGGGTGCGCGCAGAACAGCCCGTCGCGCACCCCGATGTCGTGCTCCCGGGCCAGGTACCCGGCCACCTCGGCGGAGTCGCGGCCCGCCAGCACGAACGACACGATGCCGACCCGGGGTGCGTCCGGGGCGAAGGTGCGCAGCTCGACGACGTCCGGCAGCGCGGCGAGCCCGTCCCGCAGGCGGTCCACCAGCCGCTGCTCCTGCGCGTGCAGCGCCGCCCGGTCCGCCCCGGCCAGGGCGGCGCAGACGGCCGCCAGGGCGACCGCGCCGAGCAGGTTGGGCGTGCCGCCCTCGTGCCGGGCCGGGCCGGTCGTCCAGCGCACCTCGTGGGTGGCCGCGCCGACGTGGCTGGTGGCGCCGCCGCCGGCCAGGTACGGCGGGGCCGCGTCCAGCCAGTCGCCCCGGCCGAGCAGGACCCCCGCGCCGAACGGGGCGTACAGCTTGTGCCCGGAGACGGCCAGGTAGTCCACGTCCAGCGCGGCGACGTCCACCGGCGCGTGCGGGGCGAGCTGGGCGGCGTCCACCAGGATCCGGGCACCGTGCCGGCGGGCCACCCGGGCCAGCTCCGCCACCGGCCAGCGCTCGCCGGTCACGTTGCTCGCCCCGGTCACCGCGACCAGCACCGGCGGCCCGGAGGCGGCGCCCCGGCGCAGCTCGGCCAGGGCGGCGTCCAGCGCCCGGACCGCTCCGGCGGGACTGTCCGGCACCGGCAGGCGTACCGACCCGCGCGGCCAGGGCAGCAGGTTGGCGTGGTGCTCCCCGGCGAAGGTGACCACGGTGGTGCCGGCGGGCAGCGCCCGGGCCAGCAGGTTCAGCGCGTCGGTGGTGTTGCGGGTGAAGACCACGTGGTCGTCGGCGCGGGCGCCGAAGAAGTCGCCGACCGTCTGCCGGGCCCGCTCGTAGGCCAGCGTGCAGCGCCGCGACAGCGCCCCGGCGCCGCGGTGCACGCTGGCGTACCAGGGCAGGAGCTCGGCCACCGCGTCGGCCGCGGCCCGCGCGCAGGGTGCGCTGGCCGCTTGGTCCAGGTTCACCTGCCCGGGTACGCCGAGCACGGCGAGCGGGTCCGGCCCGGCCGGCGCCGGCCGGGTGGTGGCCGGGGCGGCGGGCGCTACGAGGGTGAGGGTCATGGTGGGCCTCCGGGGTCCAGGGACCCCGGGTGTGGGCACACCGGGACGGGGTCCGCGCTTGCCCAGCACACGAATCGGGCTGGGCCCGGTCATCACCCGGGGCACCCCACCGCGAACCTCGACGAGGGTTGCCGGCCAGCAAGCCGGGGCTTGACGCTGGCGCTCGTGACCTGACGGCAGCATAACCACCACGGATGCGCCCGGACCAGTGGGCCGTGGATGACTACGCTGACCGCATGGCCGACACCCCGCCCGGCTCGCCCGCGCCGCCGCCGACCGCGCCCGCCGTCCCGCCGTCGGGCGCGCTGCCCCGGATGCCGCTGCGCCGGCTCGGCTGGCGGCGGATCCTGGCGCTGGCAGGGGTGGCGCTGCTGATCGCGGCCTGCGCGGTCTACATGCTCTTCGTGCTCGGCTCGAACCTCGGGCTGGAGGCGCTGCTCATCGGCGTGGTGGCGGCGATCCTGCCGGTGCCGGTGCTGGTCGCCTGCTTCCTCTGGCTCGACCGGTACGAGCCGGAGCCGCTGAAGTACCTGATCTTCTGCTTCGCCTGGGGCGCGTTCGTCTCCACCGCCGCCTCGCTGACGGTCAACGAGACCTTCGCCGGGCTGTTCAAGGACTGGGGGCTGCCCGCTGCGCTCACCGGCGTGCTGGTGGCGCCCTTCATCGAGGAGTTGACCAAGGCGCTCGGCCCGATCCTGCTGCTGGTCTTCCGGCGGCGGGAATGGTCCGGCATCACCGACGGCCTGGTCTACTGCGGGCTCTCGGCGGTCGGCTTCGCCATGGTGGAGAACATCCTCTACCTGGGCGGCTACGGCTACGCCTCCGGTGCCGACCAGTGGGGGCCGGCGACCGGCTTCCGGCAGGTGTTCGCCATCTTCATCACCCGGATCCTGCTCTTCGGCTTCGCCCACCCGCTGTTCACCGCGATGACCGGCGTGGGGCTGGGCATCGCCGCCCGGACGGCGGACCGTCGGGTACGGGTGCTCGCGCCGGCCGCCGGCCTGCTGCTGGCGATGATGCTGCACGGCACCTGGAACCTGATCCCGACGCTGGTGCAGGCCACCGGCGAGCTGGTCATCTTCATGTACGGCATGGTGGGGCTGATGGTGCCGATCTTCTTCGGCATGGTCGGCTTCGCGGTGTGGCTGCGGGCGTGGGAGGGGCGGCTCACCGAGCGGACCCTGCCGGACTACGTCCGGGCCGGCTGGCTCAGCCCGCCCGAGGTGGCGGCCCTGGGCAGCCTCGGCCGGCGGCACGCCGCCCGGGTCTGGGCCCGCCGGGTCGGCGGCGAGGCCGGCCTGCGGGCGATGCGCGGCTACCAGTTCGCGGCCACCCGGCTGGCGCTGCTGCGCGACGGGATGCGCCGGGGGCTGGACCGCAAGGCGACCGACCGGGAGCGCACCGTCCGGGAGGAGCGGGAACTGCTGGAGGCGATCGCCGCGTACCGGGCGTTCTTCGTCGGGCGCGACCCGCAGGCGCCGGTCGGGGTCTGGGACGGGCAGCGCTACCACCTGCGCTTCCCGGACGGCTCGCAGCGCGCGGTGGAGGCCCCGGACTCCCCGGTCGTGCCGATCCCCGTGGTGCTGGCCCCGCCGCCCCCGGCCCACCCGGTCGGCCACGGCCGGCCCGGCTGGTACGGCCCGCCCCCGGCCGCGCCCTGGCCACCCGGCCGGTTCTGAGCCGACGACGCCCCGCCGGCGGGTCCGGCGGGGCGGTCAGGTCATCAGGCTGGTGAGGAAGTCCCCGAGCCCCTGGGCGATCGCCATCAGGCCCGCCCCGATGGCCTTGAACATCTCGGCGGCGCCGTCGGGCCGGAACGCCATGAAGTAGATCAGGAAGAAGGCGCCCAGCCAGAGCAGCAGCTTCTTCACGAGTACCGGCATCGTCCCTCCCCAGGGCGCTGGACGTCGCTGGCTTCCCCGGGGAGGGCGGCACAAACGGCGGCTCGTGCCGCCTGGGGGCGGAAGTACTACAGGTAGAGGCCGGTGTTGCCGGTGGACTCGGTCTCCACCCGCTCGGCGGCGACGGCGTGCACGTCGCGCTCGCGCAGCAGGACGTACCCCCGGCCGTGCAGTTCCACCTCGGAGCGGTCGTCGGGGTCGAAGAGCACCCGGTCGCCGGAGACGATCGCGCGGACGTTGGGGCCCACGCCCACCGCGGTCGCCCAGGCCAGTCGCTTGCCCACGGCGGCGGTGGCCGGGATGACGATGCCGGCGGTGGAGCGGCGCTCACCCTCGCTGCCCTCCACCCGCACCAGCACGCGGTCGTGCAGCAGGCGGATCGGCAGGCCGGAGTCGAGGTTCTGGTCGGCGGTCACGCGAAGACGCTACCGCGTGCCCGAACGCGGCCGTCGACGTGGTTGAGCGGTGGTGGACGGGGCAATGTGTGGCGGAACTGCCCTACGGTGGCGCTGTCGGACGTACCCTGTCCGGACCGTCGTCGTGGGCGGCCCGGTTTCATCCTGAGGAGGTGCGCTTGAGCCGCTTCGAGCGGGTACGCGGCCGGCTCCGCCGCGCGTACGAGTCCGGGCGGGAGTCGGTGCGCTCCGGGCGTTCCGCCGCCGCCGACGTACCCGAGGAGGCGCGGGTCGCCTCGCCGGCGTCACCGGGGCCGGTGGCCCCGAGGTCGGCGACGGTGGTCGGTGCGCAGCCCCCCGCCGAGGTGCACAACTCGACCAGCAGCCGCGACGACGCGGACGTGCCGCACGCGCTGCGGATCGCCGCCGCCTGGTCGTGGCGGCTGATCGTGATCGGCGTGGTCACCTGGGCGCTGCTGAAGATCGTCGGGACGATCAGCATCGTGATCATCCCGCTGGCGGTCGCGCTGCTGCTCTCGGCGCTGCTCGCGCCGGCCGTGGGCTGGCTGCTCCGGGCGCGTTTCCCCCGCTCGCTGGCGACGGCCGTGGTGCTGGTCGGCGGCCTGGCCGCGGTGGTCGGCACGCTCACCCTGGTGGTGAACGAGTTCATCCAGGGCGTGCCGGAGCTGAGCGAGAAGTCGTCGCAGGGCGTACGGCAGATCCAGAACTGGCTCAAGACCGGCCCGCTGCACCTGTCCGACGGTCAGCTGGAGCGGTACATCGACGAGGCGCAGGCCTGGGTGAACGGCAACACCGAGAAGTTCACCAGCGGCGCGCTCTCCACCGCGAGCACCCTGGCCGAGGTGCTGACCGGCGCCGTGCTGGTGCTCTTCGCGACCTTCTTCTTCCTGCGCGACGGCAACAACATCTGGCGGTTCCTGGTCCGGCTGCTGCCGGTGGCCGCCCGGTGGAAGGTCGACGACGCCGGCCGGGCCTCCTGGTCCACGCTCGGGGCGTACGTGCGGGCCACCGTGCTGGTGGCCTTCATCGACGCGGTCGGCATCGGCATCTTCCTGGTCGCCTTCGACATCCCGTTCGCGTTGCCGCTGGCCGCGCTGGTCTTTCTGGGCGCGTTCATCCCGATCGTCGGCGCCGCGCTCTCCGGCAGCGTCGCGGTGCTGGTGGCGCTGGTCGACAGCGGCCCGGTCCGGGCGCTGATCATCCTCGGCGTGGTGATCGGCGTGCAGCAGTTCGAGGGGCACGTGCTCCAGCCGCTGATCATGGGTCGGGCGGTGGCCATCCACCCGCTCGCCGTGATCCTCGGGATCGCGGCCGGCGTGGTGCTGGCCGGCATCACCGGCGCGCTGGTGGCGGTGCCGCTGATCGCGGTGCTCAACACGGCCGTCCGCCGGCTCGCCGCGCGTAGCGTCCCGGACACCCCACCGGACGCGGTGGTGGTCGCCTCCCACGCGCCCTGACCGATCCGTCCCGGGCCCGTCCCCTTTCCCAGGGGGCGGGCCCGTCGCGTTGCGGGCCCCGCGCGCCGTGCCCCGCCTCCGCGCCGCCCGGGCCGCCGTTTGTGGCGTGTTGGGGCGTCCCGGCCGCCCGAGGCCCCCGTTTGCGGCGCGTTGGGGCTTCTCGGTCGGGCGCGGCGGGGTGGGAAGGGGGTCAGGCCTTGGCGAGGCGTTCGAGGGCGCCGCGAGCCACGTCGGGGCGGGTGGTGTACCAGAACGGGGGGAGCGAGCGCCGCAGGAACGGGCCGTAGCCGCGAGCCGTCTCCAGCCGCGAGTCGAGCACCGCGACGACGCCCCGGTCGCCGGTCGCCCGGATCAGCCGGCCCACCCCCTGAGCCAGCCGGACCGCGGCGATCGGCACGCTGACCGCTGCGAAACCGGAGCCGCCACCGGCGTCCACCGCCGCCGCCCGGGCCGCCGCCAGCGGCTCGTCCGGTCGCGGGAAGGGCAGCCGGTCGATCACCACGAGCTGGCAGGCGTCGCCGGGGACGTCCACCCCCTGCCAGAGCGACATCACCCCGAACAGGCAGCTCGACCGCTCCTCCCGGAACCGGCGGACCAGCAGCGGCAGCGCCTCCTCGCCCTGGAGCAGCACCGGCAGGTCCGTCCGCGCGCGCAGCAGCTCCGCGGCCTGCTGCGCCGCCCGCCGGGAGGAGAAGAGCCCGAGGGTACGGCCACCGAGCGCGCCGACCAGCGCCAGCAACTCCTCGCCCGCGGCCTCCGGCAACCCCGACACGCTGGGCCGGGGCAGGTGCGCGGCGACGTAGAGGATGCCCTGCCGGGCGTAGTCGAAGGGGGAGCCGACGTCCAGTGACCGCCAGCCGGGGCCCTCGGTGGCGGGCACCGTGCCGGTCGCGGCCCCGCTGCCCGCCGCGACGGCCACCCCGCCGGCGCTCGCGGCGGCCTCGGGCCCGCTGCCCGACGCTCCGGCCCGCCGGCTCGCCGAGGCGGTGGCGGCCATGGCGGCGGCGGCCGGCGACGGCGGGGCGGGCGGGGGAGCGTCCAGCCCCAACGCCCGGGCCACCGTGTCGAAGCGCCCGCCCAGCGCCAGCGTGGCCGAGGTGGCGACCACGGTGCGCTCGTCGTACAGGTGGGTGGCGAGGGTGCCGGCGACCGACAGCGGCGCGACCACCAGCGCCCGCCGGCTGCCGTTATCCGGCTTCTCCACCCAGGCCACGTCGTGGTCGGCCTCCTCCAGCAGCCGCTGCGCGGTGGTGGAGAGTTCGTCCAGCGCCGCCTTGGCCTGCTGCTTGCGCACCGGGTCCGGGTCGTCGGCCTTGATGTCGCCGATCGCGTCCAGGGCGGCCCGGGTCGCCGCGTCGAGCAGCGTGCACGCCTCGCGCAGCGGGCCCGGCAGCCCGGCGGTGATCCGCCCGGCCGGCGCCTCCGCCAGCCCGACGGCGAGCGCGTCGCCGGCCTCGGTCAGCCGGTCGGCGACGTCCGGGCGCAGCAGCGGCCGGGCCCGCCGGGCGGACCGGTCGACCAGCTCCGGCACCAGCTCGGCCTGGGCCGCCGAGGAGACCCGGTCGGCCAGCTCGTGCGCCTCGTCCACGATCAGCAGCTTGTGCGGCGGCACGATGTGCCGGCCGGCGATCATGTCGACGGCGAGCAGGCTGTGGTTGGTGACCACGATGTCGGCCTCCCGGGCCCGGGCCCGGGACGCCTCGGCGAAGCACTCCTGGCCGAACGGGCAGCGGGCGGCGCCGACGCACTCGCGCGCCGGCATGGAGACCAGCCGCCAGGCCTGGTCGTCGACGCCCGGGTCCAGCTCGTCGCGGTCACCGGTGGCCGTCTCGTCGGCCCAGTCGCGCAGCCGTTGCACCTGCTTGCCCAGCCGCCCGGCCTCGCCGAGCCACTTGGTGCCGCCACCGGGCCGCGCGGCCGGGGCGTCGAAGAGGGTGTCCTCCGGCTCCTCCTCAGTGGAGTTGTCCAGCCGGGCCAGGCAGAGGTAGTGGTGCCGGCCCTTGAGCACCGCGAAGGTGGGTCGCCGGCCGAGCAGCGGCTCCACCGCGTCGGCCAGCCGGGGCAGGTCGTGGTCGACCAGCTGGGACTGCAACGCCAGGGTGGCGGTGGAGACCACCACCGGGCCGTCCACGGTCAGCGCCGGGGCGAGGTACGCCAGTGACTTGCCGGTGCCGGTGCCGGCCTGCACCAGCAGGTGCTCGCCGGAGGTGATGCTGCGCTCGATCGCCTCGGTCATCTGCTGCTGGCCCGGGCGGGCCGCGCCGCCGGGCACCGCACCGACCGCCGCGGCCAGCAGCTCGCCGCCGCTGGCCCGGGCACCCCGGCGCCGGCCGCCGCGGGCCGAGGGAGTGGCGGAACCGGTGGCGGTGCGGGGCAGAGTCACCGTGCGACGGTACCCGCCGGTCCCGACACCCGGCCCGCCACCGCCCCGCGTGGGATACCCGATCGTGACCGGTTACTTCCCCGCAGCGACGGCTGGGCGGAATCGGTTAGTGTGCGACTCATGCCGAGCGACGTGGTCCGTGTGATCTACCGCAAGTACGACGGCAGCGCCCACCGCGACTACCCGGCCCGCCGGCTCACCGAGGACGACCTCGGGATCTGGCTCGGCGTGCCGGCCGGCACCGAGTCGGTCTACCACGGCCGGCCCTCGGTCGAGCAGATCCCGTTCGTGCTCCTGGTGCCGCACCACGCCTGGTGGACGGGCATGTTCAACCCACCGCCGCGGACCAGCGAGGTCTACTGCGACATCACCACCCCGGCCCGGTGGGAGGGCGACGACACCGTGCACCTGTTCGACCTCGACCTGGACGTGGTGCGCCGGCGCGCCACCGGGGCGGTCGAGCTGCGCGACGAGGACGAGTTCGCCGAGCACCGGGAACGGTTCGGCTACCCCGACGACCTGGTGGCCGAGGCCGAGGCGGCGTCGCGCTGGCTGCTGGGCGCGCTGGGCGACGGCACCGAGCCGTTCGCCACGTCGTACCGGAAGTGGCTGGCCCTGGTCCTCTGAGCCGGCCTCCCGGCGCGGCGCTCAGCCGTCCCCGGCGCCCATCTCCGCCAGTCGGGTCAGCTTCTCCGGGTTGAGCTGGCTGAAGATGCCGGTGATCCGGCCGCCGTCCACGGCGAACGCGGTGACCAGCCGCAGGGTCCGCCCGTCGTTCAGGACGACCTCGAACTGCAGCCCGAGCGCGCCGTTCACCAGCACCGACCGGGACCGCACCCGGTCGTCGTAGCGGCCGGCCTGCCCGAAGAGGCCAAGAGTGAACCGGGCCACCTTGTCGGCGCCGGCGACCGGCCGGCGGGCCGACGGGAAGTGGCCGCCACTGTCGCCGATCAGCACCACGTCCGGCGCCAGCACCCGCATCAGCGCCGTCAGGTCGCCCGACTCGGTGGCGGCCACGAAGGCGGACACCACCCGCCGCTGCTCGGCCAGGTCGGCGGTGTGCCGGGGCGCGTCCGGGGCGGTGACCGTCCGGCGGGCCCGGGAGGCGAGCTGTCGGGCCGCCTCGGGGCTGGTGCCCAGCGCCTCGGCGATCTGCCCGAACGGCACCGCGAAGACGTCGTGCAGCACGAACGCCACCCGCTGCTCGGGGGTGAGCCGTTCCAGCACCACCAGCAGGGCGGTGCCGAGCTGGTCGCGGCGGACGGCCCGCTCGGCGGGGTCGGGAGCGAAGCCGTCCGGCTCCGGGGCCGCTCCCAGCGGGGTCACCACCGGCTCGGGCAGCCACTGCCCCGGGTACGTCTCCCGGCGTACCCGGGCGGATCGGAGCACGTCCAGGCAGATCCGGGCGCAGGTGGTGGTGAGCCAACCGCCCAGGTGCCGCACCTCGGCGCGGGCGGCCGGGTCGCTGAGCGCGCCGGCGTAGCGCAGCCAGGTCTCCTGGACGGCGTCCTCGGCCTCGCTCCGGCTGCCCAGCATCCGGTACGCGACGGCCATCAGCCGCCCGCGCTCGGCCTCGAACTCCTCCACCACGTCCACCGTCACCGTCGCCTCCCTCGACCGGATTCTCCCCCCACCCCAGGACACCCCACCGCCCCCCAACGCGACACCACCCTCCGCGGCGCTCGGGAGGCGGAGGGCGGCGGGGTGGGCGATGATCGCGGGATGAGCGCAGTCGATGGATCGGACATCGTGGCACCCGAGGGCGGAAAGATGCGGGACCTGCTCCGGGTCTCACCGGGGGCGGTCGACCCGCGTACGGTCGACCCCCGCTCGACCCCGGGTCTCCCGGCGGCGGTCGGCGGCGGCCGGGCCCGCAAGGCCTGGGCCCGGGAGCAGGTCGACCTCCTCGGCGCGGAGCTGGGCGAACAGCAGGAGATGCTCTTCGCCACCGCGAAGGCCGCCGTCGAGCCGGACGCGCCCGCGTCGGCGCCCACCACCGGCGACCCGGCGCCGACCCCGGGCCGGCCGGGGCGGGTGCTGCTGGTGCTCCAGGCGATGGACTGCGGCGGCAAGGACGGCACGGTCAAGCGGGTGGCGGGCGCGATGAACCCCCTCGGCCTGCACATCCGCTCGTTCGGCCCGCCGACGGAGGAGGAGCGGCGGCACGACTTCCTCTGGCGGATCCGGCGCGACCTGCCCCCGCCCGGGTACGTGGGCGTGTTCAACCGCTCCCACTACGAGGACGTGCTGATCGCCCGGGTGGAGGAGCTGGTGCCGGAGGAGACCTGGCGGGCCCGGTACGACGAGATCAACGCCTTCGAGCGGGAGCTGACCGACGCCGGGGTGACGCTGGTCAAGGTGATGTTGCACATCTCCCACGAGGAGCAGGGCGAGCGGCTGATGGAGCGGCTGACCGACCCGCGCAAGCACTGGAAGTACAACCCGGCCGACCTCGACTCCCGGGCCCGCTGGGACGACTACCAGGCCGCGTACACCGAGGCGTTGCAGCGGTGCAGCACGGACGCCGCCCCGTGGTTCGTGGTGCCGGCGGACCGCAAGTGGTACCGGGACTGGGCGGTGGCCCACCTGCTGCGGGAGACGTTCGACGGTCTGCATCTGGGGTATCCGGCTGCCGGTTTCGACGTGACGCGAGAACGCGAGCGGTTGCAGAGCGGGAACAGGACGACGAAGGTGAACGGCGGGTGAACGAGCGGTGAATCGGGCCTGACCAGGGGTGGGCCGGGGAATGCCCGGTTTTCCCATGTCCTTAGCATGCCCAGAGCAGACGCCCCGGCGGCGTCGGCCACCCTTCCACCGACACGACGAGGTCCGTGCTGTGAAGTTTTCCTTCCGTCCCACCGAGGGCGCCTTCTACGAGCTCTTCACCAGGGCCGCGCAGAACCTGGTGAAGGGCACCGAACTGCTCAACGAGCTGGCCCTGCCCGGAGTCGAGGTGCAGTCGGTGAGCGAGCGGCTGACCGAGGTCGAGCACGACAGCGACCAGATCACCCACGAGCTGTACAAGAAGATCAACTCGACCTTCATCACCCCCTTCGACCGGGAGGACATCTACCGTCTGGGCTCGCTGCTCGACGACGTGATGGACCACCTCGAGGCCGTCGGCAACCTGCTCTACCTGTACGGCCTCACCAAGCTCCCCTCGCTGCCCCGCGAGATGCACGAGCTGGTCAACGTCCTCGACCAGCAGGCCAAGCTGACCGCCGAGGCGATGCCCCGGCTGAAGTCGATGAAGGACCTCGAGGACTACTGGATCGAGTGCAACCGGCTCGAGAACAACGGCGACCAGATGTACCGGATGCTGCTGGTCCGGCTCTTCTCCGGTGAGTACGACGCGCTGACCGTGCTGAAGATGAAGGAGGTGGCCGACGAGCTGGAGGCCGCCTGCGACGCCTTCGAGCACGTGGCCAACACCGTCGAGACCATCGCGGTCAAGGAGTCCTGATCCAGTGAGTCCCGAACTCATCGCCGTGCTGGCGGTGATCGCGGTGGCCCTGGTGTTCGACTACACCAACGGCTTCCACGATGCCGCCAACGCGATCGCCACCAGCATCTCCACCCGGGCGCTGACACCTCGGGTGGCCCTGGCCATGGCGGCGGTCGGAAACTTCATCGGCGCGCACTTCGGCGCCGAGGTGGCCAAGACCGTCGGCAGCGGGCTGGTGAGCCTACCGACGGGCCGGGCCAGCCTGGGCATCGTCTTTGCCGGCGTGGTGGGCGCGATCGTCTGGAACCTGATCACCTGGTACTTCGGCTTGCCGTCGTCCTCCTCGCACGCGCTCATCGGCGGCCTGGTCGGCTCGACCATCGCCGCCTCCGGCACCGTGCTCTGGAAGGGCATCGGGGAAAGCGTCATCATCCCGATGGTGCTGTCGCCGATGGTCGGCTTCCTGCTCGGTTACATCGTGATGATCGCCGTGCAGTGGATCTTCCGGAAGGGGCATCCGGGCAAACTGAACCGGGGCTTCCGCTGGGCGCAGACCGTCTCCGCCGCCGCCATGTCGATCGGCCACGGCCTCCAGGACGCTGCCAAGACCATCGGCATCGTGGTGCTCGCGCTCTACGTCGGCGGTTACCAGAACGACCCGACCTTCATCCCGGAGTGGGCGTTCTGGACCTCCGCCGCGGTGCTCGCCGCCGGCACGTACGCCGGTGGTTGGCGGATCATCCGGACCCTGGGCCGGAAGATCATCGACCTGCGGCCGCCGGAGGGCTTCGCCGCCGAGACCGTGGCCAGCTCGGTGCTGTACTTCAACGCCCTGGTCCTCGGCGCCCCGATCTCGACCACCCACACGATCACCTCGGCGATCATGGGTGTCGGCGCCACCAAGCGGCTCTCCGCCGTCCGGTGGGGCGTGGCCGGCAACATCGTCGGCGCGTGGGTGCTGACCTTCCCGGCCGCCGGCTCGATCGGTGCCCTGATGTACTTCCTGGTCCGTCCGATCTTCAGCTGACCGGCCACGCGAAGGCCCCCGCCGTCGGCGGGGGCCTTCCGCGTTCAGGCGTAGTCGACCCCGATCCGCTCCCGGATACCGTCCAGCAGCCCCATCACCTCCAGCGTGGCGGAGTGCGGCACCAGCGGGCTCTCGGTCAGCCCCGCCGCCAGGCAGCGCTGCACCTCGGCGGCCTCGTACTGGTAGCCGCCGCCGGTGAGGTCGGCGGGGATCGTCTCCGGCTCGGCGCCGGCGCGGTGCAGCACCGCCGAGCCCGGCCGGTAGAACGGCTCGGGCAGGTCGATCCGGCCGGTGGTGCCGGTGATCGAGGCGGTGATCGCGGTCGCGCCGACCATCCCGCAGCTGAGCGTGGCGATCGCGCCCGAGTCGTACCCGAGGACGATGCCGGTGTTCTCGTCCACCCCCTCCGGGCCGAGCTTCGCCCACGCCTGCACGTGCTGCGGCACACCGAGCAGCAGGTGGGCCAGGCTCACCGGGTAGACGCCGAGATCGAGCAGGGCGCCGCCGCCGAGGGTGCGGGCCCGCATCCGGTGCTCCGGCGGGAACGGCCCGGCCGCGCCGAAGTCGGCCCGTACGCTGGTCACCTCGCCGATCGCGCCTGCCGCGACCAGCTCGACCACCCGCAGCACGAGCGGGTTGCAGCGCATCCACATGGCCTCCATCAGGAAGACGCCACGGGCGCGGGCGGACTCGACCAGTTCGGTGCTGGTGGCCAGGTCGAGGGTGAACGGCTTCTCCACCAGCACCGCCCGGCCGGCGTCCAGGCAGACCCGGGTCGCGTCGTGGTGCGCGGCGTGCGGGGTGGCCACGTAGATCACGTCGAGGTCCGGATCCGCGGCCAGGTCGGCCCAGGAGGCGTACGCCCGGGGGATGCCGTGCCGGGCGGCGAACCGCTCGGCGCTTTCGGCGGTCCGCGAGCCGACCGCGACCAGTTCGGCCCCCGGCACCAGCCGCAGGTCCTCGGCGAAGCGGCCGGCGATGTACCCGGTGGCCAGGATGCCCCAACGTGTCATGCGGGCCAGGCTAGCGAAGATCGACCTGCGGCCGGTCGGGCGATCCACCGATCGGGAACTAGGCTCGCGGGATGACGATCGACAGTGACGGCTTCGCCGCCCCGGCCGCCCTGGTCGAGCACGCCCGCCGGTTCCGCGCCGAGGGCGGCACCCCGGCGGTGCCGCGCGTCGCGGCCACCGTGCTGCTGCTGCGCCCGGCCGGCGACGACTTCCAGGTGTACGTCATCCGCCGGGTCGCCGCGATGGCCTTCGGCGGCATGTACGCCTTCCCCGGCGGCGGGGTGGACCGCTCCGACTCGCAGGCGCACCTGGACTGGGCCGGCCCGGAGCCGGCGGAGTGGGCCGACCGGCTGGGGGTGGCCCCGGCGGCCGCCCAGGCGGTGGTCTGCGCCGCCGCGCGGGAGGTCTTCGAGGAGGCCGGCGTGCTGCTGGCCGGCCCGGACGCCGCGACGGTGGTCGGCGACGTCAGCGGCGACGAGTGGGAGGCCGCCCGGCAGGACCTGGAGGCGCGCCGGGTGGGCTTCGCCGACCTGCTCGCCGGGCGGCGGCTGACGCTCCGGTCGGACCTGCTGCTGCCGTGGAGCCGGTGGATCACCCCGGAGTTCGAGCCGCGCCGCTTCGACACGTACTTCTTCGTGGCCCTGCTGCCGGAGGGGCAGCGGACCCGGGACGTCTCCGGCGAGGCCGACCACACCATGTGGATCCGCCCGGCGGACGCCCTGGCCCGGGCCGAGGCCGGCGAGCTGACCATGCTGCCGCCGACGCTGGTCACCCTGGCCCAGGTGCTCGCCGCCGGTGACCTGGCCGGCGTGGCGCGGGCGGCGGCCGAGCGGGACGCCGCCACCCCGGTCACCCCCCGCCTGGACCTCCCCGAGGACGGCGAACCCCGCTTCGTCCTGTCCTGACCTCCACCGGCCGCCTCCGCCGCCCGCCCGCCCGCCACCACGGTTTGCGGCGTGTCGGGGTGTCGCGGCCGCCGGACACCCCCACCCGCCGCAAACCGTGCGGGTCGCCCGGACGCCGGTCCGCGCACACGCCGAGGGGCGCCGGTCAGTGCTGACCGACGCCCCTCGCGGACCGGGAACCAGCGGCTCAGCCGAAGCGGCCGGTGATGTAGTCCTCGGTCTTCTTCACGCTCGGGTTGCTGAAGATCTTCTGGGTGTTGTCGTACTCGATCAGCCGGCCCGGGTCGCCGGTCTTCTCGATGGAGAAGAAGGCGGTCCGGTCCGAGACCCGCGCGGCCTGCTGCATGTTGTGCGTCACGATGATGATGGTGAACTTGTCCTTGAGCTGGAACATCAGGTCCTCGATGGCCAGCGTGGAGATCGGGTCCAGCGCGGAGCAGGGCTCGTCCATCAGCACCACCTGCGGCTCGACGGCGATGGTCCGGGCGATGCAGAGCCGCTGCTGCTGGCCGCCGGAGAGGCCGGCGCCCGGCTTGCCCAGCCGGTCCTTCACCTCGTCCCAGAGGTTGGCCGAGCGCAGCGCCTTCTCGGCGGCCTCGTCCAGGATCGACTTCTTCCGGACGCCGTTGAGCCGCAGCCCGGCCACCACGTTCTCGAAGATGCTCATGGTGGGGAACGGGTTGGGGCGCTGGAAGACCATGCCGATGGTCCGCCGGACCGCGGTGACGTCCACGTCCCGGTCGTAGATGTCCTGGCCGTCGATGGTCAGGCTGCCCTCGACCCGGGCGCCGGGGAGCACCTCGTGCATCCGGTTGATCGAGCGCAGGAAGGTCGACTTGCCGCAGCCGGACGGCCCGATCAGGGCGGTCACCGTCTTCGGCTCGACCGTCAGGTTGATGTTCTCGATCGCCTTGAAGGCGCCGTAGTAGGCGGTGACGTTCGTGGCGTCGATGCGCTTCGCCATGGTGGTGGTACCTCCGGGGTTCATCGGCCGAGCCGGTTGCGACGGGCCAGCAACTTCGCCGCGATGGTCAGGACGAGCACGAGGGCGACCAGGGTCAGCGCCGCGGTCCAGGCCCGTGCCGGCGCGTACCTCGACGCGTCACCGGCCTGCTGGTAGACGAAGAGGGCCAGCGACGACTGGTTGTTCTCGAACGGGTTGAAGTTGATCGCCGCGCCGCCACCGGCGACGAGCAGCACCGGGGCGGTCTCGCCGGCGGCCCGCGCGATGGCGAGCATGACGCCGGTGACGATGCCCGGCAGCGCCGTCGGCAGCACGACCCGCAGGATGGTCTTCCACTTCGGCACGCCGAGGGCGTACGCCCCCTCGCGCAGCGGCGCCGGGACGAGACGCAGCATCTCCTCGGTGGAGCGGACCACGGTCGGCAGCATCAGCACGCTGAGCGCCAGCGCGGCGGCGAAGCCGGAGAAGCCCGGCCGGCCGTCGTTGAACATCGGCGAGACGACCAGCACCCAGAACGCCAGCACGAAGAGGCCGGAGACGATCGACGGGATGCCGGTCATCACGTCCACGAAGAACCGGATCGCGAAGGCGAACCGGCCCCGGCCGTACTCGACGACGTAGATCGCGCAGAGGATGCCGAGCGGGACGGTGATCAGGGCGGCGATGCCGACCTGCTCCAGCGTGCCCACGATGGCGTGGTACGCCCCGCCGTTGGGGTCCCGCGCCCCGATGTTGTTCATCGAGGTGCCGAAGAAGTTCCCGTCGAGGCGCTGCGCGCCCTTGCTGACCAGGGTCCAGACCACCGAGGCCAGCGGCAGCACCGCCAGCACGAAGGCGGAGTGGATCAGGGCGCTCCAGGTGCGGTTGCGGGCCGATCGGCGCCCCTCGACGGCGTTCGCCGCGGCGAAGAGGCCGGCCAGGTAGAGCAGCGCGCCGAGCACCACGACGAGGACCGGGCCGCCGATGCCCGCGCCGTAGACGACGCCGGCGGCGACGAGCAGGGCGACCAGGGCGATGGCCGGGGCGGCGTACCGGGGCAGCCGCCTCGCCTTGAGGGTGGGCGGCTGGGCCGGTGGCCGGGTGCGGTGGGAGGTGATCGTCGTGGTCATGCGGCCGACTCCGTGAACTCCCGGCGCCGGTAGATGATCGCCCGGGCGGTGATGTTGACGATCAGCGTGATGGTGAAGAGCACCAGACCGGAGGCGATCAGCGCGCCCCGACCGGTGTCGTTCGCCTCGCCGAACGCGTTGGCGATGTTGGCGGCGATGGTGTTGCCGCCGTTCTCGATCAGGTTGAACGAGATGCCGAAGGTGATGCCGAGCGTCATCGCCAGCGCGATCGTCTCGCCCAGCGCGCGGCCGAGGCCGAGCATCACCGCGGCGATGATGCCGGGGCGGCCGTACGGCAGCACCGCGGTGCGCAGCATCTCCCAGCGGGTGGCGCCCAGCGCGAGGGCGGCCTCCTCGTTGGCGGTCGGGGTCTGCAGGAACACCTCGCGGGAGAGCGAGGTGATGATCGGCAGCACCATGATCGCCAGCACCAGCGAGCCCAGCATGATCGACTTACCGAACGGGCCGTCGCCGCCGAAGATCGGGATCCAGCCGAAGTACTGGTTCAGCCAGGCGGAGAAGTCCCGTACCGGGTTGATGAAGATGTCCCGCCCCCAGAGGCCGAAGACCACGCTGGGCACGGCGGCCAGCAGGTCGATCAGGAAGCCGAGGGCGGTGCCGAGGCGGCGCGGGGCGTAGTGCGACAGGAACAGGGCGATGCCCAGCGCCACCGGCACCGCCATGAGCAGCGCCAGCGCGGAGCTGAGCACGGTGCCGAAGGCGAGCGTGCCGATGCCGAACTTCGGCTGTGCCTCGTTGGGCGACCAGCCCTCGTAGGTCCAGAAGTTCTCGGTGTTCGCGCGCAGCGCCGGGACCGCCTTGGCGATCAGGAAGACCGCGATCGCCGCGATGACGACCAGCACGGTGGCGCCGGCGGCCAGGGTGAGCCCGCGGAACGCGCGTTCCGCGCCGAAGGCCCGGGCCCGGGGCAGCGATCCGCCGCCGCCCATCCCGTTCCCACCCGGGGTGCGGGTGCTGACTGACGTCTCGGACAGCAGCGCCGAGGCACCGGCGGGCCACTCGTGACCGGTGGTCACGCTGGTCCCGCCGGTGCCGGCGTGTGCCGAGCGCGGAGGGGTTTCACCCATCTGCTCGCTCGCTTCGAATTGAGGAGGTGGTGGTGTCGGTCAGGAGAGGTTCTTGACCGCGGCCTCGACCTTGGTGCGGACCGAGTCGGGCAGCGGGGCGTAGCCCAGCTCGGTCAGCTCGGCCTGGCCCTCGCTGCTGGCGGCGTGGCCCAGCAGGCCCTTGACCAGCGGGAGCTTGTCTGCGGCGAGGCCCTTGCTGCAGACGATCTCGTAGGTCACCAGGACGATCGGGTACGCCCCGGCCTCCTTGGTGCTGTAGTCGATCTTCATCTTGAGGTCGTCGCCCTTGCCCTCGACCGTGGCGCCGGCGATGGTCTTGCCGGCGTTCTCGGCGGTCAGCTCGGCGAACTCGCCCGCGCCGTTACCGATCTTGGCGGTCTTCAGGCCGGCGTTCTCGGCGAACGACCACTCCATGTAGCCGATGGCGCCGTCCGCGCCCTTGACGGAGCTGGCCACGCCGTCCGAGCCCTTGGAGCCGGTGCCGCCCGGGGCCTTCCACGCCTTGGCCTTGCCGAAGGTCCAGTCCGCCTCGGCGGTCTTGGAGAGGAAGTTGGTGAAGTTGTCGGTGGTGCCGGACTCGTCCGAGCGGTGCACCGTCTGGATGGTGGTCGACGGCAGCTTGGCGCTCGGGTTGTCGGCCTTGATCGCCGGGTCGTCCCACTTGGTGACCTTGCCGCCGAAGATCTTGGCCAGGGTGGCCGGCTTGAGCTGGAGGTTGTCCACGCCGCTGACGTTGTAGGCGACCGCGACCGGGCCGATCACCATCGGCAGGTGGATGGCCTGGCCGCCCGCGCACTTGGCGTCGGCCTGCGGCTGCTCCTCCTCCTTCAGCGCGGAATCGGAGCCGGCGAAGTCGGCGGTGCCGGCGATGAAGGCCTGGATGCCGGCGCCCGAGCCGGACGGCTCGTAGTTGATGGTCGAGTCGGCGCACTTCTGCTGGTACGCCTTGATCCACTCGGCCATGGCGTTCTTCTGCGCGGAGGAGCCCTGCGCGTTCAGCGTGCCCTTGGCGCAGTCGGCAGCGCTGGCGGAACCCGAGGCGGACGTGCCGGCCGGCTCGTTGTTGTCCGAGCCACAGGCACTGAGACCGAGCACCGCGGTAAGAGCGAGGCAGGCGATGGTGCCGTGCCGCTGGAGCTTCACCTGAGGGGTTTCCCTTCACGTCTTTGGTCAGGTCGCCCGGAGGGGGCCCGGGTGCCGGCGCTGACCGGCTGACACGAAAGCTAGAAGCGCCAGGTAGACGGATCGCCGGTCAGAAGTGAACGGAGGATGAACAAGCGCGGCCGGCGGGGTGACCGCTGCCTGAGGGGCGGTTGTCCGATAGGTGAACTGCCAGCCTGCTATCGCCATTTATCCGACTTGCCGGGACGGCCGTTATCGCGCCGACGCGTCGCCGTTATCGCGCGGTGACCGTCCCGGGCGCGGACGATTCGGCCCGCGACGGACCCCGCAGGGCGACGGGCCGGCGGCGGCGAGGGTGCGCAGGGGGCCGGTCAGCGCCGGCCCGCCGTGCAGGCCGGTTCAGCCCAGCTGGTAGTTGACGTGCCCGCACCAGCGGGCGAAGCCGAGCCGCTCGTAGAGCGCCACCGCGCTGGTGTTCGACTCGTCGACGTAGAGCATCACCCGGTCCAGTCCGCGCGCATCGCGCAGGTGGGCCAGGCCGGCGGTGGTCAGCGCCTTGCCCAGCCCGCCGCCGTGCGCGTCCGGGTCGACTCCGAGCACGTAGACCTCGCCGATCCGGGCCGAGCCGGGACGCTCGTGCACCTTCGTCCAGTGGAAGCCGAGCAGCCGGCCGCTGGATTCCTCCACGGCGAGCAGGAAGCCGGCCGGGTCGAACCACGGCTCGGCCAGCCGGGTCCGCAGGTCGGCCGCGCTCCACCGGCCCTGCTCGGGGTGCGCGGCGAAGGCGCGGGCGTTCAGCGCGAGCCAGGCCTCGTCGTCCGCGCCGGGGCGGAAGGCGCGCAGCGCGACGCCGTCCGGCAACCGGGGCGCGGGCAGCGCGGCGGCCAGCGGGCGGCGCAGCTGCCAGAGCACCCGGGCACGGGTGAAGCCCAGGTCCACCGCGAGCGCCGCGGCGGACGGGTGGTCCCCGTGCGCCCAGGCCCGCAACGGCCCGGACGCCGCCGCCAGCACGCCCCGGGCCAGCGCCCGGCCGGTGCCCCGCCGCCGGTACGCCGGGTGCACCGCCAGCTCGGTGCCGACACCGGCCGCCGGGTCGGAGGTGTCCAGGTGGGCGTACCCGGTCAGGGTGCCGTCGGCGGCCCGAGCGGTCAGGTGCACTGCCGCCGCCTCCGGGTCGCGCAGCCGCAGCAGCGTGTGCTCGTCGAACGGGTCCGCGCCGTCGGCGTCGCCCGCGAGGCGGGCCAGCGCCAGGGCCTCGGCCACCTCGGCCGGGGCGAGTCGGTCGGCCCGGGCCACCCGGTCGGTCGTCGGTTCCGCGCTGCTCACCCCGTCACCGTAGTCCTCTCGACGGCGGGGTTCAGGTGGTGGCGTCGACCGGCAGCGCCTCCAGGCGGAATCGGCTGGTCAGGTCGGGCAGCATGCGGCGCAGCGCGTCGACCGTCCCCTGCCGGTCCCCGCCGGCGTCGTGCAGCAGCACCACCGAGCCGGGGGCGGCGTCCCGGGTGACCAGGGTGGCGATCCGGTCGGCGCCGGGTGCCTGCCAGTCCGACGGGTCGACGTTCCAGTGCAGCGCGGTCATCCCCAGCTCCTTGGCGACCGACACCACCGGGTACGTCCAGGCCCCGCCGGGCTGTCGGTACCAGGCGATGGGGGCGTCGGGCACGGCGTCGTGGATCGCCTGGTTGGTGCGGAGCAGGTCGGCGCGGATGGTGGCCGGCGAGCGGCTGCCCAGCTGCACGTCGTGCTGCCAGGAGTGGTTGCACAGGGTGTGCCCGTCGGCCACGATCGCCTGGACCAGCTCCGGGTGGGCCTGCACGTTCTCGCCGACCACGCAGAAGGTGGCCCGGACCTGGAACTCGCGGAGGATCTCCAGCACCTGCGGGGTGTACTGCGGGTTCGGCCCGTCGTCGAAGGTGAGCGCCACCTCGGGGGAGCCGGTGGTGACCCGGCTGCCGAAGAGGCCGTCGTCCGGGCTCTCGGTCGCCCGGTGGCCGTCGGGATCCTGCCCCGCCTCGGCGCGATCCGGCGTGTCCTCCGAGGAGTCGGTCCCGCCCGACTGGTCGGCGTACTCGGTCTCGTGGACGCCGGCCGTCACGCCGGGGCCGGATCGCGGCCGGTCGGGGAACAGGTTCCGGCCCAGCACGTACGCGGAGCCGAGCAGGGCGGCCAGGACGAGGACGACCACGCCGACGGCGCGGCCGGTGGTCCCGGGGCCCATCAGCGCCGCCGCCGGTGTGGACCGTGGACCGGTCCCGTCTTCGCCCCCGTGGTCAGTGCACGCACCGTTGCCCCTTTCGCCGCCAATTTGCCCATGAGGATAAGACCGGCGAGACGGGCAAAAGGGGCGTATCGGAGACAGTGCCCCGGACGGGTGGGAACCAGCGACGGTAGCCCTCAGGCCCAGGTCAGGGACGCTCCGCAGGCAGGCGGCAGGACGGCGTGCCCGCTCAGACCGGCAGCGGCGCGTGCTCCGCCTCGGGCAGCGACCGCGACGGCGGGACCACGAACTTGTAGCCCACCTGACGGACCGTGCCGATCATCGACTCGTACTCCGAGCCGAGCTTGGCCCGCAGCCGCCGGACGTGCACGTCCACCGTCCGGGTGCCGCCGAAGTAGTCGTATCCCCAGACCTCGCGCAGCAACTGGTCGCGGGTGAAGACCCGGCCCGGGTGCTGGGCCAGGAACTTCAGCAGCTCGAACTCCTTGTAGGTGAGGTCGAGCGGCCGGCCCTTGAGCTTGGCCGCGTAGGTGTCCGGGTCGATGGTGAGCTCGCCGGCCCGGATCGAGCCGCCGGCGCCGGCCGTGGCGTTGCTGAGCCGGCCGACCGCCAGCCGCAGGCGGGCCTCCACCTCGGCCGGACCGGCGCTGGCCAGGATGACGTCGTCCACGCCCCAGTCGGCGTTCAGCGCGATCAGCCCCGCCTCGGTCACCACCGCCACCAGTGGCACCCCCAGGCCGGTGGCGTGCAGCATCCGGCAGGTCGCCCGCGCCTCGCTCAGCTCGGAGCGCGCGTCCACCAGCACCGCGTCCGGGCTGGGCCCGGCGACCAGGGTGCGTACGTCGCGGGGAGCGGTGCGGACCGAGTGCGGCAGCAGGTCGAGTGCCGGCAGCACTGCCGATGGTTCACCTGCGCGCGCGGTCACCAGCAACAGGATCTCCACACGATCACCTCCGTCCGGCGGCGGCGACGCCGCGCGCGACCAGCGGCAGCCCGGGAGGGCGTGGCGCTGCGAACTAGCGTGGGTCCCGGCGTCGCTGACGGGCGGGTAACGGCTTGAGCGTAACCGATGGCCCAGGTGAGGCCCGCTCGTCCTTTCCCCTTTGTCGGTTCTGCCCATGATCGCGCCGCGGGTTTTAACGTTGCTGAAACCGTGACCTCCGCCGGGGCCACCCGGTCTGGCACGATCGGGGCGTGTTTCCCTCCACCTCGCCCGAGACCGGCCGCGAACCGTGGGCCGACGACGCCCGCCCGGGGCCGGCCGGCTCTGCCCGTGGCGTACCGCCCGGCCCGCGCACCGGCCCGGCCGACGACGGTGAGCAGCGGCGGGAGCGCGGCCCACGCCGGGCTCGCAAGGGCGGTGCGCCCCGCCGGCCGGACGACGAGGCGGTGGAGCCGGAGGCCGAGGTCGTCGAGCCGGTCGACGTACACAAGCCACTGTCGCTGACCGTCGCGGGCTTCGCCGCGCTGCTCGGGGTGGGTCTGGTGCTCGGCGCGCAGACCTCCGGGCCCGGGCACCGGCTGCCGTTCGCCTTCATCGTCTTCGGCGTGCAGCTGCTCTTCGTCCTCGCCTGGACGATGGCCATGCGCCCGCCCGCCCTGCTGCTGGTCGCGGTGGTCAGCGCCCTGGTCGCCGGCGCGGCGGACGTGGCGGCGGTGCAGTCCGACATCGCCGCCCTGGCACCGCTCGGATACGTCGCGGCGGGCGGGTTCGTCCTCGGGGTGCTGGGTCAGCTCGTCCGCCGGGTGGACCGGATCCGGGTCACCGACTCGCTCGGCACCACCCTGCTCATCGTGGTCGGGGTCGTCGCGTTCGCCACCCTGATCACGCTCAGCCGGATCCCGGCCGGCACCCAGGCGATCACCGTCTGCCTCGCCGCCACCGGCGTCGCGCTCACCGTCGCCCGGCTCACCGACGCGGTGCTGCCCTGGCCCCGGCTCGCCCCACAGGTGCCACGGGGTGCGGCCGGTGTGGTCGCCGGCGCGATGATCGGCACCCTGACCAGCGCGGTGCTCGGCAGCTACCTGGTCGGCTTCACCCCGACCAGCGCGGCGCTGATCGGCCTGGTCACCGCCGCCACGGCGGTACTGGCCGACCTCGCCGTCGGGTACGCCGAGGCGGGCCGGCTGATGGCCGGCGAGCCGCCGACGCTGTGGATCGCCCGGCACATGCAGGGTCCGCTCGGCGGATTCGCGCTGGCCGCACCGGCCGCGTACGCCATGTGCGTGCTCTTCCTCTGACCTACGGTTGAGCGCTCCACCCCTCGGGTACCAACGGTGCGCCGCGTGGTGGCGCCGGTAGAGACGGCGTCGCGGGATCGCGACGGCGACGGACAAGGAGGCGGTGTGGCAGAGGCGGACCAGACGTACGAGGAGCGGCCCCGGCGGCGGGGGCGCAAGGTGCTGGTCACGCTGGTCGTCCTGCTGCTGCTGTTGGGCGGGCTGCTGGTGGTGGCCGACCGGGTGGCGGCCGGGGTGGCCGAGCGGGCCATCGCCGACCAGGTGGAGCAGGAGATCGCCAAGCAGGACGCGCAGTCCGCCCCGCCGAAGGTCGACGTCGGCGGCTTCCCGTTCCTGACCCAGGTGCTCGACGGCCGCTACGAGCGGATCTCCATCGTGCTGACCGACGTGCAGGGCTCGGTGGAGGGCAACGCGGTGCGGGTGCCCCGGCTGGACGTGGACGCCCGGAACGTGCGGGCCTCGCTGGACACCCTCCGCTCGGGCAGCGGCGACGTGGTCGCCGACAAGGTCGACGGCACCGGCACGGTGACCTACGACAGCCTGGCCGCCCTGCTGGACCGTCCCGGGCTGAAGCTCGGCGAGCAGAACGGCAAGCTCGCCGTCACCGCCCCGGTGGACATCCTCGGTCAGAAGCTCACCGTCAGCGGCACAGCCGACGTGACCGTCGCCGAGGGCAACAAGGTGGCGCTGCGCTTCAACGACCTGACCGCCGAGGGGCTGCCGGCGGTGCCGCTGGCCCGGACCCTGCTGAGCAACTACGCCAAGAGCATCTCGGTCGACGTACCCCTGCCCGAGCTGCCCTTCCAGCTCAACGTCCGCAAGGTGGAGCCCAAGCCGGAGGGGCTGATGGTGACCGCCGACGCGACGAACGTACCGATCAACTCGGCCCGCTGAGCGGGCGACGACACGACGGCCCGGCCTGCCGGCCGGGCCGTCGTCGTGTCCCGCGTCGTGTCCCGCATGCTGGTCGGATCGGTGGCGCTCTCCGGGACGGCTGCTAGGCTCCCTGCTCATGGGGACGCTCCTCACCAAACGGCGCGCGGTCGACCTGTGCCGCGTGGCCACCTGCCTGTGTCGCTCCGTCATCTGACGGCGGGGCTGTCTCCGGCCGCCTAGCGGCCAACCGGCTTTCAGGGTCTGCGTACCCTCCGGTGTCTTCCCACCGCACGCCCGGCAGCGGCGCCGTCGCACGAACCCGTGATCCGTTCCTCTATGGGTCCCGCGCGTGGTGCGACAATCACCGATTTCGATCCCGCGCTGGCTCACCATCCATCCTCACCAGGGAGTGATCTGATGAGTCGCGACACCGCACTCGTCTCGGCCGAGTGGGCCGAGAAGAACATCGACGCCCCGGGCGTCGTCTTCGTCGAGGTCGACGAGGACACCTCGGCGTACGACACCGGCCACATCGCCGGTGCGATCAAGCTGGACTGGAAGACCGACCTCCAGGACCAGGTCCGCCGGGACTTCGTCAACAAGGCCCAGTTCGAGGCGCTGCTCTCCGAGCGGGGCATCGCCAACGACGACACCGTGATCCTGTACGGCGGCAACAACAACTGGTTCGCCGCGTACGCGTACTGGTACTTCAAGCTCTACGGCCACCGCGACGTCAAGCTGCTCGACGGTGGACGCAAGAAGTGGGAGCTGGACGCCCGTCCGCTGGTCGCCGACCCGGTGACCCGCCCGAAGACCCAGTACGTCGCGCAGGAGCCGGACACCGCGATCCGGGCCTTCCGCGACGAGGTGGTCGACGCCATCGGCACCAAGAACCTGGTCGACGTGCGCAGCCCCGACGAGTACGCCGGTCGGCTGCTCGCCCCCGCCCACCTGCCGCAGGAGCAGGCGCAGCGGGCCGGGCACGTGCCCACCGCGATCAGCGTGCCGTGGTCCAAGGCGGCCAACGAGGACGGCACCTTCAAGTCCGACGACGAGCTGCGCCGGATCTACGCCGACGCCGGGCTGGACGACGGCAAGGAGACCATCGCCTACTGCCGGATCGGCGAGCGCTCCTCGCACACCTGGTTCGTCCTTCAGGAGCTGCTCGGTCACCGCAACGTGAAGAACTACGACGGATCCTGGACCGAGTACGGCTCGCTGGTCGGCGTGCCGGTGGCGCTCGGCGACACTCCCGGCGGGGCCGGGTCCGACAGCTCTGTCGGGGAGGCCTGAGATGACTGCTCCTACCGCCCCTACCGCCGCGGGTTGCGCCGCTCCGGACCAGGCCGCGCCGCTGCCGGCCAGCCTGGACCTGGAGAAGGAAACCGTCATCACCGGTGTGGTCCGCTCCGACGCGGGCGAGACCGTGCCGGGCGCGTACGTCCGGCTGCTCGACTCGACCGGTGAGTTCACCGCCGAGGTCGTCACCTCCCCGGCCGGGCAGTTCCGCTTCTTCGCCGCGCCGGGCAGCTGGACGCTGCGGGCGCTGTCCCGGCACGGCAACGGCGACACCGCCGTGACCGCCGGACGGGGCATCAACGAGGTCTCCGTCACGGTCGCCTGACCCACGCTCTGATCGGCCCGGGGCCGGTCACCCCACCCGGGGTGGCCGGCCCCGGGCCGTCTGCCGACCGGGCGGCGGGCGGATCCGCAGGTCGGGGAGGAACCGGCGGCGGGACGGCCGGAGGGGGCGGCCGGTTCGACGGCGGGCGCGTGACACGATGAGCGGGTGAGCGGTGCTGTCCAGGCGGGGTGGGCCCCGCCGACTGGTCCTCCCGAGCCCGTGCCCACCGGCGGGTGGCCGCGCTGGCTGCTGGCGGTGACCGTGCTCTGGGCGGTGCTGCTGGCCGCGCTGACCTGGTGGTCCGTGCGGCACGATCCGCCGACCGTGCGCGAGCAGCGCAGCCTCGCCGAGGCCGGCCCGGTGGTCGACCGGGCGGTCGGCCGGCTTGTCGCCGCCACCGGCGACGGGGCGTGGGCGCTGGCCGCGCCGCGCCTCGACCGGGGCTGCCGGATCACCCCGATGGACGACGGCGCGACGCTGGCCCGGGACCTGGACGTGGTGGTGGCCGAGGGCGGGGAACGGGCGCTGCTGGAGGCGGTCGCCGGCCGGCTCCCGGCGGACTGGCGGGCCGGGGTGCATCTCGGCTCCGACGGCCCCCGGCTGCGGGCCGACGCCGGTGAGTTCGTCGCGGTGCAGGGCCGGGTGGTCACCCCGGGCCGGGTCCGGCTCACCGCGGACAGCGGCTGCCGACCCGACGACGTGGAGTACGGCACGCTCCTTCCCGGCTATGCCGGCGAGCCGGCCCTCGACGACGCGCTGCGCGCGCTGGGTCGTCCGGCCGGCACGCCGGAGCAGGTCGTGGCGCCCTGCCCGGGCGGTGGGGTCGCCCGGACCCGGTGGGCGACCGCCGGCCCCGCGCCGGCGTCGCTGGCCGGGCTGAAGCCGCTGGCCGCCGGCGGCGCGGTGGTCGACACCCCCGAGGTGTACGCCTACCGGCGCGGCGCGGTCGTCGTCCTCGCCGACGCGACCGGCGAGCAGGTGCGGGTCTCCGCCTCCACCGGCTGCTGACCCCCCGCGCCACGCCGGGCGTGGCCTGCTCCCTCCCGGGCTCCCCGGGTGCGGTCACTCGGTCCGCTGGTGGTCCTGCTCGGTGCGGCTGCGGCCGAGGGCGTCCACCTTCCCCCACCGGCCGGGGATGTCCAGCAGCTCCATCCGGCCCAGGCCCTCCGGCACCGCCGGGTCGATGATCAGGTGCTCGCCCTGCGGCTCCAGCCCGAGCATCACCCGCAGCAGCAGCAGGGGGGTGCCCGCCGACCAGGCCTGCGGGCTGCACGCCGTGGGGTACTCCACCGGGTACTCGGTGAGGCTGCGGTCGTACCCGGCGAACGCCTCCGGCAGCCGGCCGTGGAAGTACCGGGAGGCGTTGAGCATGCCCTCGCAGATCCGCCCGGCCTCCTCCCGGAAGCCGTACCGGGAGAGGCCCCAGGCGATGAAGGCGTTGTCGAACGGCCAGACCGTGCCCACGTGGTAGCCGACCGGGTTGTAGCGGCCCTGGTCGGTGGCGAGGGTGCGCACTCCCCAGCCGGAGAAGAGCCGCGGGCCGAGCAGGTGGCGGGCGATCCGCTCGGCCCGGGACTCGTCGACGATGCCGCTCCACAGCAGGTGCCCCATGTTGGAGGTCAGGGCGTCGACGTGCCGCCCCTCCGGGTCGAGGGCGAGCGCGAAGTACTCGCCCTCCGAGATCCAGAAGTCCCGGTTGAAGCGCTCCTTGAGCGCGGCGGCGTCGCGTTCCAGCTTGTCGGCGTAGGCGGGGTCGTTCCAGAACTCCCGGGCCATCCGGGCGCCGCGCAGCCTCGCGTCGTACGCGTACCCCTGGAGTTCGCAGGTGGCCCGGGGGAAGCCCGGCAGCCGGCCGTCGGCGTAGGAGATGGAGTCCCACGAGTCCTTCCAGCACTGGTTCGCCAGACCGGTGTCCGGGTTGCGGGTGCGGTACCAGAGGTAGCCGGTGCCGAGCAGGTCGCCGTAGCTCTCGATCCAGGCCAGCGCCGCCCGGGCCGGGAACTCCAGCTTGCGCACCAGGTCGGCGTCGCCGGTCCACCGCTCGTACTCGTCGAGCAGGATCAGGAAGAGCGGGGTGGAGTCGGCGGAGCCGTAGTAGGGCGAGTGGGGCTGTTCCTCGAAGCCGGCGGTCTCCCCGTAGCGCAGCTCGTGCAGGATCTTGCCCGGTTCCTCGTCGCGGAAGTCGTCCAGGCGGTGACCCTGCAGGCCGGCCAGCATCATGATGGTCGGCGGGATCAGCTCGGGCAGGAACGGCAGCACCTGGAACGAGGTGAGGATGCTGTCCCGGCCGAAGAGGGTCATGAACCAGGGCAGGCCCGCCGCGACCAGGCGGACGCCCAGGGTGATCGATTCGTAGCGCAGCGAGGCCAGGTCGTTGAGGCTCTGCCGGTACGCCGTGGCCAGCGGCTCGTTGTCGCAGCCCAGTTTCGGCGCCTTGCGGATCAGCTCCTCCTGCTCGGCCCGGATCGCGGCGGGGCTGCGACTGCCGACCAGCGGGGTACTCGCCCGGAAGTCCTGGCCCCGGGCGCCGTAGATCACCGTCCCCACGTGCAGCCGGGTGCTCCACTCGGCGTGCGAACCGACGAGGATGCTCCAGGTCATGCCGCCCTGGTCCACCTCGGCCGGCGCGCTGCTGGTGATCATGGCTTCCCGGTGGAACGCCTCCCGCCGGTAGGTCAGCCGCAGTTCGTTCTCACCGATGGCGGCGGTGATCCGGCCCGCCTTGCGCCGTTTGTGCTTGATCTCGAAGAGGTCGGCGAAGTCGGATCCCATCTCCAGCCGGAGGTTGAACCGCATCTCCTTCCCGGAGTGGTTGAGCACGGTGAGCTTCTCGCCGAGGCCGTCGTGGATGGCCCGGTCCCGGATCACCGACACCTTGGCGTCGAGGTAGTGGGTCGGCTCGCCGGGGACGAGGAAGTACCGGGTCCGGTAGGAGCGCGAGTCGTCGACGGAGAGGGCGTGCAGCCGCTCGCCGTCGAGGGTGAGCAGCCAGGTGGAGATGAAGCGGGTGTCGAACGAGAAAACCCCGGTGGGGAAGTCGAACGAGGGCTCGATGTCGCCACGGCGGTCGGAGACGACGAAGGTGTTGCCGTCGAGGATGCTGACCAGCTGCCTCATCCCGACCGTCCGAGCTGCTCCCGGGCGGTCTCCCGGGGATCCCGGGCGCCGGGCGGGTCGGGGAAGAACCGGCGGAAGACGAGGAAGAGCACGACGTTGCCGCTGAACGTGGTCTCGTTGCGCAGCACCGCGGAGATGCCCTGCGCCCGGCCGGTGACCAGGCGCTCGAAGAGGTCCGCGCTGCTGTTCCAGATCGCGTCGGCGGGACCGCGGGCCCGGTTGACGATGATCTCCCCGGGGCCCAGCTGGACCAGCCAGTGATCGGTCCGGTTGTCGGTGGTGAGGTCGATCTGGATCGTCCCGCTGATCGGGGTGCGCAGCACCGCCGGGGCGCGCGCCGGCAGCGATGCGAAGAACTCCTCCGTCGCCTCGTTCACATCCGAATGGTAGGCAGCGGACCGACAAGTCGGGAGAATATCGGAACTCCGCGCAGATCGGACATGACGCCCGGGGTGGTCAGTAGACCAGCGCCTGGGCCCCCTCGGCCATCGCCTCCTCGACGAAGACGGCCGCGCCCGCGATGCGTACCCCGGGCAGCACGTCGCCCGGGCCGATGTCCCGCCGGGCGGCGCACTGGGTGCAGGCGGTGACCCGGCCGGTGGTGAGGATGACGTGCAGCAGCTCCCCCAGGGGCGCCGAGTGCGGCAGCTCGAACTGCTCCGCCCGGCCGGGGACGGCGAACCAGGTCGACTCGCCGGTCAGCCAGAGCGACACCTCCACCCCGGCTGCGGCGGCGGTGGCGGCGACCGTGAAGGCCTGGGCGCACCGTTCCGGCGCGTCCGCCCCGGCGGTGGCCTTGACGACGAGAGTGCGGGCCATGACGCCCAGCATAGGATGACCATGATGGTTACCGAGATCGGGTTCGTCAGCCTGCTGGTCGCGGGCCTGGGCGCGCTCGCCGGTGGCCTGGTCTACCTTGCCGTACGCATTTCGAGAGGACGTTGGTGAGCGCGAGGAGTGAGCCGGGTCTGCGAGCCCCGCAGTCGCGAACGATGGAGAGCGGAGATAACCGTTGAGCGCGAACCCGTCGGACGAGAACCCGCTGCAGCCGCCGTGGCTGAACGCGCCGCCGGTCGAGGAGTACCCGTACGAGGAGAGCCACGACCTGCGGGTCGGCCCGAAGCTGCATCCGACGCTGGACGGCCTGCTGCCGTACGTCGGGGTGTGGCGCGGTCGGGGCCGGGGTGGCTTCCCCACCATCGAGGACTTCGACTTCGCCCAGGAGATCCGGATCAGCCACGACGGCCGGCCGTTCCTGTTCTACGAGTCGCGGGCGTGGATCCTCGACGAGCAGAGCCGGCCGGTCCGACCCGCCGGGCGTGAGGTCGGCTGGTGGCGTCCGGTGCTCAGCGGCGATCGGGCCACCGACGAGTTGGAGGCGCTGATGATGAGCCCCACCGGGATCATGGAGCTCTACATCGGCAAGCGCACCGGCACCCAGATCGAGTTCGCCACCGACGCGGTCGTGCGGACCTCCACCGCCAAGGAGGTCACCGCCGGTGCCCGCCTCTTCGGCATCGTCGAGGGCGCGCTGCTGTACGCGCAGGAGATGGCCGGCATGGGCCACGCCCTCTCGCCCCACCTCTCCGCCCGCCTCATCCGCGTCGCCGGCTGAGCCGCCCGCCCCGACCGGGGTGGGGGGCCGGGGGCGGTCAGGCGAGGGAATGGGCCAGCAGCGCCTGGAGGGCCGGGGTGTGCGCGCAGCGGCGCAGCCGCGTGGCGTCGAGGCTGCGGAACTCCGCCAGGCCGCGTACGGACGAGGTGAACCAGACGCCGTCGGCCTCGGCCAGCCGCTGCGGCGTGGTCATGCGTTCGGCGGCGGTGAAGCCCAGCTCGTCGGCGTGGGCCAGCAGCCAGGCGCACGTGGCGCCGGGGAGGATGCCGGTCTCGGCGGCCGGGACGGTGCAGAGCGTCCCGGCCTCCAGCCAGACCACGTTCGCGCTCGGCCCCTCCAGCACGTACCCGTCGGTGGAGACCCACAGCACGTCGTCCACGCCGTTGCGCGCCGCCCAGCGCCGGGCGGCGCTGCTCGCCCCGTACGAGGTGGACTTGATGCCGGTGGGGAGCCAGCTCAGCTCCGGCCGGGCCGCCGCGGCCACCCCGAGGGGCAGGGTGGCCACGTCGACGCCCTCGCGCCGGGCACGGCGGGCGGAGGGCGGGACCTGGCCCAGGGTGGCGTAGACGGTCGGTAGGCCGCCGCCCTCCGGGCCCCGGGTGCAGACCAGCCGGAGCGCGCCCTCCACCTCCGCCGGCCAGCCGGCCGCCACGCTCTCCAGCAGCTCCACCAGGGCGTCCTCTGGGGGCAGTGGCAGCTCGACGGCGGCTGCGCTGGCCCGGAGCCGGGTCAGGTGCGCCTCGCGCAGCCAGGGCCGCCCGCCGCGCAGGTGCATGGTCTCGAAGACCCCGTCGCCGTGCAGCACGCCGAGGTCGTCGCCGCGCAGCACCGGCTCCCCGACGGGTACGACGCCCCGGCCGAGCACGGCGACCCTGGTTGCCTCCATGGCCGTCGATCCTAGCCAGTGGCCGGGGCGCCCGGTCGCGCTCGCCTCGTCGAGGTCAGCCCCGCGCGGCGGCCAGTTCGGCGTTGGCCCGCTCGGTGACCAGGGTCAGCACGCGGGCGGCGACGGCCAGGTCGTCGGCGGGGATGTCCGCGTACACCCGGCCGGCGATGCCGGCGCTGATCTCGGCGATCCGGCCCTGCCGGGCCCGGCCCGCGTCGGTCAGCGCCACCCGCGGTTCGTCCGCCGGCAGCACCCGCACCAGGCCGGCCTCGGCCAACTCGGCGATGGTCGCCAGCACCGCCGCCACGTCGATCTTCAAGGTGCTGGTCATCCGGTCGATCAGTCGTGAGCGGTCGATCGTGCCGCCGGCGTTGGCGACGGCGTTGAGGGCCAGCGCCTGCGGGAAGGACGTACCGAGCGGAGTCAGCTCGCGTTCGAGCACCGCCCGGGTGGCGTAGTGGGCCAGGCCGACGACCTGGCCGTTGAGGGTGGGAGTGGTCGACATTCGTCGCTCCTTCGTTCGCTCCAGGATTTTGATACTCGAATCATATTGAGACTGAGTATCACTTGGCAAAAGGTCTCTAAGGGTGCCAGGTCTCTTCCGGTCCGGATGCGACTAGATTGCGGCCATGACCGCCGACTCCTCGACGTCCGACCGGGCACTGCCGCTGCGGGAACGGAAGAAGCTGCGCACCCGGCGGGCGCTCGCCGACGCCGCGCTGCGGCTCTTCACCGAGCGGGGCTTCGAGGCCACCACGGTGGAGGAGTTGGTCGACGCGGTGGAGGTGTCGCGGAGCAGCTTCTTCCGGATCTTTCCGGCGAAGGAGGCCGCCGCCATCGAGGCGGAGGCGGAGCTCTGGTCGGCCTGTCTGGCCGCACTGGACCGGCGTGCCCTGTCCGGCCTCGTGCTGGCCGAGCTGAGCGACCTGCTGGGCGAGGTCGTCGCCGGGCTCGGGGCCGACTGGGCGGACCGTTACGTCGCCACTCGGCGGCTCGTGCTGACCTCGCCCGCCCTGCTGGCCTACGCCGCCCGTCACCGCGCCGAGGTCGAGCAGCGGCTCACCGACCGGCTGGCCGGCAAGCTCAGCCTGCCTCCCGCGGACCTCCGGCCCCAGGTCCTCGCCGAGGTCACCACCACCGCCTGGCGCCTGGCCGCCCGGCCCTGGGTGCACGGCGGCGGCCAGGGCGGGCTGCCGGCCCTCGTCGAGCGGGTCGGGCGCGCCTTCCAGGCCATCCCGGCGAGTCTGGAGCTTTCCGCTCCGGAACGACCCGCCGACGCCGAACTATGATCGGACGGTGTCCGAATCCTCCCTCGCGGAAATGCTCCGCTCCCGTGGGCTGCGGCTGACGGCGCAGCGGCAGCTCGTGCTCCAGGCCGTTTTGGACCTCGGGCACGCCACGCCGGAGCAGGTGCACACGGCGGTCCGGGAGGTCGCCGCCGGCGTCAACATCACCACCATCTACCGGACTCTGGAGCTGCTGGAGCGGCTCGGACTGGTGACCCACACCCATCTGTCGCACGGGTCGCCGACCTACCACGCGGCGGGTGAGCACCAGCACGTCCACCTCGTCTGCCGCGAGTGCGGGACGGTCGACGAGATCGATCCCGAGCTGCTCCGCCCCCTCGCCGACCAGCTCGTGGCCGAGCGCGGGTTCCGGGTCGACATCGGGCACGTGGCGCTCTTCGGCGTCTGCGGCCACTGCGAGGACGGGGAACCGAAATGATCGACATCGCGGGAGCGGTGGCTGTCGAGGCGATCGACGAGGCCAGTCGCGACCAGCCGGAGCCGGCACACCGCGCCGCCGGGGTCCGGGGCGTCGCCGCGCACTACGGCGACCCGATGCGCGAGCAGCGCACCCTGGCCACCGGCGTCGGCCTGGTGGACCGGTCGCACCGCGGTGTGGTGGCGGTGCCCGGCGCGGAGCGCATCAGCTGGCTGCACACGCTGACCAGCCAGCACCTGGCCGCGCTGAAGCCCTGGCAGGGCACCGAGCTGCTGGTGCTCAGCCCGCACGGGCACGTCGAGCAGCACGCGATGGTCGTCGAGGACGGCGAGACGACCTGGCTCGATACCGAGCCGGGCGCCACCGAGGGGCTGCTGTCGTACCTGGAGAAGATGCGGTTCTTCAGCCGGGTCGAGCCGCGCGACGCCACCGCCGACCACGCGCTGCTCTCGCTGGTCGGCCCGGAGGCGGTCGCCGCCGTGGCGGCGCTCGACGTGACCGGTCTGGCCGACCCCGACGTGGTCGCGGTGCCGGGTCCGAAGTTCCGCTCCGGCGAGGTGCCGCCCCGGCCCACCGTGGTGTACGACGTGCGGCCGCTGCCCGCCGGCGGGTGGGCCCGCCGGGGCCCGCTCGGCGTGGACCTGCTGGTGCCCCGGCCCGCCATGGACCAGGTCGTCGCCGAACTGCGCGGCAACGGGGTGCCGGTGGCCGGGCTGTGGGCGTACGAGGCGGTGCGGGCGGCCGCCCGGCTGCCCCGGGTCGGGGTGGACACCGACCACCGGACCATCCCCGCCGAGGTGGGTCTGATCGCCCCCGCGGTGCACCTGGAGAAGGGCTGCTACCGGGGGCAGGAGACGGTGGCCCGGGTGCACAACATGGGCAAGCCGCCGCGTCGGCTCGTCCTGCTGCACCTGGACGGAGTGACCACCGACCAGCCGCCGGCCGCCGGCACGCCGGTGACCCTGGACGGTCGGGCGGTCGGTTTCGTCGGCACCGCCGTGCACCACTACGAGCTGGGGCAGGTGGCCCTCGCGGTGATCAAGCGCAACGTCTCCGACGACGCCCGGCTGATGGTGGGGGAGACCGCCGCGGCGATCGACCGGGAGTAAGGCTGCCGGGGCCGTGCCCGTGCCGCAGGAATTCTTCCTTCCGGCTGGGTGCGGTCCCGCTGTTCTTTCGCCGATCCCGGCTCCGGCCGTCGACCGGAGGCGGGCCGGGCGGCTAGGATCCCGGCATGAGCACAGGGACGTTGATCACGGTTGCCCCCACCGGTGCGGAGTCGGCCAAGGCGGAGGTGCCGGCGCTGCCGGTGACCCTCGACGAGCTGCTGCTGACCGCCAAGGAGTGCGAGGCGCTCGGCGCCGCCGTGATCCACGTCCACATCCGCGACGACGAGGCGAAGCCGACCCTGGACCAGGGCCGGCTGCGGGAGACCGTGGCGGCGCTGCGGGAGAGCACCGACCTGATCGTGCAGCTCTCCTCGGGCGGCGCGGTGACCGACCCGGAGTCCGCCCGGCTGGCCGTGCTCGACGCCGGCCCCGACATGGCCTCCTGCACCATGGGCACGCTGAACTTCGGCGACGACGTCTTCCTCAACCGGTGGGAGTTCATCGTCGACCTGCACACCCGGATGCAGGAGCGCGGCATCGTCCCCGAGTACGAGATCTTCGACCTCGGCCACCTCACCGCCCTGCAGCGGCTGCTCGGCAAGTACGGGCTGCCGCACGGCGGTCACGTGCACGTCGACTTCGTGATGGGCGTGCCGGGCGGCATGCCGGGCACCACCCAGGCGCTGGTCGCCGCCCACCAGGCGCTGCGTGACCTGCCGGAGGGGACCACCTTCTCGGCCACCGGGATCGGGCGCAGCACCATCCCGGTGCTGCTGGCCTCGCTCTCGGCGGGCGGGCACCTGCGGGTCGGCATGGAGGACACCGTCACGTACGCCAAGGGTCAGCCGGTGGAGTCCAACATGCAGCTGGTCGCCCGGGCGGTCGGCTTCGCCCAGCTCGCGCAGCGCCCGCCGCTGACCACCGCCGAGGCCCGTACGCTGCTCGGCCTGTAAGGCCGGCCCCGCCGGGCACCCCTGTACGGGCACCGCCGACGCCCCTGGTCACCCGCCTGCCGGGCCCGCCGGAGGCGTCGGTACCGTCCACTTCGTGCCAAAGACGTACGAGGGCGGCGTGCCGCTCGCCGAGGTGGTCCGGTCCGAGTTCGTGGAGGGCGTCCACCGCGGATCGGTGGTGGTGCTCGACGCCGCTGGCGCGCCGGTGGCCGGGGCGGGGGACGTCACCTCGCCCGTCTTCCCGCGTTCGGCGAACAAGCCGATGCAGGCCGTCGGCATGCTCCGCGCCGGCCTGCCGCTGACCGACCCGGCCGACGTGGCGCTGGTCTCGGCCAGCCACGCCGGCGAGGAGTTCCACCTGCTGCGGGTCGAGGCGCTGCTGGCCCGGGCCGGGCTGGACGGTGCCGCCCTGCACTGCCCGCCCGACCTGCCCGTCGGCGACGCCGCACGGGAGGCGGTGCTACGCGCCGGGGGCGGGCCGACCCGGGTGCAGATGAACTGCTCCGGCAAGCACAGCGGAATGCTGCTGACCTGCCTGGCGGCCGGCTGGCCGCTGGACGGCTACTGGCGGCCGGAGCACCCGTTGCAGCAGCGGCTCACCGCCACGATCGAGGAGTTCACCGGTGAGCAGGCGGCGGCCGTGGGCGTGGACGGCTGCGGCGCGCCGGTGCTCGCCGTCTCGCTGACCGGGTTGGCCGGGGCGTACCTGCGGCTGGTCTCCGCCGAGCCGGGGTCGGTGGAGCGGACCGTGTCCGACGCGATGCGGACGTACCCGGAGCTGGTCGGCGGGACCGTCGCCGAGGACACCCGGCTGATGCGGGGCGTACCCGGGGCGTTGGCCAAGGTGGGCGCGGAGGGCGTCATCGCCGCGGCCGTGCCCGGGGTGGGCGCGGTCGCCCTGAAGATCGACGACGGCGCGGGGCGGGCCCGGATGCCCGTGCTGGTCTCCGCGCTGCGCCGGCTCGGCGTCGAGGCCCCGGTGCTGACCGAATACGCCGAGGTGCCGCTCTTCGGCGGCGGCCTGCCGGTCGGCGCGGTACGCGCGGTCTGGTGAGACCGAGCTCGCACCGCGCCGCCTGAGGCCGCCGCGCGCCGCTCAGCGCAGGAAGTCGCGCAGGGCGGCGTCGACCGCTTCCGGGCGCTCCAGCGGCAGCAGGTGGCCGGCGTCCGGCACGTCGGGCAGGCGCACCGCGCCGGGCACCTCGGCGGCGATCCGGTCGGCGAGGCGGGAGATGTCCGGCACGTCCGCCGCGCCGGCGGTGGCCAGTACCGGCAGTCGCAGTTCGGCCAGGCGCTCGATCGCCGGCGGGTCGAGCTCCTCGACCTCCACCGCGCTGAGCGCCTGCTCGGCGGCGAGCGCCCGCTGGTCCATCTCCTCGGCGAAGGCGACCAGGCCCGGGTCGACGTCCTCCGGGCGGCGTCCGGGGCCGACCACCCAGAACCGGACCTCGCCGGCCGCGCTGGCCGCGACGTCCTCGGGGTCCACCTCGCCCACGAGGTCGTCCCAGAGCTGCTCGGCCTCCTCCGACCACTGGTTGCCGGAGACGGCCGAGCCGAAGAGCGCGAGCGCCGACACCCGGTGCGGGTGCGCCAGCGCGGTGTCGATCGCCACCGCCCCGCCGAACGAGCAGCCGACCAGGGCGGCCCGGTCGAGGCCCAGCGCGTCCAGCACCGCGGCCACGTCGTCGTGGTGGGCGAAGGAGGCCGACGGCAGCTCGGAGTCGCCGTAGCCGCGCAGGTCCAGCGCGATCACCCGGTGCCGTTCGGCGAGAGCGGACGCCAGGTGCCGCCACATCCGCCGGTCCGCGATGCCGGCGTGCAGCAGGAGCACGGGGCTGCCGCTGCCCAGGTCGTCGTAGGCGAGCCGGACACCGTTGATGTCGATCATCGTCACGCGTGCAAGCTACGCAGCGGACAGCGGGGCCGCAACCGCCTATTGTTACCTTGCTAACTCTGGCTAGCGATCTGCTTGCTGTAGTTAGCAGTCCGGGCTAGCGTTGGGCCCATGGACGCACCCAAGGATCTACCCGACGTCGGTGGATTCATCCGTGACCTGCGTCGGAACGCCAAGATCTCGCTGCGCCAGCTCGCCGAGCAGGCCGGGGTGAGCAACCCGTACCTCAGTCAGATCGAGCGCGGGCTGCGCAAGCCGAGCGCCGAGGTGCTCCAGCAGCTCGCCAGCGCGCTGCGGGTCTCCACCCCGGCGATGTACCTGCGCGCCGGGCTGCTCGACGACAAGGAAGGTCAGGGGGTGCTCGCGGCGATCGCCGTCGACCCCGACCTGACGATGGCGCAGAAGCAGTCGCTGAGCCAGATCTACGAGACCTTCCGCCGGGAGAACGTCCGGCTCGCCGAGGCGACCGCCGCGGCCGGCCCGGAGACCACTCCGGCGGCGGAACCCAGCGCACCGGCCGAGCCGACCGGGGCGGCCGCCACCGTCACGCCGGCCGCGACCGGCCCCACCACCGGAGACGGCACCCCGACCGAGGCAGTCCTCGAATCGGTCGCCGTCACCGAGGCGGGCCCCGCGCCCGCCCCCGTCACCCCCGACAGCAAGGCCGCGGGAGCGGCCGAGGAGGAGAAGTCATGACCCAGCCGAAGACCAACCGCATCCCGGCCCCGCTCTACGCCGCCGCCGGCGCCGGCGAGCTGGCGTACCAGCAGCTCCGCAAGCTCCCGACCGTGGTGAGCGAGCTGGGCACCAAGGTCGTCACCGACGGCACCAAGGTGGTCACCGAGATCGGCGGCAAGGCCGTCGTCACCGGGTTCGAGCTGCGCCAGAAGGCCACCGAGACCCTCAAGACCGCCAACCTCACCGCGACCGGCCTGCGCGAGAAGGCCGTCCCGGCCGACCTCGACCTGGACAAGCTGCGCGAGGCCGCCACCCGCAACGCCGCCGCCCTGCTGGTCGGCGCGCAGGCCGCCCAGGAGCGGGCGCTGGCCGCGTACGGCGCGCTGATCGCCCGGGGCGAGCGCGTGGTCGGCGCCGGCGTGCTGGAGGCCGCCGACACCGTCAACGCCGACATCGAGGCGACCGACGCCACCCTCCCGACCGAGGTGAAGGCCGAGGTCACGACCGCCGAGACCCCCACCCCGGCCGACGTCGCCGAGATCGTCGAGGCCAAGCCGGCCGCCGCGAAGACCACCCGGCCGCGGGCCGCCCGCGCCGCCAAGCCGGCCGACACCCCGTCGGCGAAGCTGCCGAAGGCCACCAAGCGGACCCGCCCGGCCGCCGAGTAACCCGCCGCAAACCGGTACGACCCTGGAAGCGTCCTGTGGGACGTTTCCGGGGTCGTCGGCATATGCTGGCCGGCATGGCCATCGCCGCGCCGATCTTCGTCTTCGACGTCGTCTTCGTGATCGACCGGATCCTGCTCGTGTTCGCGCTGATCGTGCAGGGTGTCGCCCTGGTGCACGCGATCACCCAGCGGTCCGACGCGTTTCCGGCGATCGGCACCCTGCCCAAGGGCGGCTGGATCGCCATCCTGGCGGTCTGTCTGGTGCTCACCCTGCTCGGCTTCGGCGCGCTCAGCATCTTCGGGCTGATCGGCATCGCGGCGGGCCTGATCTACCTGCTCGACGTCCGGGTCGGGCTGCGCGACCTGCACGACGGCAAAGGGTTCTGGTGAGGGGTTTCCGTTGGCCCCCGCCGCCCGACGGCGGACCCCGCACCTGGGGGCCCGGCCCGGGCGCGCCGCGTACCGGGCGACCCGCCCTGCCCGAGCCGGAGACCGAGTTGGTCACCACGCCGCACGACGTACGGCTGGAGCGGCTGGTCACGGGTGCCGGTGACCCGACCACCGTCTTCGCGCACGGGCTCGGCAACGGCATCGCCACCACCCGCCCGTTCGGCAGCGCGGTCACCGGTCGCAAGATCTTCTTCCAGTTCCGCGGGCACGGGCGCTCCGACGCGCCGCCCGGCCCGTGGAGCTACCTGGACCTCGCCCGCGACCTGCGGGCGATCGCCGACCTCGGTGGGGCGAGCCGCGCCTTCGGGGCCAGCCTCGGCGCCGGGGCGCTCTGCCGGCTGCTGTCCGACAGCCCCGACCGCTTCGAGAAGCTGGTCTTCTTCCTGCCGGCGGTGCTCGACACCCCGCGCGGCCCGGTCGCCCGGCAACGGCTGACCGACCTGCTGGACGCGGTCGGGAGCGGCGACGCCTCGGCCGTCGCCGACGTGGTCGCGCTGGAGCTGCCGACGGCGATCCGCAACACCCCGGCCGGCTGGGCGTACCTGCGGCAGCGGCTCGACCAGCTGCTCCGCGACGGGCTCGCCCCCGGGCTGGCCGACCTGCCGGAGCAGGCACCGCTGCGCGACGTCTCCGCGCTCGCCGCGGTGACCGCCCCGGCGCTGGTGATCGGCTGCGCCGGCGACGACCTGCACCCCGCGCACGTCGCCGAGGAGCTGGCCGCCGCGCTGCCGCACGCCACCCTGCACGTGTACGACCGGCCCGGGTTCGCCTGGACCGAACGCGCCGACCTGCGGGAGCGGATCTCGACGTTCCTCAACGGGTAACGTCTGCCGTCATGGGCGTCACACACCACGGCCGCACCCACCGCCTCGACCTCGCCGACCCCACACTGCGCGAGTGGGAGTGCACGGTGCTGGCCGCCGACGAGCAGGGCCTCGTGCTGGACCGGTCGGCGTTCTACCCGGGCGGCGGCGGCCAGCCGCCGGACCACGGCGTGCTGCTCTGGCAGGGTGTGCAGACCCGGATCGTCGGCACCCGCAAGGGCGACGACCTCTACCTGATCCCCGCCGAGGGTGACCCGGTGCCGCCGCCCGGCACCACGGTCACCGGCGCGGTGGAGGACGAGCGGCGGACCCGGCTGATGCGTACCCACTCAGGGCTGCACGTGCTCTGCGGGGTGGTGTTCCGCGACTTCGGGGCGCTGGTCACCGGCGGCAACATGGAGCCGGGCGAGGCCCGGATGGACTTCAACCTGCCCGAGGTGCCGCCGGACTTCAAGGCCCGGATCGAGGAGCTGGTCAACGCCGAGGTGGCCGCCGACCGGTCGGTCGCCGTGCGGGTGCTGCCCCGGGCCGAGGCGCTGGCCCTGCCGGACATCATCCGCACCCAGTCCAACCTGATCCCGCCGGACGAGCAGGAGGTCCGGATCGTCGACATCGTCGGGCTGGACGTGCAGGCCGACGGCGGCACCCACGTGGCCTCCACCGCCCAGATCGGCAAGGTCCAGGTGGTCAAGGTGGAGAGCAAGGGCCGCGCCAACCGGCGGGTCCGGGTCAGGCTGGCCGACTGACGCGTACGGCCGCGCCGGTCGCCCGGGGTGTCCCCGGCACCGGTGGGCCGGTGCCGGGGACGAAGGGTCAGACGAGGTCCACGCGTTCCCGCTCGATCGGGTAGCCCGCCCGGGCGAAGACGGCGGCCATCGGATGGTTGGTCTGGTCCGTGGCGGCCACGATCTCCGTCGCGCCGCCCTCGACCAGCAGGTGCGTACCTTCGACCAGCAGGTCGTACGCGTAGCCGTGGCCGCGTTGCTCGGGGACCACCCCGACGAAGCCGACGATCGGATCACTGTGGTTGCGGGCCGGCACGATGATGCCGACCAGCTCGCCGCTCGCGGTCCAGGCCAGTCGCCACCAGTCCCGCGGGCTCGGCAGCCAGAGCAGCAGGTCCAGTTCCTCCCGGGCGGCCGCGTCCGGCCCGGAGGTGGCGGTGGTGTGGCGGGTGTGGGCGTCCAGGCTGCCCTCGCCGACGCGGCGCAGGACGTCGAGGATGACGGCGTCGTCCGGTTCGGGGCGGAACTCCAGCCGACCCGGCCGGTCGGGCAGTCCACACCCGGCGGTCCAGCGGTACCGGTACCGCTCGACCAGCACCGACATGCCGGCGGCCGTGGCGGCGTCGATCCGCGCCTCGGCCTGCGCCCGGACGGCGGGATCGTCCCGCCAGCAGGGTGGCAGCGAGATCGAGTACTCCGCCCGCAGCGGTGCGGTCCGGAGCAGCTCGACCGCGGCGTCGGTGTCGGTGAAGTCGAACCAGTCGAGGGCCAGCGGCGATTCGTCGTCCGGCCCGCCCCACCAGGCGGCGCGGGCCACGACGACATCGTCGCGCAGGGCGACCCAGGTCCATTCGGGGCGGTACTGGCCGGCTGCGGCCATGTCGAGGTAGCGCTCGCCGAACGCGGCGCGGCCGACGAGAGCGGGGTCGGGCAGGGAGTCGAAGAGTTTTTCCTCGCCCGCGGTGATCGGGCGGATGACCAGGTCGGTCATGGGATCCTTCCGGGTGGTGACGTGCTCCCGGTTCAGGACCTCGGCGTCCTCGCCGTCGGGTGGGAGCACATGACAGTCGTGGTGGACATCGCGCTCACCTCCCTTTCGTCGATCGAGGACGCGGCCGCAGCCTAACAGCGGGGCCGGCGGCCGGCCGAGCGATTTTCGGCCGGGCATTGGCGGCCCGGCCGTGCGTCGGTCAGACCGGCGGCAGGTGGGCGGCGCGCACGTCGAGGAGCCAGCCCTCCACCGTCGCCTCGTCCGGCCGCTCCGGCAGCGGCGTACGGATGGTGTCGAAGTCCCGCTGCGCCGCGGCGACCAGGGCCTCCGCCTCGTCCAGCGCGCCGCCGGCCACCCGCTCGCCGAAGGCCCGGAACCACTCCGGGGCGGCCAGCCGGATCTCCAGCACGCCGGTCGCGTAGAGCACTCGCCCCTGGTGCAGCAGCCGGGCGAGGTGCCGGGCGTGCTTGGCGGAGCGCAGCCGTCCGCCCACTGACGAGTCGCGGGTGGTGAGCTTGCGGAACTGCTGGGTGGCGTACCCGAGGTAGGCGTCGCGGACCCGGGGCGCGCTGAGGAACGCCGACCGGATGGCGATCAGCCGCTCGCCGAACTCCGTCCGGGTCTCGTAGCACTCCTCGGGCAGCCACATCAGCTCGGTGGCGGTCGGGTTGCCGCTCAGCGCCAGCTTCGCGTACTTGCCGGCCTCGTGCAGGGTGACGTCCGGGTCGGTGGTGACCACCGACTCTCGGGGTGGGTGCAGCCCGTGGAAGGCCACCGTGGGCGCGGCGAAGACCCCGATCCGGTCGGTGTCCGAGCCGGGCCCGGCCAGCCCGTACGCGACCGAGCCGACGATCCCGGAGAGCAGCAGGTGCATGCCGGCGAGCATGACCCACGACACCCCGTTTCCGAAACCGGACTTCGGCTGTCAGGTATCGGTGCCAGCCTCGACGGCATGACGACGACACCGCTGACAGGCAAGGTCGCGCTGGTCGCCGGGGCGACCCGGGGCGCCGGCCGCCAGATCGCCATCCAGCTCGGCGCGGCCGGCGCGACCGTCTACGCCACCGGCCGCAGCAGCCGCGCCGGCCGCTCGGAGATGGACCGGCCGGAGACCATCGAGGAGACCGCCGAGCTGGTCACCGCCGCCGGCGGCACCGGCATCGCGGTACGGGTCGACCACCTGGTGCCCGAGCAGGTCCGCGACCTGGTGGCCCGGATCGACGCCGAGCAGGGGCGGCTCGACGTGCTGGTCAACGACATCTGGGGCAGCGACCCGCTGATCACCTGGGAGAAGCCGGTCTGGGAGCAGCCGCTGGAGGCGGGTTTCCGCACCCTGCGGCTGGCGGTGGACACCCACATCATCACCAGCCACTTCGCCCTCCCGCTGCTGATCCGTAAGCCGGGCGGGCTGGTGGTGGAGATCGGCGACGGCACCAAGGAGTACAACGACGCCAACTACCGGCTCTCGGTCTTCTACGACCTGGCCAAGGCGTCGGTCATCCGGCTCGCCTTCAGTCAGGCGCACGAGCTGAAGCCGCACGGCTGCACCGCCGTCGCGCTCACCCCCGGTTGGATCCGGTCCGAGTCGATGCTGGAGCACTTCGGGGTGACCGAGGAGAACTGGCGCGACGGGGCCGCCAAGGACCCGCACTTCCTCATCTCCGAGACCCCGGCCTTCGTCGGGCGCGCGGTCGCCGCCCTGGCCGCCGACGAGGAGAAGGCCCGCTGGAACGGCGCGTCCGTCTCCAGCGGCCAGCTGGCCCAGGTGTACGGCTTCACCGACGTCGACGGCAGCCGGCCGGACGCGTTCCGCTACATCACCGAGGTGGTGGACGCGGGGAAGCCGGCCGACGTGACCGGCTACCGCTGACCCGGCTCGGAGCGGTAGAGGTCGCCGAGCCGGCGGGCCGCCCCGGCCAGGCGGGCCCGCAGCTCGGGCGGATCGAGCACCTCCGCCTCCGGCCCGAGCCGCAGCATCAGGTCGTACGCCACCTCGACGGACTCGACGGGCAGCCGGGTGACCCGCCACCCCTGCCCGTCGGGTTCGCCGGCGGCGGCCGTCGCCTCCTCGTACGCGAAGGGGGCCTCGGCGGCCCAGCGCAGCGCGCGCAGGCCGGCGGCGCTGAGCCGGACGGTGATCTCGGCGCGCAGCATGCTCCGCAGGAACGCCTCGGCCTGCTCCCGCCAGTGGCCGCCCAGGTCGAAGTCCTCGTCCCGGGCGAAGGTCTCCCCGCCCGTCTCGACGCCCACCACCCGGTCCACCCGGTACGTGCGCATGCCGTCGCCGACCCGCCCGACCAGGTACCAGACCCCGCTCTTGAGCACCAGCCCGTACGGCTCGACCCGCCGGCCGACCTCGCGGTCGCCGCGCCGGTAGCGCAGCTGGACCACCCGGTCCCGCCACACCGCCCGGGCCAGCTCGGCCAGCCACGGCGGGGGCGCGGACTCCCGGAACCACCCCGGCACGTCCAGGTGGAACCGCTGCCCGGCCCGGGCGGGGGCGTCCCGCAGGGTCGGCGGCAGCGCCGCGAGGACCTTCAGCTCGGCCGACGCCACCGCGTCGGCCAGCCCCATGTCCCCGGCCGGTCCGGGCAGACCGGAGAGGAAGAGCGCCTCCGCCTCGTCCCGGGTCAGCCCGGTCAGCCGGGTCCGGTAGCCGCCGAGCAGGCGGTAGCCGCCGGCCCGGCCCCGGTCGGCGTAGACCGGTACCCCGGCGGCGGAGAGCGCCAGCACGTCCCGGTAGACGGTGCGCTCGGAGACCTCAAGCTCCCGGGCCAGCTCGGCGGCGGTCATCGTCTCCCGGGTCTGGAGCAGCAACACCAGGGAGATCAACCGGGACGCGCGCACTCGCCCATCCTGCCCGTGCTCGTACGCGCGTCCCGGTGGTACCCGGCCGTTACTTGGTGGTAGCGGCCTTGTCGATGACGTCGAAGACGACGTCGGGGTGCGAGACGGCGATGGAGTGCGACGCGGTGTCGACCTCGGCGGTGTGGCGGGAGCCGGCTCGCTCGGCCATGAGCCGCTGACCGGCGATGGGGATGTTCTTGTCGGCTCCGGCGAGCACGAACCAGGACGGGATCGTCTTCCAGGCAGGGGCGCCGGAGCCCTCGGCGAGAGCGGCGTCGCGGACCGGCCGCTGGGTGACGGCGGAGAGGGCGGCCTTGGCGGGCGACACGTCGGCGGCGAACTGGCGGTGGTAGGCGTCCTGCCGGATGTAGAGGTCGTGGCTGCCGTCACCGAGCGGAACCGGCGGAGCCAGCGACTCAGGGAGCGTGCTGCCGGGGACCTGGCTGGACAGGCCGAGCACGCTCTCCCCGGCGTCGGGGGCGAATGCTGCCACGTACACCAGGTCGGTGACGTTGGTGTTGCCGACGGCGGCGTTGGTGATCACCGATCCGCCGTAGGAGTGTCCGACGAGGACGACCGGGCCCGACACCGTGGCGAGCAGCTGCTTCAGATAGTCGGCGTCGGAGCTCAGGCCGCGCAGCGGGTTCGCCGGGGCGACCACCGGGTAGCCGTTCTTCTGCAGCCGCGACACCACTCCGTGCCAGCTCGACGAGTCGGCGAACGCCCCGTGCACGAGCACGACGGTCGGCTTGGGGCCGTTGTTGCGGGCCTCCGCCTCGGTCGTGGCGGCGCTCGAGGCGGTGCCGAGGCTGGCGACGGTCACGACGCTGGCGAGAGCGGACAGGCCCAGCAGCTTCCTGATACCCATGGGAACTCCTAGCAGAGGGGAGAACGATCGGTCTTTCTCTGGACGATACTAGCGCCTGTCCCGGATGCCGCAACGTGGCGTGGAGCACGCCGACTTTCGACGGCGCGGGGCGGCAGAACGAACGGTCTCTTCTTATGCTGAGGGGATGACGTCGATCGCGGAGCAGAAGCTTCACCCGAGAGACCGGCTGCTGCGTACCGCCTCGCGCCTGTTCTATGCCTACGGCCTGCACACCGTCGGCGTGGATCGCCTGGTGAGCGAGGCCGGGGTGACGAGGGCGACCTTCTACCGCCACTTCCCGAGCAAGGAAGACCTGATCGTCGCCTACCTGCGGAGCAGGAGCGAGGAGATCCGGAACGGAGTCGAGCAGGTCGTCGCGGACAGCCGGGGCCGCGAGGCTCTCCTGCGCATCGTCAACGTCCTCGGGGAGGACGTGTGCAGCACCGGCTTCCGGGGCTGCCCGTTCCTCAACGCCGCGGCGGAATACCCGGATCCGGCGCATCCCGTGCGCGTGGCCGTCTCCGACTACCACGCATGGTTCTTCCAGGTTCTGCGCGACCGGGCGGTGGAGGCCGGGCACGCGGACCCAGACCACACGGCGCGGGTACTGGTGCTGCTGCGCGACGGTGCTCTGCAGGGCGGCGCGCTGGGCGATCCACAGCAGGCGCGCGCCACGCTGCGCAGAGCGGCGGAGGAACTGCTCGCCGCGGCCGATCGGTCATCCCGCTCCGAATAGGTCAGGCGGAGCGCGTACGGCTGTACCCGACGTACCTCCGGAGGTACCACTAGGCTCCCGCTCGTGAACGCACCCCGGATCTTCACGCCCGTCACCGGCGCCGTCGGACGGTTCTTCACCGGCGTCGGCCTGCTCCTGCGCGGCCTCGCCCTCTACGTCCGCAGCCCCCGGCTGATGCTGCTCGGCGTCGTGCCGGCGTTGATCTCCGGTGCGCTCTTCCTCTCCGCGTTCGCCGCCCTGGTGTACTTCGTGGACAACCTGGCCGCGCTGGTCACCCCGTTCGCCGACGACTGGTCGCAGACGCCGCGCAGCCTGGTCCGGGTGATCGCCGGGCTGGCCTTCCTCGGGCTGGGCGGCCTGCTCGGGGTGGTCGCCTTCACGGCGGTCACCCTCGTCATCGGCGACCCGTTCTACGAGAAGATCTCCGAACGGGTGGAGGAGCGTCTCGGCGGTACCCCCGACGCGGTGGAGGTGCCGTTCTGGGCGTCGCTGCGGCGCAGCGCCGCCGACTCGCTGCGGCTGGTGGGCCTGTCGGTGCTGATCGGCATCCCGCTCTTCGCCGCCGGGTTCATCCCGGTGGTCGGGCAGACCGTGGTACCGGTGATCGGGGCGGCGGTGGGCGGCTGGCTGCTCGCCGTGGAACTGGTCGGCGCGCCGTTCGCCCGGCGCGGGCTGCGGCTGCCGGACCGGCGGTCCATGCTGAAGGCGGACCGGCCCACCGCGCTGGGCTTCGGCGTGGCGGTCTTCGTCTGCTTCCTGATCCCGCTCGGTGCGGTGCTGGTCATGCCGGCCGCCGTCGCCGGGGCCACCCTGCTCACCCGCCGGACGTTCGGCCAGCCCATCCGGGAGCCCTGACATGGAGATCACCCTGGTCGAGGGGGACATCACCGCCCAGCGGGTCGACGTGATCGTCAACGCCGCCAATTCCTCGCTGCTCGGCGGCGGGGGAGTGGACGGCGCGATCCACCGCCGCGGCGGCCCCGCGATCCTCGAGGAGTGCCGGGCCCTGCGCGCCTCCCGGTACGGCCGCGGGCTGCCCACCGGGCAGGCCGTCGCCACCACCGCCGGTGAACTGCCGGCGCGCTGGGTGGTGCACACCGTCGGGCCGGTCTTCTCGGCCACCGAGGACCGGTCGGCGCTGCTGCGCGACTGCTACGCCAACAGCCTGGCCGTCGCCGACGGGCTGGGCGCCACCACGGTGGCCTTCCCGCTGATCTCCGCCGGCGTCTACGGCTGGCCGGTCGACGACGCCGTACGCCAGGCGGTCACCGTGCTGCGCGCCGCCACCCCGACGACGGTGACGGAGTCCCGGCTGGTGCTCTTCGGCGCGCCCACGCTCGCCACCGCGCAGCGGGTCCTCGCCGACGGCTGAGGCCGCTGGCCGGGCCGCGGTCAGGTGAGGTCACGTTGGCAGGACCACTCGCTGAACACCGGCTGGTAGCCGAGCCGGGCGTTGATCGCGAGCATGGGCGCGTTCTCCTCGTCGTTCGAGGTGTACGCGATCCGTACCCCACGGGCGGCGGCCCGGTGCAGGGCGGCCTGCTTGACCAGGCGGGCCAGGCCCCGGCCGCGGTGTTCCGGCAGCGTGCCGGTGAAGTCCGACCACATCCGGTCGCCGTCCCGCTTGACCAGGCTGAAGGCGACCAACTCGCCGTCGATCTCGGCGGCGGTGCTGGCCGCGCGGTCCAGGCCCAGGTTCTGCCAGACCTCGTAGTAGAAGCTGTCGTACCCGATCGCGTCCTTCGGCACGTCGCCGGGCTCGTCGGCGGCCGAGGCGACGTCGATCTGGTAGATCCGCCGCGGGTCCAGCCCGTCCAGCGGGAGGAGCCTTACGCCCTGCGGGGCGGTCGGCTCCGGCGGGGCCGGTCGCAGCTCCAGTGCCGAGTAGCGCAGTTGCCGGCTCGGCGTGAAGCCGTGCCGCCGGGCGAACGGCAGCGACTCCTCCTGCGCCCGGGTGAGGACCCGGCGTGCCCCCACGACGCGGAGGTGGTCCAGGGCGGCGCTCAGCAGCGCGGTGCCCGCGCCGCGCCGCCGGTGCTCGGGGTGGACGTGCGGGGTGGAGATCTCCCCGACGTCGGGCTCGGAGGTGTGGGTGTTGCGGTACGCCGACGCCCAGCCGACCACCCGGCCGTCCTGCTCCGCCACGAACGGGATCCAGTCCTCGCCGGGCGGTGGCTCGCTGATCATCTGCCGGGTCGACTCGACGCCCCGCACCAGGTACGGGTAGACGACCGCGCGCAGCGCCACGATCTCGGCGGCGTCGTCCGGACGCGCGGTGCGGATGCGCATTCAGGCCGTCTTCCGGACGGCGGGGACCGCCTCGATCGGGTCGGGGCGGCCGGGCGTGGCCACCCCGAGCGGGGCGCGGGACGTGATCAGATGGCTACCGGTCATCCGAGCGACGCTACGCCCGGGCTGCCGGCCGGTCGATCGGTTATCTCCCGTCGGCGGGCGACCCTCAGGCGGACTCGCGTACCACCAGCTCGGTCGGGAGGATCACCGACTCCTCGATCGCCTCGCCGGCGGCCAGCCGGAGCAGCTGCCGGGTCATCTCCCGGCCCAGTTCCACGATCTCCCACCGCACCGTGGTCAGCGGCGGCTCGGTGTACGCCGCCGTCTCGATGTCGTCGAAGCCGATCACCGCGACGTCGTCCGGCACCCGCCGCCCCGCCTCGCGCAGCGTGCGCAGGGCGGCGTGCGCCATCAGGTCGGAGGCGGCGAAGACCGCGTCCAGGTCGGGGTGCGCGGTGAGCAGCTGGTGCATCGCCGCCGCGCCGGACTCCCGGGTGAAGTCGCCGTACGCGACCAGCTCCGGCAGCCCGGCGGCGGTGACCGTCTCCCGGTAGCCGGTGAGCCGCTCGATGCCGGCGATCATGTCCTGCGGGCCGGCGATGGTGGCGATCCGCCGGCGACCGTTCCCGATCAGGTGCCGGACCGCCCGGGTCACCCCGCCGACGTTGTCGACGTCGACGTACGGCACCCGCGCGCCGTCGAGCGGCCGGCCGGCGCAGACCACCGGGATGCCGAGCCGGGCCAGCGTGCCGGGCAGCGGATCCGCACCGTGCAGCGAGGCGAAGAGCACCCCGTCGACGTGCCGCCCGGTGGTGTACCGCTCGACCCGTTCGTGACCGGCCGCCGACCCGGCGAGCATCAGCACCAGCTGCTTGTCGGCCGCCTCCAGCTCCTGGGCCGCCCCCCGGATGATCCCCGGGAAGACCTGGTCGTCGGAGAAGACCCGGGTGGCCTCCTCGGGCATGACCAGGGCGACCGAGTCGGTCCGCTGGGTGACCAGGCTGCGGGCGGCCAGGTTCGGCACGTACCCCAGCTCGGCCACGGCCCGGCGGACCGCCTCCTGGATCGGACCGGCGACCGTGGTGGAGCCGTTGACCACCCGGGACACGGTCGCCCGGGACACCCCGGCCCGGCGGGCGACCGCCTCCAGGGTCGGTCGCTGCGCGGTCGTCATCGGAGCCACCACCACCTCGTCATAGCCCGTTCCGGGAGATCACCTCCTGGTACCACCGGGCGCTGGACTTCGGTGTGCGCCGCTGGGTCAGGTAGTCGACGTGGACGATCCCGAACCGCTTCCGGTAGCCCTCGGCCCACTCGAAGTTGTCCAGCAACGACCATACGAGATAGCCGCGCAGGTCGACCCCCCGGGCGATGGCCTGGTGCGCCGCCCGCAGGTGCCCGTCGAGGTAGGCGATCCGGTCGGTGTCCATGACCTGGCCGAGACCGTCCGGACCGACGGCGCCGGTCTTGTCCGGGAAGGCGCCACCGTTCTCGGTGATCAGCATCGGCAGCCCGGGGTAGTCCCGGGCGATCCGCTCCAGCAGCCGGGTCAGCCCGGCCGCCTCGATCATCCAGCCCATCTCGGTCAGCGGGCCGGTCGGCGGGAGGAACTCCACCGTGCCCTCGGTGCCCGGGTACGCCCCGCCGCCGCCGGCCCCGCCCGCCCGGCCGGCGACGTAGGTCGGGGCGTAGTAGTTCACCCCGAGCAGGTCGATCGGCGCGGCGATGACCTTCTCGTCGCCGTCCCGGATGAACGTCGGTTCCACCAGCCGGCCGACGTGCGCCAACACGTCGTCGGGGTACCCGGCGCCGGTCAGCGGGTCGAGGAAGATCCGGTTGTGCAGGCCGTCGACCAGCCGGGCGGCGGCGACGTCGGCGGCGCTGGCCGGGTCGCCGGGCTGCACGTCGGCCGGGTTCAGGGTGATCCCCACGGTCTGCGCGCCGGCCGCGCGCAGCGCGCGGGCCGCCAGGCCGTGCCCCAGCAGCAGATGGTGTACGGCGGCGAAGGCCGCCCCGGCGTCGCGCTCGCCCGGGGCGTGCACCCCGTTGCCGTACCCCAGGTACGCCGAGCACCAGGGCTCGTTGAGCGTGGTCCAGGTGCTGATCCGGTCGCCGAGGCGGGCGTGCACGGCGAGCGTGTAGTCGGCGAAGTGCTCGGCGGTGTCCCGGGCGGTCCAGCCGCCCCGGTCCTGCAGCGCCTGCGGCAGGTCCCAGTGGTAGAGGGTGACGATCGGGTCGATCCCCCGGTCGAGCAGCGCGTCGGTCAGCCGGTCGTAGAAGTCCAGCCCGCGCGGGTTGACCGGGCCGGTGCCGTCCGGCTGGATCCGGGGCCAGGCCACCGAGAAGCGGTACGCCCCGAGCCCCAGCTCGGCCATCAGCGCCACGTCCTCGGCGTACCGGTGGTAGTGGTCGCAGGCGACGTCGCCGGTGTGCCCCTGGAAGACCTTCCCGGGGGTCCGGCTGAAGGTGTCCCAGATCGACGGGCCGCGACCGTCGTCGCGGGCCGCGCCCTCGATCTGGTACGCCGCGGTGGCGGCACCCCAGACGAAGTTCTCGGGGAAACGCAGCTCGCCCGCGTCGCCGTCTTCCGTTCGTGACTCCGGGCCTCGCCGGACCGGCTCACTCTCCGCGCTCACGCCTTGACCGCACCTTCCATGATGCCGCCGATGATCTGGCGGCCGAACACGATGAACACCAGCAGCAGGGGCAGCGTGGCGATGGCCGTACCGGTGAACACCTGGGACATGTCCTGGTAGTACCCGTCGGACAGGGCCCGCAGGGACAACTGCACGGTCGGGTTCTCCGGGTCGTTGAGCACAGCGTACGGCCAGAGGAAGTCGTTCCAGGTGGTCATGAAGGTGAGCAGGCCGAGCACGGCGGCGGCGGGGCGCAGCGCGGGCAGCACCACGTTCCAGTAGATCCGCGCGGTGCTGCACCCGTCGATCCGGGCGGCCTCGATCAGCTCGGTGCTGACCGCCTGGCCGGCGTACTGGCGCATCATGAACACCCCGAAGCCGGTGACCAGCGCCGGCACGATCACGGCCGGGAGCCGGTCGTTCCAGTTCAGCTTCGTCATCAGCATGTACAGCGGGATGACGCCGAGCTGGGTGGGCACCATCATCGTCGCGATGATCACCATCAGCAGCGCGTTGCGCCCACGGAACCTCAGCTTGGCGAAGGCGAAGCCGGCCAGGGTGGAGAAGAAGACCACCGAGACGGTGACCGACACCGCCACGATCGTCGAGTTCACCAGGCCGGTCAGGAAGTGCGCGTCGGTGTTGGCGAAGAGCCGGGAGATGTTCGCGCCCAGGTTGCCGCCGGGGGTGACCGGGGGCGGCACCTCGCCCATCGCGTCGCTGGTACGGCTGGCGACCACGAACATCCAGTAGATCGGGAAGATCGACGCCAGGGCGGTGAGGACCAGTGCCGCGTAGGTGAGCCGGCCGGCGGACCAGAGTCGGGTCATCGGGATCCCTCCTTGCGCCCGCCGCCGCCGAGCCGGCGCAGGACCAGCACGTTGATGGCCGCGACCACCGCGATCAGCGCGAAGAGCAGCCAGGCGATGGCGGAGCCGTAGCCGAAGTTGTAGTGCGGCGCGAAGGCGTTCTCGAACATGTACATGGTCACCGTCTGCGACTCGCGCAGCGGCCCGCCGCGGATCGCGTTGGTGCCGGAGTTGAAGAGGCGGGGCTCGGTGAAGAGCTGGAGCCCGCCGATGGTGGAGATGATGACCGCGAAGATGATGGTCGGCTTGAGCAGCGGCACGGTGATCGACCAGAACTGCCGGGACCGGCCGGCCCCGTCGATCGAGGCCGACTCGTAGAGGTCGCGCGGGATGGCCTGCATCGCGGCCAGGAAGATCAGCGCGTTGTACCCCGTCCACCGCCAGTCCACCATGGTCGAGATGGCCACCCAGGAGGCGAACCGGTTGGCCTTCCAGTCGATGGCGTCGATCCCGACCAGGTCCAGCAGCCAGTTGATCATGCCGAACTCGCGGCCGAAGAGCACGCCGAAGACGATCGCGACCGCGGCCGTGGAGGTGACGTTGGGGATCAGCACGGCCATCCGCCAGCCGGTCCGCGCCCGCAGCCGGCGGTTGAGCAGGTTGGCCAGCCAGAGCGCGAGAAGCAGCTGCGGGACGGTGGAGATGACGAAGATGCCGAGGGTGTTGACCACCGAGTGCCAGAAGTCGGGGTCGGCCATCAGCTGGGTGTAGTTCTGCGCCCCGATGAACGTGGGCTCGATCCCCAGCAGGTCCCAGTCGTGCAGCGAGACCCAGAAGGTGTAGGCCAGCGGGTAGATCCCGAAGACCGCGAAGAGCAGGAAGAACGGGGCGATGTAGAGGTACGGCGAGTACCGGGTGTCGAACCGGGTGAGCCGGATGCCCCGGGTCGGGCGGGTGTGGCGCGGCGTCGGTGCTACCGGGGGTCGCGCGTCGAGCTGGACGGCCATGCCGTGGACTCCTTCTCCGCCGTGCGGGCGGGACCGGCGTCGCCGAGCCCGCCCGCACGCCTGGCTCGGACTACTTGGCGGCGGCCTTCTTCGCGTTGTTCACGGCGTCGTTCCAGCCCTGCTCGGGGTTGCGCTGGCCCAGCTCCACGGTGCGCACCGCGTTCTCCACCTCGGTGCGGACGGCCTGGTTCTTCGGGCCCATGTAGACCGGCTTGAGGCTCTTGGCGCCGGTGCCGAAGATCTTGCCGACCGGCGCGCCGGAGAAGTACGGGTTCGTCGAGTCGGTGATCGCCGGGTCGTCGAGCGCCTGCGGCGACGACGGCAGCGGGCCCTTGGCCTTGAAGGCGCCGATCTGGCCCTTGGCGCTGGTCAGGAACTTGGTCAGCTCGATCGCCTCGGCCTGGTGCTTGCTCTGCTTCGGCACGGCGAGGAAGGAGCCGCCCCAGTTGCCGCCGTTGCCGGGGACCTGGGCGATGTCCCACTTGCCCTTGGCGGCCGGGCCGGCGTTGCCCTCGATGACGCCGGTCATCCAGGCGGGGCAGGCGATGGTGGCGAACTTCGACTGCTTGAAGGCGGAGACCCACTCCTCGGACCAGGAGCCGTACTTCCCGGAGAGGCCGGAGTCGATGATGTCGACGGTGGTGTCGTAGGCCTGCTTCACCGCCGGGTTGCTGTCGACAACCAGGTTGTTGCTGGTGTCGTAGTAGCTGTAGCCGGAGGTGTTGCCGGCGGTCTGGAGCAGGATGGTGCTGAAGATGTTGGTCGCCGCGTCGAGGAAGGACGCCCCGGTGTTGGCCGACTTGAACTTCTCGCCGGTGGCGATGTAGTCCTGCCAGGTCGGCCAGAGCTTGGACACCTGGTCCCGCTCGGTGGGCAGGCCGGCCTTGGCGAAGAGGTCCTTGCGGTAGCACATGGCGATGCCGCCGACGTCGGTGCCGAGGCCGATGAGCTGCTTGCCGTCGGCGGTGAGCCCCTGGTTCCACTTCCAGTCCAGGAAGTTGCCCTTGAGGTCGGCGGCGCCGTGGTCGAGCAGGTTGACGAAGTTCTGCGGGTTGGCCTTGTACTCGACCAGCAGCCCCTCCTCGATGGCGACCACGTCGCCCGCGCCCTTGCCGGCGGCGAGCCACTGGGTGAGCTTCGGCGAGTACTCGTCGAGGTTGCTGCCGGTGCCCCGCTCGACGATCTTCACGCCGGGGTGGCTGGCCATGTACTCCTTGTAGAGCTCCTCGTAGCCGAACTGGCCGAAGACGTCGACGGTCAGTGTGATCGGCCCGCCCTCGGCGGGCTCGTCGTCGCCCGCGCAGGCGGTGGTGCCGAGCAGGGCGGTGGTGGCCACCAGGGCCACCGCCGCCAGACGGCGGCGCGAAAAGGTACCCATCTGCCTCGGATTCCTCTCAGGTCAATCGATGGTGGAGCGGGTGGACCTGCTGGTGAGCGAGTCGCAGCCGGGTCCTGACACGATCGTGAGGGGCTGAGAGAGCGCTCTCACGACAGCGTCACCGCTCACCGGTCGGCTGTCAAGAGAGCGCTCTCTCGCTGCGTCCGAGCCGTGACCTCAGGGCCGGAAACACGAAAAGAGTGGCCATCCGAGGCGGAATGACCACTCTTTCCGTGAAGCAGGGGCAGGGGACCGGGAGGTCCTGGGGGTCAGCCGGTGCGCAGGCCGTCCAGGAGGGTGCGGTCGCCGGTGACGCCGAGCGCGTCGTAGCCGATCCGGCCCCAGAGGGCGAGCAGCAGGTCACTGGCGGTGCCGGTCACCTGCACCCGGGCGTGGTGGTCCTCGTGGCCGAAGACCGTGGCGGTGTCGAGCAGCGCCACCCCCTCGCCGCGCAGCCGCAGGTACCAGTCCTGCGCGGCGTCGGTCGCGGTCAACTGCACCACCCCGTGCCACTGGCCCGGCACCGCCCGGCGCCCGGCCGGCAGCCAGGTGTCCAGCACCTCGCTGACCCCGTCGGCCGCGAGCTTGGCCTCGATCGGCTCACCGGCGGCGATGGCGAGCTGGGCGTCCCAGCGGTGCACCGCCGTCTCGTGCGCCATCCGGCGCGGCCAGAAACCGGCCTTCTTCGGCTGCGGCGCCCAGTTCCAGGCCGGCGCCTCCGGGTCCAGGCTGTCGAAGAGGGTCATCAGCTGGTCGTAGCCGTGCTGCCAGAGCTGCAGCGGGGTCACCCCGCTGGGCAGCTCGGCGCCGTCCGGGCGGGCCGGCTGGCTGGTCTCGCCGGAGCCGACGAACGAGTGCACCCAGTGGTAGATGCGGGCCAGGTGCAGGGTGAGGTCGGCGACCGTCCAGCCGGGACAGGAGAGCACGGGTGTCTCCGGCGGCGCCTCGGCCACCGCGGCGGCGAACGCCGGGCCGTCCACCCGGAGCGCGCCGATCCAGAAGTCCTTCGTGCCGTGCAGTCTGCTCATCGCAATCCTCCCGGGGGTGACCGGGCCACCAGTGGGTGCCGCGGCTACCCCTCAGCCTAGGGTGAGAGGCGTGTCAGACGTCTACGCCCAACCGACGACCGGAGCCGACCCCGCCGACCCGGCCACCCTGGCGAGGTACACCACACTGCGCCTCGGTGGCCCCGCCGGACGGCTGGAGACCGCCACCAGTGCCGAGGAGATCGTACGAACCGTGCGCCAGGCGCGGCGGCGTGACGAGCCGGTGCTCATCCTCGCGGGCGGCAGCAACGTCGTGGTGGGCGACGAGGGATTCCCCGGCACGGTCGTCCTGGTCCGGTCGCGAGGGCTGCGGGTCGTCGCCGAGGACGCCGACACCGTCACCGTACGGGTCGAGGCCGGCGAGCCCTGGGACGACCTGGTCGCCGCGACCGTGGACAACGGCTGGTCGGGGCTGGAGTGCCTCTCCGGCATCCCCGGCTCGGCCGGCGCCACCCCGATCCAGAACGTCGGCGCGTACGGCCAGGAGGTCGCCGAGAGCATCACCGGCGTCCAGGTGTACGACCGCGCCGACGACAGCCTCGGCCGGGTCGAGGCGGCGGACTGCGGCTTCGCGTACCGGTCCAGCATCTTCAAGTACAGCGACCGCTGGGTGGTGCTCTCGGTCGACTTCCGGCTGCACCGCTCCGCGCTCTCCGGCCCGGTGCGCTACGCCGAGCTGGCCCGGGCGCTCGGCGTCGAGGTGGGCGACCGGGTGCCGCTGGCCGACGCCCGCGCGACGGTGCTGAAGCTGCGCGCCGGCAAGGGCATGGTGCTCGACGCCACCGACCCGGACACCTGGTCGGTGGGCTCGTTCTTCACCAACCCGGTGCTCGACCGGGAGGCGTACGAGCTGTTGCGCGCCCGCGCCACCGACCTCGGCGAACCGCCCTCCTGGCCCTGCCCCGGCGACATGGTGAAGGTCAGCGCCGCCTGGCTGATCGACAAGGCCGGCTTCGCCAAGGGCCACCTCGGCCCCGAGGGCACCGCCATCTCCAGCAAGCACACGCTGGCCCTCACCAACCACACCGGTACGGCCAGCACCGCGGCCCTGGTAGCCCTGGCCCGCGACATCCGCGACACCGTCCACGCCCGCTTCGCCGTAACCCTCCACCCCGAACCCGTCCTCATCAACTGCACCATCTGACCCCACCGCACCCCCCGGCCCCAGTCCGTTGATCATGAAGTTAGCGGCGATGTCGATCTCCTGAGGTGCCGCCAACTTCATGATCAACGGGAGTTGGCGGGGGTGGGCGGGGTCAGGTGGGGGCTACGGCGGGCCAGGGGAGGGTCAGTTCGCCGTGGCGCCAGCGGGGCGGGCGGTCGAGGACGGGCCAGCCGGACTGTTTGAGGGCGCTGACGGTGCGGAGCCAGCGTTGGCGGGGGCCGAACGGGGCGTAGCCGGCGGCGGCCTGCCAGGAGTCGTCCAGGGCGCGGATCAGCTCGTGCACCCGCTCGCCGGGGACGTTGCGGTGGATCAGCGCCTTGGGCAGGCGTTCGGCCAGCTGGGCGGGGCTCTCCAGGGTCGCCAGGCGGGCCGCCAGGGTCAGCGTGCGGGGGCCGTCCGCGTCGACCAGCACCCAGCCGCCCAGCCGGCCCAGCTCGTCGCAGGTCCCCTCGATCAGCGCCCCGCCCGGGGCGAGCCGGTCGGTGACCGTACGCCACGCGGCGGCGACCTCGCTCTCGTCGTACTGGCGCAGGACGTTGAACGCGCGGACCAGGACCGGGCGTAGCCCGGCCAGCTCGAAGCCGCCCCGGGCGAAGGTCAGCCCGGGCGGGTCGGCGGCGGGCGCGGCGGCGGCCACCCGTACCGGATCGATCTCCAGCCCGACCACCCGTACGTCGGCGCGGACCCCGGCGGCCAGCCGGGCGCGCAGCTCCACGGCGGTGACCGGGGTCGCGCCGTAACCGAGGTCCACCACCAGCGGGTCGGCGGCGGCACGGAGCCGGTCGCCGCAGGTGGCCACGATCCAGTTGTCCACCCGCCGCAGCCGGTTGGGGTTCGTGGTCCCCCGGGTCACCACGCCCTGGGGACGTCCCGGCCCGGCCCTCACCCGCGACCGGCCCGACTCACTGCCCGACCCGGTGCACCTTGTGCTGGGCAGCCTGGGCCAGCGGGCGGACCACCAGCCGGTCCACGTTGACGTGGTGCGGGCGGGTGGCGCACCAGGCGATGCAGTCGGCCACGTCCTCGGCGACCAGCGGCTCGGGCACCCCCGCGTACGTGGCGGCGGCCTTGTCGGCGTCCCCGCCGAAGCGGACCAGCCCGAACTCGTCGGTCCGCACCATGCCCGGGTCGATCTCGATCACCCGCACCGGCCGCCCGCACAGCTCCAGCCGCAGCGTCCCGGCGATCGCGGTCTGCGCGTGCTTGGCCGCGGTGTAGCCGCCACCGCCCTCGTAGACGGTGAAGCCGGCGGTGGAGGAGACGATCACGATGGTGCCGGCGCCGGACGCCTCCAGCGCGGGCAGCAGCGCCTGGGTGACCCGGAGCGTGCCGAGCACGTTGACGTCGTACATCCACTGCCAGTCGCCGATCGCGCCGGACTCCACCGGGTCCAGCCCGCGCGCGCCGCCGGCGTTGTTGACCAGCAGGGTGACCGGCCCTGGTGCGGCCTGGGCCGCGGCGGCCAGCCCGGCCACCGACTCGTCCGAGGTGACGTCGCAGGCCACCGCGGTGGCGGTGCCGCCGGCCGCCTCGATCTGCGCGACCAGCTCGGCCAGCCGGTCGGTACGCCGGGCAGCGGCCAGCACGTGGAAGCCCTCGGCGGCCAACCGGCGGGCGGTGGCCGCGCCGATCCCGCTGGACGCCCCGGTGACGATCGCGACGGAGGTCATCCGGACATTGTCCTCCCGCTGCGCCGGCCGGTCGTGGCGGGGCGGTCGATGGCGTGGGTCACCCCGGGGGAGAGCGCGGGCGCATTTCCGGGTCCCGATCGGGAAGATGACACTCGGCGCGAGAGTTGACCGAGAAGCGCCGGTCGTGCGGGACGGCATACACCGTGGCAGAGGGAGCGGACGTGGCGGAAATGCACACCGGCGTCGGTCGTCAGCGAGGTGCCCGCCCGTGGCCCCGCCCCCGGCGGATCGCCACCCTGTCGGTGCACACCTCTCCACTGCACCAGCCCGGCACCGGTGACGCCGGCGGCATGAACGTCTACATCCTGGAGGTCGCCCGGCGGCTCGCCGAGGCCGACGTCGAGGTGGAGATCTTCACCCGGGCCACCTCCGGCGACCTGCCCCCGGTGGTCGAGATGGCGCCCGGTGTGCACGTCCGGCACATCACCTCCGGCCCGCTGGAGGGGCTGACCAAGGAGGATCTGCCCGGGCAGCTGTGCGCGTTCACCGCCGGCGTGCTGCGTGCCGAGGCGGCCCGCCCGCCCGGCCACTACGACCTGATCCACTCGCACTACTGGCTCTCCGGTCAGGTCGGCTGGCTGGCGAAGGAGCGCTGGGGCGTGCCCCTGGTGCACACCGCGCACACCCTCGCCAAGGTGAAGAACGCCCAGCTCGCCGCCGGTGACCGCCCGGAGCCGAAGGCCCGGGTGATCGGCGAGGAGCAGGTGGTCGCCGAGGCGGACCGGCTGGTGGCCAACACCCGGGTCGAGGCGACCGACCTGATCGCCCGCTACGACGCCGACCCGGCCCGGGTCGCCGTGGTCGAGCCCGGCGTCGACCTGGACCGCTTCCGTCCCGCCCCCGGCGACCGGCTCGCGGCCACCCGCGCCGCCCGCCGCCGGCTGGGGCTGCCCACCGACGGGTACGTGGTGGCGTTCGTCGGCCGGATCCAGCCGCTGAAGGCGCCGGACGTGCTGGTCCGCGCGGCCGCCGCGCTGCGCGAGTGCGACCCGGCCCTGGCCGAGCAGTTGACGGTGGTGATCTGCGGCGGCCCGAGCGGTAGCGGGCTCGACCGTCCCGCCTCGCTGATGGAGCTGGCCGGTTCGCTCGGTGTGGCCGACCGGGTGCGCTTCCTGCCCCCGCAGACCGGCGACGACCTGCCGGCCCTGTACCGGGCCGCCGACCTGGTCGCAGTGCCGTCGCACAACGAGTCGTTCGGCCTGGTCGCCCTGGAGGCCCAGGCCTGCGGTACGCCGGTGGTGGCGGCCGCCGTGGGTGGCCTGGTGACCGCCGTCCGGGACGGGGTCAGCGGGGTGCTCGTCGACGGCCACGACCCGGCCGACTGGGCCCGTACCCTCGCCCGCCTGCTGCCCGACCCGGCGCTGCGGGCCGACCTGGCGGGCGGCGCGGCCCGGCACGCGCGCAACTTCTCCTGGCAGCGCACCGTCTCGGGCCTGCTCGCCGTCTACGGGGAGGCGATCGCCGAGCACCGGAGCCGGCTGGCCACCCAGCTCGCCGGGGACGCGGCGATGTCCTGTTCCTGGTGAGCCGGGCCACTCCGCGCCGTCCGGTGCGCCCCGGCGCGCGCCCGTAGAGTGGGTGCGATGAGCGCGAAGAGCGACCTGGCCGCCCTGATCGAGTCCGTCTGCGCCGAGCGCGAGCTGGACTGGGAGCCGACCGGCGAAGGCTCCTACGCGATCACCCTGCCCGGCACGCACAAGCTCAAGACCATCTGCAACCTGATCGTCGGCGAGCACGCGCTGCGGATCGAGGCGTTCGTGATGCGCCAGCCCGACGAGCGGCGCGAGGAGCTGTGGGCCTGGCTCCTGCAGCGCAACGCCCGGATGTACGGCGTCTCGTTCTCCATCGACGCGGTGGGCGACGTCTACCTCACGGGTCGGGTCAACCCGTCCGGCATCGACGCCGACGAGCTGGACCGGCTGCTCGGCGCCGTGCTGACGTACGCCGACGAGTCCTTCGACACGATGCTGGAGATCGGCTTCGGCAGCTCGATCCGCCGGGAGTGGGAGTGGCGGGTCAAGCGGGGCGAGTCCACCGCCAACCTCGCCGCCTTCGCGCACCTGTTCGAGCCGTCCGCTGGAGGTTCGGACCGGTCCTGACGGGTATGCCGCACCGCTGCGGTGCGGCGAAACGGGACCCGCCGCAGGCCGAGACGGACTGTCGAGGAGCGTGCGATGGCTCAGCGGAACAGCTCAGGTCGCGGCGGAACTGCGACCAGGACCAAACGGCAGGCGGGCAACCAGACGCCGAACACCCCTGGCATCTCGGAGTCGGAGATCTCGCGGATGCGGGTCGACGACATCCGGGGGCAGCTGCGGCGTCGCGGTGTCTCCGGCATCTCCGCGCTGCGCAAGCCCGAGTTGGTGAAGACGCTCGCGCAGAGCCTGCGGTCCGAGGGCCGGGCCGGCGGCGCGGCGCGGCGGAGCACCGGACCGTCCGGCCGGGCACCCGCCAAGAAGGCCGGCGCCACGAAGGCCGCCACCAAGAAGGCCGCGGGCGCCCGGAAGACCACGCCCGGGCGGGCGAAGGCCGCACCGGGCCCGGCCCGCAAGGCGGCTCCGGCCCGCAAGGCCACACCGGCCGCCGCCCGGAAGACGACGACCGCCCGTGCGACGACCAGCCGGGCGAAGGCGGCGCCGGCGAAGGTGTCCCGGGCCAAGGCCGCGCCCGCGAAGGCCGGCGCTCGCGCGAAGGCGACGCCGGCGAAGGCGGGCGCTCGCGCGAAGGCCGTACCGGCGAAGGCGGGCGGTCGGGCCAAGGCCGCACCGGCGAAGGCGGGCGCGCGCGCCAAGGCCGCACCCGCGAAGGCGGGTGCCCGGGCGAAGGCGACGCAGGCGAAGGCGGGTGCCCGGGCGAAGGCCACGCCCGCGAAGGCCGGCGCTCGCGCGAAGGCCGCACCGGCGAAGGCGGGCGCCCGCGCCAAGGCGGCGCCGGCGAAGGCAGCCGGCACCGGCCCGGCCGTCACCGGCCCGGCCGCTGCCCTGACGACGGGCGTGCGTACCGGCCGATCCAGCTCACGGTCGGTACGGTCGTCGCAGGTGATCTCGTCGCCGGCGGACCGCCCCGAGCGCCCCGGTCGCAGCCTGGTCACCAGCAACCACGAGGTGATCCAGAACTGGGCCCGGGCCCGTGGCGCCCAGCCGGCGACCATCGTCGGCACCGAGCGGGAGGGCCGGCCGGGCGTGCTGACCTTCGAGATCCCGGGCTACCGGGAGAGCAGCCGGGTCCAGGTGATCAGCTGGGACGACTGGTTCCGGACGTTCGACGCACGACGGCTGAATCTCATCTACCAGGAGCAGCTGCGCGACGGCCGGCAGAGCAACTTCTTCCGGACGGAGTCCCCCGATCGGGAGGACGCGTGAGGCGTTTATGGGAATCGTCGCCGGGTACGCCGTGTTGACCAGTCAAGAGTCCCGCAGAAGTACCGGAGGGGACACCGGCGCTGTGACCGGCGAGACAGCGATCCGGGTTGAATCCGGAATCCGGGCGAACTAACTTTATTGCACCGCGCCACGCTCGGAACCGTTCGGGGGAGCGGCGGATCGATCAGATCCGTGCACGAGCGAGGCGCAAGAAACGGGTGGAGCACATCGTTGGGGGACGGTGCCACCCGTGGAACCGGCGGCGCGAGCGGGCGACGCTTACGGGGGTGAGTGTCGCCCGCCGCCGCCGGGCAAGCGGAGAACGCCCACCACGACCACGGTCGAGGTGGGCGTTCTGCCGTCGTTTCGTCAGCCCACCGGCTGCGGAGCGGCCCCCGGTTCGGCGACCCGCCGGGCCGCCACCCGGCGTTCCCGGCTCGGCCCGGCCAGCAGGTGCCCACCGGCGGCGAGCAGCCCCAGGGCCGCCACCACCAGCCAGTGCCGCTCCCCGAGGTACTGCAGGCTCACCCCGCCGAGCGTCGGCGCGACGAACGACGCCGCCGGAAAGGTCAGGTAGAACACCGACTGGTAGCGCGCCCGCAGTTCGGGTGGGGCCAGGTCGGCGTTGATCTGCGCGTTCGGCGGCGCGGCCAGCATCGAGCCGACCGTCCAGACCACCGCGGCGGCCAGGTAGACCCAGAGCTGGTCGGCCAGGGCCAGCACCCCGAAGCCCACCGCCAGCAACCCGGTGGAAAGCGCCAGCACGCGGTGCGCGCGCCGCCGGTCGATCAATGCGGGTACGAAGAGCTGTCCCACCACGATCAGTGCGCCGCCCAGCGCCACCACCGTCCCGTACGCCGACGGACTCAGCCCGTCCGCGCGCATGGCCAGCGGCATGATCGTCGAGATCTGCATGGTGAGCACGGCCAGCACGAAGGTGAGCCCGACGAAGACCAGGAAGGTGCGGTCGGTCAGCGCGGTGTGCAGCCCCGGCGGGCGGACCCGCCCGGCCCGGTCCGCCACCGCGTCGCCGGTGATCCGCCCGCCCCGGGCCTGCTCCGGGTGGCTCTCGGCCCGCTTCGAGCGGCGGTGGGGCAGCGTCTCGGGGACCTTCCAGGCGATCAGCCCGGCGGCGGCCAGGGTGGCGGCGGCGTCGACCAGGAAGAGCGCGAGGAAGCTCGCCTCGGCCAGCAGCCCGGCCAGCAGCGAGGCCACCGCCATGCCCAGGTTGAACGCCCAGAACTGGAGGTTGAACGCGCGCGAGCGGCGGTGCTCGGGGACCACGTCCACGATCGCCGCGACGAAGGCCGGACTGGGCATCGAGTGCGCGACCCCGACCAGCGCGGCCAGCGCGGCGATCATCGCCAGGTGCTCGCTGAACGCCAGCCCTGCCATCAGCCCCGCCGCCGCCAGGTGCGCGGCCAGCAGGGTGGCCCGGCGGCCCCAGCGGTCCGCCAGCACCCCGCCGAGCAGCACCCCGACCGCCCCGCCGGCCCCGTACGCGCCGACCACCACGCCGGCCAGCGACTCGCTGGCCCCGCGCGCCGCGGTGAGGTAGAGCGACAGGAAGAGCACCGCGAAGGCGCCGGCCCGGTTGACCAGCAGCCCCGCCCAGAGGTACCAGAAGGTGGCGGGCAGGCCCCCGGCAGTTCCGTCCCACCAGCGCCGTAGCCCGCGCACCCGTCCTCCAGAAACTTTGTTAACCGATAACTTTCCGACCGTATGCAGCCCCGCGCGAGCGCGCCACCGTGTTAGTGATCACCGGGCCGGGCCGGCTGCGGGGTTCGCGCGGGCCCGACGGCGGACGGTGGTCGGAGGCACTGTCGAGCTGATGCCGTCAACGATTCGGGCTCCGGGTCCGACGGGCGTGATTCGTTCACGTCATCAGCTCGGAAGGGCCCGTACAGTGCCCTGCCTCGTCCGAGCCCGGGGCCTCGGCCGGTCCGCGTGCCGAGGCGGGTGCGCGCGGTCGGCGTACTCAGGAAGGGGTGCGGGCCGGGACGGGCTCGGCCGGGGCGGTGGCGGCGGCCTCGGCCGCCTCGGGGGCCGGCTGCCGGACGGCGGTGACCGGCGTGACCGGCTGCGTCGCCGGCCGGAGCTGGGCGGCCCGCCGCTCCCGGGCCGGCCCGGAGATCAGGTGGGCCACCGCCATCAGGGCGCCGATGGCGGCGCAGCCGAGCCAGAGCTCGGTGTTGCCGGCCCGCTCCCGGACCAGGCCGCCGAGGATCGGCGCCGCCGCCCCGGCGATCTGCCAGGAGAGCGAGAAGACGCCCTGGTAGCGGCCGCGCAGCCGGTCGGGGGAGAGTTCGGCGATGAGGGTGGCGTTGGACGGCGAGTTGAGCATCTCGCCGAGGGTCCAGATCAGCACCGTGAGGCCGTAGAACCAGGCGGCGTCGGCGAACGCGGTGAGGCCGAAACCGACGCCCATCACCAGCGAGGCCAGGGCGAGCACGTGCGAGCGGCTGCGACCCCTGATCAACCGGGGCACGAAGAGCTGCCCGACGACGATCAGCACGCCGTTGAGCGCGATCACCGAGCCGTACGTGGCGGGGCTGAGCCCCGAGTCGCCCATCGCGATCGGCAGCATCGAGATGTGCTGGAGGAAGACCAGCGCGCCGAACAGGTTCAGCACCACGAAGCCCAGGAAGACCCGGTCGGTCAGGATCGTGCGCAGCGCGCCGGCCGGGGCGACGCCACCGGGGCGGGCGGGGGCGGCCGTGGCCCGGCGGGTCTCCTTCACCCGGGTGAAGATGATCAGCGCGGTGACCACGGTGGTGATCGCGTCGACCACGAAGAGCAGCAGGTAGCCGGCCTGGGCGGCGAACCCGGCGAGCACCGCGGCGCAGGCGAAGCCGAGGTTGATCGCCCAGTAGTTCAGCGAGAAGGCGCGCAGCCGGTCCTTCTCCGGCACCACGTCGACCATCATCGCGCCGAACGCGGGCCGGGCCGCCTCGGCGAACATGCCGAGCAGCAGCGCACCCACCGCCACCGTGGGCAGCTCCCGGGCGAAGCCGAGCGCCAGCATCATGGTGGCCGCGCCGAGGTGCGCGGTGAGCAGCGTGGGCCGGCGGCCCCAGCGGTCGGCGAGCGTCCCGCCGACGGTGGTGCCGACCGCGCCGCCGACGCCCCAGAGGCCGAGCACCAGGCCGGCCTGGGCGTTCGAGAACCCGCGCTCCTGGGTGAGGTAGATGGCGAGGAAGACCAGGACGAACGAGCCGACCCGGTTGATCAGGGTGCCGGTCCAGAGGTACCAGAAGGTCCTCGGCAGCCCTCCGGTGGTGTCCCGGAACCAACTCCGCACCGTCCGCACGCCCGCGCCCCCGCTCAGGTAATGACCGCCCCGTTTCAAGCGCCTTACAACCTAGTGTCGGCCCGGAACACCGGTCACCGGTTTTTCCACGTGGTGGTCGTCACGACCACTGCCTGTGTGTCCACCGGCGGGTTGCGGCAGGATGATCGGCATGACTGCGAGCGAGGGGCCCACCGTCGGGACGCTGGTCCTGTTGCGGCACGGCGAGAGCGACTGGAACGCCAAGAACCTCTTCACCGGCTGGGTGGACGTCGACCTGACCGAGAAGGGCGAGAACGAGGCGCGGCGCGGCGGCGAGCTGATGCGCGAGCACGGCCTGCTGCCCGACGTGGTGCACACCAGCGTGATGCGCCGCGCGATCCGCACCGCCGAGCTGGCGCTCAACGCCGCCGACCGGCACTGGATCGCGGTGCGCCGGTCGTGGCGGCTCAACGAGCGGCACTACGGCGCCCTGCAGGGCAAGAACAAGAAGCAGACCCTGGAGGAGTACGGCGAGGAGCAGTTCATGCTCTGGCGCCGGTCGTACGACACCCCGCCGCCCCCGATCGCCGACGACGACGAGTTCTCGCAGGTCGGCGACCCGCGCTACGCGCTGCTGCCGACCGAGCTGATGCCGCGCACCGAGTGCCTCAAGGACGTCGTCGAGCGGATGCTGCCGTACTGGTACGACTCGATCGTGCCCGACATCCTGGCCGGCCGTACGGTGCTGGTGGCCGCGCACGGCAACTCGCTGCGCGCCCTGGTCAAGCACCTCGACCAGATCAGCGACGAGGCGATCGCCAAGCTGAACATCCCCACCGGCATCCCGCTGCGCTACGACCTCGACGCCCAGCTGCGCCCGCACACCCTGGGCGGCACCTACCTCGACCCGGCCGCCGCCAAGGAGGCCGCCGCCGCGGTGGCCAACCAGGGCCGCTGACGTACCCGCGAAAAGGCCCCCGGTCCGCACGGACCGGGGGCCTTCGTCGTCGCCCGGGTCAGCTCGCCGAGGGGGTGGTCTGGCCGGTGATCAGGTAGACCACGTGCTCGCCGGCGTTGACCGCGTGGTCGGCGAAGCGCTCGTAGAAGCGGCCGAGCAGGGTGGCGTCGATCGCCGTCTCCACCCCGTACGGCCAGTCGTCGCCGAGCAGCACGTTGAACAGGCTCTTGTGCAGGTCGTCCATGGCGTCGTCGTCGCGGTCCAGTTCGGCGGCGAGATCGGCGTCGGGCTTGGCCAGCACCGTGCCGATCTTCTCCGCCATCCGGTCGGCGATGCCGGCCATGTCGGTGAAGACCGGCCGCAGCTCCGCCGGCACGGCCGGCGACGGGTGCCGGCGCAGCGCGGTCTTGGCCACGTGGTCGGCCAGGTCGCCCATCCGCTCCAGGTCCGCCGCGACGTGCAGCGCGGTGATCATGGCTCGGAGGTCGGAGGCGACCGGCGCCTGCCGGGCGAGCAGGTCGCAGACCCGCTCCTCGACGTGCTGGTACAGGGCGTCGATCTCGGCGTCCCGCGCGATCACGGCCTCCGACGCCTCGCGGTCGGCGGTGAGCAGGCCTCGGGTGGCCTGGCGCATCGCGGCGCGCACCCCTTCCGCCATGTCCACCAGCAGCTGGCTGACAATCTGCAGGTCGGCCCGGAACTCGTCGCGCATGGTCACTTCCTGGGGTCGGTGCCGACGGGCCCCGGGGTGGGGCGATCGGCGTACGGGTCGAGCAGGTGCGCGCCAACCGTAGGCGGGGGGAGCGGACCCGAGGTGAACTCCGGTGAACGACGCGGGACCCGCGGGTGAACTTCTCCGGAAGCGAGGATGATTCGTCCCGTTATGGGCGATAGCCAGGTTAACAATGACCCTACGATCGCCGGGTGGAATGGGTGGTGGCGGTCGTGGTGGCCGTGGCGCTGGCGACCGGCCTGGTCGCTGGCCTGCTGCTGGCCCGCCCGCTGCACGAGTGGCGGCGCCGGGCGGCGCCGTCCGGGAGCGGTGGCTCCCGCTGGAGCTCAGGGAGGCTCGCGATTCCCGACGACCAGCAGGGCGGCCTCTCCGGGCTCGGCCGCAGGACCATCGACTCGCTGCGCGCCGGGGTGGTCGTGCTCGATCCGGACGACGTGCCGGTGCTGGTCAACCCGGCCGCTCGGGCGATGGGCCTGCTCCGCACCGGTGCCACGCCCGGCTCCATCGCCGCCCACCCGCTGATCCGTACCCTCGCCGGGCAGGTGCGCCGCACTGGCGTGCGGCGCGAGATCGAGCTGGACCTGCCGCGGGGCCGCGACAATGCCGGGGTGAACCCGCTCGGGGTGCACCTGCGGGCGATGGGCCTCGGCGCGGGCTACATCTCGGTCGAGGCGGCCGACGTCACCGAGTCGCACCGGCTGGCCCGGGTCCGGCGGGACTTCGTCGCCAACGTCAGCCACGAGCTGAAGACCCCGATCGGGGCGCTGCAACTGCTCGCCGAGGCGCTGCTCGACGCCACCGAGCCCGCCGGGGCGGTCGCGCCGGATCTCTCCGAGGACCTGGTCGCGGCCCGCCGCTTCGCCGAGCGGATCCAGCACGAGTCGACCCGGCTGGGCCGGCTGGTCCAGGAACTGCTGGAGCTGACCCGGTTGCAGGGCGCCGAGCCGCAGCCCGCCCCGGAGCCGGTCGCGGTCGACTGGGTGATCGCCGAGGTCATCGACCGGACCCGCACCACCGCCGCCGCCCGGCAGATCCAGGTGGTCACGGAGGGCGAAAAGGGGCTGACCGTGTACGGCAGCGACGCCCAGATCGCCACGGCGGTGGCCAATCTGGTGGAGAACGCGATCAACTACTCGGGCGAGGACACCACCGTCCGGGTCGCCACCCGCGCCGCTGACGAACACGTCGAGATCGCCGTCACCGACCAGGGCATCGGCATCGCGCCCAACGACGTCGACCGGATCTTCGAACGGTTCTACCGGGCCGACCAGGCCCGCTCCCGCTCCACCGGTGGCACCGGCCTGGGCCTGGCCATCGTCAAACACATCGCCAGCAACCATGGCGGTCGGGTCGAGGTGGCGAGCACTCTTGGAGGGGGCTCGACGTTCACCCTCCGGTTACCGGCCAGCCCCCCGGCCGACCTGGAGACGATACTGCCGTCGGCTGGGATCGAGGCCGGCCCGGCCGAGCTTCGCCAGGTCTGACCGCACGAGAGGAAGCACCGTTGAGCCGCGTTCTGGTGGTCGAGGACGAGGAGTCGTTCTCCGACGCCCTGTCGTACATGCTCCGCAAGGAGGGTTTCGAGGTGTCCGTCGCCGCGACGGGTACCTCCGCCCTCACCGAGTTCGACCGGACCGGCGCGGACATCGTCCTGCTCGACCTGATGCTCCCCGAGATGTCCGGGACGGAGGTCTGCCGTCAGCTGCGGCAGCGCTCGCACGTGCCGATCATCATGGTCACCGCCCGGGACAGTGAGATCGACAAGGTGGTCGGCCTGGAGATCGGGGCCGACGACTACGTCACCAAGCCGTACTCGCCCCGGGAACTGGTGGCCCGGATCCGGGCGGTGCTGCGCCGGCAGAGCGCCGAGGTGACCGAGTCTGGCGCCCCGACGCTGGCCGCCGGCCCGGTCCGGATGGACATCGAGCGGCACGTGGTGACCGTCGACGGCGCCCCGGTCCAGCTGCCGCTGAAGGAGTTCGAGCTGCTCGAACTGCTGCTGCGCAACGCCGGCCGGGTGCTCACCCGGGGCCAGCTCATCGACCGGGTCTGGGGTGCCGACTACGTCGGCGACACCAAGACCCTCGACGTGCACGTCAAACGGCTGCGCTCGAAGGTCGAGCCGGAGCCGTCCGCGCCGCGGTTCATCGTCACCGTGCGCGGCCTCGGCTACAAGTTCGAGCCGTAGGCCGCGGGGCCGCCGGAGTCAGCGCTCGCTGGCCGGGTGCGGGGCCACCTGGCCCTGGCGCAGCCGCGCCCCGCACAGCTCCGCCAGCTTCGCGTACGCGGGCGCGCCGATCAGCGCGGTCAGCTCCGGGCCGTACGAGACGTACATCGGGTCGGCGCCGACGTGCGCGTCGGTGGACGACGTGCACCACCAGTCGAGGTCGTGCCCGCCGGCGCCCCAGCCCCGCCGGTCGAACTCGGTCAGCGTGGAGACCAGCACCTTGGTGTTGTCGGGCCGCTTGGTCCAGTCCTGCTCGCGGCGGATCGGCAGCTGCCAGCAGACGTCCGGCTTGTACTCCAGCGGGTGCACCCCGTCGCGCAGCGCCTGGCCGTGCAGGGCGCACCCGCCACCGCCGGGGAAGTCGGCGTCGTTGAGGAACACGCACGGGGCGTCCACGTCCCGGGTGGCGGTGCGCCGGGCCGGGTTCTTGCCGTCGATCGTGTCGTCCTCGGTCCAGTTCTTGATGCCCCGGCGGAAGTGCTGCCAGGTCTGCGGGGTGAGTCGCTTGACCGCGGCCCGGACCCGCTTCTCGTCGTCGGAGTCGGTGAAGAACGCGCCGTGTGAGCAGCAGCCGTCGGCGGCCCGGCCGGCGATGATGCCGTGGCAGCCCTTGCCGAAGACGCACGTCCAGCGGGAGAGCAGCCAGGTCAGGTCGGCGCGGATCAGATGCCGCTCGTCGGCCGGGTCGACGAACTCGATCCACTCGCGCGGGAAGTCCAGCTCCACCTCACGGCTGCGCGGGTCGTCCGGGTCGTCCACCAGTGCGTGCAGTTCCACCTGGCTCGTCACCCGGACCAGCGTACGCGGAGTGACCGGGCCCGGCCGACGAGCCGCGGAAACGTGTTGGCCCTAGGGTCGACAGCATGCGACTGGGTGTCCTCGACGTCGGTTCCAACACGGTCCACCTCCTGGTGGTCGACGCCCACCACGGGGCGCACCCCTGGCCGGCGCACTCCGAGAAGGTGGTCCTGCGGCTCGCCGAACAGATCGGCCCGGACGGCGCGCTGACCGAGGAGGGGGCGGACAGCCTGGTCAAGGCGGTCGGCATGGGGCGTACCGCCGCCGCCGGGCTGGCCGCCGACGACCTGCTCGCCTTCGCCACCTCCGCGGTGCGCGACGCCACCAACGCCGCCGACGTGTTGGCCCGGGTCCGCGACGAGACCGGCGTACGGCTGGAGGTGCTCTCCGGCGCGGACGAGGCGCGGATGACCTTCCTCGCGGTCCGGCGGTGGTTCGGCTGGTCCGCCGGGCGGCTGCTGGCGATGGACATCGGCGGCGGTTCGCTGGAGCTCGCGGCCGGCATCGACGAGGACCCGGACGTGGCGATCTCCCTGCCGCTGGGGGCCGGCCGGCTGAGCCGGGAGCGGCTGCGGGTGGACCCGGCCGGGCAGGTGTCGCCGTCCGCCGAGGCCGTGGAGGAGCTGCGGGAGTACGTCGACGGGCTGCTCGACCCGGTGGTCGAGAAGCTGACCGGGGTGGGCTGGGAGCGTCCCGTCGCCACCTCCAAGACCTTCCGGATGCTGGCCCGGCTGGCCGGCGCGGCACCCTCCTCGGCCGGGCTCTGGGCCCGGCGCAGCCTCACCCGCACCGGGCTGCGGCAGGTGCTCGGCTTCATCCGGCACATCCCGCCGGCCCAGCTGGCCGAGCTGGAGGGGGTCAGCCCGGGGCGGGCGCACCAGCTGCTCAGCGGCGCGGTGGTGGCCGAGGCGGTGATGCGCCGCCTGGACGTCCCGGCGCTGGACATCTGCCCGTGGGCGCTGCGCGAGGGCGTCATCCTCCGGCGGCTGGATCAGCTGGAGCCGATGTGATCCGCGTCGGCCGTTCTGCGTCATTTGCCGCTGCTCGTCCTGAAGCGTGGCGACCGGTCGGGCTACCCTGAGGGGCGTGACTTCCCGCGTTCCGGTGCTCCTGTCCACGTCCTCGGTCTTCCCTGAGCGGACCGCGGCGGCGTTCCAGCTGGCCGCGGCGCTCGGCTACGACGGCATCGAGGTGATGGTCTGGACCGACGCCGTCAGCCAGGACGCCGGCGCGCTGCGCGGCCTCTCCGAGCACTACGGCGTACCGGTCCTCTCGGTGCACGCGCCCTGCCTGCTGGTGACCCAACGGGTGTGGAGCCCCGACCCCTGGGAGCGGCTGCGCCGCTCGGCCGAGCTGGCCTCGACCCTCGGCGCGCCGACCGTGGTCGTGCACCCGCCGTTCACCTGGCAGCGGGACTACGCGCGCAACTTCTCCGCGGGGCTCGCCGCGATCGCCGGCGAGTACCCGGACCTGCTCTTCCCGGTGGAGAACATGTACCCGGTGCGGATGGCCGGCCGGCAGTTCGTGCCGTACGTCCCGGGCTGGGACCCGACCGAGACCGGGTACGCCTCGTACACCCTGGACCTGTCGCACTGCGCCGCCTCGCACACCGACTCGCTGGCGATGGCCGACCGGATGGGCGACCGGCTGGCGCACGTGCACCTCGGCGACGGCACCGGCGAGGGGCGCGACGAGCACCTGGTCCCCGGGCGCGGCAGCCAGCCCTGCGCCGAGCTGCTGCGCTCACTGGCCGGCCGGGGCTTCACCGGTTCGGTGGCCGTCGAGGTCACCACCCGGGGCGCGAAGAGCCGCGCCGACCGCGAGGCCGACCTGCGCGAGGCCCTGGCCTTCGCCCGTGCCCACCTCACCGCCCCGTCCCCGGTCGACGCCTGACCCTCCGGCCCGGCCGGGTGGCCGGGTCGGGTCAGGGGACGGGGGTGAGGGAGTCGGCCTGGGTCGGGACGGCGACCTGCTCACCGACGGCGGCCCGCTTGCGGGCGCGGTGGGCGGCGACGTGGGAGCGGGTGGCGCAACGCTCCGAGCAGAACCGCCGGCAGCAGTTCGACGAGGTGTCCAGGTAGACGTTGCCGCACCGCTCGTCCGCGCAGACCCCGAACCGGGCGCTGCCGTACTCGCAGAGCCAGACCGACAGGCCCCAGACCGCACCGGCCAGGTATTCCGCGCTGACCGACGCGCCCCGGCTGGTCACGTGCATGTGCCAGTCGCTGGAGTCGTGGCCGGAGATCCGCGGCTGCACCGGGAACGCCTCCAGCAGGGCGTTCAGCTCGGCTACCGCCTGGACGTCCCGCCCCGACGTGCCGTACTCGAACACGTCACGCAGGCGCTTCTGCGCCCGCCGGAAGATCACCAGGTCCCGTTCGGCGACCTCGTCGCGCATCCACGCGTTGTCGTCCGGAAAGAGGGCCCGCAGGTCGTCGAGGTCGTCCAGGCGGGCGTTGACGAGGTCAACGCCGGTCCGGGCGTACGCGTCGAAGTTCACGCCACCAACGGTAGACGACTCACGGGCTGCGCGGCGCGTCGATGTAGTGCGGCAGGAACCGCGCGTAACCGTCCGTGATGAGGCTCTCGCTTTCCCGGACGCCGACCCCGGCCGACTCGCCGTCGACGATCCAGCTCCCGAGCACCGTACGGTTGCCGGCGAACTCCGGCAGCGCCCGGAACTCCTGGTAACAGAAGCCCTCGGCGCCGTAGATGCCCGGGTTGGTGAGCTCGGTGTCGCGGGTCACGATCCGCACCGAGCCGCCCTCCCGGCCGAGCAGCGGCTTCGCCACGTACTCCGGCATCCCGCGCGGCGAGTCCAGGTACGCCGGCAGCAGGTACTCGTGCCCCGGGTACAGCTCCCAGAGCACGGCGAGCAGCGCCTTGTTGGAGAGCAGCAGCTTCCAGGCCGGCTCGATCCAGGTGGTCGGGGTGCCCGGCTCCAGCGCCGCCGGCCCGTACGGCTCGGCCAGCATCCACTCCCACGGGTAGAGCTTGAAGCAGGTGGTCACCGGTCGGTCGTCGGCGTCGACGAAGCGCCGGCCGTCCCAGCCGACATGCTGGATCGGCAGCAACGTGACGTCCAGCCCGGCCTGGCGGGCGGTCTCGGCCAGGTAGCCGGCGGTGATCTCGTCCTCGCCGGACTCCTCCTCGTTCGACCAGGCCACGTGCACCCGCCGGTCGTGCAGGCCGGCGCCGATCTTGGCCCAGGCGCCGACCAGCCGCTCGTGCAGGCTGTTCCACTGGTCGGCGTCCGAGTGCGTCTGCTCCAGCCAGTACCACTGGATGATGCTCGCCTCGACCAGAGCGGTGGGGGTGTCGGCGTTGTACTCCAGCAGCTTCGGCGGCCAGCTGCCGTCGTAGGCGAGATCGAAGCGGCCGTAGAGGGTCGGCGGCCGCTCGCGCAGCGACCGGGCGACCGCCTCGGCGGCCCAGGCCGGGATGCCGAACTCGGCGTACCGGCCCCGGGCGACGACGTGCTCGGCCGCGGCCACCGACATCCGGTGCAGCTCCTCCGTGGCCTCCTCCAGCCGCAGCACCTCGGCCAGGTCGAAGGCGTACGCCGCCGTCTCGTCCCAGTACGACATGGTCCCGCCGTCGGGCAGCTCGGTGTCGACGTACACCAGTCCCTGCGCGCGGACCGTGGCGTCCCAGTCCGGACGCGGGGTGGCCGCCTCGCGTCGCATCTCAGCCGCCGCAGGAGGCGAGGTGGATGCCGAAGCCGCCCCGCTCGGGCAGGGCGGCGGCCACCGGCCGGGGCTCGCTGGTGCCGGCGTCGGTGGTGACGGCCGGCACCCGCATCGCCAGCGCGACCGTGTCCCCGCCGCCGGTCGGGCCGAGGGCGCAGTCGTCGTCATCGTCGTCGTCGGAGGTCATGTTGCAGCCGGAGAGCGCCAGCGCCAGGGCGGTCAGCGCGCCGAGCTGCACGGAGGCCGACCGGAGCCGGCGGCGGGGGTGTCGATCCACGGCATCGTTGTAGCTGATCGACGCCACTTCCGTCGCCCCCCGGGCGGTGCTCGTGATGCTGTTGGGACGCGTGTCGCGGGCTCTCCGGGCGGCCCGGCCGCCCCCCGGCGGAGCCCGCCGCACGGGCGTTACGCTCGGCTCATGCTCCGTTCCGTCATCCTCGCCGCCTCCCGGTCATCCCAGGTCGAGCGGCTCATCGCGACGGCCCCGTTCACCCGGGACGTCGTCCGCCGGTTCGTCGCCGGCGCCGGCACCGACGACGCGTTGCGCGCGACCCGCGAGCTCGTCGCCGACGGCCTCGCGGTCACGATCGACAACCTCGGTGAGGACACCGTCACTCCCGAGCAGGCCAACGCCACCCGCGACGAGTACCTCAAGCTGCTGAAGCTGCTCTCCGCCGCCGGGCTCACCCCGCCCGCCGAGGTCAGCGTGAAACTCTCGGCGCTGGGCCAGAAGTTCGACGAGCGGCTGGCGTACGAGAACGCCCGGGCGATCTGCGCTGCGGCCGACGAGGCGAACACCACGGTCACCCTCGACATGGAGGACCACACCACCACCGACTCGACCCTGAGCCTGCTGGCCGACCTGCGCAAGGACTACCCGTCGACCGGCGCGGTGCTCCAGGCGTACCTGCGCCGGACCGAGTCGGACTGCCGTGAGCTGGCCGGGGCCGGGTCCCGGGTACGGCTCTGCAAGGGCGCCTACAAGGAGCCGGAGTCGGTGGCGTACCAGTCGGCCCGCGAGGTGGACAAGTCCTACGTCCGCTGCCTGAACGTGCTGATGTCCGGGGACGGCTACCCGATGCTGGCCACCCACGACCCGCGCCTGATCGCCATCGGCGAGGACCGGGCCCGCTGGTTCGACCGCGGCCCGGACCGCTTCGAGTTCCAGATGCTGTACGGCATCCGCCCCGAGGAGCAGAAGCGGCTCGTCGGCGAGGGCTACACCGTGCGGACCTACCTGCCCTACGGCGAGGACTGGTACGGCTACCTGATGCGCCGGCTCGCCGAGCGCCCCGCGAACCTGATGTTCTTCGGCCGGGCGCTGGTCTCCAAGAAGTGACTCAGGCGTTCGACCAGCCCCGGGTGCTCAGCACCAACCGGTAGCCGTCCGGATCGGCCACCGTCACCCCCCAGCGGTCCCAGTACGGGCCGGCGGAGGCCCTCGTCCCGCCGGCCCGTTCCAGTCTCGCCACCAGGTCCGCCTCGACCGGCCCGTCCAGGTAGAGCACGAACAGGTCCTCCTCCGTCGGGCGGGGTTCGACCGCCAGGTGCTCCCCGCCGACCAGCTCCAGGTGCCAGGTTGCGTCCGGCCAGCCCAGCATGACCAGGTCGTGCTCCCCGGGCCCGGCGGCCTCGCCCCGGTACAGCACGCTCAGGCCGAGTCCGTCGACCCAGAAGCGCTCGGCCGCCCCGAGGTCGCGGCTCGGCCGGGCGATGCGGACGTGTGGATTCCCCGTCGAGGTCATGCGGTGATCATCGAAGCTGTACCCGACTTCAGGTCAAGTCCGCCGTTGACAGATTAGGCTAATGGACTTAGCTTTTGGGCTATGAGTATTAGCCGGGTGGAACGGGACGGCGGCACCATCGCGTACGAGGTGCACGGCGAGGGGCCGCTGGTGCTCCTCGCGCACGGCATGGGGGAGAACCGGCGGTCCTTCCGTCACCTCATCCCGCTCCTGGTCGCGGCGGGCTACCGGGTGGCCTCGATGGACGTCCGGGGGCACGGCGACTCCAGCGCCCACTGGCCGTCGTACGCCCCGGCCGAGGTCGGCTCCGACCTGCTGGCCGTGGTGCGTACCCTCGGCGGCCCGGCCACCCTGGTCGGCAGCTCGTCCAGCGCGGCGGCCGTGGTCTTCGCCGCCGGCGACGCGCCCGAGCTGGTCAACGGCATCGTGCAGATCGGCGCGTTCGTCGCCGAGCCCCGGCCCAACCCGGCGATGCGGCTCGCCCAGGCGGCGGTGCTGCGCAGTCCCCGACTCTTCGGCATGTTCCACAAGACGCTCTTTCCCTGCGGTCGGCCCGCCGACGACGCCGCGTACCGCAGGGAACTCGTCGCCGGACTGCGCGGCCGGATGGCGGCGGTCCGTGGCGTGATCGCGCCGGTCGCCCCGCACTGGTCGGCCCGGGCGGCGGACGTGCGGCAGCCGGTGCTGGTGCTGATGGGCGCGAAGGACCCCGACTTCGCCGACCCGGCAGCCGAGGCGCGCGCCGCCCGGCGTCTCTTCGCCACCGCCGAGGCCCGCATGATCGCCGACTCCGGCCACTACCCGCACGCCGACCAGCCGGCGGCGACCGCCGCCCAACTGGTCGAGTTCCTGGCGGTGACGGCGGGTGCCTAGGGCCGGGCTCACCCCGGCGACGGTGGTCCGTGAGGCGGCCCGCCTCGCCGACGAGGTCGGTTACGAGCGGTTGACGCTGGCCGCACTGGCCACCCGGCTCGGTGTCGCGCTGCCCAGCCTCTACAAGCACGTCAAGGGCGCCGACGCGCTGAGCCGCAAGCTCGGCGCGCTTGCCGTCGGCGAACTGGCCGATGCGATGACCTCGGCAGCCGCCGGGCGAGCCGGGGTGGACGCGCTGCGCGCGGTGGCCACCGCCTGGCGCGACTACGCCCTGCGGCACCCCGGCCGGTACCCGGCCGCGCAGCAGGTGCCCGATCCGGCCGATCCGGAGCACGTTGCCGCCGGCCGGCGGGCCCTCGACGCGGTCTACGCGATCCTGCGCGGCTACGGCCTCACCGGTGACGCGGCGGTCGACGCGGCCCGCCTCTTCCGCAGCGCCGTACACGGCTTCGTCACCCTGGAGGCGGCCGGCGGCTTCGGCCTGCCCCTGAGCATCGACCGCTCCTTCGAGCACCTGGTGACCGCGTTGGACACCGCCTACCGGGACTGGGGAGCCGGATGAAGGCCGGGCTGCTGACCATCGCCCTCCTGGTGGAGCTGGCGATGCTCGCCGTCGCCGGCTGGTGGGGCTTCACCCTCGACGCCGGGCCGGCCGTCCGGGTGCTCGCCGGGCTCGGTGCACCCCTGCTGATCGCGCTGGTCTGGGGCGTCTTCTGCTCGCCCCGGGCCCGGGTCCGGCTCGCCCCGGCGGCCAAGTACGCCGTCCAGGCGGCCTGCTTCCTCGTCGCCGGGGTGCTGCTCACCCTCGCCGGCCATCCGTCGCTCGCGGTGGGTCTGGTCGTCATCTGGGCGGTGGACCGGGCCCTGCTCAGCCACGGCGGTCACCCGGCCTGACCGGCGTCGGTGGCGTGCACCGGGCGGTTGCTCCTGGTCCCGCCCCCGGTGGCCGCTGGCGGGCCGGCGGTGCGGGGTCGTGCAGGACGAAGGCGGCCCTGGCCTACGGGGTGACCGCCGGCAGGCGACCACCGCTGGTTGCTCCCGGAACCAACGGGACGCACGTCCCGCAGCGGTCGCCGCCATCGTCGCGACCGTCGCGGTCGCCGCTGGCGGTCCGCGGCACCCGCACGGCCGGGGTGATGAGGAGGTCGAGGCCGGCGCGGCGGGGATGGACCTGCGGTGGTTGCGCCCTTTCGAGCTGATGTCGTGAACGATTCAGGCCCATCCTGATGTGGGCGCGGCTGTCCTTCGACCCGACGGCCCCGGACCGCTCGCGCATCAGTCGACCTGCGCGGTAGCGGCGGCCAGCGGCGGCCCGGCCAGCAGCGGCCCGGCCGGTGGCGGCCCGCCACTTCCGGATGGCAGCGCCGCCCACGCCGCCGCCACCGGCGTTGATCTCCGGTGAGTCGTTCACGTCATCAGCTCTAAAGGCGCGAGCAGCACCCCGTCCGACCCTGCCCCGCTCACTGCTTGTGCAGGCCCGCCACGTGCGGCAGAAAGGTTCGTACCGGGCGTCCAGACCCGGAGGCACGCTGCCGACGCGCGGCGGCTCTGGCCGGATCGCCCCGATTGGTCGTACCCTTCGCCGGTGACCGACGGGCTGGACGAGCCGCGCGTTTCCGACGGCGACGAGCAGCGTCCGGCTGGCAGCGGCGAGCCGCACCCAGCCGACGGATTGGACGAGCCGCGCGGTACTCACGGGGATGAGCCGGGCCTCACCGCCGGAGCCGAGCCGCGACCTGGCGGCGGTGACGAGCCGCGTCCGGCCGGCGGCGGCGAACCGCGCCTTGCCGCCGGAATGGACGAGCCGCGTTCCCGCCTTCGGTGGCCGCTCTGGGTGACGTTCGCGCTGGTCCTGGCGGTGCTGGGCTGCGGGGTGCCGGCCGCGCTGCTGGCCGGCCTGGCCGACCGCCCCGGCGACCGGGCCACGGCGGACCGCCCCTCCGCCCGTCGGGACGACCCGGCGACGGCGGCCGCCCGGCGGATGGGCGATCAGCTCTCCGCCCAGCTCGACCGGCAGGCCGCCGCGCTGCTCCGCGCGGACCGGACCGGCTTCCTCGCCGTCGGGGACCGTGCCGCCCGCGCCGACCTGGGTCGCCGCTTCGCCGCGCTGCGCGCGCTCCGGGTGACGGTCTGGCGGGCCGAGCCGGCCGGGCTGCCCACTGCGGTTGCGGGACAGCCGGGGCAGTGGCGGCAACTGGTGACCTTCCGGTACTGCTTCCTCGCGCCGGACTGCGCCCCCAGCCCGGTCCTGATCGGCACCCGCTGGCGGGAGAACGGCGACGCGCCGCTGCTGGTCGCCATGGAGGAGTCCCGCTCCGCCCAGGCCGGCGTCCGACCGTGGGAGGTCAGCGAGCTGGTCGTCGCCGTCGGCCCGCGCACCCTGGTGGCGACCACCCGGGCGCTGCGCGGGAAGCTGCCCGCCCTGCTCGTCGACGCCGAGGCCGCGGCGAAGGTCGCCGACCGGTACGCGGTCGCCGGGCCGCCGCCGGACCGCTACCGGATCTTCTACGCCGGCCCCGCGGAGTGGCGACGCTGGTACGGGGGCGGCCGACCGAAGTGGACCGCCGGGTACGCGGTCACCGTCGGCGGCGGCCACCACGAGGTGGTGCTCAACGCCGACGGGCTGACCGCCACCGCCGCCGGTGAGCTGCTCAGGCACGAGCTGACCCATGCCGCCTCGCTGCCCGAGCGGGGCTATCCCGGCAAGCAGACCTGGTGGCTGGTGGAGGGGCTGGCCGAGTACGCCGGGGCCGACGGGGCGCCGGTGAGCCGCTACGAGGGGCTGGACGAGGCCGGGCGGCTGGTCGCCGGGGGGTGGAACGGCCGTTTGGACGCCCTGACCCCGGCCGATGCCGCCCCGGCCGACCGGGTCGGTGGCAGCTACGGCGTCGGCTACCTGGCCGTCCGCCACCTCGTCGACCGGTACGGCGAGCAGCGGGTGCTCGACTTCTTCCGCGCCGTGGTGCACGACCGGACACCGCTGGACGACGCGTCCGCGCAGGTACTCGGCGATCCCTGGACGGCCCTGCACGACGAGTGCGTCGACTACGTCCGGGCGGCCGTCCGGTGAGGGCGGACGCCGCACCCCTCGCCGCGCGGGCGCGGCCCGCCTGGTAGGCCGATCGCGCCCCTCGGCGTCGTATCGACGCCGGGCTAAGGTTGGCCCGTGCGCCGCCCCGACTCGCCGCGGCCCCCCGTAGCCACGCGGCCCCGCCTGCTCACCGCCCTGCTCGCCGTCGTCGTCTTCACCGGCACCACCGCCGCCTCCTGCGGGGACGACGAGTCCACCGTCGCGCTGGCCCCGGCCGGTCGGGCCGCCGTCGCCGAGGTCATCGACGCCCCGGCCACCGTCACCGCCCGCGCCGCGGCCACCCTCACCGCACCCGCCGACGGCACCCTCACCAGCCTCCGCGTCCAGCCCGGCAAGCGGGTCACCCGAGGTCAGGTGCTCGCCGTGATCAGCTCACCGTCCGCCCAGGAGCGCCTCCGCCAGACCCGCGACGCCCTGCGGGCCGCCGAACGGGCCGGCCGCGGCGTCGGGGTGGGGGAGCTGGGCATCCGCCGGCGCGGCACCGACAAGGCCGCCGACGAGGCGTTCGACGCCGCCCGGGACGCCGCCGGGAAGATCGCCGATCCGAAGGTACGGGACGCGCTGCTGGCCCAGGTGACCTCCGCCCAGCAGCAGTACGCCGCCGCCGCGCGTACCGCCGACCAGGCCGTCCGCTCGGTGCAGCGGGGCGTGGCCGGCCTCAACTCGGCGGTCGGCGCGCTCTCGGCCGCGCAACGGCTGCAGGCCCGGCAGGCGTACGACCTGGCGAAGGCGACCGTCGACGCGCTGACCCTGCGCGCCCCGATCGGGGGAGTCGTGCAGCCCGGCGGCACCCCCGTCGGGGGCGGCACCGACCTGTCCGCCCTGCTCGGCGGCGGGCAGGTGCCCGCCGGGATCGACCCGTCCGCGCTCACCCCGTCCCGGTCCGGCCCGCCACCGGGCGTGGACGACGCGGTGCCCGTCGGTGGCCGGGTCACCGCCGGTACGCCGGTTCTGACCATCGTGGACACCGGTGCGCTCGGCCTGCTCGCCGAGGTCGACGAGACCGACGTGCTGCTGGTCCGCCCTGGCCTGGTCGCCACCGTCGAGCTGGACGCGGTCACCGGCGCCAGCTACGACGCCACCGTCCGCTCGGTCGACGTGCTGCCCACCACCTCGGCCCGGGGCGGCGTCACCTACCGGGTGCGACTGGCCCTCGGGGCGGGCCGGCTCGGCGAGGGCGAGGCCGCTCCGGCGCCCCGCCCCGGCATGAACGCCGTGGTGCACCTGCGGGTACGCGAGGCCGCCGACGCGGTCACCGTCCCCGCCTCGGCGGTCTTCTCCGCCGACGGCCGGGACGCCGTCTGGCTGGTTCGCGACGGCAAAGCCGACCGGGCGCCGGTGACGGTGGGCGTGCAGGGGCCGGACCTGGTGCAGATCCTCGACGGGGTGCAGGCCGGGGACCGGGTGGTGGTGCGCGGCACCGACCAGGTCCAGGACGGCCAGGAAGTCCGGTGAGCGCTCCGGCGGCGATCGAGGCGGTGGACGTCTCCCGGACGTACCAGCTCGACGGGGTGTCCGTGCCGGCGCTGCGCGGAGTGTCGCTGACCGTGGCGCCGGGGGACTACGTGGCCGTGGTCGGGCCCTCAGGCTCCGGCAAGTCGACCCTGATGCACCTGCTCGGTGGGCTGGACCAGCCCACCGGCGGTCGCCTGGTCATCGGCGGCCGGGACGTCAGCGCCCTCTCCGCGCCGGAGATGGCGATGCTGCGCAACGAGACCATCGGCTTCGTCTTCCAGGCGTTCCACCTGCTGCCACGGACGTCGGCGGTGGACAACGTGGCGCTGCCGCTGGTCTACCGCGGCGTCGGTGCCCGGCAGCGGCGCGAGCGGGCGGCGGCGATGCTCGGCCGGGTCGGCCTGGGGCACCGGCTGGACCACCGCCCCAACCAGCTGTCCGGCGGCGAGCAGCAGCGGGTGGCGATCGCCCGGGCGCTGGTCACCGACCCGACGGTGCTGCTCGCCGACGAGCCGACCGGCAACCTGGACACGGTGACCGGCCAGGCGGTGCTGGCCCTGCTGGAGCAGCTCAACGCCGAGTCCGGAGTGGCCCTGGTGATGGTGACCCACGACAACGAGGTGGCGGCCCGGGCCCGCCGGCGGATCGTCATGCGCGACGGGGTGGTGGTCTCCGACAGCGCGTCGACCATTCATGATCGACCGCCGTCGGGGGGCGCGGCGGGACCTGACACACTGGGGGACGCTCCCAGCGCGGAGCCCCGGTCCGCGTCCGGAAGCGGCCCGGGGCACCCGTCCGGTGGCTCCGGTGGCGCCGCCGGAGCCACCGGACGCCTTCCGCGCGATCCGGCGGCCGACCCCCGTACCCCCGAAGTGGCCGGACCGGGCTCCCCGGTGGACGCCGCCGACGGGCCGCGACCCGGCGCGGACGCCGCGGGTGGGCTCGGCGGGGACCAAACGGGCGGCGGGCGGTCGTGAGGGTCGCGGAGGCGTGGCGGGTGGCGCTGGACGCGCTGCGGGCCAACCGGATGCGCAGCGCGCTGACCATGCTCGGCGTCATCATCGGGGTGGCGTCCGTGGTGCTGCTGGTCGCCATCGGCACCGGTACGAAGCAGAAGGTCGAACAGCAGGTCGAGGGGCTCGGCTCCAACCTGCTGCTGGTGGTACCCGGTCGGATCGACGTGGGGACGGCACCGGTGGTCTCCCCGCTGACCCTCGCCGACGCCGACGCGGTCTCCCGGGTGGTCGGTGACCCGAGCCGGGTCGCGGTCACCATCGCCTCCGGCGCGACGGCCCGGGCCGGCAACCGCTCGGACTTCACCACCGTTCAGGGGGTGCTGGAGACCACCCCGACCGTCTTCACCCGCTCGCTCGCTCGGGGCCGCTACCTCACCGGCGCCGACGTGGACACCAGCCGCCGGGTGGCGGTGCTCGGCGACTCGGTGGCCCGCGCGCTCTTCCCCGACCGGGACCCGCTCGGCCAGCAGGTCGCGCTCGCCGGCGTCCGGTTCCGGGTGATCGGCGTCTTCGCGCCGCTCGGGCAGAGCCTCGGCGTCGACCGCGACGACGAGGTGCACGTGCCGGTCACCGCGGCCCAGCGACTCTGGGGCACCCAGCGGGTGGACGGCATCGCGGTCAAGGCCCCCGACCGGGAGCGGATCGGCGAACTGGGCGACCGGATCGTCGCCGAGTTGTCCCGCCGGCACCCGGACACCGAGTTCAGCGCGGTCACCCAGCAGCAGATCCTCGGCGTGCTCGGCGACATCCTCGGGGTGCTCACCGGCGTGCTCGCCGCCATCGCCGGCATCTCGCTGCTGGTCGGTGGGGTGGGCGTCTCCAACATCATGCTGGTCTCGGTGCGCGAACGGACCCGGGAGATCGGCCTGCGCAAGGCCGTCGGCGCACGTCCCCGCGACATCGGGGTGCAGTTCCTGCTGGAGGCGGTGCTGCTCACCGCGATCGGCGGGCTGACCGGGATGGCCCTCGGCGTGGGCACCGCGCTGCTGGTGGACGCCTTCTCGCCGATCCCGGCCGCGATCACCTGGTGGTCGCTGGCGCTGGCGTTCGGGGTGTCGGCGGCGGTGGGCATCGTCTTCGGGGTGGTGCCGGCGCAGCGGGCCGGTCGGCTCGACCCGGTGGTCGCCCTGCGCGCCGAGTGAACCCGGCTTCCTCCCGGTCGCGCGGGCGCCGCCACCGGTCCCGGGAATGGGACGGTCGACGCAGGCGGGGGCGAAACGGCAGGTCACGGCCGGGCGATCGGCGTTCCATTCATGATCAGTTGCACGAAGGGATCGCGCCGGTCACAGCCGCCCCGCTACCGTACTGGTAACACGCGCGTTGCCGGCCCGGACGCAAGCTCCGGTCGCTCGGCACGCGCCGGGCATGGGATGGGTCGGGTGAGCCATGGCCGGGTCGCAGTCCGACGGTCGGCTGTCGGATGTCAAGTTCCTCACCGTCGCCGAGGTGGCGTCGGTCATGCGGGTGTCGAAGATGACGGTCTACCGCCTGGTGCACAGCGGTGAGCTGACCGCGGTACGGGTCGGCCGGTCGTTCCGGGTGCCCGAGCACGCGGTGCACGACTACCTCCGGGGCGCGTTTCAGGAAACCGCCTGATCCATCGCCGGGCGGTACGCCGACTGCGACGTAACGGGCATCGAGGGGCCGCGTTGGTCCTGCTGACGCACTCCGGCTACCCTGGAGCCGATCCTGACCCTTGCCGGTGAGCCCCGACGCCACCAGGCTGGTCCGGTCCGTTGTCCGCAAGCGGTCACCGGCGTCACCGAGGTGGTGCCGCTCGTCCGCCCCGCACGTTGCATTGGAAGGCTGTCGTATGGGCTCGGTGGTCAAGAAGCGCCGCAAGCGCATGGCTAAGAAGAAGCACCGCAAGCTGCTGCGCAAGACCCGCGTCCAGCGTCGCCGTCTCGGCAAGTGACCGGGGCCGGGCCAAGGCCCGGCACCCCGGCACCACTTGCCAACTGTCGACCCTCGGAGGCTCAGGTGATCAGGCCGCGGACGTCCCGGCTCGGTCCCGTCTGCCGGTCAGGGCGTGCGAGATGACCCCCGGTGGCACCTCAGGTGCTCCGGGGGTCGTCGTCGTGACCGGGGTCGGCCGCTACCTCGGCGCGCACGTCGCCGCCCGGCTCGCCGCCGACCCGCGCATCGAGCGGGTGATCGGCGTCGACCCGGCCACCCCCGGCCCGGAGTTCACCGACCTGCTCGACCGGGTCGAGCGGATCCGGCTCGACCTCGGTTCCCTCGGCGGGCTCCTGGCCGACCTGGACGTCGACGCCGTGGTGCACCTCGCCCTGGTCAGCGCCCCCGACCCGCAGCACGGGGGCCGGGCGGCGATGAAGGAGCAGAACGTCATCGGCACCATGCAGCTGCTCGCCGCCTGCCAGCGGGCGCCACGGCTGCGCAAGCTGGTGGTCCGCTCCTCGACCGCCGCGTACGGCGCGTCCTTCCGTGACCCGGCCGTCTTCACCGAGGAGACCGAGCCACGCGAGGTCCCGCGCGGCGGTTTCGGCCGCGACATCCTCGACATCGAGGGGTACGTCCGCGGCTTCCGCCGCCGCCGTCCCGACGTCACCGCGACGGTGCTGCGCTTCGCGCCGTTCATCGGCTCGACCGCCGACACCACGCTCACCCGCTACTTCTCCCAGCCGCTGGTCCCCACCGTCTTCGGGCGCGACCCGCGGCTGCAGTTCGTCCACTTCGACGACGCGCTCGAGGTGCTGCACCGGTCCATCGCCGAGGACCACCCGGGCACCTACAACGTCGCCGGGCCGGGGGTGCTCTCGCTCTCCCAGGCGATCCGCCGGGCCGGTCGGGTCGCCGTACCGGTGCTGGAGCCCGGCCTGTCCGGGGCCGCCGCGCTCGCCCGCAACCTCGGCTTCGGCCGCTACGGCCTCGACCAGGTCGACCTCTTCGTGCACGGCCGGGTGGTCGACACCAGCCGGCTGGAGCGGGAGTACGACTTCACCCCGCGCTCCACCGCCGCCGCGTTCGACGACTTCATCCGCGCCCACCACGGCGGGGTGGTGCTCACCCGCAACACCCTGGCCACCGCCGAGCAGTTGGTGCTGGAGAGCATCCGGCAGGTCCGGTCCGCAGTCCGGGAGCGGTCGTGAGTCCCGCCGAGGAGCGGCCCGACGGCCGGTACGACGTACCGCTGACCGTGACCGGGCCGGACGCGCAGCCGGCGCGGCGCAACGGGCACCGGCGCACCACGGCGGCCGCCGTCCCGGGTCCGGCGGCCCTGGACGAGCCGGACACCTCCGCCACCGACGAGCCGGTCCCGTCCGCTCGTACGGGCGAGGCCCCGTCCGGCGCGGTGACCGACACCGCCGACGCGCCGGGCACCGTTGCTGACGAGCCGGGCACCGATGCCGATGCACCGGGTGGCCGGGCGCGGGACCGGTCGGCCGACGACGACGCGGCCGGGCAGGTCCCGGCGAGCGCACCGCGGGGGGCTTCCGTGCCGGACCGTCCGGGGGACCACTGGGACCGCAAGGTCGCGGCCGGCCTGGCCTTCCTGCGCCGGCGGCTCTCCGGGGACTACGAGGTCGACGAGTTCGGCTTCGACCCGGAGCTGACCGACTCGGTCTTCCACCCACTGGTGCGGCTGCTCTACCGGGACTGGTTCCGCACCGAGGTCACCGGCCTGGAGCACGTGCCCGCCGACGGCGCGGGGCTGGTCGTCGGCAACCACTCCGGCACCGTGGCGCTGGACGCGCTGATCCTCTCCACCGCGCTGCACGACCAGCACCCGGCGCGCCGCTACCTGCGGCTGCTCGGCGCCGACCTGGTGTTCCGGATGCCGGTGGTCTCCGAGATCGCCCGCAAGACCGGTGGCACGGTGGCCTGCAACCCGGACGCGGAGCGGCTGCTCGGCAACGGTGAACTGGTCGGCGTCTTCCCGGAGGGCTTCAAGGGCATCGGCAAGCTCTACTCCGACCGTTACAAGCTGCAACGGTTCGGCCGGGGCGGCTTCGTCTCGGCGGCGCTGCGTACCGGCACCCCGATCGTGCCGGTCGCCATCGTCGGCGGCGAGGAGATCTACCCGATGCTCGCCGACATCAAGCCGCTGGCCCGGCTGCTCAAGCTCCCGTACTTCCCCGTCACGCCGACCTTCCCGTGGCTCGGGCCGCTGGGCATGGTGCCGCTGCCGAGCAAGTGGCTGATCGAGTTCTGCCCGCCCATCCCGACGGCGCACCTCACCGACTCCGCCGACGACCCGCTGGTCGTCTTCAACCTCGCCGACCAGGTCCGCGAAACGATCCAGCACACCCTGCACAAACTCCTGGAACGCCGCCCCGACCCCTTCGGCCCCTGACCCGCGCCGCGGCGCGCCCCTTTTGAGGCGCACTTACCGAGAAAGCGTGGCTATTCGATGAGGAGCAGCCACGCTTTCTCTGTATCTGGGGGCAGCTTCGTCGGGTGGGTGGGGGCGGTCAGGGGGTGCGGCGGCGGCGGTGGAGGGCCAGGCCGGCGCTGACCGCGCCGGCGAGCAGCCCGGCCGCGGCGGTGGACGGTACGGCGATCTTGACCGCCCGCCGGCCGGTGCGGAAGTCCCGCACCTCCCAGCCCCGCTCGCGCGCCTGCCGCAGCAGGGTGCCGTCCGGGTTGATCGCCACCGCCCGTCCGACCGCGGTGAGCATCGGCAGGTCGTTGACCGAGTCGCTGTAGGCCGCGCAGCGACCCAGGTCCAGCCCCTCGACCGCGGCGAGCTGGCCGACCGCCTCCGCCTTGGCCGGCCCGTGCATCAGGTCGCCGACCAGCCGCCCGGTGTACGCCCCGTCGACCACCTCGGCCACCGTGCCGATCGCACCGGTCAGGCCGAGCCGGGTGGCGATCACCCGGCCGATCTCCACCGGGGCGGCGCTGACCAGCCACACCCGCTCACCGGCGTCGAGGTGCCGCTGGGCGAGTCGGCGCGTACCGGCCCAGATCCGGGGGGCCATCAGCTCGTCGAAGATCTCCTCGGCGAGGCGCTCGACGTCGTCCACCCGCCAGCCCTCGATGAAGGCCAGGGCGGCCTCCTTGGCCTGGGACATGTCGACGGCGTTCTCGGTGGCGAGCAGCCGGAAGCGCGCCTGCTGCCAGGCGAACCGGGCCAGGTCGCCGGTGGTGAAGTACTTGCGGGCGGCCAGCCCGCGGGCGAACCAGTAGATCGACGCGCCCTGCATCATCGTGTTGTCCACGTCGAAGAAGGCCGCGGCGGTGGGATCGGGCTGCGCGGGGACGGGCGGAGTGACCTCGGCCTCGGCCCAGCCGGCGGTGTGCCCGTGGACGTCGGTACTGACCGTGACCTTGCGGCTGCGGGCCATTCGACCTCCTCCGTACGACGACCGCTGCACCCCAAAGGGTAGTCGGGGTCCGGTTACGGGCGGCCGCCCCACGGTGCAACTGTGGCGTGAACGGCTCCGTCGGTCAGCGGTCGCTCGGGCAGGGCCCCGGGGCCGGGCCGAGCGCGTCGCTGCCGGCCGGCGCGGGCAGACCGCAGGCGATCCCGGCGCGCAGCGCGTCGGAGCGCTTGCGGATGGCGTCCAGCAGGGCCAGCGAGCGGCGGGTCCGGTCCCGCTCGCCGCGGCTGGCCCCGTCGAGCAGCCCGCCGACCGCCTTGCGTTGCCCGGTGACGAAGGTGTTCACCGCGTCGAGCCCGGCCGGGTCGGAGCGCTGGGCGGCGGTGGTGGTGAGCAGCCGTACGCCCTGGCGGGTGTCGGCGTCCATGTCGTCCAGCACCGCGCTGAAGGCGGCCAGGTCGCCGTGGAGCGTGCCGGCCTCGTCCAGCCGGGTGCGGGCGAAGTCGAGGAAGAGCTGGCCCCGGCTGAGGTCCGAGCTGGCCAGCGCGAGCTGGGCGCGTTCGGTGGAGCGCTTCATGCCGTACAGCGCGTCGCCGGGGACGGCGTCCTCGCTGGCGGCGGAGATGCCCGACAGGGCGACGGCGCCGGCGGCGATACCGACCAGGATGGCGCCCCGGGCGCGGACCTGTCGTGCGGTCACCGCGCCCAGCAGCGAGGTGCGCGGGCTGGCGTCGGTCGTGCCGGCCGGTGTGGTCGCGGCGGCCGCGCCCATGCCCTCCCGCTCGGCGGTCGCCACCAGCATGGCGCGGAGCCCGGTGCGGAACTCGGCGTCGACCTGGACGTCCGGCCGCTCGGCGACGAGCCGCTGACCGACCGCCACCAGGGCGGTGAGCCGGTCGTCGGCACGGGACCGGACATGGTGACGCCGGCCGCCGTTCGCCTCGTCGAGAAGCTGGGCGAAACGTGCGGCCCGACGACGGGAGAAGAGGTCACTGTCCACCGCAGGCACCCCCTCTCGCTGGTCACGGCCGGTCGGCCGCGGTGGTTCCCAGCGACCGGCGACGGCATACGCCGACGGACGAAGGTGTTGGCCGGCCGCGCTGCTCCGGACCGGATCGGTCCGGGGGCGCCGGGGCAACCACCGGTCGCACCCGGAGAAACGGTCCGCGACGGGCACGGGTTACGGGCCGACGGCTGCCGAAATCACGAAGAGTGATCGTCCTCACCGGGGGATCAGGGCTGGAAACCGTCCGGGAGCAGGCGGGCGAGGGCACGGACGGCGCGGTACTGCAAGGCCTTGATCGCGCCCTCGTTCTTGCCCATGGCGCGGGCCGTCTCAGCCACTGAGAAGCCTTGGAGGAAGCGGAGCACGATGCACTCCTGCTGCTCCGGGTTGAGCTGCTTGACGGCGGTCAGCAGCGCGACGTTGGTGATGTGTTCCACCACCGCGGCCTCGGGGCTGCCCTCCGGGCCGCGGTCCTCCCGGTCGGCGTCGAGCACGTCGCCGGTGGTGACCTCCAGCCGGTAGCGGCCGGACTTGAAGTGGTCCGCGACCAGGTTGCGGGCGATGGTGACCAGCCAGGCACCGAGGTCGCGGCCCTGCCAGGTGAAGCTGCCGATCCGCTTGAGGGCCCGCAGGAACGTGTCCGAGGTGAGGTCCTCCGCCAGTTGGCGGTTGCCGACCCGGAAGTAGACGAAGCGGAAGACAGTGTCGACGTACCGGTCGTAGATCAGCCCGAACGCCTCGGCCTCACCGGCCTGCGCGCGCTCCACCAGCGCCCAGACCTCGGTCGCCGGGTCGGACGGGTCGGGCCGGCTGGGATAGCCGGTGGCCGGTGTTGTGGCCGCCGGGACCGCGGGCAGCACGGCGGTGTCGGCGGCGGGCACGGTCGGCAGCACGGCGGTCTCGGCGCCGGACGGATCGGCCACCGCGGGCGGCTCGCCGACCCGCCGGTTCTGCGCCGGCATGGTGGGGCGGGCCGGCGACGCGACCCGGCCACCGGCCGGCTTCGCGTTCCCGCCGGGTACGGCCGGCCGGGCCGGAGCCTCGTTGTTCCGGTTGCGCGGCCGGTCGGTGCCGTGCCCCGGGTCCAGCCGCTCGTTGGGCGACGTCCGGGGTGTCGGTCCGGTCAGGCCGGCGGGCCGTTCCGCGTAGCCGAAGGTGGTCACCGCGCCTCCCCGGTCCGCTCGCCGGCCGGCCGGACGGCACGGCGACGCGCCGCCGTGGCGTCCGGTCCGCCCTGGGCGGGCAGGTCGGTGTGGGGGTGTGCCGACGTACGGCAGACTCCCTTGAGGTGCTGGTCCAATGCGCTCACAGGCACGGGGGCCTCCTCGGGCTGAGGGGTGTCGACTCACGGCAAATGGGGTGAGCCGACCCGAGTGATGATAGGGCCAACGTCACCCGCGCGTGGCAAGTCCGTTACACAGGGCCAAAGTATTTCCCGCCTCGTCGCACCGATGGCGGACCGGTTGTCCGTCGTGTGCGGTTGACTTTCACATCGTCTCTTGATCCCGAGTGGAAAGTCCTGGTCGGAAGGGAATTGCACCGCCGTCGGCGTGTCGGCGTGTCGCCCGTGGGGCGGCCCTCCCGTGGCGCAAGCATGGTCCGTCGGGTGCTGCTGTGCCAGACTCAGCGACCGTGCAGGACGTCACCGACAGCTCCGCGCCCGACCTCGCCGACCGGCTCCGCCGCGCCGCCGCCGACCACGGCGACCGCCCCGCGTTGCACTGGCGCGAGACGACCGTGACCTGGTCCGAACTGGACGCCCGGGTGACCGCAGTGGCCCGGGCCCTGGCCGACGCCGTGCCGGCCACCCCGACCGGCGGCATGCCGGCCACCTCCGCCGACGGCGTGCCGGGTGGCCCGGCCGACGTGCCGGCGCGGGTGGCGATCGCCCTGCCCAACACGCCGGACTTCGTGGTCGCCTACCTCGCGACGCTGCGCGCGGGCCTGGTCGCGGTGCCGGTCAACCCCGGCCTCACCGCCCGGGAGCTGCGGCACGTCCTCGCCGACTCCGGCGCGACGCTGCTCTGCGGCACCGAGGCCGTCCGGGACCGGGTGGCCGGTCTGACCGCCGACCTGCCGGCGCTCACCGCGGTGCACACCGCCCTGCCCGAGCAGGCGGGGGAGTTGCCGGCACGGAGCGGCGGCGACCTCGCGGTGCTGCTCTACACCTCCGGCACCGAGGGGCGGCCCAAGGGCGCGATGCTGCCGCACCGGGCGCTGGCCGCAAACTCCGACCAGGTCGGCCGGATCTCCCCACCGGTGGTCGGCGCCGACGACACCGTGCTGCTCGCGCTGCCGCTCTTCCACGCGTACGGGTTGAACACCGGGCTCGGGGCGGTGATCCACCACGGGGCGACCGGCGTGCTCGTCGACGAACTCGGCCCCGACTGCGCGCTCGACGAGATCGCCCGGCACCGGGTCAGCGTGCTGGTCGGCGTACCGTCGATGTTCCTGGCCTGGTCCACGGCGGACGCCGACGCGGTCGCTGCGGCGATGGCCTCGGTGCGGGTCGCGGTCTGCGGCGCGGCGCCGCTGGACCCGGCCACCGGCGCGCGCTTCACCGAGGTCACCGGCCATCCGGTGCACGTCGGGTACGGCCTGACCGAGACCGCGCCGGTGCTCACCTCCACCCTGGTCGGCGGCGAGCCGAAGCCCGGCTCGATCGGCCGGCCGCTGCCCGGCGTCGAGCTGCGCCTGGTCGGCGGCGACGGCACCGACCTGTGGCGCGACGGCGTCGCCGAGCCGGACGACGAGGGCGACGACGACCCCTGGCTCGCCGACCCCTCGCCCGGCACCGACCCCGGTCAGATCGTGGTACGCGGGGCGAACCTGTTCGCCGGCTACTGGCCGGACGGCCGGGGCGGCCCGGACGCGGACGGCTGGTGGGCCACCGGTGACGTCGCCTACGCCGACGACGACGGGGACCTCTTCCTGGTCGACCGGCTGGGCGAGCTGATCCTGGTCAACGGCTTCAACGTCTACCCGCGCGAGGTCGAACTGGTGCTCGACGCGCACCCGGGGGTGGTCGGCTCGGCCGTCCTGGGTGTGCCGCACCCGCGCACGGGTGAGACTGTGCGGGCGTACGTGGTGCCGGCGCCGGGTCGTCCGGTGACCGGGGAGGAGTTGCTCGCCCACTGCGCGCGTAACCTGGCCCGGTTCAAGTGCCCGACCGCCGTCGAGTTCGTCGACGAGCTGCCGTACTCGGTGATCGGGAAGGTACGCAAGACCCAGCTGCGGTCGGCGTCGTCCCCGGCGACGCCGCCCCGGCCCCGACGCTCGGAGGTCCCCGATGTCCAGTGACGCCCGGCTCACCCTGATCACCCGGCCCGGCTGCCACCTCTGCGAGGACGCCAAGGCCGCGCTGGACCGGGTGGTGGCGGTCACCGGCGACAAGTGGGTGGAGAAGGACGTCACCGGCGACGTCGAGCTGGAGCGCGACTACGGCGACCGGCTGCCGGTGGTGCTGCTCGACGGCAAGGAGCACGGCTACTGGCGGGTCGAGGAGGAGCGGCTGCTGCGGGACCTGACCACCCCGCAGCTCTGAGCAGGCGTCTAGGGTGCTGCGATGACCCCTGCGCGCGACCACCTGGTGTGGGACTGGAACGGCACCCTGCTCGACGACCTCAGCCTGGTGGTGGCGGCCACCAACGTGGCCTTCGCCAGCGCCGGCGGCCCGACGGTGACCGCCGATGAGCACCGGGTGCGCTTCCGCCGGCCGATCATCGACTACTACGCCGAGATGCTCGGGCGGGCGATCGACGCCGAGGCGTTCGGGGCGCTCGACCGGATCTTCCACGACGCGTACCGGGCCGGGCTGACCAGCTGCGCGCTGGCCGAGGACGCGCTGGCCGCGATCGCCGCCTGGCCGGGCAGCCAGTCGCTGCTCTCCATGTGGTTCCACGACGAGCTGGTGCCGACCGTGCACACGTATGGCCTGACCCCGCACTTCACCCGGGTGGACGGGCTGCGGGTCACGGTCGGCGGCGGCCACAAGGCCGAGTGGCTGGAGAAGCACCTGGCCGAGCTGGGCATCTCCGGGGACTCGGTGGTGCTCATCGGCGACTCCATCGACGACGCGCACGCCGCGGAGAGCGTCGGCGCCCGCTGCGTCCTCTACACCGGCGGCCTCTCCCACCCCGCCGCCCTGCGCGCCACCCCTCACCCCACCGCCGACACCCTCACCCAAGCCGTCACCCTCGCCACCCACCTCCCCTGACCCCCGCGCCCCTCCCCGCGCCGATGCTCCCGGTGATCATGAAGTTGACGGCGATGTCGATCTCTTCCACTGCCGCCAACTTCATGATCACGGGGGCTTGAAGGGGGAGGGGGAGGGGTTAGGCGCGGAGGTGGGTGAGGACGGCCAGGACGCGGCGGTGGTGGTCGGTGTCGGGGGGGAGGTGGAGTTTCGTGAAGATGTTGCGGACGTGCTTCTCCACCGCGCCGTCGGTGACCACCAGCGACTTCGCGATGGCGGCGTTGGAGCGGCCCTCGGCCATCAGCGCCAGCACCTCCCGCTCGCGCGGGGTCAGCTCGCCCAGCGGGTCGTCCCGGCGGCGGCGGACCAGCAGCTGGCCGACCACCTCCGGGTCGAGCACGGTGCCGCCCGCGGCCACCCGGGCCAGCGCATCCAGGAACTCGTCGATCGCGGCCACCCGCTCCTTGAGCAGGTAGCCGATCCCGCCGCCGCCCCCGCCCGCGGTGGAGAGCAGGTCGTCGGCGTACGACACCTCGACGTACTGGGAGAGCACCAGGATCGGCGTACGGGGGACGAGCTCGCGGGCCCGGACGGCCGCGCGCAGCCCCTCGTCGGTGTGCGTGGGCGGCATCCGCACGTCGACGATCGAGACGTCCGGCCGGTGCGCCACCACCTGCTCCACCAGCGCCTCACCGTCCCCGACGGCGGCCACCACCTCGTGTCCCTGTTCGGTGAGCAGGCGGATGAGACCCTCCCGGAGCAGGACGGCGTCGTCGGCGATCAGCACTCGCATGGTGCGGTGTCTACCACGTCCGGGCGCTGCCCCCGGTCACAGCGGCAGCATCGCCCGTACGGTGGTGGGCCCGCCGGCCGGGCTCTCCACCCGCAGCAGGCCACCGGCGGCGCGGACCCGGTCGGCGATGCCGGCGAGTCCGTGCCCCTTCGCCACGTGCGCACCACCGACCCCGTCGTCCCCGATGGTGACGTCGAGCCGGTCGTCGTGGCGCTGCACGGTCACCGCGCAGCCGGTGGCGCCGCTGTGCTTGGCCACGTTGGTCAGCGCCTCGGCGACCACGAAGTAGGCGGTGCTCTCCACCAGCGGGTCGAGACGGCCCTTGGGGTTGCCCAGCCGGTCGTCGAGGTTCAGGTCCACCGGCACCAGGCTGCGGCCGGCCAGCGCGGCCACCGCGCTGGGCAGGCCCCGGTCGACCAGCACCGGCGGGGCGATGCCCCGGGAGAGCGCGCGCAGCTCGGCCAGGGTGTCCCGGGTCTGGGCGATCGCCTCGTCCAGGGTCCGGGCGGCGGCCTCCGGGTCGGTGGCGAGCTGCTGCCGGGCCCGGCTGAGGTCCATCGCCAACCGGACCAGTCGCTGCTGGGGGCCGTCGTGGATGTCCCGTTCCAGCCGGCGCAGCGCCGCCGCCTCGGCCGACACCGCCGCGCGCTTCTGCTCCTCGAGCACGGTGATCCGGTCGCGCATCTCGGCCACGCCGGTGAGCAGGCCGCGCGCGAAGCCGGCCTGGAGCAGCGCGGAGCCGCGTACCACGATCGGCAGGGTGAGCAGGAAGATCAGGCCGAGCGCGGTGTTCAGCCCGATCCGGGCCACCGGCCCGTCGCCGAGCCCGAGCAGTTCGGCGAGGCTGTGGTCGTCGGGGCCGTACGGCACGGCCCAGTCGTACGCGGCGTAGAGGGTGCCGGCGAGCGCGCCGGCCCACCAGGCGACGGTGATGGCGAACGTGACGATCGCCACCACGGACCGGGAGATGCCGTGCGCCAGGTCGAGCCAGGACTGCCCGTCCCGGATCGGGGTGAAGATCCGCCGCCAGGGGCCGGCGGCCGGTGGCGGGGTCAGGTAGCGGGGGCGGATCCGGGGCATCCGGAGCACCGTGGGCAGCCGCAGCCGCTCCACGTCGGCCAGGCCGCGCGCGGTGTACAGGGTGCCGGTGGTGATCGGCAGGCCGACCACCAGCACCGCCAGCCCGACGCCGAGCGCGAGGCCGGCCGTCAGCACCACCAGGCCGAACAGCGCCAGGGGCAGGCCGAGCAGGACGTACCCGGTGTCGCGCAGCAGCTGGCGGCTCACGCTGGGCGTCGGCGTGGCCGAGGCGACGGTGCTCATGCTCCGAGGCTAGGGACGTCGGGCCGAAACGCCCATCCGGCGAGCCGCCCCGTTCGAGGTCGGGCTGCCCCTACCGCCCTTCCGCGTGGACCTTTCGGTCCTGCCGGTCGGGCCGTCGGATTCCCCGCGCCGCTGGTGAGGGGCACGCCACGTGTCCCGCAGGCCCTGCGTGATTGGTCAGAGAAGTCGGGATTGAGCAATAATCGCCGTGCGGCGCCGGCGGAGGCCGCCGGATCGATCTTGCGGAATGGAGGGCCTGGTGAAGGGGCGTCGCGAGTCAGCAAGATCGCGATTTGTGCACGTCTTCACAAGCGCCTACTCTGTAGTTCCGACGCGCCCCGCTAGCACGGCCGGCACCCTCGGTCGCCAGCGGGGGTCCCGAAATGGCCGGGCACCGGAGCTGGCCGAGGATCGCACCGCACGGAGTCTCATGAGTCAGCACCGTCACCCTGGCGCGCCCGGCCGCGCCGGTGCCGTACCGGCGCTCCCGGACCTTCCGGAGGCGACCGTCGCGCGGCTCCCCGAGTACCTCCGGGCCCTGCACAACCTCGCCGAGAGCGGCCACGAGACGGTCTCCAGCGAAGGGCTGGCCAGCGCCGCCGGGGTCAACTCGGCCAAGCTCCGCAAGGACCTCTCCCACCTCGGCTCGTACGGCACCCGGGGCGTCGGCTACGACGTCGCGCTGCTGATCGAGCAGATCGAGTACGTGCTCGGGCTCACCCACTGCCGGGCCGTCGCCCTGGTCGGAGTGGGTAATCTCGGTCACGCCCTGGCCGGCTACGACGGCTTCGCCAGCCGGGGCTTCCGGATCGCCGCCCTCTTGGATGCCGATCGCGCCCGGGTCGGCGAAGTGATCAACGGCCTGGTCGTGCAGCACGTCGACGACCTGGCCAGGGTGGCCGCCGAGGAGTCGATCTCGATCGGCGTGATCGCCACCCCGGCCTCGGCCGCCCAGCCGGTCGCCGACCAGCTCGTCGCCGTCGGCGTGACGAGCATCCTGAACTTCGCGCCGTGCGTACTCTCGGTGCCGGAGGGGGTCGACGTGCGCAAGGTCGACCTCGCCATCGAGCTGCAGATCCTGTCCTTCCACGAGCACCGCAAGGCGTCGCTGACCGCGCTCCCCGCCACCGGCGGGTCCGCCCTCACCGCTCTGCCCGGTGGGCTCGCGGCCACCGACACCCAGGAGGCGATCGGCACGTGAAACTGCTTGCCGTCGGCGCGTCCTACCGCACCGCACCCGTGGCCACCCTGGAGCAGTTGGCGGTCGCCCCCGCCGACCTCACCCGCACCCTGGACCGGCTGCTCGCCCAGCCGTACGTCTCGGAGGCGGTGCTGGTCTCCACCTGCAACCGGGTGGAGGTCTACGCCGTCGTGTCCGGTTTCCACGGTGGCCTCGGCGACATCTGCGCGGTCCTCGCCGACCACGCCGACGCCCCGCCCGCCGCGCTCGCGAACCACCTCTACGTGCACTACGACTCCGCCGCGGTCGAACACGTCTTCCGGGTCGCCGCCGGGCTGGACTCGATGGTGGTCGGCGAGGCGCAGATCCTCGGTCAGCTGCGCGACGCGTACCACTGGGCCACCGGGGCCGACTCCGCCGGGCGGCTGCTGCACGAGCTGATGCAGCAGGCGCTGCGGGTGGGCAAGCGGGCGCACGCCGAGACCAACATCGACCGCGCCGGGCAGAGCGTGGTCACCGCCGCGCTGGACCTGGCCGCCGGTCACCTCGACGGGGACCTCTCCGGCCGCCCCGCCCTGGTGGTCGGCGCGGGCGCGATGGGCGCGCTGGGCGTGGCCACGCTCTCCCGGCTCGGTGCCGGGCCGCTCACGGTCACCAACCGCGGGGCCGACCGGGCGGTACGCCTGGCCGAGTCGTACGGGGCGAGCGCCGTGCCGATGGCCGAGCTCGTCGACGCGCTCTCCACAGTGGACATCGTAGTGGCCGCCACCGCGGCCACCGAACCGGTCCTCACCCTCGACGTGGTCACCCGGGCCCTCGCCAAGCGCGACGCCGACCGGGGCCCGCTGGTCCTGCTCGACCTCGCCGTGCCGCGCGACGTCGAGCCCGGCGTGGCCGAGCTGCCCGGCGTCGAGGTGATCGACATCGACCGGATGGCCACGCTGCTCGCCACCGGCGAGGCCGCCGCCGACGCCGCCGAGGTCACCCGGATCGTCACCGGCGAGGTCGAGACGTTCCTGTCCTGGCTGCGTGGCGCCGACGTGGCGCCCACGGTGGCCGCCCTGCGCGGCCGCGCCGACGACGTGGTCACCGCCGAGCTGCGCCGGCTCGCCCAGCGCCGCCCCGACTTCAGCGACGACCAGCGCGCCGAGGTCGCCCGGACGGTGCACCGGGTGGTGCAGCGGCTGCTGCACCAGCCCACCGTGCGGGTCCGCCAGCTCGCCGCCGAACCCGGGGGAGACCAGTACGCGGCCCTGCTGCGGGAGCTGTTCGACCTCCAGGTGCCACAGACCTCCCCGGTCGACACCGTTCCCGACATCGTCGCGAACGCCGACGGCCGACCGTCCTTCGACGTCGCCGACGTCCCGCCCACCGGAGGTGAGCGATGAGCACGCCCCTGCGCCTCGGTACCCGGGGCAGCGCCCTGGCGATGGCCCAGTCCGGCCACGTCGCCGAGGCCCTGACCGCGGCCACCGGCCGCGAGGTCGAGCTGGTCGAGGTGGTCACCGCCGGTGACCGCTCGACGGCCCCGGTGCACCGGCTCGGCGTCGGCGTCTTCGTCTCCGCCCTGCGCGACGCGCTGATCGCCGGCACCATCGACCTCGCGGTGCACTCGTACAAGGACCTGCCCACCGCCGCGGCGGCCGGGCTGCACATCGCGGCGGTGCCGCCCCGGGAGGACCCGCGCGACGCGCTGGTCGCCACGGGCGGTCGTACCCTCGCCGAGCTGCCGCCGGGAGCCGTGGTCGGCACCGGCGCGCTGCGCCGGATCGCCCAGCTGCACGCCCTCGGTTTGCAGCTGGAGGTCACCCCGATGCGGGGCAACGTGGACAGCCGGCTGCGGCGGGTGCTCGGCCCGGAGGCCGACGTCGACGCCGTCGTGCTGGCCCGCGCCGGCCTGGCCCGACTGGGCCGGACCGACGTGATCACCGAAACGCTCGACCCGATGCTGATGCTGCCCGCGCCCGCCCAGGGCGCGCTGGCGGTGGAGTGCCGGGCCGACGACCACGACCTGGTCGAGCTGCTCGCGGTGCTCGACCACGCACCGTCCCGGGCCGCGGTCACCGCGGAACGGGCGTTGCTGGCCACCCTGGAGGCCGGCTGCTCCGCTCCGGTCGCCGCCTACGCCGAACTCGCCGAGGGCGACGCCGGTGAGGAGATCTACCTGCGCGGGGCGGTGATCAGCCCGGACGGCGCCCGAGACCTCCGGCTGTCCCGCACCGGTACGCCCGCCGACGCGGCGGAGATCGGCAAGGCACTCGCCGCCGAACTCCTCGAACTCGGCGCCGACTCGATCCTCGGCCACGAAGGACACACCGGCCCGGGGACCCAGCAATTTGGGAGCACAGAATGACCCGCACCCGTAAGCCCGTAGGCCGCATCGCGTTCGTCGGGGCCGGTCCCGGCGACCCGGGCCTGCTGACCCGCCGGGCGCACGACGCCCTGGTCGACGCCGACCAGGTGGTGTACGACCGGGGGGTCCCCGAGTCGCTGCTCGACGCCGTGCGCGCCCAGGCCCGGTCCGACGCCCAGTTCACGCCGGCCGAGGGTGCGCCGGGCGACGTGGCCAAGGTGCTCATCTCCGCCGCCCGGTCCGGGCTGAACGCGGTGCACCTGGTCGCCGGTGACCCGTTCGGCCACGACTCGGTGGTCAAGGAGGTGCAGGCGGTGGCGCGTACCGCCGCGCACTTCGAGGTCGTGCCGGGGGTCGGCCAGGCCGAGGGGGTGGCCACCTACGCCGGTGTGCCGCTGCCGGGTGTGCGGACCGCCGCCGACGTCGAGGACGTCAGCACGCTGGACTTCGAGGCGCTCGCCGCGGCCGTCGGCCGGGGCTCGCTGGCCCTCGCGGTGGACGCGGGCGATCTGGCCGCCATCCGGGACGGCCTGCTGGCCGCCGGGGTGGACGGCACCACCGGCGTCGGGGTGACCGGCGACGGCACCGGCGAGACGCAGTACACCACCACGTCGACCGTCGACTCCTTCGTCGCGGCGGCGCTCGGCTTCACCGGCCGGGTCGTGCTCACCGTCGGTGAGGGCGTCGGCCAGCGCGACAAGCTGAGCTGGTGGGAGAACCGCCCGCTGTACGGCTGGAAGGTGCTGGTGCCCCGCACCAAGGAGCAGGCCGGTGTGATGAGCGCCCGGCTGCGCGCGTACGGGGCCATCCCGTGCGAGGTGCCGACCATCGCGGTCGAGCCGCCGCGCACCCCGGCCCAGATGGAGCGGGCGGTCAAGGGCCTGGTCGACGGCCGGTACGCCTGGGTGATCTTCACCTCGGTCAACGCCGTCCGGGCGGTCTGGGAGAAGTTCGCCGAGCACGGCCTGGACGCCCGCCACTTCGGCGGCGTCAAGATCGCCTGCATCGGCGAGGCGACCGCCGACGCGGTCCGCGCCTTCGGCATCCAGCCGGAGCTGGTTCCGTCCGGGGAGCAGTCCTCCGAGGGGCTGCTGGCCGAGTTCTCGCCGCACGACGAGATCCTCGACCCGGTGGGCCGGGTGCTGCTCCCGCGCGCCGACATCGCCACCGAGACGCTCGCCGCCGGGCTCACCGAGCGCGGCTGGGAGGTCGACGACGTGACCGCGTACCGGACCGTCCGGGCCGCCCCGCCGCCCGCCGAGATCCGGGACGCGATCAAGTCGGGCGGGTTCGACGCGGTGCTCTTCACCTCGTCCTCCACCGTCCGGAACCTGGTCGGCATCGCCGGGAAGCCGCACGCGCGTACCGTTGTTGCCGTCATTGGGCCCAAGACGGCGGAGACCGCGACGGAGTTCGGCCTGCGGGTCGACGTGCAGCCTGCGCACGCCTCGGTGCCCGACCTGGTGGAGGCGCTCGCCGCCTACGCCGTCGAGTTGCGCGAGAAGCTGGCCGCCATGCCGGCCAAGCAGCGCCGCGGCTCGAAGGTGCAGGGGCCGACCGCCCTGAGGTTCCGCTGACAGGAGGCTGCCGTGCCGTACCCCGAGATCCGGCCCCGCCGGCTGCGTCGTAACGCCGCCGTGCGGCGGCTGGTCTCCGAGACCCGCGTCGACCCGGCCGAGCTGGTCGTGCCGATGTTCGTCAAGGAGGGGCTGACCGAGCCACGGGCCATCGCGTCGCTCCCGGGGGTGCTCCAGCACTCCCGGGACTCGCTGCGCAAGGCCGCCGTCGAGGCGGTCCAGGCCGGGGTCGGCGGCATCATGCTCTTCGGGGTGCCGGCGTCGCGGGACGCCACCGGTTCGGGCGGCATCGACCCGGACGGCATCCTCAACGTCGCCATCCGGGACGTCGTCTCCGAGGTGGGTGACGCCACCGTGGTGATGGGCGACCTCTGCCTGGACGAGTTCACCTCGCACGGGCACTGCGGGCTGCTCACCCCGGACGGCGGCGTCGACAACGACGCCACCCTGGCCGCGTACGCCGAGATGGCGGTGGCCCAGGCCGCCGCCGGGGTCGGCGTGGTCGGGCCGTCCGGGATGATGGACGGCCAGGTCGGCGTGGTACGCCGGGCGCTCGACGCCGCCGGCCACCAGGACGTGGCGGTGCTGGCGTACGCGGTGAAGTACGCCTCGGCCTTCTACGGCCCGTTCCGCGACGCCGTCGAGTCGGCGCTGGAGGGCGACCGCCGCACCTACCAGCAGGACCCCGCCAACCTGCGGGAGTCGCTGCGCGAGGTGGAGCTGGACGTCGCCGAGGGCGCCGACATGGTGATGGTCAAGCCGGCGCTGCCCTACCTCGACGTGGTGTCGGCGGTCCGGGCCGCGGTGGACGTCCCGGTCGCCGCCTACCAGGTCTCCGGCGAGTACGCGATGGTCGAGGCGGCCGCCGCGAACGGCTGGATCGACCGCGAGCGGGTGATCCTGGAGACGCTCACCTCGATCCGGCGGGCCGGCGCCCAGATCATCCTCACCTACTGGGCGGTCGAGGCCGCCCAGCTGCTCCGCCAGCGCTACTGAGCGCTGGCGGAGACGATCCGCATCACCTCGGGCACCTGGTAGACCCGGTCGGCGCCGGGCGGCAACTGCGCCCACACGGCGCGTACCGTCCGGTCGTCGTCCCAGGCGAGGCCGTACACCAGGCCCGTGGTCGCCCGGTCTCCGGTGACCGTGCCGACCGGCACGTCGGCGAGCTGCCGGCCGGTGGCGACATCCCAGATCCCGAGTCGCTGCTCCCGGGTGTCGGCAGACGCGCGGTGGACGGCGGCGAGGCTCGTGCCGTCCGGGGAGAGCACGAACTGGCAGCCCAGTCCGGTCTCCACCCGGCCCCGCCGCCCCCGGCCGGCCAGGTCGTACACGTCGATCAGGCAGGTCGTCCGGGTGGCCTCGCTACGGACCGCGATCCGGCCGCCCGTCACCCGAACGTCCGAGTCGATCAGGTTCGGCCCGACCACCGAGGAGTCGAGCACCACCGTCTCCACGCCGGTCGACAGGTCGCGGGCCACCACCCCGGTCGGCCGGACCAGGTAGACCGTCCGGTCGTCCGCGCCGACGATCCCGACGCGCTCCCGGGCCTGGAGGCGCCACCGGCGTTCCCTGCCGCCCGGCTCCACCAGCACCAGCTCGATGGCGGCCTTCTCGGTGTTCGCCCCGGGCGACCGCGGCCGGTCGCCGCCCCGGTGCACCAGGCCGACCAGCCGGCCGTCCGGCAGCGCCGCGCCGAGGTGGAACCCCTCCGGTACGCGATACGGCACCACCGACCCGTCCGGGCGTACCTCGGCCGCCGGGACCGCGGCCATGCCGACCTTCGGTCGGTCCGACCCGTCCGGGACGAACCACTCGGCCTCGCTGATCACGAGCCGCTGTGCCACCCGATCCGGCGCCGGCGCGGGAGACGAGACACCGGCCACGGCGGGCGGTCCGTCCGCCGGAATGCCCGCCCGGCCGTGCAGCAGGGGCACCGCACCGCCGGTCAGCGCCACCAGCGCCACGAGCCCGCCGGCCAGCAGGGCCCGCCGACGGCGCCGCCGGGCCCGCCAGCGCCGGCGCACCCCGGCCAGGTCAGCCGGGTACGCGGGCGTGGTGGCGGCGGCGCGGTGCACCAGCTCCGTCAGGGGCTCGGGTACGACGTCCATCGTCACTCCTTCTCGGCCAGCGCGGCCCGCAGCTCGGCCAGCCCTCGTGACAGCCGGCTCTTGACCGTCCCCTCGCTGAGGTCGAGCACCGTCGCCGTCTCGGCGGTGGAGAGATCCAGCAGCACCCGGCAGACGATGACGGTGCGCTGGCCGGTGGGCAGCCGGTCCAGCGCCGTACGGGCGGCCAGCGCCGCCGGGTCCGGGGCCGCGACGGCGGGATGCCGCTCGTCGGCCAGCGGGGGCCGTTCCCGGCGTACCTTGCGCCACCACGAGGTGGCCCAGTTCAAACCCACCCTGAAGACCCATCCGGGCGGGTTGTCCAGCCGGCTGACCCGGTCCCAGCGGGCGTACGCCCGGACCATGGCTTCATCGGTGGCCTCCCGGGCCAGCGCGGGGTCGCCCAGCGCCAGGGCGAGCGCCCGGTGGACCCGGTCGACGTGCCCGGCGTAGAACCGGTCGAACGGCAGCCCCGGCGGCTCGTCGGTCGGGTCTGCGACCACCTGGCCGGGTGCGCCGAGGGTCACGGTCGGAGGGTCTGCCATGTCAGGTACACGCCACGCCCTCCCGTTCGGTTCCCCTGGATCCCTCCCAGGTACGGCGACGGCCCGCCGGGCAGGCGTACGCCTGCCCGGCGGGCCGTCGCCCGTGCGTCGAACGGTCAGTCGTCGTTGGTGATGGTGCCCACCGCCAGCGGGTCGGCCAGCCGCAGGTTCAGCGGACCGGCGACCGCGAAGGCGATCTTCTCGTCCGCCTCGACCTTCCGGTCACCGCGCACGGTCAGCGGGAAGGCCAGCGAGGTCTGCCCGGCGGGCAGGACCCGGCAGCCGACGTACGGGTCGAAGTCCGACCCGGCCGTGGCGGTCAGGCCCGCCGCGGCGGCGCAGAGCGTCGTCGGCGCCGACAGCGGGCGGGAGACGGTGACCTGGAAGGTCAGGGTGCTGTCACCCTTGTCGCCCTCGGTCACCGACGCGTCGGCCACCCGCAGCGACGGCTGCGCGTGGAACCGGGCGACCGACGGGTCGTGGTCGCTCGCGCCACGCGACCCGTCGCTGCTGACGTCGGACGGCCAGTCGGCGTTGACGTGCGCCGTGCGCACCTGCACCAGGTCGGCGTGGAGCGCGTCGTTGACGAAGATGCTGTCCAGCGTCTGTGCCTGCCCGCTGAAGGCGTACGAGTACGCCGCCGCCGGCACGTCCGCGACCAGGTCGTCCCAGAGGTTGTGCAGACCGGCCTCGTAGAGCGGGGCGAGCTGGTCCGACGGGGTCGGCTTCGCCGCGGTGGCGATCGGGTCGTCCGGGCGGGGGAAGACGTTCATGTCGCCGCCGTAGACCACCCGGGCGTGCGGGTCCGACTCCTCGATCGCGGTGACGATCGCGGCACCGTACGTCGCCTGCTCGGTCCGCTGCCCGACCTTGGTGTCCGGGCCGGACGAGTAGTGGTTGCTCAGCGCGTACAGCAGGTAGGACTCGGAGCCGCCCGGCGTCGCCCGCGCCACGAACTTGCCCAGCTGGGGGGCGCGGGTGAAGACGTTGTCGCCGTCCTTGCCCGTCGAGGTGTCCGTGTCGGCGGGCAGGCGCGCGTTGAGCGCCTTCGGGTTCTGCACGTCCGCGTTGGACGGCAGCCCCGCCGACCGGTACTCCACCGTCGGCGTGGCGCCGAGCAGCGGGTCGGTGGCGGTCGCCTCGGCCAGCGAGAGCCGGTCGGTGCGGTAGAGGAACGCGGAGGTGATGCCCCGGGCGTCCGCGCCGGTCCGGTCGTACGCGGCGGCGTAGGCCGGGCCACCGGCGGCCGCGACCGTCAGCGCCAGGTCCTGGAGGGTGTCCGGAGCGCCGTCGGCGTCGTTGGTGTCGCCGCAGACCAACTCGGTGCCGGAGACCGTGCAGATGTCCTGGTCCTCCGCCTCCTGCACCAGGATCAGGTCCGGGGAGTGCAGGTCGGTGCGGATCTGGTCGGCGAGTGCGGCCAGGTGCTCCCGGTAGTCGGCCTCGTCGGCCGGCACGTAGTCGAACGGCGGCCGTACCCCGGGGCAGCCCGCGTTGCCGGCGAAGTCGCAGCCGTCGAACGGATCGTCCCGGAAGTCGTACAGGTTCTCCACGTTGTAGGTCGAGACGGCGACCTCACGGTTGCGGTCGGCCGGCTGCGGCGGATTGTTCGCCGACGGGTCGGCGCCCGCGGTGAGGGAGAGCGTCTCCGGCTGCACGGTGAACTTGCTGAAGCCGTAGGAGACCGCGCCGAACGCGTCCGTGGCGAGGGTGTCGAAGGTGCGGGCCGGGGGCAGCAGCGCGGTGGAATCGCCGGCCGTGGCCTTGACCCCGCCCGCGCCCAGCAGGATGCGCTGGTTGTTGCCGTTGTCGAAGAGGGTGCCCGGGATGTCATCCAGCGGGTGGGCGTCCCGGAACACCCGCCGGGCGTACGGGTCGGTCCGCTTCATGATCGGGTCCTCGCGGTCCACCAGGTAGATCTCGGAGTCGGCGGTGGAGGCGAAGATGTGGCGCGGGGCGGACACCCCGCTGCCCGACCGGACCCGCATCCGGGTGCCCTCGTGCCGCTCCCAGAACCGGTTCGCGTCGGCCGCCTCGGCCGGCGGGACCGCGTCGTCCACCGCGACGGCGCTGTTCACGTCCAGTCCGGAGTCCAGCTTGCGCACCAGGGAGGCGCTGGAGAGCTGGGTCTGGTTGAAGTACTCCGACACCCGGCCGCGCAGCACCACCTCGTCGCCGACGGTCGGCGCGTAGCCGCCGATCAGCGTGGTGAACGAGCCCGTGAAGACGAAGAGGCCGTCGGAGGTGAGCGGGTCGCCGTCCTCGGTGCCCGTACGGCTCTGCAGGTAGAAGCCGTACTGGTCGGCGCCGGCCGAGGTGCGGGTGAGTGACTTCTGGGTGATCACGCCGCGCACGTCGTACAGCGTGGAGCTGGTGCCGTTGCCGCTGGCCGGGGCGAGCGGAGAGCGGTCGGTGTGGCCGTCCTCGTCCTCCCGGGTCGGGCCCTGCACCTCGCCCACCGTCAGCACGGTGGTGGCCTGCACGGTGAGGGTGCAGGTCGCGGTGCCGCCCTCGGCGTCGGTGGCGGTCAGGGTCACCCCGTACGCCCCGCCGGGCAGGCCGCTCGCGGTGACGGTGGCGGTGGCGGTCCCGCCGGCGGCGGTGGCCGGCGTGAAGGCCGTCCGGCTGATCGAGCCGGTGGCCGGCGTGGGGTTGACCGAGGTGACCGCGAGATCGGTGATCGTATCGTCCGCGTCGGTGGCGGTGACCTGGCGGGTGGCGGTCGCGCCGGCTTCCAGGGTCAGCGGGCCGCCGCAGTTCAGCGCGGCCGGCTGGTCGACCGGGCCGCCGCCGTCCACGGTGTGCGCGCCCAGACCGTCGAAGGTGTCGGTCGGGAAGCCCGCCCATTGGGCGGCCGGGTCGAACGCGTCGGACGGGTCGGTGTCCCCGGTGGAGACCGACGGCAGCCGCCGCAGGGTGTTGTCGGCCGTGCTGGTCAGCCCGGCACCCCACTCGGTGCCCGGGTCGACGCCGACCTGGCCGATCGAGTCGAGCACCGCACCGGCCTTGCGCAGCACGATCGCGTCGTCGCCGTTGAACAGCGACGCGCCGGTGGTCTGGTCGGCCTGGGCGAGCACCGCCGGGCCGGCCGAGGCGGCGGCGAAGACGAAGGCGTCACCGGCGGCGACGGTACCGCTCAGCGCGATGTTCGTCGGCGTGCTGGAGCCGTTGAAGTGCAGCTGGAGCTGGTAGCCGCCGGCCGTGAGGTCGATCGGGGAGCCGGTGCCGTTGAACAGCTCGATCGCCTTGTTGTTCGACGAGCCTTCGACGTACTCGGAGATGAACAGGTCGGTGGGCGCGGCGCTGGCCGCGGTCGGTGCGATGCCGATGACCGGAAGGGTGACGGCGGCGGCGGTTGCGAGCGCGGCGTACCTGCGACGCAGGCGCATGAGGCCTCCACGATGGGTGGACGGGAACTAACGCACGTTAAGGCTCGTTGCTGGCCGCCGTCCATCCTCCGTGGGGGGCGGTGTGGTGAACTCGTGGTCAGCGGGTGGCGTCGAGCCGGTGCACCAGCTCGGCGACGTCCACGCTGTATTCGCACCACTCCCGGTCGGGCCGGTAGCCCAGCTCGGCGTTCACCTTGAGCATCGCCTCGTTGGCCTGGGCGTTCCAGGTCTGCACCTCGGCCAGCGTCGGCTCGGCCGAGCGCAGCTCCAGCAGCATCCGGGCCTTGATCGCCCGGTCGATGCCGTAGCCGCGGTGGTCCTGCACCACGATCGTGTCGTACTGGTCGGCCCGGGTGGGGTGCTGCGCGGGCACCACCACCTCGGTCAGGCCGGCGACCTCGCCGCTCTGCTCGTGCAGGGCCAGCACGATGTAGGGTTTCATGCCCCGCCGGTGCAGCGTGTCCAGGCTGTCCCGCAGCCGCTGCGGGTCGTACGAGCTGGGGCGCAGCTCGCCGTCGTCGACGTCGCGCACCTCGGCCTTGGCCCGCGCGTACGCGTCGATCAGCTCGTCGGGCGGGCCGCCCGGGCAGAACTCCAGGTGGTATCCGGCACCGATGCCGGTGGCCATCTCGGCCAGCGCCGGCCAGTCGACCGCACCGAGGTCGAGCACGCTGCGGGTCTCGACGTACTCACGGGCGAAGCCGAGCGACTCGTAGAAGGCGACGGCCGGGGTGTCCCCGACCACCTCGACCCCGATCGACTGGAAGCCCTCCTGGTAGACCCGGCGGGCGGCGAGCAGGACCAGCTCACGGCCCAGCCCGGTGCGCCGGACCGTCGGGTGCACCAGCACCTCCAGCACGCCGATGTCGCCGAGCAGCAGCACGTGCACATGACCGAGGATCGCGCCGGGCCCACCGTCGGGCCCCGGCTCGGCCTGGGCGATCCAGGAGATCCGTCGCTCGCCCGGCATCACCTCGCAGAGGTACTCCCGCAGGGAACTCTCCCGCCAGGGCGGGTCCTGCGGGAGATCCGCCGCCAGGACCGCGTTCAGCGTGTCCAGCACGGACGCGATCTCGTCGGACGACGCGGTCCGGGGATCCCACTCGCGCACCATCACCCGTCTAGCTTGCCGTCAACGGCTGCCGGGGGGAAGTGTCCGGTCCGGCAATGTATGCAGACGATCACGTCAAGTACGGCTGGCCACTCCGTACTGGTTGGCCCGGTCGAAGACGTCCTGGGCGTACCGGCGTACATCGTTGTAGGAGAGGATGGCGCCCCACCAGTCGCCGGGGATGGTCATGTTCCGGCCGCCCTTGCAGAGGTACCGGCCGGCGGCGAGCGCCGCGTCGTCCAGGTCGTGCGGGTCCTTGCGGCCGTCGTTGTCGGCGTCGGCGCCGATCTCCTGCCAGGTGGTCGGGATGAACTGCATCGGCCCGATGGCCCGGTCGTAGACGGTGTCCCGGTCGAAAAGCCCGCGGTCGGTGTCGGTGATCCGGGAGCGGCCACCCTGCCCGTCGAGCGGGTCGCCGATGATTTCCGGCTCGGCGCGGCCGGTCGACTGGAGGCTGGCACCGTTGGCCTGCCCGTGCCGGGACTCGACGTACCCGATCGCGGCGAGCGTGGTCCAGCTCAGCTGGCAGCTGCGGTTGGTCTCGGCGAGCACCAGCTCGGCGTAGCCGTACGCCTGCATCGCCACCGGCGAGATGCCCACCCGCGCGCCGGTGGTCTGCGCCCAGCCGGCCAGGGCGTCGGCCGGGCGGCCGGTGGCGGGCGCGCCGACCGGACCGGTCGGCGACACACCCCCGGGCAGCGTGGTGGCGGTCGGCAGCCCGGGCAGCGCGGTCCCGCCGGGCAGCACCGGCACGGCGGTCGCGCCGGGCAGGGCGCCCGGTGCGGGTACGACGACGGCGCCCGCGGTCTCGTCCACCGCGACCGGCTTCGGCTCCCGGACGGCCGACGGGACCACCACGCCGCCGACCACCGCGGTGGCGGCGACCAGGGCGACGAGGAACAGCCCGGGCAGGGTCAGCCGGCCGATCGGGCGGCGGGACCAGGCCCGGGTGGCCCGGGCCGCTCCGGTCACCGCCTGCCGAGGCGGGGGGAGCCGCACGGCGTGCGCGAACGGCATCCGGCGCCGCCGCCCCGGCCGGTCGCCAACGGTCGCACCGTCCTTCGTCGCGTCCGCACCGTCCTTTGTCGGGTCCGCGCCGTCCTTCGCTGCTTCCGCATCCTTCTTCGGGTCCGCGCCCTCCCTGGGCGCGTCCCCGTCGGTCTTCGTCGCGTCCGCGCCGTTGCTGCTCACGGCCTTCTCAGAGCCGTCCTTCTCCGCGTCGGCGGTCTTCGGGCCAGCTTCCGCCGCGTCGGGGCTGCTCCCGGCCTTCACACCCCCGGTCTGGGCCGCGTCGGTGGTGCTCCGCGCTGCCGTCGCGTCGGGGCCGGCCGTCGGGGTGCCGGTGGCCGACGGAGCCGCCGCGCCGGGCTCGGTCGACTCCACGGTGGCCGGTGCGCCCGGATCGGCGACCGGTGCGGTCGATGGTTCGGCGCCGGCCGGCGCCGGGTCGAGGAAGGGGCGGCGGGGCCGGGGGACCGGGGTCGGGTCCGGCGCGGCGCCGGAGCTGCCGAGCGGCCCGTCGGGGGGCGTCGCCGGCCGCAGGGGTCGCACCGTCGATCGTTCCTCGCCGCTCGCCACCCGTCGAGTATCACCCATCCGGGTGCGACCGTCAGGCCCGGTCGTACCCTGGGGGCATGCCCCGGTACGAGTTCCGCTGCCGCGCCTGCGGCGACACTTTCGAGGTCAACCGCCCGATGGCCCGGGCCGGTGAACCGGCGTCCTGCCCCCAGGGGCACGCCGACACGGTCAAGCTGCTCTCCACCGTCGCGGTGACCGGCCGGGGCGGCGGTGGCCCGGTGGGCGGCGCCCCGCCCGCGCCGGCCGGCGGTTGCTGCGGCGGTGGCGGCTGCTGCTGAGCGGCGACGAACCGGGCCGTTCGGCGGCGCAGAACTTGCCGGTGACCGGCGCTGATGGCACCTTGGGGCGGACGTCGCCCGGCCGTTCTCACGATGCGTGACGGCCCGACCATAGGGCAGCATGAAACCGACGTCAGGGGCGGAGGTTCCACGCATGTCGCCACGGATCCACCTCCCGAGCGGGTGGGTGACCTTCGTGTTCACCGACATCGAGGGTTCGACCCGGCTGGCCCAGCTGCTCGGGTCGGGCTACCGCCCCGTGCTGTGGGAGCATCGCCGGCTGCTCCGGGACACCCTCGCCGGCACCGACGGCGCGGAGCTGCTGACCGAGGGGGACTCGTTCTTCCTCGCCTTCCCCGACGCGGCGGCGGCGCTGACCGCCTGCCTGACCGCGCAGCGCGCGCTGTCCACACACGACTGGCCCACCCCGGAGGCCACCCCCCGGGTGCGGATGGGGCTGCACACCGGGTACGCGGAGCCGCGTGACGGCGAGTACGCCAGCCCCGAGGTGCACCGGGCCGCCCGGGTGGCCGCCGCCGCCCACGGCGGGCAGGTGCTCTGCTCGGCGTCGACCGCCCGGCACGCCGAGCCGCTGCCGTCCGGCGCGTCGCTGCTCGATCTCGGCCTGCACCGGCTGCGCGGCTTCGACGACCGGGAGCGGCTCTTCCAGCTCGTCGCGCCCGGCCTGGAACGGCAGTTCCCCCGCCCGCGTACCGCCGACGCGGTGGCGCACAACCTGCCCACCCAGGTCACCTCGTTCATCGGCCGGGAGACCGAGCGGGCCGAACTGGACCTGCTGGTACGCCGGCACCGGCTGGTCACCGTGCTGGGCGCGGGCGGTGCCGGCAAGACCCGGATGGCGGTCGAGCTGGCCGCCGGGATGGTCGAGGCGTACCCGGACGGGGTGTGGTTCGTCGACATCGCCACGGTCACCGACCCGGGGCTGGTGGCGTTCGCGGTCGCCGCGGTGCTCGGGCTGCGTCCCGAGCCGGGCCGCCCGATGCTGGACACCCTGGTCGAGTACGCCGCCGCCCGGCGGATGCTGGTGGTGCTGGACACCTGCGACGCCCAGCCCGCGGCCTGCGCCGAGGTGATCTCCCGGCTGCTCGCCGGCGGGGGCGGGGTGCGGGTGCTGGCCACCAGCCGGGAGTCGTTCGGCCTGCCCGGCGAGGTGGTCTGGCGCATCCCGCCGCTCTCGGTGGACCCGCAGCCGGGGCGTACCGAGAGCGACGCGGTGGCGCTGTTGCTCGACCGGACGGCGGCGGCCCGGGGCGGCCGGCCGCCGGACTGGGCGGAGGCCGGTGACCTGCGCCGGGTGGTACAGCGGCTGGACGGCCTGCCGTTGGCGATCGAGCTGGCCGCCGCCCGGCTGCGGGTGCTCTCCGCCGGGCAGCTCGCCGCCCGCCTCGACGACGTGCTCGGCACCCTCGACGCGGGGCGCGCCGAGCCGGAGCCGCCCGCGGAGCGGGGCTGGACGGGCAACCAGCAGGACACCGTGGACCTGGTCGCCGCGGCGGCCGGGAAGGTGCCGCCGTCGCCCGCGCACCGGGCGGTGCAGCGCTCCGCCACCGAGCGGCACCTCACCATGCAGGCGACGGTCACCTGGTCGTACCGGACGTTGGGGCCGCGCGCGTCGCGACTGCTGCGCTGGCTGGCGGTCTTCGCCGGGCCGGTGGAGCTGTCCACGGTGGAGTGGCTGTTCCACGACGACCCGCTCGACCCGCTGTCGGTGCTGGTGGACAAGTCGATGGTGCTGGCCGAGCCGCACGCCTCGGGCAGCACCTACCGGATGCTCGATCCGATCCGCGCGTACGCGGCCCGCCGGCTGGTGGAGACGGGCGAGGAGCAGGCCGCGCGGGACCGGCACGTCGCCTGGTCCGCGCACGCGCTGGAGCAGGCGCACCTGGGCCCGGACGGGCGGCCGGTGACCCTGTCGCTGTACGCGCTCGACCCGCTGGCCGGGGAGCTGCGGGCCGCGCTGCGCTGGTGCGCCACCGGGGGCAGCGCCCGGGCTGGTTTGCGCCTGGCCGGCGGACTGGACCAGTGGTGGCGGGAGCGGGGGCTGTCCCGGGAGGCGCGGCTCTGGCTGTTCCGGCTCTACGGGCGGATCGCCGAGACCGGCGAGGTGATCCCGGAGGCGGAGCTGGCCGCGGCGTACCACTCGCACTCGCTGCACGCCGGCGCGGACGGCGAGTTCGCCGAGGAGCTGCGTTACTCGCAGCGGGCGGAGGCGGCGGCCCGGCAGGCCGGTGACGCCGGGCTGCTCGCCCGGGTGCTGGCCGGACGGGCCGCGCCGCTGATCGACATGGGGCAGTTCGCCGAGGCGGAGCGGGTCTGCCGGGAGGTCATCGACTGGGCGGAGGAGCAGCAGGTCACCGGCGACGCGCTCTTCGCCGTCTACAACCTGGCCGAGCTGCTGTGGCGGCGTGGCGCGCTGGATGAGGCGGCGGAGCTGCTCGGCGCGGCCCGCCCGGTGGAGGCGGCGCGCCCGGTCGAGCGGGGCCGGCGGTCGGTGGACATGCTGCTCGGCATGGTCGCCCTGGCCCGGGGCGACCTGGTCGCCGCGCACGAGCACCTGCTGGCGGCACTCCGGTCCCGGATGAGCCACGGCTACCACGGCCGGGCCTGTGACACGGTCAACGCGGTGGCGGTGCGCTGCGCGGCCGGCGGGGAGCTGGGCACCGCCGCCCGGCTCTTCGGCGCGGCGCAGGCGACCCGGGCGCAGCTGCGGGCCACCCCGGGGATCTACGGCACCTACTGGCTGGAGCGGCAGGCCGAGCTGCGCCGGGTGTTCGGTGACGCCGCCTTCGACGCCGCGTACGGCGAGGGGGGCGAGCTGGGCCTGGAGGAGGCGGCGGCGCTGGCGCTGGCGGTGGAGCACCCCGACCTGGGGGCGGACTCGATCCGGTTCGGCACCGCCGGGGCGGCTGCGCCCCGGCAGGGCGGCCCGGGCCGGCAGGAGCTGGACCGCCGGGAGCGGGCCTGACGCCGCCGGGCGCCCCGGTCGGGGACGCCCGGCGGAGTCGACGGCGGCGGGGTCAGCCGCGCAGGGCGGCCCGACGCTCGGCGTCGGCCTTCATCCGGGCGGCCCGGTCGATGTCGGACTGCTGGACGGCGGCGACGGAGCCGAAGACGCTGACCGCCTGGTAGTACGTCCAGGCCAGGCTGTAGCAGGCCGGCCGGACCACGGCGTTGTAGGTGGCGCAGGACCGCTTCAGATCCTCGTAGAAGGCGCTGTCCACCCGGGCCTTGTTGGCCGAGAACTGGCCGACGGCCTTGTAGTTGCGGTACCCGAAGTCGTGCCGGGCGCAGGAGAGGGTGAAGTTGAACCCGAGCGGGTTGTCCGGGCTGGACGAGCAGTAGTCGGTCGACCAGTCGAAGGCGTAGTCGGCCCAAGCGGCCTTGTTCAGCCGGGCGGAGTTCCAGGCGTTGAAGCTGGTGACGCTGGTCTGTGTCCAGCTGGAGAGCACCGAGAGCTTCTGCTGGGGTGTCACCGCGAATGCGGGCGAACTCACGCCGAGCACGGCGAGCAGGGCGAACGCGCCGGCGGCGAAGAGGGTGGCGAGTCGTCTGGGCATTCGGGTACCTCCGCGGAGACGGTCTACGGCCGGTGACCGGTAGATCACCGGGTGTCGGACCAGTCTCGATCAATTCCCCTTCTTCGATGTGTGGCCGCCGCGAACTATTGATGACAGACGATGAAACAGACGAATGCCCCGGGCGGTGACCGCCCGGGGCATTCGCGGTTGGATCAGCGCACCACCCGCGCCGGGCCGGGCTGGCTCTCGTTCGAGAGCCGGTCCAGCGCGGTCACGTGGTACGTGTACGCCCGCCCCGACTCCGCCGTAGCGTCCACGAAGGACTGCACCGCGGTGGCGTCGTCGGCGCGCAACGTGGCGATCAGGTGGGACGCGTCGGCGAAGCCGCAGGCGCCCACCGGCCCGGCCCCGTCGAAGCGGTAGACCGCGTACGAGGTGGCGTCGCCGAACGGGCCCCGGCCGTCGGCCGGCTGTCGCCAGCTCAGCCGTACCCCGTCGTCGGACCGCTCGGCCCGGGTGACCACCGGGGGCAGCAGCGGCTTGGCGGGCAGGTGCGGCATCGCCGGCGCCAGCGCCGGCCGGGAGTAGTGCTCGGCGGCGTAGATGTCGGTGGCGCCGAGCCGGTTGGCCTTCACCTGCACGGCCGAGAAGTGCACGTTGCCGAGCACCTCCGGGTACGACCGGTTGAGCGTCAGGTGGTCCGACAGCTCGCGCGGGTTCTGCCAGAACGGCCCGTACGCCGGGTCACCGCTCTTGTAGTCGGCCTGACCGATGTAGAGCTGCACCCGGGTGCCGCGCACCTGCTCTGCCCACCACGGCACCAGCCGGGCGTAGTCGGCGGCCGGGTACTGGCCGATGTACCAGTAGAGCTGCGGCACCACGTAGTCGATCCACTCCTGCTTGATCCACTTACGGGTGTCGGCCGAGATGATGTCGTACGACTGGCTGCCGGTGGTGTCCGAGCCCAGCGGGTCGACGGACTTGTTCCGCCAGATGCCGAACGGGCTGACCCCGAACTTCACCCACGGCTTCGCCGCCTTGACCTTGGCGTTCATCTCCTGGATGAGCAGGTTGATGTTGTCCCGCCGCCAGTCCGCCTTGTCGGTGAAGCCCCGGTTGTGGGCGGCGAAGGTGGCGTCGTCCGGCACCTGGTGGGTGCCGCTCGGGTACGGGTAGAAGTAGTCGTCGAAGTGCACGCCGTCGACGTCGTACCGGCTGACCGCGTCCATCATCGCGGTCTGGACGAACTCGCGGACCTCGGGGATGCCGGGGTTGTAGTAGAGCCGGCTGCCGGCCACCCCGGCCGGCGGGTAGGCGAAGGTCCACTCCGGGTGCTGGCGCGCCGGGTGGTTCGGCGCGAGCTTGGTCAGGTCCGCGCCGGCGCCGCCCGGGGCCGGCATGGAGATCCGGTACGGGTTGAACCAGGCGTGGAACTCCAGGTTCCGCTTGTGCGACTCGTCGACCAGGAAGGCCAGCGGGTCCCAGCCCGGGTCCTGCCCGCGCACCCCGGTCAGGAACTCCGACCAGGGCTCGTGCGGCGAGGGCCAGAAGGCGTCCGCGGTCGGGCGGACCTGCACCACGACCGCGTTGTGGTTCAGCCTCTGCGCGAGGTCGAGCCAGCCCCGGAACTCGGCCTGCTGTGCGGCCACCCGGTCGGGCGCGGTCTGGGAGGCCTTGCTCGGCCAGTCGATGTTGACCACCGAGGAGATCCACATCGCCCGGAACTGCCGTTTCGGGGTCGCCGGATCAGTGGTGCAGGTGGTGGTGGAGGTGTCGGCGGTCGCGTCGGGTGCGGCGCTGGCGGGGGTGCCGGCGACGAGCGCGCCGAGCAGCGCCACGGCCAGCCCGGCGGCCCCGAGCCGAGTTGCCTTCATGCGGTGTGTCCCTTCGTCGGGCTCCCGTGGGTGGCGGCCACTACCGGCAAGATTCGCCGCCGGCTATCTACCGCTGGTAGAAAATTTTCACACCCCACGGGCTCCGCGCAAGGGTCTGACCTGGATGTCCGGATACCGGATTTCCGGGCGGGGGCCGGCGGCGCGACGCACAGTGCGCTGCGTGACCAGCCCCACACGCCGGGTCGATGCCGGGTTGGGGCGAGAAGTGATGATTGGCGAGGGTCTGTGCTGGGTAGCATCGCCCGTCACCGGCCGCCACCAGGGTGGTCGCACGGTGGGGAGGAGTGCACTCGCGGTGTCCATGCTGCGTACCAAACCGATCAAGGACGTGCTGGCGCAGAGCGAAGCCGACGGCAGCGACGGCACGCTCGGGTTGAAACGTCGCCTCGGCGCGCGCGACCTGACCGGCTTCGGCATCGGCATCGTGATCGGTACCGGGATCTTCACGCTGACCGGCATCGAGGCCCGGGACAGTGCCGGGCCCGGCGTGGTCATCTCCTTCGCCATCGCCGGCGTGGTCGCCCTGCTCGCCGCCCTCTGCTACGCCGAACTGGCCTCCAGCGTGCCGACCGCGGGCAGCGCCTACACCTACGCGTACGCGACGATGGGCGAGGTCGTCGCCTGGATCATCGGCTGGGACCTGCTGCTGGAGTTCGCCCTCGGCGCGGCGGTGGTGGCCCGCGGCTGGTCCGGCTACCTCGCCGAACTCTTCGGCCTGCCCACCGCCTGGTTCGGCGAGGAGGGCAGCGTGGTCAACCTCGGCGCCATCGGCGTCGTGCTGCTGCTCGGCATCGTCGCCATCGTCGGCATCCGCGAGTCCGCCCGGGTGACCAACCTGCTGGTGCTGGTCAAGGTCGCCATCTGCGTCTTCATCGTGGTCGCCGGGCTGTTCTTCGTGAAGGCCGCAAACCTCACCCCGTTCATCCCGCCGGCGCAGCCCGCCGGTGACGCCGACGACGGCATCAAGCAGCCCGTCACCCAGGCGCTGTTCGGGCTGGAGCCCTCGGTCTTCGGCTTCGTCGGGGTGCTCAGCGCCGCCGCGGTGGTCTTCTTCGCGTACACCGGCTTCGAGGCCGTGGCGAACCTCGGCGAGGAGACGCGGCGGCCCCGCCGGGACCTGACCCTGGGCCTGCTCGGCACGCTGCTGATCTCCACCGTGCTGTACATCGGCGTCTCGCTGGTCGTGGTCGGCATGGTGCCCTACACCGAGATCGACCGGGGCGCCCCGATCGCCTCCGCCTTCAAGGCGGCCGGCGCGAACTGGGCCGGTGTGCTGGTGTCCATCGCGGCCATCGCCGGCCTGACCAGCGTGATCCTGGTCGACCTGGTGGCCATGGGCCGGATCGGCTTCGCCATCTCCCGCGACGGGCTGATCCCGCCGTCGGTCGCCAAGGTGCACCCGCGCTGGGGCACCCCGTACCGGATCTCCGCCGTGATGACGGTGGCGGTCGCGCTGCTCGCCGGCTTCCTGCCGCTCTCCGCGCTGGCCGACCTGGTCAGCATCGGCGCGCTCTGCGCGTTCGTGCTGGTCTCGGTCGCGGTGCCGATCCTGCGTCGCAAGCGCCCGGACCTGGACCGGCCGTTCAAGGTGCCGTTCTCCCCGGTGCTGCCGATCGTCTCGGCGCTGGCCTGTTTCTACCTGATGCTCAACCTGTCGGTGGAGACCTGGATCCGGTTCGGGATCTGGATGCTGCTCGGCGCCCTCATCTACGTCGGCTACGGCTACCGCCGCAACCGCCTCGCCACCGGCGCCCCCGCCACCCCCGCCCCCCGCACCCCCACCCCCTGACCCCTCCGAGGGGCCTCCTACCGAGAAAGAGTGGCTGTCCCGCATCGGACAGCCACTCTTTCTCGGTAGACGCACCCTTTGCGGGGCGGTCAGGGGCGGGGTTGGGGGGTGGCGGTGGGGCCGTTGAGCACCGGCTTGCCGTCCTGCCAGGTGAGCTCGTCGAGCCAGACCTGGCGGCCGGGGTCGGTGGTGCCCTCCTGACCGGGTGGCCAGGCGTGGTAGACCAACCAGGTCCGGCCGTCCTTGACGACCATGGAGGCGTGGCCGGGGCCGGAGGCGACCTCGTTGGTCTTGAGGATCGGGTTCTCCGCGGCCTTCACGCAGGGGCCGGTCGGGCTCTCGCAGATCGCGTAGCCCTCGGCGTAGGTGGCCTTGTCGTACGCGTTGGCGGCGAAGAAGAGGTACAGCCGCCCCTCGTGGCGGTGGAAGAACGGCCCCTCGATCAGGGTGCCCTCCCACGGCTCGGTCTGCTTCAGCAGCTTCGTCGGCTCGCCGACCAGCTTCAGCCCGTCGTCGGAGAGGCGCTGCGACCAGAGCCAGGTGTCCACCCCGATGGCGTTGCCGTCGTTCTTCCAGAGCAGCCAGAGGCTGCCGTCGGTGTCCCGGAACGGGCTGGCGTCGATCGCCCCGCCCAGCTCCGCCTGGCAGATGAACGGCTCGGTCGAGTCGTCCCGGTACGGCCCCTGCGGGCGGCTCGCCACCGCCCGCCCCACGCACTGCCGGCCGGAATCCCGGCCGCCGACGGTGTAGTAGAGCAGGAACCGGTCCGGGGCGAGCTGGATCGCCTCCGGCGCCCAGGTCTTCCCGGCGTCCGCCCAGCCGGGCAGCTCGGGCAGGGCGTCCTCGGCCTCGCTCCAGTCGACCAGGTCGGCCGAGCGCCGCACCGGCACGTTGCGGCCGCCGCTGTTGGTGTGGAACAGCCACCAGGCGTCGCCGGCCCGCATCACCTGCGGGTCGGGGGCGTCGGCGCGTACCACGGGGTTGGTGAACATGTTCGGGTCGCTCCGCGTGCTCGTCGGTTCGTCCGCGCCGGTCTCGCCGCACCCGGCGACGAGCAGTGCGGCGGCGAGGACCGCCGCCGCACCGCGTCGCCGGGTGTTCCCGGCGCTCATCCCTTCAGGCCGCTGCGCGAGACGCCCTGGATGATGTGTCGCTGGGCCGCCACGAAGAGGATCAGCACCGGCACGCTGGCCAGCACCGCCCCGGCCATGATCACCGGGTAGTCGCTGACGTAGGCGCCCTGGAGCAGGCCCAGGCCCGCCGGCAGGGTCAGCCGCTCGGGGCTGAACAGCACGTAGATCGGCCAGAGGAAGTCGTTCCAGTTGGTCAGGAACGACAGCACCGCCAGCGTGGCCAGGGCGGGCTTGGAGAGCGGCAGCAGCACCTTGACGAAGATCTGCCAGTGGTTGGCGCCGTCCAGCACCGCCGCCTCCTCCAGCTCGGCCGGGATGCTGAGGAAGAACTGCCGCAGGAAGAACACCCCGAAGGCGCTGGCCGCGCCGGGCACGATCACCACCGCCAGGGTGTCCAGCCAGCCGAGCCGGTCGGCGATCACGAAGTTCGGAATGATCAGCGAGGTGGGCGGGATGAACAGCGTCCCCACGATCAGCGCGAAGCTCGCGGCCCGGCCGCGGAAGTGGAGCCGGGCCAGCGCGTACGCGGCCATCGAGGCGGTGACTAGCACCAGCAGCGCGTGCAGGGTGGCCGCCAGCATGCTGTTGACGAACCAGCGGAGCACCGGGTTGGAGGCGTTGTCGAGGATCTGCTCGTAGCCGTACGTGGAGAACGGGTTCGGCAGGAAGCTCGGCGGGATCTTCTGCGCGTCGCCGTAGGTCTTCACCGAGGTGATGGCCATCCAGACCAGCGGGGTCAGGAAGACCAGGGCCAGCAGCACCAGGACCGCGTAGCGCGTGAAGCGGCGGAGAGTCGTCATGGTCGGCCCCTCAGTCTTCCCGGTACCGGAAGAACCGGAAGTTGACGATGCTGATCACCGTGAGCGCCAGCGCGAAGACGATGCTCATCGCCGCGGCCCGGCCCGCGTCGTTGTCCCGCAGCCCCTCGTCGACGATCCGCCAGACCACGGTGCGGGTCTGCTGGCCCGGCGCGCCCTGGGTGATCAGGAACGACTGCCCGAAGACGTTCGCCGAGGCGAGGATCGTGGTGGTCAGCACGAAGAGCATGACCGGGCGCAGCCCGGGCAGGGTGACGTTGCGGAACCGCTCCCAGGCGTTCGCGCCGTCCATCCTCGCCGCCTCGTAGAGCTCCGGCGAGATGTCCTGCAGGCCGGCCAGGTAGATCACCGCGTTGAACCCGGAGGTCCACCAGACGGTCACCCCGACCAGCGACACCCAGGCCCAGGGCACGTCGGTCACCCACGGGGTGTCCGACGGCAGCCCCACCGCGCCGAGCAGCCGGTTGACCAGGCCCAGGTTGGCGTCGAGCAGGAAGCGCCAGAGCAGGCCGATCACGGCCACCCCGAGGACGTACGGGGCGAAGTAGATCGCCCGGAAGAAGGTCCGCCCGGGGAACGACTTGTTGAGCAGCAGCGCCAGCCCCAGCGGGATGACGACCAGCAGCGGCACCGAGAAGACCGTGAAGATCGCGGTGGCCCGGACGCTCGACCACCAGTCGCCGTAGATGGCGGACTCGCTGTCGAACAGGTCCCGGTAGTTGTCCAGCCCGACGAAGGGCCGGTTGGGCAGTTGCAGGTCCCACTGGTGGACGCTCAGCCAGACGCCGAAGAGGATCGGCAGCAGCCCGAACGCCAGGAAGAGCAGCAGGTACGGCGCGAGGAAGAGGTACGGGGTCGCGCGGCTGCCCCGCACCGTCACGCCCCGGCGGCTCTTCCCGCCCGCCGGGGGCGGCGCGTCCTTGCGCGCCGCCCCGACCTCGATCACGTCCGCCACGGGAGATCAGCTCCCGTACTTCTTGCGGTTGTCCTCCAGCTGCTTGTTCGCCTTGGCCACACCGTCGTCCAGGGCCTGCTTCGGCGACTTCTTGCCCAGCACGGCCTCGTTGAAGGAGGTGTAGAAGGTGGTGATCACCTCGCCGAGCCCGGGAGCGGCCGGCGGGAAGGCCGCGTACTCCAGCTCCGGGGCGAGCGTGGCGACGTTCGGGATGGCCTTGAACTCGGCGCCCTCCCGGACCTCCTTGCGGGCCGGGACCTGACCGCCCTTCGCCCAGTCCAGCGAGTGCTCGCTGAGCCAGTTGATGAACACCTTGGCGCCGGAGATCTTGTTGTTGTCGGCGCTGCGCTGCTTGACGATGGTGAAGTTGTGCGAGTTCGCCCAGGCGGCCTTCTGGCTGCCGATCTGCGGCAGCTCGGCGACGCCGATCTGCGCGTTCGGGTCCTTGGCGATGTCGTTGATCTGCCAGATGCCGTTGAAGTTGAAGGCGTTCTTGCCGCTCTTGAGGGCCAGGTAGTCGGCGTCCTGGCCGACGTTCGACGGCGAGTGCCCCTGCTTGATCAGGTCGACCAGCCAGGTGCACGCCTCGACCGCCGGGTCGGAGTTGAAGGTCGCCTTGGCGACCTCGGCGTCGAAGAGGCTGCCGCCCCACTGGTGCAGCAGGGAGTAGAACGTCATGCCGCCGGTGAACTGGAACGGGCTGATCCAGAAGCCCTGCACGCCGGACTTCTTCAGCTCGGTCAGCGCGGCGGTGAACTCGTCCCGCGTGGTCGGCGGCTTGTTCGGGTCCAGGCCGGCCTTCTGCATGACGGCCTTGTTGTAGTAGAAGCCCAGCGGGTGCATGTCCAGCGGGATGCCGTACCGCTTGTTGTTGTACAGCCCGCCCTTCCAGACGGTCGGCGCGAAGTCGCCCTCGCTGAGCTCCAGCGCCTTGGCCACGTCGTCGAGCTCGGTGATCACGCCGCGGGCGGCGAAGGTGGCCAGCTGGTCCATGTGCATGACCGCGATGTCCGGGCCGGAGCCGCTGGAGACCGCGCCGGGAAGCTTGCTGTAGTAGTCCTCCCAGCGGTACGTGTTCACCGCGATCGCGATGTTCTGGTGCTCGGAGTTGAACTGCTCGACGAGCTTCTTGAAGATGTCGCCGTCGCCGCCGGTGAAGCCGTTCCACAAGTTCAGCGAGACCTTGGGGCCGGTGTACTCCTTGCCACCGTTGCCGGTCGCGGTCGACTTGCTGGCGCTGCCGCCGCCGCAACCGGCGAGGGTGAGCGACGCGGCCGCGCCGAGACCCACGCCGAGACCGAGCAGCCGCCGCCGGCTCATTTCGTTCTGCATCATCCGGGTTTCTCCTTGGGGGACGGGGTGAAGTATTCCCTGGTCAGGGCTGCGACGCGAAACGCAGCACGTTCCAGGAGACCGCCGGCAGGCGTACGGTGCAGCGACCGCCGTCGGGGGTGGGGGTGGGCAGTGCGTGAGGCGTCACCCGGTCGGGCTCGGCCTCGGTGTTGATCGCTTCCGGGTCGTCCCCGGCGGCGAGACTCAGGTGCTCGACCCCGCGCAGGCCGGGCAGGCCACGCAGGTCGAGGTCGAGCGGGAGGTCGTCGGAGCCCCGGTTGACCGCGAAGACGGTCAGCTCGCCGGACTCCTCGTCGTGCACCGCCACGGTGTCCAGCACCGGCACCGCGCCGTACCGCTTCGTCTCGTAGTCCGGCGAGACCGGCTCGGTGCGCAGCACGGTGCCCCGGGCGTACCGGGCGGTGAGGGCGAACGGGTGGAAGATGCTCTGCCGCCAGGCCGGCCCGCCGGTGCGGGTACGGATCGGGGCGATCACGTTGGCGAGCTGCGCCTGGCAGGCGACGCCGACCCGGTCGGCGTGCCGGAGCAGGGTGATCAGCAGGTCGCCGACGACGACCGCGTCGACCGCGGTGAAGTCGTCCTCGATCAGCGCGGGCGCCTCGACCCAGCCGCGCCGGTCCAGGTCGGCCTTGAGGCGCGACTCGTACCAGACGTTCCACTCGTCGAAGGAGATCTTGAGCTTGCGCGTCTGCCGCTGCTTGGCGGCCACGTGGTCGGCGGTGGCGACCACGTCGCGGATGAAGTTGTCCATGTCCACCGCCGAGGCCAGGATGCTGGCCCGGTCGCCGTCGGACGGGTCGTAGTAGGTGTGCGCCGAGATGTAGTCGACGTGCTCGTAGGTGTGCTCCAGCACGGTCGCCTCCCAGGAGGCGAAGGTCGGCATCCGCCGGTTGGAGCTGCCGCAGGCGACCAGGCTGATCGACGGGTCGATCATCTTCATCGCCCGGGCGGTCTCGGCGGCGAGCCGGCCGTACTCGTCGGCGGTCTTGTGGCCGACCTGCCACGGGCCGTCCAGCTCGTTGCCGAGGCACCAGAGCCGCACCCCGTACGGCTCCTCCGCGCCGTGCTTGCGGCGCAGGTCCGACAGCTGGGTGCCGCCCGGGTGGTTGGTGTACTCCAGCAGGTCGCAGGCCTCCTGCACGCCCCGGGTGCCGAGGTTGACGGCCATCATCGGCTCGACGTCGGCCTCGGCGGCCCAGGTCATGAACTCGTCCAGCCCGAAGGCGTTGGTCTCGATGGTCTTCCAGGCCAGGTCGAGCCGGCGCGGGCGGTCGCCGACCGGGCCGACGCCGTCCTCCCAGCGGTAGCCGGAGACGAAGTTGCCGCCGGGGTAGCGGACCACCGAGACGCCCAGCTCACGGGTGAGCGAGAGCACGTCACCGCGCAGACCGCGCGGGTCGGCGGTGGGGTGACCGGGCTCGTAGACCCCGCCGTAGACGCAGCGCCCCATGTGCTCGACGAAGGAGCCGAAGAGCCGCCGGTCAGCGGGGCCGATCGCGAAGGCCGGATCGATCGTCAGCCGGGCGTTGCGCAAGGGGTGCCACCTTTCCTTCGACGTACCCGGGGTGACTGCAGTCACCCCGTACCACAGGTTTCTACAACGTTGTAAGCAACGTTGTAAAGAGGGTGATGCACGATAGAGTCCGGGGACGACGACCCCGGGGAGGGATGAGATCGTGCGACACAGGCTCAAGGACGTGGCCGAGCGGGCCGGCGTGTCGGTCAAGACGGTCTCGAACGTGGTCAACGGCTACCTGCACGTCCGGCCGGACACCCGGGCCCGGGTCGAGGAGGCGATCGCCGAGCTGAACTACCGGCCCAACCTCTCCGCCCGCAACCTGCGCAAGGGGCGTACCGGCGTGATCGCGCTGGCCGTGCCGGAGCTGGACATCCCGTACTTCGCCGAGCTGGCCCGGCACGTCGTCACCGCCGCCGCGGAGCGCGGCTGGACGGTGCTGATCGACCAGACCGGCGGTGGGGCCGAGCGGGAGCGGGTGGCCGCCGCCGGCATCGGCGACCACATGATCGACGGCCTGATCCTCAGCCCGCTCGCGCTCACCGCCGAGGACCTCGCCGGCCTCGACGGCACGCCGATGGTGCTGCTCGGCGAGCGGGTGGACCACGGCCCGGCCGACCACGTCGGCATCGACAACGTGGCCGCCGCCCGGGAGATCACCGCCCACCTCGTCGGCCTCGGCCGCCGCCGGATCGCCGCCGTCGGGTCGCAGCGCACCCCCGAGGGCGCCAGCGCCCGGCTGCGCCTGGCCGGCTACGCCGCCGCGCTCGCCGACGCCGGCCTCGACTACGACGAGAGCCTGGTCGCGCCCGCGCCGGCCTGGCACCGCGCGGACGGCGCCGCCGCCGTGCGCCAACTGCTGGCCACCGGGGTACGCCCCGACGCCGTCTTCTGCTTCAACGACACGCTCGCCCTCGGCGCCCTGCGCGCCCTGCACGAGGCCGGCCTGCGGGTGCCCGAGGACGTCGCGGTGGCCGGCTTCGACGACATCGAGGACGGCCGGTTCAGCGTGCCCACCCTGACCACCATCGCCCCCGACAAGGAGCGCATCGGCCGGCTCGCGGTCGAGATGCTGGCCGCCCGGGTGGACGGCGACCGCGAGACCCCGCCCCGCGACCTCACCGCCCCCTACCGCCTCGCCCCCCGCGAGAGCACCCAGCCCGGCTGACCTGTCTGCCCGCGCTGGGCTGCGGCCCCTGCGCTGCCCCGTGGCTCTGCCGGCTTACTCGCCGGGCGCGTCAGGCGAAGAAGCGGGCGAGGTGGGCGGGGGTCGGCGGAGCGGCGTCGGGCGGGAGCGGGGTCAGGTCGGCGAAGATCGACGCGCCGTCGCAGCCGGCGTGCAGCGGGTACCAGCGCGGGGTGCCCGGCGGGCGCTGCCCGCAGATGCCCTTGACGGTCTGCACGTCGAGCAGGCGTACGTGGGTCGGGTCGGCGACCGCGTTGACGTGCCCCCACCAGGGGCTCATCACGTGCAGCACGCCGCCCGGGCGGAGCACCCGGTGGCACTCGTCCACCAGCGGCAGGAAGTCGATCAGGTGCTCCAGGATGTGCACCGCGAAGAGGACGTCGACCGAGTCGTCGGCCAGCGGCAGCGAGCCGGAGAGGTCCGCCACCGCGTCCACCCCGGGCGCCGGGAAGATGTCCAGCCCCAGGTTGGTCGGGTACTGCTTCTGGCCGCCGCAGCCCAGGTCCACCACCACGGGCTCCCGGCCGCCCACGCCGACCCGGGACCAGACGCCGTACACCCCGGCCAGCCGGCCCACCAGGTCACGGACCAGCCGCAGCTCGGCCGGCTCGGTCACCTCCCCGGTCAGGTGGGCGACCCCCCGGTCGAACCGCACCTCCACGGTGAGCGCCCGCAGCCGCTCGTCGTGCCGGACCTGGTCGGCCCAGGCCTCGGCGAGGAATCCGTCGATCGCCCGCAGCCGTTCGGCCGAGGGCGGCGTCTGCGCCAGCGCGACCATCGCCACCTCCCGCCGGCCGTTACCCGCATCGCCGCCCGATATGCGTGGCGAGCGGCCGGTTCAGCCGGAAATGGTGCGCCGCGCGGCCCGGCCCGCGCCCCGGATCCGCTGGCGCGGCGCGGCGCTGGCCTTCGGCCGCTTGAGGTGGTAACGGTGCAGCTCGTTGTTGCCGGGCAGCGACGGGTCCTCGCTCATCGCCACCAGTTCCCAGCCCTGGTCGCCGGCCCGGTTCAGGTGGGCCAGCGCGGTGTCCCCGTACGGCGTGACGTCGACCATCGAGCCGTCCGGGCCGTACCAGACGAAGACGACCTCCCAGCCGAGGTCGTTGGTGGCCGCCTGACGTCGCCGCACCAGCAGCGCGTACTCCCACTTGAGCATGGGGTCATTCTCACCCGCCGCGCGCCGGCCGGCACGGATCAATCCTCGGCGATCCGTCCCGCGTCCACCCGCAGCCGCCGGTTGACGCTCACCGCGTCCAGCATCCGCCGGTCGTGGGTGACCAGCAGCAGCGTCCCCGGATAGTGCGCCAGCGCCGACTCCAGCTGCTCGATCGCCGCCAGGTCCAGGTGGTTGGTCGGCTCGTCCAGCACCAGCAGGTTCACCCCGCGCCCCTGCAACAGCGCCAGCGCCGCCCGGGTCCGCTCGCCGGGGGAGAGGGTCGCCGCCGGCCGCAGCACGTGCTCCGCGCGCAGGCCGAACTTCGCCAGCAGCGTCCGCACGTCCGCCGGGGTCAGCTCGGGTACGGCGGCGCCGAACGCGTCCACCAGGGGCTGGTCGCCGAGGAAGAGCCCCCGGGCCTGGTCGACCTCGCCGACCACCACGCCCGGCCCGAGCGCGGCGTGCCCGCCGTCCAGCGGCAGCCGGCCCAGCAGCGCGGCGAGCAGGGTGCTCTTGCCGGAGCCGTTCGCCCCGGTGATCGCCACCCGGTCGGCCCAGTCGATCTGGAGGTCCACCGGGCCGAGGGTGAAGCCGCCCCGGCGGACGACGGCGCCGCGCAGCGAGGCCACCACCGCGCCGGCGCGGGGTGCGGCGGCGATCTCCATCCGCAGCTCCCACTCCTTGCGCGGCTCCTCGACCACGTCCAGCCGCTCGATCAGCCGCTCGGTCTGCTTCGCCTTGGCCGCCTGCTTCTCGGTCGCCTCGGCCCGGAACTTGCGGCCGATCTTGTCGTTGTCGGTGGCCTTGCGCCGGGCGTTCTTCACGCCCTTCTCCATCCAGGCGCGCTGGGTGCGGGCCCGGGCCTCCAGCCCCGCGCGGGTGTCGGCGTACTCCTCGTAGTCGGCGCGGGCGTGCCGGCGGGCCACCTCCCGCTCCTCCAGGTAGGCCGCGTACCCGCCGCCGTAGTGCCGGACCTGCTGCTGGACCAGGTCCAGCTCCAGCACCCGGGTCACCGTCCGGGTCAGGAACTCGCGGTCGTGGCTGACCAGCACCGTGCCGGCGCGCAGCCCGGTGACGAACCGCTCCAGCCGTTCCAGGCCGGCCAGGTCCAGGTCGTTGGTGGGCTCGTCGAGCAGGAACACGTCGTAGCGGCTGAGCAGCAGCGAGGCCAGCCCGGCGCGGGCGGCCTGGCCGCCGGAGAGACCGGTCATCGGGTGGTCCAGGTCGACCGTCAGCCCCAGCTCCGCGGCGACCTGCTCCGCGCGTTCCTCCAGATCCGCGCCGCCGAGACCGAGCCAGCGCTCCAGCGCCTCCGCGTACGCGTCGTCCGCGCCGGGCCCGCCCGCGGTCAACGCCTCGGTCGCCGCGTCCAGCGCGGCCTGCGCCGCGGTGACCCCGGTCCGGCGGGCCAGGAAATCGCGGACCGCCTCGCCGGGCCGGCGCTCCGGCTCCTGCGGGAGGTAGCCGACGGTGGCGGTGGGCGGGTTCAGCGAGACGGTGCCCAGCTCCACCGGCAGCAGCCCGGCCAGGGTGCGCAGCAGGGTCGACTTGCCGGCCCCGTTGACCCCGACCAGCCCGACCACGTCGCCGGGGGCGACCACCAGCTCCAGGTCGGAGAAGAGCAGCCGGTCACCGTGCCCGGCGGCGAGGTCCTTGACGATCAACGTGGCGCTCATGAGGAGCCGAGCCTATCCCGCGCGATCTGGGGGAAATCCTTGCGGCGGGAGATCGTTCCGCCGGGAATGTCGGCGGGTGGAGAGGGCGGCGGGGCGGACGCGAGGGAGACTCACTGGCGTGGTGACCACTTTGGCGATCGACTGCGGCGGTGGCGGGATCAAGGCCAGCGTGCTGGATGCCGCCGGCACGATGCGCGCGAGGCCGTTGCGGGTGCCCACCCCGTACCCCCTGCCGCCGGCGCTCTTCGTCAAGACGCTGATGGAACTCGGCGCCCGGCTGCCCACGGCGGACCGGGTGACCGTCGGAATGCCCGGCATGATCCGGCACGGGGTGGTCGTCGCCACCCCGCACTACGTGACCCGCTCCGGGCCGCGCAGCCGCGTCGTCCCGGACCTGGTCGCCGAGTGGTCCGGGTACGACGCCCGCAGCGCGCTCGCCGACGCCTTCGGGGTGCCGGCGCTGGTGCTCAACGACGCCGAGGTGCACGGGGCCGGGGTGGTCGCCGGCACCGGCTGCGAGCTGGTGCTGACCCTCGGCACCGGGCTGGGCAGCGCGCTCTTCGACGGCGGGCTGCTCGCCCCGCACCTGGAGCTGTCGCACGCGCCGGTGCGCTGGGGCACCACCTACGACACGTACGTGGGGGAGCCGGAGCGGCGCCGGCTCGGCGACGCGTTCTGGTCCCGCCGGATCCGGCAGGTGGTGGAGGGGCTGCGCCCGGTGTTCCGCTGGGACCGCCTCTACCTGGGCGGGGGCAACTCGCGGCTGATCCGGCCGGAGCAACTGGCCCGGATGGGGGAGGACGTCGTGGTCGTCCCGAACACGGCCGGAATCGTGGGCGGTGTCCGGGCCTGGGACCTGATCGCCGGCCGGTACGACCCGGCCCCCTGAGCGCGATTCCCGCGCAGGAACACTCGCGGTCCGGCCGGTGTTGTGCCAGCGTCGGACCAGAAGCGGCTCGACAGGAGGAGGTGGGTCGGGATGGATCTTCTGGCGGAGTACCGGCGGGCGACCATGTTCTTCGAAGCGGGTGACCCGACCGGAGCGGCCCGGCTGCTGGAGCCGATCGTGGAGGCCGAGCCCGGCAACTCCTCGGTACGCCAGCTGCTGGCCCGCGCCTACTTCCAGTCGGCCCAGCTCAACCGGGCCGAGGAGCAGCTGCGCGAGCTGGTCGAACGGGACCCGAGCGACCACTACGCGCACCACGTGCTGGGCCGGACGCTGGAGCGGATGAACCGGCACGCGGACGCGCTGCGGCACCTGCGGATCGCCGCGGCGATGCACTCGACCAACGACGACTACGCGACCGCGCTGCGCCGGGTGGAGACCCGGGTGGGACTCGGTCGCTGACGCCGATCCTCGGGGCGGCCCTGCGGGGCCGCCCCGACGCGCGTCCGCAGCCGGCTCGCCGGCTTGCCTACGATTGCGGGATGGGAGCTGACCTGGTGGTGGGCGCGGCATGAAGCTGAAGCTGGACCTGCACGACATCTTCAACAAGGGCCACGACATCGACCGGGCGCTGCGCGGGATCATGGACGAGGCGGTGGCGAAGAAGGCCACCCTCGTGGAGATCATCCCCGGCAAGGGTTCCGGGCAGCTCAAGAAGCGGGTGCTGCGGTTCCTCGACCAGAAGGACGTCAAGCAGCTCTACCACCGGGTCGAGAAGGACTCCAAGAACTTCGGCCGGCTCTTCGTGCACTTCCGCTGGAAGTAGGAGCCCCGGCTCGCCGACCTCCCCACACCGCCCCGGCATCTTCCGCCGGTGCTCGCCTTCGGGTGTGCCGTCCTGCGGGGCTCGCAGGCCGTGCGCGACGAGGTTTGCCCAGGTGAGCGGCACTTGGTCCCGAGGTGCCGGGGATGGAAGATAGGTGAATGCGTGTGCGGAGCCGCAACAACGTGAGGTTGGCCGGTCGCGAGGGCGGTCCCACCGTCGTGCTCGCGCACGGCTTCGGCTGCGACCAGCACATGTGGCGCCACGTTGTTGCCGAAATCGGACAATGGGCTCAGGTGGTGCTCTTCGACCACGTCGGTTCAGGCAGGGCTGATCCGGCGGCCTGGGACGCCGGCCGGTACGCCTCCCTGGACGGCTACGCCGATGATGTGCTGAGCATCTGCCAGGACCTGGACCTCCAGCGGCCGATCTTCGTCGGGCACTCGGTCAGTTCGAGCATCGGAGTCCTCGCGGCAAACCGCGAACCGGACCGCTTCTCCGCACTTGTCCTGGTCACCCCGTCACCGTGCTACATCGATGACGGAGACTACCGAGGCGGTTTCACTCGCGATGACATCGACGAGTTGCTCGAGTCGCTCGACAGCAACTATCTCGGCTGGTCGTCGAGCATGGCCCCGCTGATCATGGGCAATCCGGAGCGGCCGGAGTTGGGGGACGAGTTGACGGCGAGTTTCTGCCGGACGGACCCGGCAATGGCGCAGGTGTTCGCCCGCGCCACGTTCCTGTCCGACAACCGTGCCGACCTCGCCGCAGTGAGTGTTCCCACCCTGATCCTGCAATGCGCCCAGGACGCCATCGCGCCGCCTGAGGTCGGCGCGTTCGTGCACGCGCAGATCGCCGGAAGTCGGCTGGTCACCTTGGACGCGACCGGGCATTGCCCCCAGTTGAGCGCGCCCGAGGCCACGGCTGCAGCGATCACGTCGTTCGTCCGGGCCGCTTACCGGTGACCGCCTCTGCCGGGCGTGATCCTTACGGCCAAGGTCCAGGCGATGACGGGAGCGCCCGGCCGGGCGAGGTGAGGTTCCCTTCGTTGCTTGAAGACAACCTCGAAGACCTGTACGAGAATGCGCCCTGCGGGAACCTGTCCACCCTCCTGGACGGCACCATTGCCAAGATCAACAGCACGCTGCTGGCATGGCTCGGCTACACCCGCGAGGAACTCGTCGGCCGGCGCCGCTTCAGCGACCTCCTCACCGGCGGGGGCCGCATCTACCACGAAACCCACTTCGCACCCATGCTGGCCATGCAGGGCGAGATCCGCGGTATCGCCCTGGAACTTCGCACCAAGGACGGCTCCCGCATGCCGGTCCTCGTTACCTCCGTCGTCAAGGGCGGCAGCGAAGGCCAACCCCAACTCATCCGCACGGCCATTTTCGATGCCAGAGAACGCCGCAGCTACGAACGAGAGCTCCTCGACGCCCGCAGAGCCGCGGAACGCGAGGACGAACGGCTACGGCAACTCGTCAGCAAACTGCAACGAAGTCTGCTCCCCGCCGTGCTGCAAACCCCGCCCGGACTGGAAAGCGCCGCGTACTACCGGATGGCCTCCACCGACGAGGTCGGCGGCGACTTCTACGACCTGTTCCCCCTCGACGACGGCCGCTGGGGATTCTTTCTCGGCGATGTCAGCGGCAAGGGCGTCGAAGCGGCCGCCGTCACCGCCCTGGCCCGCTACACGCTGCGCGCCGCAACCGTCTACGACCCCGACCCGGCCACCGCGCTGCACAGCCTCAACACCGTCCTCTGGCAGGAATACCGCGAGGACGCGCGCTACTGCACCGTCGTCTTCGGCATCCTCACACCCACGCCGGCCGTCGGCGGGTTCACCGCGGTCATCGCCAGCGGCGGACACCCCGAACCACTGCTGCTACAGGCCGACGGCTCCGCCAACTACCAATGCACGAAGGGCCGAATCGTGGGGGCCTTCCCGAACTCCCGATACACCAACACCACTGTCGTAGCGAACCCCGGCGATACGTTGCTTCTCTACAGCGACGGGCTCACCGAGGCCCGTACCGCCGGCAGCGAGACCCCCGACGGCCGTTACGGAACCGCAGCCCTCGCCCGATTCGCCGCCGATCTGGCACCCACCAACGCCGCCGACGCCGTCGCCGCCGTCACCGATCTGCTCGGTACCTTCGGCGCCGGGCTCACCGACGACACCGCCGTCATGGCCATCAGCGCCCCACCCGGTCATCCCACTCGCAGAGAGCCGCCGCGCGGCCCGTCGCATGCTCGCCGGTGAGGTGATCCCTGGAACACCGGCCCCCACCGGCCCGCCTACAACGGATACGTCCGAGCCACCGCCAGCATCTCGGAACTGTGCGAGCCGGCCACGCCGACCCCGGCGGGCCGGGGGCGGAAGCCGGGGAGGCCGTCCAGCCCGTCGCTGACGTCCATGACCCGGATCCGGACCCGCTCACCCTTGCGCAGCAGCTTCAGGCTGACCTCGATCCCCTGCGACGGCGGCGCGTGGAAGGTCAACCCCGCGGTCCACGGCGGGTTCGGCGGCGGCCCGGAGAGTTCGTTCATCCGACCTTCCGCCTCGGCGTTCAGCACCTCCGCGGTATCTCCGTCCACGTGCACCGTGAGCAGGCGGACCTGCCGCTGAGGGGTCACCCGCAGTCGCAGGACGCGCTCGTCGCCGTCGCCGGTGTCGCTCAGCACCTCCAGCTTCGGAGCGGGCAGGTCGGCCGGCTGCGCGGGCCCCGAGCGCAGTTCCGCGTCGTCGAGGCCGGGGAACTCGCCACCGACACGTTCCACCCCGCCGACGTACTGCGCGGTCCACGGCTGCGGGTCCTCCTCGTGACTGAGCCAGCGCGCCTGCCGGGTGTCGGCGTCCATGGCGTACATCAGATGGGTCGGCGCGGGATGCGCGGCGTCGAAGCGGTCGACGGACAGCCCCACCCCGGCGAAGGCCGCCGCCGCCAGCGCGGCGGCGCCGACCGGCAGCGCGCCCAGCCTCCGGGCGCGGAGCGCGCGCAACCCCCGCTCCCCACCGGCCTGCGGGTGCAGCAGGTCGACCACCGGGAGCGCGGCCAGGCCGAGCAGCACCGCGAAGAGGGCGGCGACCCCGCCCATCGCCATGCCCAGCGCGGGGAAGAGCAGCACCACGGTCGGCAGCAGGATGACCACGGCCACCGCGCCGGCCGCCGTCACCGCGACCACCGGCCACGGCCCGTCGACCCGGGTGTTCAGCGCGACGAAGCCGGCGACGACGCCGGCCAGGGCGGGCAGGACGACCAGGTACGACCCGCCCGGTGCGAAGAGGGAGAGGGGCACGGCGAGCAGGGCCAGCCAGGCCAGCCCGCCGATCGCCAGTGCGATCGGCCCGGCCCAGCGCCGCAGCAGCGCGTACCAGCCGAGAAGCACCGCCGCGGCGAGCGCCACCACGGCCAGCCGATACCAGGTCGGCCGGTACGGGTCGAGCAGCTCGGCGTGCCCGGGGCGGACGGCGGTGACTCCCGCCCAGAACAGCTGGGCGGTGAGCGGGGCGAGGACGATCGGCACCAGAGCCAGGCCGAAGCCGGCGAACAGCCGACCACCGGTGGTCCGGCCGCGCGACCGGGCGAACCAGCCCAGCACGAGGACGCCGATCACCGCCGCCAGCGTCAGCGGCCAGGTCAGCCAGCCCGGATAGCGGACCAGCCCACCCGGCACCGGGAAGTAGGTGGCGTCGTCCGCGGACCAGAGCGTCGGCAGGTCGGACCGGCCCAACGCCCGGGCCAGGCCGAGCGCGTTGTCGCCGTGCTGCTGGAGGCTGGCCCGATCCATCACCTCCGGGGTGTCCAGAGGCGTGTGGTAGATCGCGCCGCCGTCGATGTAGGCCGAGTTCAACCCGATGAAGCGCGGACGGTCGTCGAGGTCGTACTGGTCGCGGAACGGGGTGAAGTCGGTGTCGTTCGGCAGCAGCCGGTAGATCTCCACCGCGAAGGAGGTGCCCACCGGGTGCGGCGCCGCCCGGCCGAAGAGCTCCACCAGGTCCGCGTTGTTCCGCGACGTCTCGAACATGATCACCGGCCCGGTGGAGCCGCGCGCCTCCAGGTTGAGCACCACCCCGCCGTCCTTCGCCAGCGGGTGACTGGAGACGAAGGCGGACGCGCCGCAGAGGCACGCCTCCTCGGCGTCGGTGAGCACGAAGACGATGTCGTTACGGGGGCGGGGGCCGGTGGTCAGCGCGCGGGCCACCTCCAGGATGGTGGAGGTGCCGGCGCCGTCGTCGTTGCCGCCCGGCCCGGACTGCACCGAGTCGTAGTGCGCGACCAGGAAGACCCGGCCGGTCGGGTCCGTACCCGGAAGACGGGCGACCACGTTGCGGACCCGGCCCATCGAGTAGTTGCCGTTGCCCCGCTGAAGCTGGCCGGCCTCCCGGGCGACCGTGTCCTGCACCTCGGTCTCCAGCCCCAGCCCGCGCAGCGCGCCCACCAGGTGCTCGCGTACCTGATCGTTGGCCGGGCTGCCGGCGACGTGCGGACGGGCCGCGACGGTCTGCACCGTCCGGTACGCCCGGGCGGCGCTGAACTCGCCGGCCGGCGCGTCCGCCGGACGCGGCGCCGGGGTGCGCAGGTCGAGCAGGACGGTGGCGCCGACCGCGAGCAGCGCGACCAGCGCGGCGACGGCGGCGAGCGCCCGGCGGCGTGGCCGGGCGAGCGCCCGGTCCGCGGCGCGAACCACGCGGGTGCCCCCGGCGGACTCCTCGGCGGCGGGAACTACGGGTGCGCCCACGGCGGACTCCTCGGGGGTGGGGCAGAAGGGTGGGCATCATCCTGCACCGCGCCGGGGTGAGCCGCGACACCCCGGGCCGATCCGTAACGCTCGGTCCCGCCCGACCGCTGTCCGTGTGACGGCCTTGCCCGGGTACGCCCGTGCCGCCGCGGCCATGTTGTGTGCGACCGTTGTCTAATACAGGATCAGCGGGGCACTCGGAAGGAGCTCGACATCACCAGCGAACTCCCGCGTCTCGCGGCGGTGACCCGGCCGCACCGGGGGCCCGGCATGGCCGGTCCCTCCGTGGCGCCGTACCCGCAGGGGGGCCTCGGGCCGAACCCGAACCTGCCGCCCGGCGAGCGGCTGCGGGTCCTGCTGGTCGAGGACGACGAGGGTGACGCCTTCCTGGTCGGCGAGCTGCTCGCCGAGACCAACTCGATGATCGACCTGCTGGTCGCCACCAGCCTCAGCGAGGCCCGGCAGCGGGTGGCCGGCGTGGACTGCGTGCTGCTCGACCTCGGGCTGCCCGACGCGCAGGGCCTGGACGGGCTGCGCAAGGTGCTGGAGATGGCCAGCGGCGCGGCGGTCTGCGTGCTGACCGGCCGCTCCGACGAGCACCTGGGCATCGTCGCGGTCGCCGAGGGCGCCCAGGACTACCTGGTCAAGGGCCAGGTCGACGGGGTGCTGCTGACCCGAGCGCTGCGCTACGCGGTGGAGCGCAAGCGGGCCGACGAGAACGCCCGGCGGCTGCGCGAGGTGGAGCTGCGCCAGGCCGAGTCCGCCCGCCTGGAGCGCGGTCTGCTGCCCCAGCCGCTGATGAGCACCGACGAGGTGGCGGTGCACACCTTCTACCGCCCGGGCCGGCACGCGGCCCTGATCGGCGGGGACTTCTTCGACGTGGTGCAGACCCGGCCCGACCGGGTCGACCTGATCGTCGGCGACGTCTGCGGGCACGGCGTGGACGAGGCCGCGCTCGGCGTCGAGCTGCGGGTCGCCTGGCGGGCGCTGATCCTCGCCGGGGTCGCCGACGACGACGTGCTGCCCGCCCTGGAACAGGTGCTGATGAGCGAGCGCCGGCTCCAGGAGATCTTCGCCACCGTCGCCACCGTGCGGCTGGACCTGCACGGCAACCGGGCCACGGTCCGGCTGGCCGGGCACCCGCCGCCGCTGCTGCTCTCCGGGGGCAAGGTCGCACCGGTCCCGGCCCGCGGCGGCCTGCTCCTCGGCGTACGACCCCGCCGACCCGTAGCGTTCGACCTGGAGTTCGACACCGATGACTGGTCCCTGTTGATGTACACCGACGGCCTGATCGAGGGACGGGTGGACGACGGCGACGACCGGTTGGACGTGCCGGGGCTGGTCGGCCTGCTGGAGGAGCCGGCCAACCAGGCGGTGCCGCTGGCCGAGCTGCCGGCCTGGCTGGTCGGCCGGGCCGAGCAGATCAACGGCGGTCCGCTCGCCGACGACGTCGCCATGCTGCTGGTCACCCGGGGTGGTGGCCGGTGAACTCGTACCGCCAGGGGTGGACCCTGCGCCGGCGCGTGAGCGTGCTGCTCACGGTGGTCGTGACGCTGCTGATCGGGCTCGCCGCGGCCGAGGCCGCGCTGGCGGCCAAGACCCGGCAGAACATGGACGCGGTGCTGGTGAAGACCGGCCCGCTGCGGGTGCAGGGCCAGGAACTGCTCAACGCCCTGCTCGACCAGGAGACCGCCGTCCGGGGGTACGCGGTCAGCGCCGACCGCGCCGACCTGGCCCCGTACGAGAGCGGCCTGCAGCAGGAGCGGGACACCGTCAGCAGGATGAAGGCGCTGATCGGTGACTATCCCGACGTCGAGCAGGCGCTGTCGGTCGTGGAGCAGCAGGCGGCCGACTGGCGCAGTACCGTCGCCCAGCCGGTGATCACCACGACCGAGCGGGACGGCACGGCCGCCGGCCAGGCGCTCATCACCGACCAGGCGCGGCAGCAGTTCGAGCAGGTCCGCGCCTCGGTCGGTACGCTCCAGGCCGAGATCCTCAGCGAGCGGCAACGCACCGCCGCCAAGGTCTACGAGACCAGCAACATCCTGGTGGTCCTGCTGATCATCGCGGCGGTGGTGGTGGCGGTGGCCGGCTCGGTGCTGCTGCTCTCCCTCGACCGGATGGTGATCAAGCCGCTGACCGGGCTGGCGCAGCAGATTCGGGAGGTCGCCGAGGGCGACTACCAGCACCGCATCGCCGGTTCCGGGCCGCCGGAGTTCCAGCGGCTCGCCGAGGACGTGGACGCGATGCGGCAGAAGATCGCCCGGGAACTCGCCGAGGTACGTGAGGCGCGCGAGAGCATCGAGTGGGTCAACAGCCAGCTCCAGAAGCAGGCCGAGGAACTCACCCGCTCCAACCGCGACCTGGAGCAGTTCGCGTACGTGGCCTCGCACGACCTCCAGGAGCCGCTGCGCAAGGTGGCGAGCTTCTGCCAGCTGCTCCAGCGCCGCTACGCCGGCCAGCTCGATGAGCGGGCCGACCAGTACATCGCCTTCGCCGTCGACGGCGCGCAGCGGATGCAGCGCCTGATCAACGACCTGCTGGCCTTCTCCCGGATCGGCCGGCTCACCACCGGCTTCACCGAGGTCGACCTCAACAAGGTGATGGGCGACGTGGCCGGGCAGACCGAGGCCGCCCGCCAGTACGCCGACGCCGAGCTGACCTGGGACGAGATGCCGGTCATCCGTGGCGAGGAACCGCTGCTGACCAACCTGCTGGCCAATCTGGTCAGCAACTCGATCAAGTTCCGCCGCCCGGACGTCACGCCGAAGGTGCACGTCTCCGCCCGGCTCGTCGACGACGAGTGGGAGATCACCTGCCAGGACAACGGCATCGGGATCGAGCCGGAGTTCGCCGACAAGATCTTCGTGATCTTCCAGCGGCTGCACGCCAAGGACGCGTACCCGGGCACCGGCATCGGCCTGGCGATCGTCAAGAAGATCGTCGAGTACCACGGTGGCCGGGTCTGGGTGGACACCGACACCGAGGAGGGCACCGCGATCCGCTTCACGCTGCCGGCGCTCCCCGAGGACGTCGAGGCGGCCCGGGCCGCGGTAGCGGCGGACGCCGACGCGGTCACGGACGCGGAGCCGGCCGGGGACGCTCCCGGTTCGGTGGCCGACGCCGACGGTGCGCCGGAAGGCACCGCGCCGGCGGTGGGTCGGCAGCCGGACGGCCCGGCGGGCGCGGATGCGCCCGAGACGACGCCGCTGCACGGTACAACGGGTGACATGAGGGAGACGGTGAGATGACCGCGCCGGCGGACGGCAAGAGCCCGATCGAGGTCCTGCTGGTGGAGGACGACCCGGGTGACGTGCTGATGACCCAGGAGGCGTTCGACGAGCACAAGCTGCGCAACCGGCTCACCGTGGTCTCCGACGGCGCCGAGGCGCTGGCCTACCTGCGCCGCGAGGGTCAGTACGCCGACGCGGTGACGCCGGACCTGATCCTGCTCGACCTGAACCTGCCCCGCCGGGACGGCCGTGAGGTCCTGGAGGAGATCAAGGAGGACGAGCAGCTCCGTCGCATCCCGGTCGTGGTGCTCACCACCTCCCAGGCCGACGAGGACATCCTGCGCAGCTACCAGCTGCACGCCAACGCCTACGTGACCAAGCCGGTCGACTTCGAGCGCTTCATCTCGGTGGTCCGGCAGATCGACGAGTTCTTCGTCAGCGTGGTCAAGCTCCCTCCGCGTGGCTGACCGGCTGCGGGACGACGTCGGCGACCTGCTGCGGGAGACCGCGGCGGAGGTCGTGCTGCCCCTGTTCCGCCGGTTGGACGACAGCGACGTCACCGAGAAGGCCCCCGGGGACCTGGTCACGGTCGCCGACCGGCGGGCGGAGGAGAAGATCTCCGCCGCGCTGCGCCGGCTGCGTCCCGGCTCGGTGGTGGTGGGTGAGGAGGCGGTCGCCGACGACCCGTCCCTGCTGGGCCACCTGCGCGGCGACGGCGACGTCTGGCTGGTCGACCCGGTCGACGGCACCGGCAACTTCGCCGCCGGCCGACGCCCCTTCGCGCTGATGGTCGCGCTGCTCACCGACGGCGAGCCGGCGGCCGCCTGGGTACTCGACCCGCTGGCGGAGACGCTGGCGGTGACCGTCGCCGGGGAAGGCACTCTGCTCAACGGCCGGCCGGTGCGCACCGCCGAGGGCGTACCGCCGCTCGGTGCGCTGCGCGGCACCGCGATGACCCGGTTCCTCCCGCCAGAGACCCGACGGACCGCCGAGGCGGGCGGGGAGCGGATCGGCGAGCTGCTGCACGGGCAGCACTGCGCCGGCCGCGAGTACCTGGACCTGCTCACCGGCGCCCAGCAGTTCGTGCTCTTCTGGCGGACCCTGCCCTGGGACCACGCCCCGGGCGTGCTCCTGGTGCGCCAGGCCGGCGGCGTGGCCCGCCGGTTCGACGGCGCCGAGTACCACCCGGCCGACGACGACAAGGGGCTGCTGGTCGCCGCCGACGAGCGGACCTGGCACGAGGTCCGCGCCGCCCTGCTCGGCGGCTGACCCCGGCACCGACGGGACGGCGGCTGTCGCGGCGCTCTGCGATCGCGTCGGGACGCTGTGTCGACGATCGATGCCGCAGGTGGTCGCGGGCCTGGTCAACCGGCCTGGGTCCGGTATCGTGTCCGGCGGTCGTCGCCCGCAGGTCACCCCCTGGTGGCCCGCAGGGCCGCCGCCGTGCCGCCGTCCCCCCGGCGGCCGAGGGAAGGACACTGTCGTGCCGAGGACCAGCCTCACCTGGCCGCGCGCCCGCCGGCCGCTGATCGTGCTGCTCGCCGCCGTGGCGCTCCTGCTCGGCGCCGGCGCCGTGCCGGCCGCCGCGGAGCCGAACGAGGGCGGCACCAAGAAGCTCCGCGAGGCGCTGGAGGCCGCCGCCAAGGGCCACATCGAGGCCAAGACCAAGCTGGACAATTCCAAGCGCCGCCAGGCCGCCCTGACCGGCGAGCTGAAGGCGGTCGAGGGGCGGCTGGTCGGGCTGAACGCCCAGGTCGGCGAGGTCGCCGCGCAGTCGTACCGGCTGGGCCGGCTCACCACCGCCACGGCGCTGCTCAACAGCGCCAGCCCGCAGGGGCTGCTGGAGCGCGCCGCCGAGCTGGACGTGATGGGCCAGCGGGACGCCAAGCGGCTGCGCGAGCTCGCCGAGGCCAAGCAGGCCGCCGCGCAGGCCAAGGCGGCCATCGACACCGAGGTACGCGAACAGCAGAAGCAGCTCGCCGCGCTGGCCAAGCGGAAGCGCGACGCCGAGCGGGCGCTCGCCACGGTCAGCTCCGGTGCGAGTTCCGGCTTCAGCGGCGGCTCGCGTTCGGCCAGCCCGGCGCCCCGCAACTCGGACGGGTCCTGGCCGTCGGAGTCCTGCTCGGTCAACGACCCGACCACCGACGGCTGCATCACCCCGCGCACCCTGCACGCCCTCCGGCAGGCCCAGGCCGCCGGCTACAAGCGGCACGTCTCCTGCTTCCGCAGCGGCGGCGACGGTGAACACCCCAAGGGACGGGCCTGCGACTTCTCCGCTGCCACCGGCGGGTTCGAGGACCGCACGGCCACCGGTGGGGACAAGGCGTACGGCGACAGCCTGGCGAACTACTACAAGAACAACGCCAGCCGGCTCGGCGTGCTCTACGTGATCTGGTACCGGCAGATCTGGATGCCGAACACCGGCTGGCGGGCGTACAGCGGTTCCGGCAGCCCGGCCGCCGACCACACAAACCATGTTCATCTTTCGATGTACTGACCCGGAGCGCCAGGAACGCTGCGTACCATCGCGACGGTGAGCAGCTCATCGTCCGACGTCGTGGTCAACCCGGCTGCCGCCGGGCCCGCCACCGCCCGCGCGCTGCCCAACGGGCTCGCCGCGTTCCTGGTCTTCCTCTCCAGCGGCGCCGTGCTGGTGCTGGAGACGGTCTCGCTCCGCCTGGTCGGCCCGTACGTGGGGGTGACCCTCCAGGTCACCAGTTCGGTGATCGGCATCGCGCTGGCCGCCATCGCGTACGGGGCGTGGACGGGCGGCTGGCTGGCCGACCGGCGGGACCCGCGGGGCCTGCTGGCCCCGGCGCTGGTGCTGGCGGGCATCGCCACGGCGGTCACCCTGCCGGTGGTCCGCTACGCCGGTGAGGTGCTGCGCGGCGGCGCGGCCAGCGCCATCCTGCTGCTCACCGCGCTCGCCGTCTTCGTCCCGGCGGCCCTGCTCGCGGCGGTCACCCCGCTGGTGGTGAAGCTGCAACTGGCCGACCTGCGCCGCACCGGGCAGGTGGTCGGGCGGCTCTCCGGCATCGGCACGCTGGGCGGCATCACCGCCACCCTGGCCACCGGCTTCGTGCTGGTGGCGGCGCTGCCCAGCACGGCCATCCTGATCGCGCTGGCGGTGCTGCTCGGGGTCACCGGTCTCGCCCTCGGACTCTACCTGCGCCGGCAGGCGGGTGCCGGGCTGCCCGGCGCGACCCGGACGAAGGCGACGCTGGCGGTGCTCGGGCTGCTCGGGGCGGGGCTCAGCGCGGTCGCCCCGAACCCGTGCGACGTGGAGACCGCGTACCACTGCGCGCGGGTGGCCGACGACCCGTCCCGGGCCAGCGGGCGGGTGCTCTACCTCAACTCGGCCGAACACTCGTACGTGGATCTGGCCGACCCGTCCCACCTCGAGTACGCGTACACGAAGTGGATCGGCGCGGCGGCGGACGTGGCCGCGCCGCCGGGGCGGCGGCTGGACGCGCTGCACGTCGGCGGTGGGGGCTTCACCGTGCCGCGCTACCTGAGCGCGACCCGTCCCGGCACCGACAACGTGGTCTTCGAGATCGACGGCGAGCTGGTCGAGCTGGACCAGCGGCTGCTGGGCGTACGGCCGGGGCCGGGGTTGCGCGCGGTGGTGGGCGACGCCCGGATGCTGGTCGCCGGCGAGCCCACCGACAGCCGCGACTTCGTCGTCGGGGACGCCTTCGGTCACCTGGTGGTGCCCTGGCACCTGGCCACCCGCGAGATGGCCGCGGAGATCCGCCGGGTGCTGCGGCCCGGGGGAATGTACGTGCAGAACGTCATCGACTACCCGCCGGGCCGCTTCATCCGCAGCGAACTGGCCACGGTGGCCGCCGAGTTCCGCCACGTCGCGCTGGTCGCTCCCGCCGCGGCGATCGCCGGCCAGCAGGGTTCCAACTTCCTCATCGTCGCCTCGGACGCCCCGCTGCCGGTGGACGCCCTCACCCCGCGGCTGGGCCGGCTCGACGCGGTGCCGGACCTGCTCACCGGCGCGGACCTGACCGCCTTCGTCGGCGACGCGCTGGTCCTCACCGACGACTACGCCCCGGTGGACCAACTGCTCGCGACAGCCTGATCGGGTGATTTCGGTGACCGATTACGACCAGGCAGGTGTAGTCGGGTCGGTCTCGGGCAACACGTCCGACCATGGGTGGAGGAATCCGGAACGGCGCGCAGCTGCTGGGTGAGCGGTACCGGTTGGTCGAGCAGCTCGGCGCGGGTGGCATGTCCGTGGTGTGGCGGGGCTACGACGAGGTGCTCGGCCGACAGGTCGCGGTGAAGGTGCTTGCGTCGCGGCTCGCCGCCGACAAGGCGTTCCGGCACCGGATCCGGATCGAGGCGCAGGCCGCCGCCCGGCTCTGCCACCCCAACATCACCAACGTGTACGACTACGGCGAGTCCGAGCAGGTCGGCCTGACCGTGCCGTACGTCGTGATGGAGCTGGTCGACGGCGCGCCGCTGACCGCCCGGCTCGGCCGGGACGGCAAGCTGGCCTGGCGCGAGGCGGTCACCATCGCCGCCGAGGTCACCTCCGCGCTGGCCACCGCGCACGCCCGGGGCGTGGTCCACCGCGACGTCACCCCCGGCAATGTCATGCTGACCTCCACCGGGGTGAAGGTCGTCGACTTCGGCATCTCGGCGCTGGTCGGCGAGAGCGAGAAGGGTCCGGACGGGACGCTGCTCGGCACCCCCGCCTACCTGGCCCCGGAGCGGCTGGACAACGGCCAGGTCTCCCCGGCCACCGACGTGTACGCGGTCGGGCTGCTGCTCTACCGGATGCTGACCGGCCGGCTGCCCTGGCAGGCCAGCACCACCACCGAGATGCTGCGGGCGCACATGTACAACGACCCGGAGCCGATGTCGGAGGTGCCGGGGCTGCCCGACGAGGTGGCCGAGCTGACGCACCGCTGCCTGGCCAAGCGCCCCGAGGACCGGCCGACCACCGCCGAGCTGGCCCGTACCCTGGCCGAGGCGGCCGGGATGATCCCGGCCGTGCCGGTCTCCCCGGCGCCCGGCACGCTCGACCCGGCGCTGCTGGCCAACGCCGGTACCACGATCCTGCCCTGGTCGACCGACACCGACGCGCTGCCGTTCTCCGGCCGTACCCGCAGCCGCCGGGCGACGACCCGGCGGCGCCGGGTGGAGGCCGGGGTGGCCGCCGCCGGCCTGGTCGCGGTCACCGCCGCGATGTGGGGGGTGACCTCGAAGACGCCGGCCAGCGGCGGCGTCGACCAGCCCACCGAGGCGCGGATGGGCCTGGAGCAGTCGGCCCCCTGCGAGGTCGAGTACGCGTTGCGCAGCGACTCCGGCAAGGACTTCGCCGCCCAGCTGACCCTCACCAACAGAGGTACCCGCGAGCTGCGCGACTGGACGATGAGCTTCGCCTTCCCCGGCCAGCAGACGGTCACCGCCGGCCCGACGGTGCTACAGGATGGCCGGACGGTCCGGGTCACCCCGGCCGCCGGCCGGGAGTCGCTGGCGCCGGGGGCGTCCGAGAAGATCGCGCTGTCCGGCCGGTACACCGGTGGCAACCCGCTGCCGCTCGAATTCAAGATCGGCGAGAACGCCTGCGGCGTACGGGTCTCCGGGGTGGCCGGGATGGCGCCGGGCGCCGCCCCGACAACGAAGCCCCCGACCGTGAAGGCCCCGCCGAGGAAGGCGCCGGCTAAGAGCACCGCGACCTCCTCGGGCAGCGGCGGATCGGGCACCTCGAAGGCGAAGTCCGGCAGCTCCGGCAAGGGCAAGGGGTCGGGTGACGGCAAGGGAAAAGGCGGGAAGTAGGGGCGGCGAAGGGAGGCAAGGGCAAGGGCAAGAAGTGACCGGTCAGCCCAGGGTGGCGAAGCGCTGCACCTGGTCGATCGTGCCCTCCACGATCAGCACGCTGCGCGCGACGAGCACGGTGTCTGCGGTGGCGTAGCGGAACGGTTCCCCGGGCAGCTTCGCGCCGACCACCATCACGCCGTAGCGCTCGGGCGGGGCCAGTTCGCGCAGCGATCGGCCGACCAGGGACGGCGGCACCGGCACCTTGGCGATGGCGAAGTCGTCGCCGAACTCGATGAAGTCGAGCATCCGGCTGACGATCAGGTGCGCCACCCGGTCCCCGGTCTCCACCTCGGGGAAGATCACGTGGTGGGCGCCGACCGAGGACAGGATCTTCGCGTGCCGGTTCGAGTTGGCCCGGGCCCAGATCTGCGGCACGCCGACCTCGGCCAGCGCCAGGACGGTGAGCACGCTCGCCTCCACCGACGCGCCGATCGCGACCACCGCCCGCTGGAAGTCGCCCACGCCCAACTGCCGCAGCGCGTCCTCCTCGGTCGAGTCCGCCTGCACCACCCGGGGCAGGCGCGGCGCCCAGCGCTGCACCCGGTCCAGGTTCCGGTCGATGGCGAGCACCTCGTGGTCGAGCCGGGTCAGCGCCTCGGCCAGGTGGGAACCGAGCCGACCCAGCCCGACGACCGCGATGTCGCCGACCTGCACACTTCTAGCCGACAATGGGTTGCTCCTTCGGGTAGCGGTACAACCGGCGCCGGGTGTTCAACGCGATCGCCGAGCCGATGGCGAGCGGCCCGACCCGGCCGATGTACATCAGGGCGATCAGCAGGTACTGCCCCGGTTCGGGCAGCCGCGGGGTGAGCCCCACCGACATGCCGGTGGTGCTGAAGGCCGAGGTCACCTCGAACAGCGACTCGTTGAACCGGACCCCTTCGGTGATCAGGACCAGTCCGACGGTGCCGGCGACCACCAGCGCGACGCTGAGCAGCGCCACGGTGAGCGCCTGCCGCTGGCTCGACCCGGCGATCCGCCGCCGGCCCATCGTGACGTCCGGCTCGCCGCGCACCTCCGCCCACATCACGAAGGCGAGCAGGAAGAACGTGGAGACCTTGATGCCGCCGGCGGTGCTGGCGCTGCCGCCGCCGATGAACATCATCGCGATGAGCAGGGGATAGCTCTCCTCGCTCAACCACTCGACGTTCATCACGTCGAAGCCACCGGTGCGGGTGAAGGCGATCTGCGTGAACGTGGCGAGCAGCTTGCCGGGCGCGTCGTAGGTGCCGATGGTGCGCGGGTTGCCCCACTCGGCGAGCAGCAGCGCGGCGAAGCCCCCCACCGTCAGCACCACGCTGCCCCAGATGGTCAGCTTGGTGGCGACCGCCCAGCGGGCCGGGCGGCGCCAGTGCCGAGCCGCCTCGAACAGGGCGGGGAAGCCGAGCCCGCCGATGATCGCGCCGACCGTCAGTGGCAACGACACCCAGGGATCCCGGGAGAAGGCGAGCAGGCCGTCGGAGTAGAGCGTGAAACCGCCGTTGTTGAAGGCCTGGATGGAGTGGAACACGCCGGACCAGAGCGCCCGGCCGGGACGGTAGTCGTACGTGAGCCAGAGCCGCCCGCTGATGACCACCGCCATCAGCGCCTCGGTGACGACCACCGTGGTGGCGATGCGGACCAGCATCCACCTGACGTCGCCGACGCCGTACTCGGCCGTCTCGGCCTGGACCAGCAGCCGGTTGCGCAGGCCGAGCTGCCTAGACACCGCGAGGCTCACCAGGGCCGCGCCGGTGAGGATGCCGAGGCCGCCGAGCTGGGTGAGCACGGTGATCATCACCAGCCCGAACTCGTTCCAGTAGTTCGGGGTGTCGGTGACGGCCAGGCCGGTGACCGACACCGCGGAGGTGGCGGTGAACAGCGCGGTGACCAGCGGGGTGTAGCGCTGCTCGCTGGTCGCCCAGGGCAGCATCAGCAGGCCGGTGCCGATCGCGATCGCCACCAGGAATCCGAGCGGCACCAGCCGGACGGGACTGCTGAGGAACCGGCGCACCAGACAATCTTCCGTTTCCCGGCATTTTCGGGTCGGTGAATCGCGTATCCCGCAGGGTTCGCCGGGCGGCCAGCCGCCGACCAACTGGCGGTCAGCCCGGACCGGTCTGCTGGGCCGACCAATCGACGACAGGAGACGGCGTTGCGACGTACCCTTTCCGCCCTCGGCCTGGCCGGCGCCCTGCTCGCGGCGGCCGTTGCCGTGCCCGGCTCGGCGTCGGCCCGCGAGGACGCGGCCGACCGCGCGGACCAGGCCGGCCGGGACCGGGCCGGCCACCGGCCCATCGTGATCGGACACCGCGGCGCGAGCGGCTACCGGCCCGAGCACACCCTGGAGGCCTACCGGCTGGCGATCCGGATGGGCGCCGACTACATCGAGCCGGACCTGGTCTCGACCGCCGACGGCGTGCTGGTCGCCCGGCACGAGAACGAGATCTCGGGCACGACCGACGTGTCGGCCCGGCCGGAGTTCGCCGAGCGCAGGGCCACCAAGACCGTCGACGGGGTCAGGGTCACCGGCTGGTTCACCGAGGACTTCACCCTGGCCGAGCTGAAGACCCTGCGTGCCAAGGAGCGGCTGCCGCAGGTGCGCGTGGCGAACACCGCCTTCGACGGCCGGTTCGAGGTGCCGACGTTCCAGGAGGTCATCGACCTGGCCCGCACCGAGAGCCGCCAGCGGGGCCGCACCGTCGGTGTCTACCCGGAGACCAAGCACCCCAGCTACTTCGCCGCCATCGGGCTGCCGCTGGAGGAGCCGCTGGTCGCGGTCCTGCGCAAGAACCGGCTGACCCATCGGCACGACCCGGTCTTCGTCCAGTCCTTCGAGACCGCCAACCTGCGCAAGCTGGACGCGCTGATCGACGTGCCGCTGGTGCAGCTCCTCGACGCGACCGGCCGCCCGTACGACTTCACCGCCGCCGGTGACGCCCGCACCTACGCCGACCTGGCCACCCCGGCCGGGCTGGCGTGGATCGCCGACTACGCCGACGGCGTCGGTCTGAACAAGAACCCTATCGTGCCCCGCGACGCCACCGGCAAGCTGCGCGCGCCGACCACGGTGGTCCGGGACGCGCACCGCGAGCGCCTGGTCGTGCACGCCTGGACGTTCCGGGCCGAGAACCAGTTCCTCCCGGCCGACCTCCGGATCGGCGCCGACCCGAACGCCCGCGGCGACATCACCGCCGAGTACGAACTCTTCTACCGCCTCGGCCTGGACGGCGTCTTCGCCGACCAGCCCGACACCGCGGTGGCCGCCCGCGCCGGCCTCGCCGCGCGCTGACCGGCCGCGGGCGGTCCATCCACATCGAGTACGCGAGACGGGGTGTCCGGTCGAGCCGGGCACCCCGTTCCGTTGTCCTGGAAGTCGACCGTCTCGACCCTGCGGCTGCGGGTGGTCGGCGGGCAAGGGGTCGGTTCGCGCCCTGTGGAGCTGATGACGTAAACGATTCAGCCCTCGTTCGCCGGGCTGAGTCGTTCACGTCATCAGCTCCACAGCGTCCAGCGGCGCCCTATTGCGGCGGTCGCTCAGCGACGTAGGTGCCACGCCCCGGCTGGCCGGTGATCAGTTCACGGTCGTGCAGCAGGGACATCGCCCGGTAGGCGGTGTTCATGCTGACGCCGTACTGGTCGGTGATCTGGCGACCGGTTGCTCGACGGCGGCCGGCGCTGCCCCCGCCCGGTCGACCACGACGGCCCCTGCGACGTACCACGCCGCCCGCCTGGCGAGTGAGGGAAGCGCCGACGGATGGCGGGGCGATGGCGGGGCGCGACACACGGGCGGGTCCGGTGGTGGCGGCGACGGCCACGGCGGACCGGGGACGTGGACGGACGTACCCGGTGATTGTTACGGTCGGCCACCCTGTCGATATCACTTGTGTGCCGACACCACATAGCCCGTGGGTGACGTCACTTCTAGCGTGAGCCGACACATGCTTCCTGTCCTCACCTGGAGTCGCGATGACGGTCCGGCACACGCGGCGGGCGTTCCTCTCCGCCGCCACGATGATGGCCGCGGCGCTCGCCGCCACGGCCTGCGGCAGCCCGCAGGACACCGCCTCCGGCGGCGGTGGCTCCGCCGCCCCGGTCAAGGTCGGCCTGGTGTACTCCCAGTCGGGTGCGCTGGCCAGTTACGGCAAGCAGTACATCGAGGGGTTCAAGGCGGGCCTCGACCACGCCACCAAGGGCACCGGCAAGGTCGGTGACCGGAAGATCGAGCTGACCGAGGTGGACGACGCGGGCGACCCGGCCAAGGCGGTCTCCGCGGCCAAGGACCTGATCGGCAAGGGTACGAAGATCATTGCCGGCTCGACGGCGTCCGGTGTGGCGCTCCAGGTCGCTCCGATCGCCGCGCAGAACAAGGTGCTCTTCATCTCCGGGCCGGCAGCCACCGATGCGATCACCGGCGCCAACAAGTACACGTTCCGCTCGGGCCGGCAGTCGTACCAGGACGTGGTGACCGCGAAGTCGTTCATCGGCGACCCGGCCGGCAAGAAGGTCGTCGTCTTCGCGCAGGACGGCGCGTTCGGCGACGCCAACGAGGCCGCCGTGAAGGCCGTCATCGGCGGTGCCGGGGCCAGCGTCAGCAGCGTGCGCGCCCCCGCCAGCGCCACCGAGTTCACCCCGTTCGCCAGCCAGATCAAGGCCGCCAAGCCGGACCTGCTCTTCGTCGCCTGGGCCGGCACCACCGCCCCGGCGATGTGGCAGACCCTGGACCAGCAGGGAGTGCTGAGCTCCACCACCGTCGTCACCGGTCTGGACATCCGCGCCTCCTGGCCGACCTTCGGCGCCGCCGGCAGCAAGATCTCCTTCCTGTCGCACTACTTCGACGGGGCCAGCGACACCGAGGCCGCGAAGGCCGCGAAGGCGAAGATCCCCGGCGGGACCATCGACCTGTTCCACCCGGACGGCTTCGCCGCCGCGCAGATGGTCGTCCGCGCCGTGTCCGAGGGTGGCGACGACGTCGACAAGATGGTCAAGGCTCTCGAAGGCTGGACGTTCGACGGGGTGAAGGGGCCGATGACCATCCGCGCCGAGGACCACGCCCTGCTCCAGCCGATGTACCAGGCCAAGCTCTCTGGCAGCGGCACCGCGTTCACCGCCGCCGCCCAGAAGAGCCTGACCGGTGACGAGACCGCGCCGCCGGTCACCCAGATGAAGGGCTGAACCGTGCTCGCCACCCGCGGTCTGACCTGGCGGATCGGAGAGGTCGCCATCGTCAACAGCGTCTACCTCGACCTGGCGCCCGGGGAGTTCCTGGGCGTGATCGGGCCGAACGGCGCCGGCAAGACCTCCCTGTTCAACCTGATCACCGGCCTGCAACGGCCGACCGAGGGCCGGATCCTGCTGGATGGGGAGGACATCACCGCCCTCCCCCCGCACCGGCGGGCCCGCCTCGGGCTGGGACGTACCTTCCAGGCGTCCTCGGTCTTCGGCTCGCTCACCGTCCGGGAGAACGTCCGGCTCGCCGTACAGGCCTACCGGGGTGGCTCGATGAAGCTGTGGCGGCGGGCGGCGGCCGACCGGGAGGTGGCCGCCGCCGCCGACGCGGCGCTCGACCGCGTCGGCCTGCACCACCGGGGTACGGCGCTCGCCGGCACCCTGGCCCACGGCGAGAAGCGAAAGCTGGAGATCGCCCTGCTGCTCGCCGGGGAACCCCGGGTGATGCTGCTGGACGAGCCGATGGCCGGCGTCAGCGCCGAGGACGTGCCCGAACTGGTCGCGGTGATCAAGTCGCTGACCGGCGACAGTGGCCGGGCGGTGCTGATGGTCGAACACCACATGGACGTGATCCTGGAACTCGCCGACCGGATCGCCGTGATGCACCACGGCGCGCTGCTGGCCTGCGACACCCCGGACACCGTGATGGCCAACGCCACCGTCCAGGAGGCGTACCTGGGGGAAGCGCTATGACGGAACCGATTCTCAGCGTCGAGGATCTGTCGGTGCGGATCGCCGGGCTGCACATCCTCCAGGGCGTGTCGTTCACGGTCGCACCGACCGGCGTCACCGTGCTGCTCGGGCGCAACGGCGTCGGCAAGACCACCACGCTGCGCGCGATCGTCGGCCTGACACCGCGCAACGGCGAGGTCCGGGGGAGCATCCGGATGGGCGCGCAGAGCCTGCTCGCCCGCCCCACCCACCGGCTGGTCCGCGGCGGGCTCGGCTACGTGCCGGAGGACCGCTGCGTCTTCGCCGGCCTCACCGTCGCGGAGAACCTGCGGCTCGCCGAACGGCGGGGCACCGCCCCCGCGTACGACAAGGTCTTCGCGCTCTTCCCGGAGCTGGACCGGCGCGGACGGCAACGGGCCGGCTCGCTCTCCGGCGGACAGCAGCAGATGCTCGCCATCGGCCGGGTGCTGCTCAACGACAACCGGCTGCTGCTGGTCGACGAGCCGACCAAGGGATTGGCGCCGAAGGTGGTGACCGAGGTGGCCGAGGTGCTGGAACGGGTGGCCGAGTCGGTGCCGGTGCTGCTGGTCGAGCAGAACCTCGCGGTGGTCCGGCGGCTGGCCCGCGACGCGGTGGTGCTCGCCGCCGGCCAGGTCGCCTGGGCCGGGGACGCGAAGGAACTGCTGCTGGAGACCGGGCTGACGAAGTCGCTGCTCGGGGTCGGCTCGGCGGAGGTGCACTCATGACCACGGTGATCCTGCTGGCCCTGACCGGGCTCGGCCTGGCCGCGCTCTACTTCCTGGTCGCCTCCGGGCTCTCCCTCGTCTTCGGCCTCGCCGACGTGCTCAACTTCGCGCACGGGCTCTTCCTCGGCGTCGGCGCGTACGCCACCTGGTGGGCCGCGGGCAACCTGCCCGGCGCCGGCTCCGACGGTTTCGGCTTCGTGGTGGCCGTCGCCTTCGGCGTGCTCGCCGGGGCCCTCGTCGCGGTGCTGGTGGAGCTGGTGCTGATCCGGCCGCTCTACTCACGCACCATCGAACAGGTGCTGGTCACCGTCGGCCTGTCGCTGGCCGGGGTGGCGCTGCTCCAGGCCACCTGGGGCGCCGACGCGCGCCCGTTCCCGCGCCCCGAGTGGACCCGCCAGGTGACCCCGATCCTCGGCGCGAACGTGCCCAACGGCGGGCTGCTGCTGATCGTCGCCGCGGTGGTGGTGCTCGGCGCGCTGCTCGCCTTCCTCCGCTGGACCCGCTACGGCCTGGTGATCCGGGCCGGGGTGGAGAACCGGGAGATGGTGACCGCGCTCGGCATCGACGTCCGCAAGGCGTTCACCCTGGTCTTCGCGATCGGCGGGGCCGCCGCCGCGCTGGCCGGCGCGCTCGGCAGCGTCTACTTCGGCACGGTCTCGCCCGGTCAGGGCGGCTCACTGCTGATCTTCGCGTTCATCGTGGTGGTGATCGGCGGGATGGGTTCGGTGATCGGGTCCGCGTACGCGGCGGTCGCGGTGGGGCTGCTGCAACAGTTCGTCAACTACTACGCCGTGCAGTATCACGACGACCTGTCGGGTGCCGGTGACATCTGCGTGGTCGCGCTGCTCGCCGTGGTGCTGCTGCTGCGGCCCCAGGGCCTGGCCGGAAAGGTGGCTCACGCATGACCGAGGTCAAGAGTCCCGAGGTGCCGGCCCCGCCCGCGGCGGTGCCCGCCGAGCTGACGCCGGGGCAGCGCCGCTGGCACGGGGTGCGGCCGTGGCTGCCGCTGGTGGCACTGGCGGTGGCGGCCATCCTGCCGTACTCGACGCTGACCCTGCCGGGGATCTTCGAGGGGCCGCTGAACTCGCCGGGCACTCTGCAACTGCTCGCGGTCTGCCTGGTCTTCGGGGGGCTGGCGGCCGGGTACGACCTGCTCTTCGGCCGTACCGGGATGCTCTCGTTCGGGCACGCGCTCTACTTCGCGGCCGGCGTGTACGGCACGGACATCCTCATCACCCGGGTCGGCCTGCCGCTGTGGCAGGCGGCGCTGCTCGCCGTCACCGGGGCGACCACCCTGGCCGCGTTGCTCGGCGCGATCGCGCTGCGCACCGTCGGGATCGCCTTCGCCATGGTGACGCTCGCCTTCGCCCAGGTCGGGGCGATCCTGGTGGCCCGCGACTTCGGCGGGTGGACCGGCGGCGAGGAGGGGCTGCCGCTGGACGTCTCGGGGCTGCCGCCGGCCCTGGTCGGGGTGACCAACACGGTCAACCTGTACTGGCTGGCGCTGGCGTACCTGGCGGTGGTGGTCCTGGTGGTGCACCGGGTCTCCGGCTCGCCCACCGGCCGGGTGCTGGCCGGGCTGCGGGACGACGAGCGGCGGATCGGGGTGCTCGGGCTCGACCCGTACCGGTTCAAGCTGGTGGCGTTCACCCTGGCCGGCGGCCTCGCCTCGGCCGGTGGGGTGGTCTACTGCCTGATCGTCGGCGGTGCCTCGCCGCACATCACCTCCTCGGAGCTGACCCTCTCGCTGCTGGTGATGGTGGTGCTCGGCGGCCCCGGCACGCGCTGGGGCCCGGTGCTCGGCGGCATCCTCTACATGTACCTGGACCACCGCCTCACGGCCTTCGGCACCAGCGACGCCGTGGAGAGCCTCCCGGCCGTCCTCAGCCGCCCGCTGAGCCAGCCGCTGTTCGTCCTCGGCACCGTCTTCATCCTGGCCGTCTACTTCTTCCCCGGCGGCCTGGCCAGCCTCACCTCCCGCCTGACCCCCCTCACCCGAGCCCTCCGCCCCCGCTGACCCCCTCGCATCCCCAACCGGGGTTCTCTGGCGAGCGAGGGAACCGGGGTCTGAGCGTGCCACCGTGGTCGGGTGGGTCGGTGAGCCGGACGTCGCCGCGGCGGTGCGCTGCCTGGCCGGCCCCTCGTCCGGGTCGGCCAGGTGTCGTTCAACGGCGGGTCCGGGGCTCGGCCGCTGACGCCAGCAACGACGGATGGATGGAGCGCGGCCCCCGGCTGCCCGCCAGGGCTGGCTCGGTCCGGATCTGCTGTGTGTAGTCTCGCGCCGTGCTCGGTGGAGGTTTGGGACGTCGGATCCTTGAGAAGCAGCGCCCCCGTCAGGAGCTGCCGCTCCCGGCCTGGCTGAAGGTTCGGTCGCCGCGGTGGGCCGTGGTCGCCGTGGTGCTCGCGGCCGTCGTGCTGTTGGCCTGGGTGCTGTGGCCGGCGGATCCGCCGCCGCCCCGGCAGCGCGAGTACCGGGCCGAGACGGCGTGCTTGCTCACCGGGGAGAAGGGTGTCACGACGCCGGAGGCCGCACCGGTATGGGCGGGCATGCAGGAGGCATCGCTGGCCACTCACGTCAAGATCCAATATCTCGAGGTGAACGGTCCGCAGACCGCCGCCAACGCCGAGAGCTTCCTTGCAAGCCTGGTGCAGAGCAAGTGTGAACTTATTCTCGCCGTCGGTCCGGCACCCGTCGGGGCTTTGCGGGCAACTGCGGCAAGGTTTCCAAGTGTCCACTTCGTTGGTGTCGGAGGTGGAACCGCCGCAAGTAACGTGTCTATTGTAGAAGTAGATCGTCCGGATTCCGCCCGTCAAAAGACGAAGGAATTGGTGGCCGCGCTCGCCGCCTGATCCGGCGGGCAGCTCTCAGGTTCTTCCCAGGATCACCCGTTCAGACGACTTGTGACATCAATCGACCGGGCCGCAGACTCCGCGAGGAAATTTTCACCTCACGGGGGAGGGGATCGGCCATGCGCCGAGCCGTCACCAGTTCTGCGCGCCGTCTGGCCATCGTGGTCGCGGTCGTCTTCGGGCTGAACATCGCCGTACCGGCCGGCGTGGTGCGCCCTGGCGGGGAGTTCCCGCTGACCTGGCTGACCTGGTTCGCCGAGCGGCCCGCCTGGTCGGCGACCGCCGCCTTCCTGGGTCTCCCCGTGGAGCAGAAGGGCAAGCCGACCACCGTCGACCCGCACGTCCCGGCCTCCGCGACCGATGCCCGCAGAGGTGCAGGTCGAGCCCCGGAGCCGGCGCCCGGCACCCTGAAGCCGTACCAGCCGCACCAGCTCGAGGCGACGCCGAAGAACAGCGGCCCGGCAGAGCAGGGCTTCAACGACCGGACCAGCAAGCGGGTCGCCGCCCGTTCCAGCGCCCGCTCCGACGTGTACGCCAACGCCGACGGCTCGTACACCAAGCGGACCTACGACCGCCCGGTCAACTACCGCGCGACCGACGGCAGCTGGCGGAAGATCGATTCCGGCCTCGTCCGGCAGGCCGACGGCCGGCTGCACGTGAAGGCGAACGGGCTCGGCATCTCGGTCGCCGGTGCGGCCGCCCCGACGACCGCCGGGGCCCGTGCCGCCACCCCCGGCAACGACCTGGCACGCGTCGCGCTCACCAGCGGCGAGAGCGTGGGCTACCAGCTTGAGGGCGCGACGCTCGCCACCCCTGTGGTCGACGGTGCCACCGCTCACTACCGCGACATCCTGCCGCACACCGATCTCGAGCTGACCGCCTTCGACGCCGGCGTCAAGGAGACCATCGTCCTCCGCTCGGCGGAGGCGGCGTCGAGCTGGGTGTTCCCGCTGCGGCTCAGCGGTCTCACCCCGCGGCTGACCGCCCAGGGCTCGGTCGAGCTGCTCAACGCCGACGGCAAGGCCGTCGCCTGGTTCCCGCGCGGCTTCATGCAGGACTCCAAGGTCGACCCGAAGTCCGGTGCCCCGGCCGAGTCCGACAAGGTCGTCTTCGAGCTGGTCACCGTCGGGGGTGCTCCCGCGCTGAAGGTCACCGCCGACCAGGCCTGGCTGCGCGACCCCGCACGGCAGTACCCGGTGCGGATCGACCCGACGGCCACCACCGGCACCACCGGTGACGTCTTCGTCGACAACGACAGCACCACCACGCACAACGGCGACAACCTGCCGGTCGGCACCTACAACGGCGGCACGACCAAGGCTCGCTCGTTCATCCACCTCGACGATTTCGACAACAACGGGTTCGTCGGCAAGCGGTTCAGCGCGGCGAAGTTGTTCCTGTACCACACGTGGTCGTACGACTGCGCCACGCACAAGCCGTTCTACGTGCACCGGGTCACCCAGGCATGGACCGTCGCGGACCTCAGCACGGCCAGCTACCCGGGGCCGACGATCTCGTCGTCGATCGGCTCGCTGACCGTCAGCGACAACAACCCGGCCTGCACCAACAGCGCCGCCAACCGCAGCGTCGGCAAGTGGGTCAGCGTCCCGCTCAACGTCGACACCTTCAACGACTGGTCCACGGGCGGCGCGAACGAGGGCCTCGCGCTGACCGCGTCGGAGACCGACTCCACCGCGTGGAAGCGGTTCACCGCAGCGAACTACGGCGCCGGGGCGTACAAGCCGTACCTCGAGTTCACCTACACCAACGACGTCGCGCCGCAGGTCAACCTCCGATACCCGGCCAACAACACGCTGGTGCAGACGCTCACCCCCGAGCTGCTCTCCCGCGCCGTCGACCCGGACAACTGGCCGGCCAAGGGCCTGACCTACAACTACGTGGTCACCGACGCCGAGACCAGGGCCACCGTGGTCAACTCGGGCTGGATCACCAGCCCCAGCTGGACGGTGCCGTCGGGCAAGCTGACCTGGAACAAGACGTACCTCTACAGCGTCCAGGTCTACGACAAGGCCGCGTACAGCGCGGTCTCCCCGCTGTACGCCTTCACCACCTCGGTGCCGCAGCCGCTGCTCACCGCGAACCTCGCGCAGAACGCCGGCAAGGGCTACGACCCGAGCGTCGGCAACTACACGACCTCGGCCACGGACGCCAGCGTGGCCACGGTGGGCCCGTCGCTCTCGGTCACCCGAAGCTACAACAGCCTCGACACCCGGCGCAGCAACGCCTTCGGCGCCGGTTGGTCCAGTCTGCTGGACGTGCGCGCGACCCAGGTCAAGGACGTGGCGGGCAGCATCCAGTCGGTGCTCATCACCTACCCGACCGGCCAGGACGTGGCCATGGGGCGCAACGCCGACGGCAGCTTCACCACCACCTCCGGCCGGTACTCGGTGTTCAAGGAGAACAAGGACACCGCGGGGGCGGTGACCGGCTACACGCTCACCGACAAGGACGGCACGGTCTACGTCTTCAGCCAGCCGGCCGGCACCGGCGTCTACAAGGTTACCCAGATCACCGACGCCAACGGCCGCTCGCTCAGCTTCTCCTACGACGCCACGGGGAACCTGACCAAGCTCACCTCGGCCTCCGGCCGGTCGCTGTACGTCACCTGGTCGACCCCGGCCGGGTCGAGTGCTCCGCACGTCGCGACGGTCTACACCGACCCCGCCACGGCCGGCGACGGGGGCACCTCGGCGACCTGGCAGTACACCTACGGTCCCAACGACACGTTGAGCAAGGTCTGCCCGCCGACGGACGGGGTCAACTGCACCACGTACCAGACGGATACCACCTCCCAGTACGCCAACGCGGTGCTGAACGCCGGCCCGTACTCGTACTGGCCGCTGAACGAGGCGAGCGGCGCGACCATCGCGGGGAGCCGGGTGCTCAGCAACGCCGGTGTCGACAACGCCCGCTACAACGGCGTGACGCTGGGCCAGCCGGCCGGCCTGGCCGGCTCGACCGCCACCACCGCCGGCTTCAACGGGACCAGCTCGTACGTGCAGCTCCCTGGCAAGCTGGTCGCCGACGGCCAGTACCAGTCGATCAGCATGTGGTTCAAGACCACTGCCCTCAACGGCGTGCTGTTCAGCTACAACGGCGACGCGATCACGAAGGGCACCACGACCGGCAACTACACCCCGGCGCTGTACATCGGCAGCGACGGCAAGCTGCACGGCCAGTGGTACCAGGGCAACGCCACGCAGGCGATGGCGTCCACCTCCGTGGTGAACGACGGCGCCTGGCACCACGTGGTGCTCGCCGGCGCGGGCGACACGCAGTCCCTCTACCTCGACGGCACCCTGCACGGCACCCTGGCGGGCACCATCGCCCAGGTCCCCAACGGCTCCGCGAACGTGCAGATCGGCGCCGGCTTCGTCGGTGGTGGATGGCCAAGCCACAAGAACACCGGCGCCTCCCCGGCGGTGGCCAACTACTTCTCCGGCTCGATCTCCGACGTGGCGTTCTTCAACCAGGCGCTCACCCAGACCACGATCGCCGCCCTGAACCGCGCCGGCCGGACCAACCACCCGGTGCTCAGCAAGGTGGTCCGCCCCTCCGGCGGCGTCACCGCGGAGATCTCGTACGACAAGACCACGGGTCGGGTCGCCAGCGTCAAGGACGAGAACGGCGGCACCTGGACCATGGGTACCCCGACCGTCTCCGGTGACAGCGACGTGTACGCCGCCTCGGTGCTCGGCGCGAAGCCGGTCGACTACTGGCGGCTCGGCGAGGTCGACGTCACCGACGCGATCAACGAGGTCGAGGGCGGCACGGCCACCTTCAACAACACCACGCTCGGCGTCGCCGGTCCGTTCAGCGACAGCAAGGCCGCTTCGTTCAACGGCTCCAGCTCGTACCTGCAGATGCCGGGGGAGGACATCCCCACCACCGGACCCAACTCGGTCGAGATGTGGTTCAAGATGCCGTCCGGCAGTACCGCCGGTGGCACGCTCTTCAGTTTCCAGACGGGGGACATCGCCACCCCCACGTTCACCGGCAGCTGGGTGCCCGCGCTCTACATCGGCACGGACGGCAAGCTGCGCGGCAAGTGGTGCTGGTGTGGCGGCAACACCACCAACGGACCCATCACCACCGCAGCGGTGAACGATGGCAAGTGGCACCACGTCGCACTCACCCTCAGCGGCTCCACCCAGAAGCTCTACCTCGACGGGGCGACCGTCGGTCAACTCGCCCTGGCCGGGGAGACCAACGCCGCCGCCAACGCCTACATCGGCGCCGGATACACCAAGTCGTGGCCGTACTCCCCGACGAGCGGGGTGGCGTACTTCCCGGGCTCCATCGCCGAGGTGGCGTTCTACCGCACGCAGCTCAGCGACGCCCAGGTGAGCTCCCACTTCCAGGCGTCGAAGCAGACCGTTCCGCTCGCGGTGACCATGGTGAACGGGCAGACCACGGCCGTCGCGATGCCGGTCTCGACGGTCACGGTCACCGGCCCGACCGGTGAGCGGCTTTCCTACAGCTACGACGTGGTCAACGGCAACCGGATGGTGGCCCAGACCGACGCGCTCGATAACACCACGAAGTTCGGTTACGACGTCGGCGGCTTCGGCAACCTGACCTACGATCCGAACGGCGTGTGGACGCAGGAGCTCCAGGACGTCCGGGGCAACACCAAGCAGGTCATCACCTGCCAGGACCAGTCGGCCAGCAAGTGCTCGTCGGTCTACTACACCTACTACGCGAACTCGGCCGACCCGCTCGACTGGTCCACCGCCCAACTGCCGGTGATGTTCAACGACTTCGACGGCGACGGCTACCCGGACATCGTTTACCGGGAGGCCACCGACAACAGCATCCAGATGGTGCGGAGCAACGGTTCCGGTGGCTGGCTGACCAGCATCCCGACGAAGATCGGTACGAGCATCGCCTCCGCCAACCTGATCGTCGGCAGCAAGGACTTCAACGGCGATGGCAAGCCGGACATCCTCTGGCGCAGCTCGACCGACGGCAACATGTACCTGCTCGCCGGCAACGGCGCGGGCGGCTGGACGACCGGCAGCTCGGTGAAGATCGGCCCGGCGGTCGGCTCGGCGAACCTCATGGTGATGTCCCGCGACTTCAGCGGCGACGGCAAGCCGGATCTCATCTTCCGCAGCTCGGTCGACAACAACCTGTACATGCTCAAGGGCAACGGCACCGGCGGCTGGATCAGCACCGTCGCGACGCAGATCGGCAGCGGCTGGCAGAACGCCGACCTGCTGGCCGCCCCGGGGGACTTCAACGGTGACGGCAAGGACGACATCGTCTACCGCAACTCCACGGACAAGAACCTCTACATGGTCGCCGGCAACGGCACCGGCGGCTGGGCGACCGGTACGTCCATCAAGATCAGCACGGGCTGGGGTTCGGCGAACGCGCTGCTCACCGCAGGCGACTTCGACGGCGACAAGAAGGCCGACTTCGTCTACCGCAAGTCGACCGACAACGACATGTACCTGGTCTCGGGCAACGGCACCGGCGGCTGGGTCACCGGCGCCTCGGTCAAGATCGGTGGCCAGCCTGATCCACGCAACGACGTCATCCTGACGATGCGGGACGGCCGTTCGGCGTCGGAGAACGACAACACCTACAAGACGAGCTACGGCTACGACGCCAAGGGCAACCAGACCACCATGACGGACCCGCTCGGCCGGGTCACCCGCACCACCTACACGGACGGCACCACCGTTGCGGCCAAGGACGGTGGGTTCGCCCCGGCCGGCCTGGCCTCGACGGTGACCACGCCGGGTGGGCAGGTCCAGCAGGTTGTCTACTACGCCAGTGGTGACATCGCCGAGGTGATCGAGCCGGCTGGCAAGATCACCCGGTACACCTACGACGGGTTGGGCCGCCCGGTCAGCGAGACCGAGGTGACCGACACCTTCCCGTCCGGGCTGACCACCACCCGTACCTTCGACAAGCTGGGCCGGCAGGTCAGCGAGACCGAGCCGGGCGTGACCAACCGGGTCACCGGCGCGGTGCACACCGCGAAGACCGACACCACCTACGACGTCGACGGCAACGTGGTCGAGCAGACGGTCAGCGACACCACCGGTGGTGACGCGTCGCGGACGGAAAAGCACACCTACAACGCGTACGGCCAGGAGACGGCGACCACCAACGCCACCCTCCAGACCACCACGATGGAGTACGACCTGTACGGCCGGGTGGTCAAGGAGATCGAGCCGGACGGCGGGGTCACCACCAGCACCTACGACGTCGAGGGCAACCTGCTCAAGTCCACCGTGATCGGTTTCACCGGTGACCCGAACAACCCCTCCCCGCCCCGGGACCTGGTCACCACCACGCGGTCGTACGACCCGGCCGGTCGCCTCGCGTCCGAGACCGACGCGATGGGCTGGACCACGTCGTACACCTACACCGACAACGGCCTGCAGGCCCGGGTCACCCGGACCGACGGCACCAAGACGTTCGTGGTGGAGGAGCACACCTACGACGCGGCCGGCAACGAGCTAACCGAGGTCACCAACAACGGCCGCAGCACCACCAGCACGAAGTACGACGCCGCGGGCCGGGCCTACCAGACCATCGTCGACCCGAACGGATTGAACCGCACCACCACGCTCACCTACGACACCGACGACAACGTCATCTCCACGGTCTCGACCCACGGTGTGAACGGCCCCGTCACCGGCGTCTCCGAGGCGCAGTACGACAAGGCCGGCCGGGCGATCGCGGAGACCACGTACCCGTCGACTGCGCTGACCCCGGTCGCGCGCTGGAAGCTCAATGAGACCTCCGGCACCAAGGCCGCAGACTCGGTCGGCAACAGCCCGGGCACGGCCACGGGGAACGTCGGTTGGTCCGCCGAGCGTGGTGGCTCCGCGGCCTTCTACGACGCCAACACCACGCGGATCAGTACCGGTGGCCCGGTGCTGGACACGACCCGTTCCTACACGGTCTCTGCCTGGGTCAACCTGGCCAACGGCGACTGGAACCGGGCCGCGGTGTCGCAGGACGGTGAGGTCCCCAGCGCCTTCCTGCTCGGCTACGAGAAGCAGACCAGCAAATGGCGCATGCTTCTGTCGAAGTCGTCGACGACCTCGGTCGGCGCCCGGTCGGCGGGAACGGCAGCGCTGAACACCTGGACCCACCTCACCGGCGTCTACGACGCCGGCGCGAAGACGGTGGCCCTGTACGTCAACGGCGTCCAGGAAGGCGTCACCGCCACCGTCGACCAGTCGTTGCGCGCCGACGGTCCGCTCGTCATCGGTGGCGGCCGCTGGGACGGGCATGCCAGCGACGCCTGGTCGGGCAAGATCAGTGACGTCCAGGTCTACCAGAAGGCGCTGGACGCGACCCAGATCTCGCAGCTCAAGGCCGGTACCGCGCCGGCCGCCGACGCGCAGGTCATCCGTACCTCGCAGGTGGTGGACCAGGACGGGCTGCCCACGTCGGTCACCGACGAGAACGGCAACACGACCTTCCAGAGCTACGACGAGGAAGGCCGGGTGGTGAAGACGACCGCCCCGGCGGCCATGGTCGAGCAGGCCGGGCAGCTGCCGGCGCTGGCCAACGCGGTGAGCTGGACGGGCTACAACACCTTCGACGAGCCGACCGACAGCAAGGACGCGAACGGCAACTGGTCGGTCACCGGGTACGACGCCGCCGGCCGGGTGGTGTCACAGAAGATGCCCAGCTACACCCCGCCGGGTTCGGCCACGCCGATCGTCCCGGAGACCACGCAGACCTACGACGCGGTCGGCCAGGTCACCTCGGTCACGGACCCGCTCGGCAAGATCACTCGGTACGACTACGACCAGCTCGGTCGGCTGTCGAAGGAGACCGCGCCGAACGACGGCGCGACCACCTACACCTACAACGACATCGGCAACCTGCTCTCAGCGAAGGACCCGTCCGGTGCGGTGAGCACGGCCACCTACGACTACCTCGGCCGTAAGCTCACCTCGACCGAAGTGGTCCGGCAGAGCAGCACGAACTACACCACCCGCTACACCTACGACGACACCTCGGCCCTGCAGACCACCCAGGTCACCTCGGCCGCCGGTGTGAACAGCACGACCACCTACAACGCGGCGGGCGAGCCGCTGACCGTCAAGGACGGCGCGAACAACGTCAGCAGCTACATGTACGACAGCGAGGGGCGGACCATCCGCTCGACCCGTCCGGACAATTCATACTCCACGGTCGCCTACGACATGGCGGACCGCGCCACCGTCACGGCGGAGTACAGCCCCACGGACACCCTGCTGTCGTCGCAGTCGGCCCGGTACGACCGGGCCGGCAACATGGTGGCCACCACCGACGCCCGCGGCACCACCACCACCTTCGAGTACGACGCCACGGGCGTGTTGACCAAGCAGATCCAGCCGATCTCGGGGTCGGATGCGATCCAGACGACGTTCGGCTACGACCTTGAGGGCAACCGCACCCGGTTCACCGATGGTCGGGGCAACGCCTTCTTCACCACGTACAACTCGTGGGGCCTGCCCGAGTCGCAGATCGAGCCGGCCACGGCGGCCCACACCGACCCGGCCGACCGCACCTTCACCATCGAGTACGACCGCGGCGGCCGGCCGGCGAAGCAGACGCTGCCCGGCGGGGTGACGGTCACCAACTCCTACGACGACATGGGCCAGCTGGTCCGGCAGGCAGGCGCGGGCGCCGAGGCGGCCACCGAGGACCGGGTCTTCGGCTACGACGTGGCCGGCCGGATGACCTCACTCGCCGGCTCGGGCGGCACGAACACGATCAGCTATGACGACCGTGGCCTGCCGCTGTCGGTGACCGGCCCGTTGGGGAACTCGTCGTTCGGCTACGACCCGGACGGTCGACTGGCCTCCCGCCAGGACGCCGCCGGCACCACCTCCTACGGGTACGACGGCGCGGGTCGGCTTTCGACGCTGAGCAACCCGACCGCCGGCGTGCAGATGGCCTACACCTACAACAACCTCTCCCAGGTCACCAAGATCACCTACGGGACCAATGGGAACAGCCGGAACTTCACCTTCGACCCGCTGCGCCGGCTCAAGGACGACGAGCTGAAGTCGTCGACCGGCACCTCGCTGGCGAAGATCAGCTACGGGTGGGACGCCAACAGCAACATCACGTCGAAGACCACCACGGGCTTCGCCGGCTCGGCGACCAACACCTACACCTACGACCTGGCCGACCGGCTGACGTCGTGGAACAACGGCACCAGCACGACCGTGTACGCCTACGACAAGTCCGGTAACCGGGTGCAGAACGGCGCCAAGCTGTTCACCTACGACCAGCGCAACCGGCTGCAGACCGCCGACGGGGTGAACTACACCTACACCGCCCGGGGCACGCTGGCCCAGGCGGGCGGCAACACCACGAGCACCGACGCCTTCGGGCAGGTGGTGTCGCAGCAGTCCGCGGGCGGCACGCAGACCTACACGTACGACGGTCTGGGCCGGGCCATCCGCCCCAACTTCTCGTACACCGGTCTGGCGAACGACCTGGCCGGTGACGGTTCGGCGACCTACGTGCGGGGCCCGTCCGGCGAGGTGGTCGGCGCCGCCGCCGGCGGCACCCAGCGGATGGTCTGGACGGACCTGCACACCGACGTGGTCGGGCAGTTCACGGCGACCGGGACGGCGCTCGCCGGCTCGATGACCTACGACCCGCTCGGCAAGGTGGTCAACACCAGCGGTCTGCTCGGCTCGCTGGGCTACCAGTCGGAGTGGACCGACGCGCTCACCTCGCGGGTCAACATGCACGCCCGCTGGTACAACACCGACACCGGGCAGTTCGACACCCGGGACACGGCCAGCAACAGCCCGGTGCCGGACTCGATCAACGCCAACCGCTACCAGTACGGCGACGCCAACCCGCTGACGGTCACCGACCCGACGGGGCACTGGGGCCTGGGCAGCCTGAAGCGGGCCTTCACCTCGACGGTCAACTCGGTGCGCTCGTACGCCTCGTCGGCGTACTCGTACGCCTCGTCCTACGCGTCGAGCTACTACTCGTACGCCTCGTCGTACGCGTACTCGGCGTACAGCTCGGCGAAGAGCACCGTCAAGAAGACCTATCACCGGGCCAAGGCGACGGTGAAGAAGAAGTACCACCAGGCCAAGCGGAAGTACAACCAGGTCAAGCGCTACGCCAAGAAGAAGTACCACCAGGCCAAGCGGGCGATCAAGAAGAAGATCGAACAGGGTCGCAAGTACGTCTCGAAGAAGATCGCCGCAGCCAAGAAACGCGCGAAACACCTCTACAACAAGGCCAAGCAAGCCGGTAAGAAGATCGCGGCAAAGGCCCACCGTGCCGTCAAGAAGGCGGTCAGCAACGTCAAGGACGCGGCGAATGCGACCAAGAAGTGGGTCAAGGAGCACAAGGACGTCCTGATCGAGGTCGCCGCGATCGGCGGCGCGATCCTCGCCGGCATGGCCTGCACCGCGGTCACCGCTGGTGTCGGTGCCCTGGCCTGCATGGCCGGTGCGGGTGCGCTGATCAACCTGGCGAAGGACGCGGCGCAGGGTGACATCCACAGCATCGGCGACGCCCTGGGCTCGCTGGGCACGGGTACGGTGACCGGTCTGATCGGTGGCGCCGGTGGCGCCATCGCCAGCCGGGTCGGCGCGGTCGTCGCCAAGAAGGTCGGCACCGGCCTGGCTGGCCGGCTCGCCACGGAGGCGGCGGAGAACGGCGTCGAGGACGCGGTCGACCAGGTCGCGACCTCGGGCCGGTACAACCCCCGCGCCGCGGTGGAGAACATGGTCCCGGGCCTGAACCTGATCAAGGGCGGCGGCGGCGGAAGCTCGTGCTCGACCGACGCCCGTAACGGGGGCCGTCGGCACAGCTTCGACCCGAAGACCAAGGTCCTGATGGCCGACGGTTCGAAGCGCCCGATCGAGGACGTCAACGTCGGCGACAAGGTCGCCGCGACCGACCCGAAGACCGGCAAGTCGGAGCCGAAGACGGTCACCCAGCTGCACCGCAACATCGACCAGGATCTGACCGATCTGACCGTCCGCGGCCAGGACGGCAAGACGACGAAGGTCAAGACGACCCAGCACCACCCGTTCTGGAACGCGTCGAAGCGCAAGTGGGACGACGCCAAGGACCTGAAGCCGGGCACGAAGCTGCTGGTGCGCGGTACGGGTGCGGTCACCGTCGTCGCGGTGCTCAACAAGGCGGGCACCGAGGAGATGCGCGACCTCACGGTCGCCGACATCCACACCTACTACGTGTTGGCCGACGACGACCCAGTGCTGGTGCACAACTGCGGCGGCGGCGAGGACGGCCACGGCGCGGCGTGTAAGTGTGCTACCGGTGGGCGGCCGATCGGGCCTGACGGGAAGTTCCTGCCGAATCCCAATCCGCTTGTTCCGGGTGAGGTCGACGCTGACGGCATGGTGCGCGGCACAAACAAGTCCGGTTACACGACGAGCCGAGGCGGTTGGCGTACGGACACGACGAATGAGGCGTGGGCGAGCGGGACGCCTGGACCTCGCGGGGGAGTCATGTGCCCGCGGCAGGGGCCGAACTGCGCGGGCGAGGTGTTCCGTAATCCAACGGCAGGCCAGCCGGCCGGCGACATGGGTCACTGGCCGGAGGCGCATACGAATCGCCGTTATCCAGCCAACATCACTCGTGAGGAATTCCTGGACGAATATCAGAAGGACGTGCGAATAGAATGCATCCCTTGCAACCGAGGTGCTGGTAATCGGCAGGACGGGTAGGGTGTCGGGGTGCCTGTACTGATCGATCACCTCGAGCGCCGCCTCGGACAGCTGACCAGTGGCTGGAAGGGGGCGGTGCGAGAGGGGCTGCCCACCGTCAACGTCGCGTGCTTCACGGGTGGGGTCTTCCCGGATACCACCGGCTACGCCACCGTGGGGCTAAGTCGCGTGCCGCTGCATCACCCCGGCCAGGACGGGCACCTCCTCCTAGAGTTCATCGCCGCTGAGCACGGTCCTGACGACGTTGCTCGCAGCATGTTCCCCCGCGCGCTGGAATTCGTCGCGTCAAGGTGTCTCGATACCCGTGAAGCCGTGCTTCGGGGTGACGTCATACCTCTTCCGGAAGGCATCGTCCAGGGCACCCATTTCACCGCGCTGTACGCGGCGCTGCCGGTTTACTACGACACGGATTTCAAGTCGGTGGTTACTGAGAATGGTGATGCGGTAGCTATCGCATGGCTGATCCCTGTCACTCCCAGCGAAGCGCAATTCATCTTGGATCGTGGTTGGGGTCAGTTTGAGGGCGAGTTGCTCAAACATGACCCTGATCTGATGGACATGACTAGAAAAGCTATCGCCTAGCCTGTCTGCTGTTCCCTTTCGACCTCGGGAGCCGGGCGCCTTGACACCTGATCTGGGCGCCCGGCTCTCTCGTACCTCGCCCCTGAGGGGCTTCCAGGGTGGTGTGGACGTCGTGGCCGCTGTATACGGCCGGCGGCTGCCGCCGATCGCCTGTTGGAAAGGCTAGGATCTGGAGTGCTGGCCGTACGAGGTGACCGGTGGCCGGCGGATCTCGTACCTGACCGACGATGAGTCGTACCGTCTGGCTCACGCACGTGCGGGGGCCGGCGATCCGCGTGAGACGACCTGATCCTTGACCAGCAAAGGCGTGTGCCGCCGAGGCTGGTAGAAATGCCGGATGAGCCAGGATCGGGCGGCGGTACGGGAGCGGGCCGAGGCGGTGCTGCGCCGGCTGGCCGGCGAGCACGCCCGACTCCGCGAGGACCAGTGGCGGGCGATCGAGGCCCTGGTGGTGGACCGACGCCGGGTGCTCTGCGTGCAGCGCACCGGCTGGGGCAAGTCCGCGGTCTACTTCGTGGCCACCGCCCTGCTGCGGGAGCGCGGTGAGCACGGTCCGACCGTCATCGTCTCGCCGCTGCTGGCGCTGATGCGCAACCAGGTGGAGTCGGCGGCCCGGGCGGGCATCCGGGCCCGCACCATCAACTCCGCCAACCTGGACGAGTGGGACGAGATCACCGCCGAGATCCACGCCGGCGCGGTGGACGTGCTGCTGATCAGCCCGGAACGGCTCAACAATCCGGACTTCCGGGACACCGTGCTGCCGAGGCTGGCCGCCACCACCGGGCTGCTGGTGGTGGACGAGGCGCACTGCGTCTCCGACTGGGGGCACGACTTCCGGCCGGACTACCGCCGGCTGCGGACCTTCCTCGGCAACCTGCCCGAGCGCACCCCGGTGCTCGCCACCACCGCCACGGCCAACGAACGGGTCACCGCCGACGTCGCCGAGCAGCTCGGTGACGCCCTGGTGCTGCGCGGCACCCTCGACCGGGAGTCGCTGCGGTTGGGCGTACTGGACCTGCCCAGCCCGGCGCACCGGCTGGCCTGGCTCGCCGACCACCTGGACCGGCTCCCCGGCTCCGGGATCGTCTACACCCTGACCGTGGCGGCGGCGGGGGAGACCGCCGAGTTCCTCCGCTCGCGCGGCTGGTCGGTGGCCTCCTACACCGGTCAGGCCGAGGACGCCGACCGGCGCGCCGCCGAGCAGGACCTGCTGGACAACAAGATCAAGGCGCTGGTCGCCACCTCCGCGCTGGGCATGGGCTTCGACAAGCCGGACCTCGGCTTCGTGGTGCACCTGGGCGCGCCGCCCTCGCCGATCGCCTACTACCAGCAGGTCGGCCGCGCCGGGCGGGCCGTCGAGCACGCCGAGGTGCTGCTGCTGCCCGGTGTCGAGGACGCGGCCATCTGGCGCTACTTCGCCTCGCTCGCCTTCCCTCCGGAGGAGCAGGTGCGGGCGGTGCTCGCCGCGCTGCACACCGACCGGCCGCTCTCCACCCAGGCCCTCGAACCGATCGTCGACCTGCGCCGGGCCCGCCTGGAGCTGATGCTCAAGGTGCTCGACGTCGACGGCGCGGTCCGCCGGGTGCGCGGCGGCTGGCTCGCCACCGGCGAGCCCTGGGTCTACGACGAGGCCCGGTTGCGTCGCGTCGCCCAGGCGCGCACCGCCGAGCAGCAGGCCATGCGGGAGTACGCGACCACGCCCGGCTGCCGGATGCGCTACCTGCGCGAGTGCCTGGACGACACCGGGGCGGCCGACTGCGGCCGGTGCGACCGCTGCGCCGACCCGCTGTTCACGCCCGAGGTCTCCGACGCCGCGCTGACCGCCGCGCAGACCTTCCTGGGCCGCCCCGGGGTGGAGATCCCGCCGAAGAAGCTCTGGCCGACCGGGCTGGACGCGGTCGGCGTACCCCTCAAGGGGCGGATTCCCCCCGGCGAGCAGGCGCTGGCCGGGCGGGCCGTCGGGCGCCTGTCGGACCTGGGCTGGGGTGGGCGGCTGCGCGGGCTGGTCGGTCCGGAGGCGGCGGACGGTCCGGTCCCCGACGACGTGGCGGCGGCGGTGGTGGAGGTGCTCAAGGTGTGGGCACGCGGCGACGACCCGTGGCCGCGCCGCCCGGTCGGCGTGGTCGCCGTCGGGTCCCGCACGCACCCCAGGCTGGTCGACTCGCTCGCCGAGCGGATCGCCACGGTGGGCCGGCTGCCGCTGCTCGGCCGGGTGGTCCCGACCGGGTCCGCCGGGGCCGGCGGGCCGCGCGGCAACAGCGCCCAGCGGGTACGCGCGCTGCACGACGCGTTCGCCGTGCCGGACGAGCTGGCCGAGGCGCTGGCCGGACTGGACGGGCCGGTGCTGCTCGTCGACGACCTGGTCGACTCCGGCTGGACGGTGACCATGGTGGCCCGGCTGCTGCGCCGGGCGGGCGCCCCGGACGTGCTCCCGCTCGCCCTCGCCGTCGCGGGCTGAGGGACGCTCCACCCCTGCCGGGCCGGTCGTCGGCGCGCCTGGGCGGGAAAGTTCCCGGCGCGGGCGGATTGCGACCGTTGCCACGGTCGGCTCCGGACGCCGGTCGACGCCGGGAACGGCCGGTAACGTGGGCGCATGGCCGAGGGAACCGTCACGCAGACCTACGCCGTCACCGGGATGACCTGCGAGCACTGCGTGCGCGCGGTCACCGAGGAGCTGTCCGCGCTGCCCGGCGTCGACGAGGTGCGCGTCGACCTGGCCGCCGGCACCGCGACGTTGACCAGCACCGCGCCGCTGCCGGAGGAGTCGGTCCGGGCCGCCGTGCACGAGGCGGGTTACGAACTGGCCGTCGGCGGTGCCTGAGCACCCGCCCACCGCGCCGGGCCCTCCCGAGCCCGTCGACGGCGAGCGCTCCGGGGTGGCCGCCGCCTCGTCGGCAGACGACGCGCGCCCACCCGTGGCCGGGGCCTATCCGGCCGGCGGCGAGCCTGCCGACGTGCTCGCCGCACTCCCGGTGGGCGTGGTCGGCCGGCACCCGGCGGGGTCGGACCGGAGCACGCTGCGGCTGGCGCTGACCGTCGGCGGGCTGGTGCTGGCGGTGCTGCTCGGCTTCGGTCTCGGCCGGACCAACCCCGGCCCGACCACGCCCTCGGCGACGAGCGCTGCCGCGGCCATCGACGACCATCCGCACGCCCCGGGCACCGGCCCGCACGACCACGGCACCGACCAGGCCGCCGACAGCGGCGCCGGCGGGTTCTCGGTCAGCTCCGCCGGCTACACGCTCACCCCGTCGACCGTGGAGTTCGGTGTCGGCCGGGCCGGCGAGTTCCGTTTCCAGGTACGCGACGAGCGGCGGCGACCGGTCACCCGGTTCGCCGTCGTGCACGACAAGCCGATGCACCTGGTCGTGGTGCGCCGGGACCTCACCGGCTACCAGCACCTGCACCCGACGATGGCGGCCGACGGCACCTGGTCCGTGCCGCTGACCCTGGCGCAGCCGGGCGTCTGGCGGGCGTACGCCGACTTCACCGCGGTCGCCGACGACGGCCGGCAGACCGCGACCACCCTCGGGGTGGACCTGGTCGCCCCCGGCGGCTACGCCCCCCGGCCGCTGCCCGCCCCGGCCACCACCACGACCGTCGACGGCTTCACCGTCGGCTACGAGGGCACCCCGGAGGTCGGCAGGGCGCTCCCGCTGCGGTTCCGGGTCAGCACCGGCGACGCCCCCGCCGCGCTGGAGCGCTACCTCGGCGCGTACGGCCACCTGGTCGCCCTGCGCGAGGGTGACCTGGGCTATCTGCACGTGCACCCGCTCGCGGCACCGGCGGGCGACACGGTCACCTTCCAGGTGACCGCGCCCGCGCCGGGCCGCTACCGGATGTACCTGGACTTCCAGGTGGCGGGCGTGGTGCGGACCGCGGAGTTCACCGTCACCGTGCCCTGACGGCGGCGGGTCGGTCGCTCAGCCGGCCCGGCGGACCGGCCGACGGGCCAGGTAGCGGAGCAGGTCGCGGATGTGGTGCTTCTCCTCGGCCGGGACGGTCGGGTCGGCCAGCCGCTCCAGGATGACCCGCACGTCCGCCTCGACCGGGCCGTCGTCGATGCGGCGGCGCGGCGCGGGACCGGCGTCCGGCAGCCCGAGCGCCCGGAACGCCGCCGCGACCGGCAGGTCGAGCGCGGCGCAGAACCCGCGCACCTTGGCCAGCTCGGGATAGTCCTGCCAGTCACCGGCGAGCCAGCGGAACACCGTGGAGCGCCCGACGCCGGTGTGCGCCGCCAGGTCGCTCACCGTCCAACCCCGCTCGTCGCGGGCGTCGTCGATGGCCCGTCGCACGAACCGTGCGAACGCCATCTGCGGTGATACCTCTGCGGAGCCCATTCCTGCGGGGTCGTTCCTTCCCGGCCGGAGCCCAGATTCGATGCGCCGCTCCCAGGGTAGTACGACACGGCGTCGGAGCAATTGACCGATCGACCCGTCGGTCCCGTTCGCGGGACCGCCCGGTTCGTCGGCGTCGGGGGCGGGGCGTCAAGGCGCGCCGAGTCCAGCGTCGATTGACAGAAATCAACAAAGCTCGACGCGCCGACGTCGCCAGCGACGCGGCGCTGACGAGCCCGGGACACCGATGAGGAGCAGCATGGCCGACCCCGTCCGTCAGGTGCCGCACCGCCCGGGTGCGGTCAGTGTCTTCTTCGTGGCCAAGGCCGGCGTGTTCGCCCTCGGCTTCTGGATCTGGCTGCTCGTGCTGGTGCTCAACGGCGACGAGGCGACCGGCGCGCACGTCCTCGCCGCGACCGGCGCGATCACCACCACCCTGGTCAGCGTCGTGCTCGGTGCCCGGCTGGCGTTGCAGCGCAGCGCCGCCGTCCGGCACGCCGAACTGAAGCGGCTGCTGGTCGACATCTCCTGGAACGCCTTCGCCGCCGCCGGCAACGCCGAGACGTCGGGCACGGTGGTCCCGTTCCCGTCGGTGTCGAGCGACGACGAGCGCCCGTCGCGGGAGCGGGTCTCCGTGGTCGACCGGGCCCAGGCGGGCGAGCGGTCGGGGCGGGACCGGGGCGGCGACCGGCACCGCTGACCCGTGGCGGTCTCAGCCCGTCCGGCCGGCCTCGGTCAGCAGGGTCTCCAGGCGCGGCGTGATCTTCCACTGGTCGACCAGCGCGCGGTACTCCGCCCGCTGGTCCCCGGTGGGCGCGGTGCCGGTGCGGCGGGCCCGGATCAGCAGGTTCCGTGGGGTGTGCTGGGAGTCGACGAACTCCACCACCTCGGCCCGGTAGCCGTGCAGCCGGAGCAGACCGGCCCGCAGCGAGTCGGTGAGCACGTCGGCGAAGCGCTCCCGCAGGATGCCCTGCCGGGTCAGCAGCTCGTACGGCGTGGGTGCCGGGTGGGCGCGCAGTTGCGTGGCGAGGTCGTGGTGGCAGCACGGGGCGGCGAGCACCCAACGGGCGTTCCACCGCACGGCGCGGGCCAGCGCCTCGTCGGTGGCCGTGTCGCAGGCGTGCAGCGCCAGCACCAGGTCGGGAGCGGGTTCGACCACCGCGTCGGCGATGGTGCCGGCCACGAAGGAGACCCGGTCCCCCCAGCCGAGCCGCTCGGCCAGCTCGGTGTTGCGTCGGCGCTGGTCCTCGCGGACGTCCACGCCGATCAGCTCGACGTCGAGGCCCCGCTGGGTCAGGTAGCGGTGGGCGGCGAAGGTCAGGTACGCGTTGCCGCAGCCCAGGTCCACCACCCGCAGCGGGCCGGTCAACTCGTCGGGGAGGGTGGCGGCGAGCGCGCGCAGGAACGCGTCGACCTGGCGGCGCTTGGCGGCCGACCCGCCGATCTCGGCGAAGATCGGGTCGCCCGGGTCGAGCAGGTACTCCTTGGCCCGGTCGTGCCCGCCCGGCTCGGCGGCCGGCCGGCTCGCCGCGGCCCGGTGCACCTGGGCCTCGCCGGACTTGGTCACCCGGAGCTGGAGCGTGGCGTCGGCCGTCTCCACGTGCCAGTTGCCGAACGGCTCGGCCAGCAGCGCGTCGACCGCCGCATCGGCCTCCGCGCCCGGAGCCACGTTGCGGGTGTACGGCCGGGCGCCGTCGGAGGTGGAGATCTGCAACCTGGGGCCGGCCTTGAGCGCGACCGGGCGCAGTTCGGCGCGGACCACCGAGGGGCGCTGCCCGCGGCGGCGGCCGGCGGCGACCGCGCGGGTCAGTGCGGGGTCGAGCAGCAGCGCCCGGACCTCGGTCAGGGCGGCGTCCAACGGTTCCGGCATCCCACCATCTTCCTTCCTGGTCCGGGCGGCCCGTCGGCAGGCCACCGCGGGGTGCCCTGCGTCGCTCGTCCGCCGCGCCGGCCCACCACTTCCCGGGGGATCGGCCAGGCAGCGGGCGTGCGGCCGCACCGGAAAAGGCGACGTCCCCCGCACCGGTGGTCGGTGTGGGGGACGTCGGGTGTCGCAGAGGTCAGTCGGCGATCGCCTCGGCCGGCGTACCGGCACCGGAGCCACCACGGCGGCGCCGGCGGCGGCGCGGCTTCGACGCCTCGCCCTCGGCGGCGGCCACGGCCGGCTCCGGGGAGCCGCCCTCGGTGGCGACTGCCGCGGTCGACTCGCCCACGACCGTCTCGCCGGCCCGGCGGCGACGCCGCCGGCGCGGCGTGCGCGTGCCGTCCTCGGCAGCGGCGGCGGCGACCGGCGTCTCGGCGTCCGGCGTACCCGCGTCGGAGTGACCGCCGCGTCGGCGCTCGCCCCGGCCACGGCCCTCACCACGGCCCTCGCTGCGGGAGTCGCCGCGCCGGGAGCCCCGGCCGCTCTCGCCGCGCCGCGGCCGGCCGCCCAGGTCCTCCTCGACCTCGGCGGAGAGCCCGGCGCGGGTCCGCTCGGCGGTCGGCAGGGTGCCGGAGATCTCGGCGGAGATGCCGAGGTCGGTGTAGAGGTGCGCCGAGGTGTGGTACGTCTCCGGCGGTTCCGGCATGTCCAGGCCGAGCGTCTTGTCGATGATCCGCCAACGGGGCATGTCGTCCCAGTCGACGAAGGTCACCGCGACGCCCGTGGCCCCGGCCCGGCCGGTACGACCGATCCGGTGGGTGTAGGTGTCCTGGTCCTCGGGGCAGTCGTAGTTGATGACGTGGGTGACGCCACTGACGTCGATGCCCCGGGCCGCCACGTCGGTGGCGACCAGAGTGTCGATCTTCCCGGCCCGGAACGCCCGCAGCGCCCGCTCCCGGGCACCCTGACCCAGGTCGCCGTGGACGGCGGCGACCGCGAAGCCGCGGAAGTCGAGGTCCTCGGCCACCCGGTCGGCGGCCCGCTTGGTACGGGTGAAGATCATGGTCAGTCCGCGCCCCTCGGCCTGGAGGATCCGGGCCACGATCTCGATCTTGTTCATCGAGTGGGTGCGGTAGGCCAGCTGCTGGGTCTGCGGCGACGGGCCGGTCTCGGCGGTGTGCCCGGCGTGGATCGTCATCGGACGGCGCAGGAAGCGCCGGGAGAGCGTGACGATCGGGTCCGGCATGGTCGCCGAGAAGAGCATCGTCTGCCGGTCCTCCGGCAGCATCGCCAGGATCTTCTCGACGTCGTCCAGGAAGCCCAGGTCGAGCATCCGGTCGGCCTCGTCGAGGACCAGCGCGCGCACCCGGTCGAGCCGCAGGTGCTTCTGCTTCTGCAGGTCCATCAGTCGGCCGGGCGTGCCGACCAGGATCTCCACGCCCTTGCGCAGCGCGTCGATCTGCGGCTCGTACGCCACACCGCCGTAGATCGGCAGCACCCGCACGCCCCGGGTCCGGCCCGCGGCGGCGAGGTCCTTGGCGACCTGGATGCCCAGTTCGCGGGTGGGGACGACGACCAGGGCCTGCGGCACGCCGTCGCTGCCCTCGCCGGGCGCGAAGACCCGCTCCAGCAGCGGTACGCCGAAGCCGAGGGTCTTGCCGGTGCCGGTCGGCGCCTGGCCGATCATGTCGGTGCCGCGCAGCGCGATCGGGATCGCGTACTCCTGGATCGCGAAGGCGCGGGTGATGCCCGCCGCGGCCAGGGCCTCGACGGTCTCGGGCCGCGCACCCAGCGCGGCGAAGGTAGGGGCCTCCGGACGGACCGGGGCGGTGGGGGCCAGTTCGTGGCCGCCCAGCTCTTCGAGAATCTGTTCGCTCATCTGGATCTGGGGGTGCCCTCTCGTGGTGCGCCCCGTCTTGTCCTCAGGGCGCGTTCGGTATGGCGCGGGCCACGCGGTCGGCGGCGGAATCGCCGAGCCGGACCGGGCCGCACGCGCGCCGCAGGCAGGACTTCGATCAGATCGGCGCCCGCGGCAACTGCTCCATACTACCCGAGCGGCCTCGCAGGAGTCCCGGAGCGCGGTGGACGGGTCTCCGCCGGGGGTGGCAATTGTGACCTGAGTCACTGTCACGGGGTCTCGATGTGCCGGTCTGGGCGGTACCCTGCGCTCGTGTCCGCCCCGACAACTGCCGAGGCCGTGGTCGACCTGCTCGGTCTGGTCGCCTACGGCGAGCTGCTCGCCTTCGACCGGCTGGCCGCCGACGCCCGGCTCGCCCCCGACCTGCGCCGCCGGGCCGCGCTGAGCGAGATGGCCGCCGCCGAGATCGGCAACTACCGCCGCCTCGCGGACTGGCTCACCGCCCTCGGGGCGACGCCCGACGACGTGATGGCCCCGTACGTGGGGCCCTTGCAGGCGTACCACGACTCCACCGAACCGAAGGACTGGCTGGAGGCGGTGACGAAGGCGTACGTCGGGGACGCCATCACCGACGACTTCCTCGGCGAGATCGCCGACCGGCTGGACGAGCCGTACCGGCGGCTGGTGCGCGACGTGCTGCACGACTCCCGGTACGCCGAGTTCGCCGCCGCCGAGATTCGGGCCGCGATCGAGGCCGACCCGCGGGTGGCCAACCGGCTCTCCATGTGGGCGCGCCGGCTCGTCGGCGAGGCGCTGTCCCAGGCGGGTCGGGTCGCGGCAGCGGACCGGGGCGCGCTGACCGCGCTGATCGTGCGGGACGGGACGGACGTGCAGGCGACGTTCCGCCGGCTCACCGCCAAGCACACCACCCGGATGGCCGCCGTCGGGTTGAACAACTGACGCCGCCCGGCCGGGCCCGGCCCACGGCGGGCGCACCCGCCGTGGAGGCCGGACCGGATCAGCGGACGGTGAACCCGACCGCCCGCGGGGACGCCTCGGCGATCTCGACGTAGGCGACCTTGCTGACCGGCACGATGACCCGCCGGCCCTTCTCGTCGGTCAGGGACAGCGTCCCCTCGTCCTTGCCGAAGGCGTCGGTCACGATCTGCTCGATCTCGGCCGGCGACTGCGCGCTCTCCAGAACCAGCTCGCGCGGCGCGTACTGCACGCCGATCTTGACCTCCACTGTGCCTCCTCAGGTGGGCGAAAGAGCCGCCGTTGGGAAGGCTATCCGATCTCGGGGCCGGATGTTCAGGCTGACTCACCTTGCAGCGGGAAGCTCGCGATCCCGCGCCAGGACAGCGCCGCGACCAGCGCCTCCGCCTCCGCCTTGGGCACCTGCCGACCGCCGGCCAACCAGAACTGGGCGGCGGTCTCGGCCGCACCCACCAGGCCGGAGGCGAGCAGCTCGGCGTGCGCCCGGCTGACGCCGGTGTCCGAGATGATGGTGTCGGTTATCGCCGCGATGCAGCCCTGCTCGACCCGCTCCACCCGCTGCCGGACCGCCGGGTCGTTGCGCAGGTCCGACTCGAAGACGAGGCGGAACGCCTCGCTCTCGTGGTCGACGAAGTCGAAGTACGCGCGCACCGAGGCGCCGACCCGCTCCTTGTTGTCGTTGGTCCCGCGCATCGCGTCGTGCACCTTGGCGACTATGGCGTCGCAGTGCGTGTCGAGCAGCGCCAGGTAGAGCTCCATCTTGCCGGGAAAGTGCTGGTAGAGCACCGGCTTGGAGACTCCCGCCCGCTCGGCGATGTCGTCCATCGCAGCGGCGTGGTAACCCTGCGCGACGAACACCTCCTGCGCCGCCGCGAGCAGCTGCTTACGGCGCGCCGAACGGGGCAGCCGGGTGGGCCGGCCTGCGGTCTGCGCACCGTTCCCCACAGCGGTCATGGGAACCTCCGAGTTTCTTCGTACGAGCCGGCACTTTTACCCCGTACCGGTCGGGGGCATGTACCCCGGTCCCGGAATTGGCCCGCCGCTGTAACTTATCGCCACTGTCACCACACGGTAGCCTCAGCGGGGGCGACCAAGGAGCGCGCGGTGAGTGAAACAGGGCAACCCGGTGCCGCCACCCCGGGAGAGCACGGCGACGGGACGGGTCAGCACGACGACCCGGCCCGTTCCGCCAGCGGGTGGGCACCCCCGGCGACCGGGTGGTCCGAGGGGGCCGACGCCCCCGCCTACCGGGACACCGTCGCCCCCTGGCACCGGTCCGAGCCGGCCACCGGTTGGGACGCCTCCTCCCCGCGCCACGGCGACCTGCCGGCGCCGCTGGCCGACCCCGAGCCCGACCTCGTGCCGCGCAACGGCCGGCCCCACCTCAACGGCGTCAGCCACCCCGGCGAGGAGCCGCGCGGCCGGCCGTCCCCGGTGAGCGCCCCGCCCGCCGACGCGCCCCGCTTCGGCCCCGGCATCCGGGACGCCGACGGCGACCGGCTGGTCGTGCCGGCGCAGCGGCCGGTGCCGTCGACCGAGCAGCAGTCCGGCTCGGCCGACCCGGACGCCGCCCGGCACTCCTCGGCCGAACCGCCCCGGGTGGGCCGCTGGGCGGAGGGCGGTTTCCCCACGTCCGCGCCGCCGGCCGTGCAGGTCCCGCCGGTCGGGACCGCCGCCTCCGGCTTCGAGGTCCCGCCGGGCTTCCACGCCCCCGAGCCGGACCGGGCCGAGGCCGATCCGTTCCCGCCGGACTCGCCCCGCGCCTGGGCGGACCGTCGCCACTCCGACTCCCCGGCCGAGTCGGCCGGCCCCGGCGACGACACGTCGGGGGCGGGCTGGCAGCCGGCCGGGCCGACGGCCCACGAGGCGGGCACCGACCGCGGCGAGCCGGAGCGGCGGGCCGAGGTGGGCCCGCCCGCCGCCGAGCAGCCCTACGACGGCCCCGGTCGCCGTTCCGCCGAGGAACCGGACTGGTCCGGCCCGAGCTGGAACCGGCCGAGCTGGGGCGGCGGCTGGGCGCCGCGGTGGGCCCGTGAGGACGAGCCGCCGACGAGCCGCCGGGCCCGCTCCGACCGGGCGCCGGAGTGGTCCGCCGAACCGGCCCGGCCGTACGAGCCGGTGCGCGCCGAGCCGGCCCGCCCGTACGAGCCGGTACGGGCCGAGCCGGCCCGCCCGTACGAGCCGGTGCGGTCTGAGGAGCCCCGGCCGTACGAGCTGACCCGGGCCGAGCGGGAGGCCCGGGCCGAGCCGTCGACCGACCGGCCGGCTGCCCCGGAACGGTTTGCCGAGGACGGGCCCACCGGGTGGGCCGGCGGTCGGTCCGCCACCGCGCCGCCCTCGGTCACCCCCCGCAGCGCCCCGCCGGCGAGCGCCCCGCCGGCCGGTGCCTCCGCCGGCGCGCCACCGGCGACCGCCCCCTCCAGCGCCCCGCCCGCGGCCCCGGCCAGTGCCCCGCCGGCCGACCCGCCCTACGGCACCTCGTCGGCGGGCACGGCCCACGGCACGTCGTCGTCCAGCGGCTCCTACGGTCCGCCACCGAGCGCGGGCTCCTACGGCTCGCCGCCCAGCAGCGGGTCGTACGGCTCGTCTCCGAGCGCGGGCTCCTACGGTTCGTCACCGAGCGCCGGGTCCTACGGCTCGTCGCCGAGCACCGAGCCGTACGGTGCGTCGCCGAGCACGGGGGCCTACCGGCCGTCGGAGGTCGACGCCTCCTACCGCACCTCACCGACCACCGGGTCCTACGGCGGGCCGCCTGTCACGGCGCCGCGCAGTGCGCCGCCGGCCGAGGCACCGGCCGCCGCGCCCCGGAGCGCACCCCCGGCGGCCGACCGGGGCGCGGGCGCCGCCTACGGCGCGCCGCCGGTCCGGACGGCGGAACCGGCCGCCGACGGCACCGCCACCGCCGACCGGGCCGACCGGCCGTTCCGGCTCCGGTCCGTGCCGGCGGAGTCCGCCGCGGCCCCGGCGGAGCGTCCCGGCCATGAACCGACCACCACTGGTCCCGGCGCCGCGTCGGACCCCGCCACGAGCGGGCCGCGCCGCCTCGATCGCCCTCCCCCCGCGCCCGCCCCGACGAGCGCACCCCCCTACGCGGCCCGCCGCTCCGCCCCCGATCCGGCACCTCCGGCCGAGCCGGCCGTGGAGGACGGGACGCCGGGCCCCGGCGCGGCGGTGCTGCCGCAGCGCGTCCCCGCCGAGCCGGACGTGCCCGTCGTGCCGGAGCCGCCAGCCGTGGAGCCACCCGCCGAGACCCCGGAACTCGCCCGCATCGCCACCCATCTGCGTCGCGACGACGAGCCCGCCCCGTTGCGGGAACGGCCGGAGGGCTTCGACGTCAACGCCATCCTCGATGCCGTGCGGGAGGTGCCCGGCGTCCGGGACGCCGCGTTGCGCCGCACCCCGGCCGGCGCGCACAGCCTCCGGCTCGACCTCGCCGACGGCGCCGATCCGGCCGAGGTGAGCCGGGTGGTGGCCCGACTGCTCCAGGAGCGGATGGGGTTGGCCGCGGCCCCGCAGAACCTGCCCGGCACGGCCCCTGCGCCGGCGCCGCTGCGCCGCCGATCCGCCGAGACCCGCGCGCCCGAGTCGCGGGGCGCCGACCCGCGTCCCGGCGAGACGGGGGCTGGGCCGCGCGATGCGGAGTCCGGCCCCACCGAGCTGCGCCGCCAGGACCCGGGGGCCGGTCCGGCGAGGCGGTCCCGCGCGGCCGACCCGTCGAGTGGTCCGGCCGATCCATCCGGTCGGGAGGGTCGCGCGCCGGCCGCCGCCGGCCGGCTGGTCTCCGACCCGGCGCCCGGTGCCCGCCCGGCGGCCGCGGCCTCCACCCCCGCGCCCGGCCGGGTCGAGGACACCCCGAGCACCGTCGCCGGGGTGCCGCGCCGGCGACGCCAGGTCTCCGCGCACCGGGGCCGGGCCAGTGTGGACGAGGCGAGCCTGACCTCCGCGCCGCCGGCCACCGGCAGCCCGGCCACGCTCGGCACGTCGTACTCCGGTGGGCAGATGACCACGACGGAGACGGCGCCCTCCCGACCGCTGGACACCGGCGGCGCGCCGGGGCCCCGGGTGGTGATCGACCACGTCCAGGTGAGCACCTTCGGCCTCGACGCCACCGTCGAGGTACGCCTGCTCGCCGGCGGCGAGACCGCGGCCGGGCACTCCACCGGGCCGGCCGTGGACGGGTACGTCCTGCGGCTCTGCGCGGTGGCCGCCGCGGCGGCGGTGGACCAGCTGCTGCGGGGCGGCGAGGGCACGGCCGAGCGCGGGCGGTGCTTCGTCGAGCACGCGGCGGTGGTGCCGTTCGGCAACTGCGAGGTGGCCACTGTGGTCGTGCTGCTGGTCTGCGACGGCTGGGTCGAGCAGCTCGCCGGCTCCGCGCTGGTCGCCGGTGACCCCCGGCAGGCGGTGGTCCGCGCGACGCTGGCCGCCGTCAACCGTCGCCTGGAGGCGTTGCTGGCCTGATCGGGCACGGTGTACGCCGGTGGGTCGAAATGGGCACACTGGGAGGCATGAAGCGTGCCGCCCTCTGGCCCGACCACCTGCTGCCCGCGCCGCACGTCCCGCCGCCCTGGCCCGGCCGGGAGGTACGTCTCGACGGGACGGTCACCTACGTCCGGGACACCCCGGCCACCGGCCCGGACGCCGAGCCGGCGCTGTACGTGCACGGGCTGGGCGGCTCGTCGCAGAACTGGACGGACCTGGCCGGCCTGCTCGCCCACCGGCTCGACGGGCAGGCCATCGACCTGCCCGGGTTCGGGCGCAGCGAGCCGGGGCGGCGCTACACGATCCCGGCCTTCGCGCAGCGGGTCATCCGCTGGATCGAGCACTCCGACCGGGGGCCGGTGCACCTGTTCGGCAACTCCCTCGGCGGGGCGATCGCGGTGCACGTGGCGGGGCTGCGGCCGGAGCTGGTGCGTACCCTCACCCTGGTCTCGCCGGCGTTGCCGTTCCTGGACTTCCGCCGCTCCCTGCAGGGGCGGATGCTGCCGCTGCTGGCCATCCCCCGGGCGGAGCGGCTGGCGGCCTGGCGGCTGGCCCAGCTCGCGCCGGAGGTGATGGCGCAGCAGGTGCTGGAGGCGTGCTTCGCCGACCTGAGCCGGATCAACGAGCAGCGCAGGCAGGAGGCGCTGGAGGAGATCCGGGTGCGCTACGAGGCCGCGCACTACGCCGCCGCGTACGTCCGGACGTTCCGTGGCCTGGTCTCCAGCTTCCTGCGCTCGTACCTGCCGGGGCCGGGGTCGATGTGGCGGATCGCCGCGGCGGTCCAGGCGCCGACGCTGGTGGTGGGCGGCCTGCAGGACAAGCTGGTGGACGTGCGGGTGGCGCCGCAGGCGGCCCGGGTGATCCCGGACAGCCGGCTGATGATGCTCGAAGGGGTCGGCCACGTCGCGCAGGTGGAGGTGCCGCGCACGGTGGCGCGCGCCGTGTTGCACCTGCTCGCCGAGACGGAGGTCGCCTCGAAGGGGTCCGACATGGCAGGCTGACCCCTGATGTCCGAGTTCCTCCCCCACGGTCACCGGCGCCCGCGTGCGACCCCGCGTGGCCGCCGCGCGCCCCTCACCGGCCGTCGGCTGACGGTGTTGTTCCTGGCGATGCTCGCGGTGGTGGTCGGCGCGGGCGGCGCGCTCTCCGCCGGCCGTCCCGGCGCCGACGCCGACACGCTCGCCGCCGTGACGCCGGCCCTCGGGCCGACCGTCGCGCCGGCCACCCCGTCGCCGTCGCCGCCGGTCGCCCCCAGCCCGTCCGCGACCAGCCCGGCCCCGGTGCTCCAGCTCGCGGGCCCGGTGCCGGCCGCCGGGCGGGGCACCTTCGGGTACGACGACCGGCCCGGCCCGGTGCTGGGGCGGGCCGGCACGGTGCAGCGGTACCGGGTGGCGGTGGAGCACGGTGCCGGCGAGGACGTGCACGCCTTCTCGGACGAGGCGCAGGCGGCGCTGGCCGGCCCGGGCAGCTGGGTGGACAGCGGTCGGCTGCGGTTGCGCCGGGTGCCGGCGGGTGAGGCGTACGACTTCACGGTGTACCTGGCGACGGGCGCCACGGCGTGGCGGATGTGCCGGGCCGGGGGAGTGGACATCCGGGTGGGCGGCCGGCCGTACACGTCCTGCCGGGCGCCCGGACAAGTGATCATCAACCTGGACCGGTGGCGGACCTCGGTGCCGCACTTCGTGCGGGCCGGTGTGCCGCTGTCGCTCTACCGCGCCTACGTGGTCAACCACGAGGTGGGACACCAGTTGGGGCACCGCCACGAGCGGTGCCCGGGGCGGGGCCGGCCGGCGCCGGTGATGCAGCAGCAGTCGCTCTTCCTCGACGGCTGCACCGCGAACCCGTGGCCCTACCTAGACGGTCGGCGGTACGTCGGCCGTCCCGTCTGAGCCCCGCCGCGCGATCTGAAACTTACTCACGTAGTCGTCGATAAAGCGCTGATATGCCCGATTAGTTTGCCATGCTGGTCGGGTGAGCCCATCCCCGCGCGCCGAGGGCGACGGACCGGAGCCGAGCGCCCCGGCCCGGCCACCCGTCGGCGACGTCCGAGCCGGACTGGTCCGGATGCGCCGCCGCCGGCGGCTCGCCGCGCTGCTCGGGCTGGTGGCGCTCGGCGCGACCGTCGCCGCCGTCGCCCTGGTCCGGGCCGACGACCAGCCGCCCGCGCCCGCGTCCACCGGGGTGTCGCGGGCGCACGGGCACGGGGCGGGCGACCATGCCGCACCCACCGCGTACCCGACCAGTGGCGCGGGCCGCTTCGTCGCCGCCGACGGGCGCTCGCCGGTGCGCGGGTACGACGGGCCGCTGCACCGCTACCGGGTGGCGGTCGAGGAGGGCGCCGGGCAGGACGTCGACGACTTCGCCGCCACCGTGGACGAGGTGCTCGCCGACCCGCGCAGCTGGATCGCCTCCGGCGAGCTGCGGGTACAGCGGGTGTCCGAGGCCGACGCCGCGGACTTCACCGTCTACCTGGCCACCCCGGCGACCTCCGAGGCGATGTGCGCCGAGGGCGGGTTGAGCACCGAGGGCTACACCTCCTGCCGTCTGCCCGGGCAGGTGATCATCAATCTGGCCCGCTGGATGGACGCCGTCCCCGACTACGGCGCCCCGCTGGTGGTCTACCGGACGTACGTGGTCAACCACGAGGTCGGGCACGAGTTCGGCGAGGAGCACCAGGCCTGCCCCGGCCCCGGTGCGCCGGCCCCGGTGATGCAGCAGCAGACGTACGGCCTGGACGGCTGCGTCGCCAACGCCTGGCCGTATGTCGACGGAGTGCGCCACTCCGGCGAACTCGTCCCCGGTGTCTGAGTTATTCCCGCTCCCGCATGTCGGGCGACGTGTCCCTCCTCATGGCCGAGCACGGCTGCCCCGAGCGACAATGACGCGGTCTGCCACCAGCCGATCCCGGGGAGTCCACCGTGTCGCTGCCCCCGCTCGTCGAGCCCGCCGCCGAGCTGACCGTTGACGAGATCCGCCGCTACTCGCGCCACCTGATCATCCCGGACGTCGGGGTCGAGGGGCAGAAGCGGCTGAAGAACGCCCGGGTGCTCTGCGTCGGCGCCGGCGGTCTCGGCTCGCCGGCCCTGATGTACCTCGCCGCCGCCGGCGTCGGGACGCTCGGCATCATCGACTTCGACACCGTCGACGAGTCCAACCTCCAGCGCCAGATCATCCACGGCGTCTCCGATGTCGGCCGGTCCAAGGCCGAGTCCGCCGCGGCGAGCATCCGCGAGATCAACCCGCTGGTCAACGTCGAGATCCACAACACCGCGCTGGACCGGGAGAACGTCCGCGACATCTTCTCCCGGTACGACCTGATCGTCGACGGCACCGACAACTTCGCCACCCGGTACATGGTCAACGACGCGGCGGTGCTGCTCGGCAAGCCGTACGTCTGGGGTTCGATCTACCGCTTCGACGGCCAGGCCTCGGTGTTCTGGGCCGAGCACGGCCCCTGCTACCGCTGCCTCTACCCGGAGCCCCCGCCGCCCGGCATGGTGCCCTCCTGCGCCGAGGGCGGCGTGCTCGGCGTGCTCTGCGCGTCGATCGGCTCGATCCAGGTCAACGAGGCGATCAAGCTGCTCGCCGGCATCGGCGAGCCGCTGGTCGGCCGGCTGATGGTCTACGACGCCCTGGAGATGTCCTACCGCAAGATCAAGGTCCGCAAGGACCCGAACTGCGTGCTCTGCGGCGAGAACCCGACGGTCACCGACCTGCTGGAGGACTACGAGGACTTCTGCGGCGCGGTCTCCGAGGAGGCGCAGGAGGCGGTGGTAGACGCCACCATCACCGCGCTGGAGCTCAAGGAGTGGCAGGACGCCGGCAAGGACATCTTCCTGATCGACGTCCGCGAGCCCGCCGAGTACGAGATCGTCCGCATCCCCGGCGCCACGCTGATCCCCAAGGGCGAGATCATCTCCGGCGAGGCGCTGGCGAAGCTCCCGCAGGACCGGCAGATCGTGCTGCACTGCAAGTCCGGTGTCCGCTCCGCCGAGGCGCTCGCCGCGCTCAAGGCGGCCGGGTTCCGCGACGCGGTGCACGTCCAGGGCGGCGTGCTCTCCTGGATCAAGCAGATCGATCCCTCGCTGCCCGCGTACTGACCGGTCGGCCGGGGTCGGGCGCGGTCACCACCGCCCCGACCTCGGCCGATTCACCGAGGCGCGATCACCTTTGCGCAGGTAGCGTGACCGCCGTGGTGGACATGGACGCCGCTGTCGGCTTCGTCGTGGCGCACGGGGACGCGGTGGACCGCGCCCGGCTCTCCCGGCTGCGCACCGGCGCGCCGGTGCCGGCCGAGCTGCTCGACGCCGCCGAGGCGGGCCAGACCCCCGACGGCGGCTGGCCGGCCGTCCTGGAAGGTCCCGTCGGTTCCGTCGACGCGACCTGCTTCCGCCTGGCCGAGCTGGACGACCTGGGTGCCCTCGGCCGCCCGGCGGCCCGGCACGCGCTGGACTGGCTCGCCGCCCGGCAACTGCCCGACGGGAGCTGGGACGAGGACCCGTCGCTGGCCGACCTCGCCCCGGAGTGGGCCCGGCCGGGCGATCCGGAGGCCCGGTTCTACCTCACCGCCAACGCCGGGTTCTGGCTGACCGTGGCCGGCCTGGACGCCCGCGCCGCCGGCCCGCTCGACCACCGCGTCGGCGGCGCGTACGCCGGGGTGGTGCAGGCGGCGGCGCACGCCGTCGCCGCGCAGCTCGCCCCGGACGGCAGCTGGCCGTCCTTCCTGCCCGCCGGCTGGCTGAGCGCGGCCGTGCTGCACCGGCAGGAGATGTACTACGAGTCGGCGCGCATCCAGGCGGTGCTGGCCGAGCGGATTCCGCAGCTCTCCCCGGCCGACGTGGCCTGGCTGGCCGCGACGCTGCGCCGGGTGGAGGTGGGCGAGGAGCAGTGGCTGCTGGTCTCGGCCCGCCGCCGGCTCGCCGAGACCCAGCGCAGCGACGGCGGCTGGGACAGCGACGACGGTCACCAGTTCGACGTGCACACCACCCTGCGGGCGATCCGGGCCTGCCGCGCGGCCGTCACTTCAGCTGGCTGATCACCAGCGGCCACCAGCCGTCCGGGGTGAACGCGGCCGGGTCGATGCTCTCCAGCACCATCCGCAGCGTCTCGGCCCGCTCGGCCCGGCCCGCCTTGCCCTCGTCGGCCTCGACGAAGAGCGCGAACTGGTAGAGGAACTCGACGAAGGTGCGGAAGCTGCTGTTCACGCCCTGGATGTCCTGCTGGTCCAGGTCGAACTGGAGGATCTCGCCGTTGCGCGGGTCGAGCACGTAGAGCAGGTCGGGATTGTCGGCGACCGCGCCCACCACGATCAGCCGGACGTCCAGCGCACCGTCCTCGGTGCTCAGCTGGATGGTGTCGTACAGCTCGATGTCGCCCTCGAGGAAGGCGGTGTAGACGACCGCCACGTCGAGCGGGATCTCGTCGCCGGCGGGGAGCAGGTCGGGGCTGAAGCCCCCCTCCAGCCACGCCTCGCGCGGGTACGGGATGAGCTCGTCCTCGCTCCACAGTGCCGTGAACCGGGGATCAGCTGCCATGACGGTCCTTCGCGGGTCGACGGGCGATTCAGGAGGACAGGCCGGCGGCGATCAGCAGGCGTCGCCAGTTGTCGGCGTACTCGCCTGCGTGCCGGCCCTTGCGCAGCCGCTGCTCGGGGGCGGCGGGACCGAGGACGACGGCCGTCAGCTCCGGGTAGCGGGGGCCGAGCACGTGTTCGTCGAAGAACGTGGCGACGTCGGGGGCGATGACGGTGAACTCGACGTCCTCGTCGGGATGCTCGTACTGGTAGACGTAGGCGCTGGACTCCATGTAGTACACGTCCAGGTCCTCCCGGTCGAGGTAGATCGGGTCACCGCCGCGGATCTCGGCGCGGAGGCCGGCGGGGACGCTGTCCATCTCGTACCCGACGACCATCGGGGTGCCCATCGGGTCGTTCGGGTCGACCTCGTGCTCCGCCCAGGCCTGCGGGGTGAGGATCTCCTTCGGCGCGTGGAACCGGAAGTTGTCGCCCTCCAGGCGCTGGAACAGGCCGTAGACCTCGGCGACGCCGGGCAGGTCGGCGATCGGCTCCAGCGGCGCCGGCCCGTCGATGCGGACACCGAAGCCGTGCTCGGACTCGACCCGGGTGAGCAGCTCCAGCTTCTCGGCGATCCGGGCGAGGACGGCCGGGTCCGGCCGGGTCATGGCAGGACCTTCACGATGATCGGGGTGCCCTCGGGGACGTCGCGCAACGCCACGGAGATATCGCTGCCGATCTGGCGGTTGGTCCAGGCATCCATCAGCCTGAGGTTAGCGTATTCGTCCTTTCCGTCGAGTTGCAGCTCGTGGACGTGGTCCGGGTCGAGTCCCTGGCCCCGCGCGGTGATCGGCCCCCGGCCGTCGTAGAGGCGGTCGACGAGGTTCTTGTTGGCCAGGTACTGGTTGGTCGTCCGGTCACCGTGCTGCTGGGTCAGCTGCTCGTTCTTCGTCAGCCGGCGGATCACCCGGTCCCGGAAGACGTTGGTGCGGGTCCGGGTGCCCGGCCTGGTCCCCCGGCCGCCCCGGTGGTAGACGCTGTTGGCCGTCCGGTCCGACTTCGCCTTGCTCAGCCGCCCCTCCTGGCCGAGCCGGACCAGGTCCTTGGCCTTGCGGTCGAAGTCCCGCTTGTCGAAATCCGGCCGGTTGCGCAGCACCAGCACCGCCGGGCCGCTCGGCGTGGTCCCGGCCGTCTTGGCGGTGCGGAACACGTCGGCGTTCTCCAGGTACGCCGAGACGATCCGGGCGCCCTTCGCCTGGGCCTGCCGGGGCGGGCTGGTCCGCTTCTTAGCCATTGAGCACCGTGTCCACCGCCATCCCGATCAGCTGGTCGACGATCAGCCCGGTGATCATCTTGAAGATCGGGATCTCCAGCAGGGACGCGCCGAAGGTGACCGCCGCCGTGGCGATCGCCTGCGCGATCTGGATGGCCAGCAGGATCAGCTGCACGATCACCTGGATCTTCAGTGCCAGCACCACGCCCGCCGCGGCCATCAGCCCGATGGCGATGACGTTCGTCGGATTGGTGGCGTCGGCGATGTTGCGGGCGGCCGACTCCTTGTCGTTCCACTCGCTGGCGAAGGCGGTGAAACTCTCGCCCCGGTTGGTCTCCAGCACCGTCCGCGCCGCCGACTCCAGCCGGGCGACCGAGCCGTTGATCCGGTCGGCCATGCCGGTCCACTCGCCCGCGAGCTGGAACAGCGCGGTCTCGTCGGACTCCGGCCAGTCGTACCCGATCATGGAGAGCAGGGACGCGAGCTCGCCCGGAAGCGTCAGGCCCACGGCGACTCCTTTCGTGCGTGCGGGGGCTCAGCCGCCCAGCGAGCCGAGGATCGAGCGGAACGAGGCGGTGACGCCCTCCTCGACGGCCCGGTAGCTCTCGGCCATCGCGTGCAGGCCGTCGACGTAGCTCTCCAGCTCGGCGACGTTGGTGCTGACACACTCGGTCAGCGCGTCCACACAGGCCTGGTGGGCGACGCCGACCAGCATCCCGATCTCGTCGCCGCCGAAGGCCTGCGCGTAGCCGCCCACCGCCGCCTGGAACGCCTCGAAGGCCTGCCGGACGTCCTCCTTGGCCTGGGCCAGCTCGTCCGCGCCGCGGCGGATGGCGTCGATGTCGACGTCGAGGTTCTCCATCGTCAGCTCCGCTGCTGGAGCTTGCGCATGGTGTCGCTGATGGCCTGGCTGATCTCGCGCATCTGCCGCAGGCCCTGGTCCTGGAGGCGTTCGACGGTGGCGGTCATCGCGGTGAGGTCGGGCATCGGCTCGGACGCGGCCGGGTCGTCCTGCCCGTCGAGCGCCGCGTTCACCGCCCGGCGCAGCTCCTCGGCGAGGTGCTCCGCCCCCTCGCGCAGCACCCGGGGGTCGAGGTCGACGGCGCTGACCCGCCCGTCGGTGCCGAGGATGACCCGGATCCGCCCGTCGGCGGCCTCGCCCACCGACTCGACCCGCTCCCGCGGCGTGACGCCGCGGCTCACCTCGCGCAGCGCGGCGCGCGCCTGCGCCAGCTGCTCTTCCAGGGCGCTCTCGCCCAGCATGCCGCCTCCCCAGACCAGCCGTGCCGAACCGGCCTCAGACTAGCGGCCCCGCGCACCCCTCCGGGTGCAGCGTCCACCACAGACAGTCAGCCGCGCAGGTGCCCGTCCCCGGTGACCACGTACTTCGTCGAGGTCAGCTCGGGCAGACCCATCGGGCCGCGGGCGTGCAGCTTCTGCGTGGAGATGCCGATCTCGGCGCCGAAGCCGAACTCGCCGCCGTCGGTGAACCGGGTCGACGCGTTCACCATCACCGCCGCCGCGTCCACCCGGGCCACGAACTCCCGGGCCGCCGCGGCGGAGTCGGTCAGGATCGCCTCGGTGTGCCCGGTGCCGTAGCGGCGGATGTGCGCGACCGCCGCGTCGAGCGAGTCGACCACGGCGACCGAGATGTCCGCCGAGAGGTACTCGGTGGCGAAGTCCTCGTCGGTGGCGGGCACCACCGCGTCGGAGAACGCCGCCACCCGGGCGTCGCCGTGCACGGTCACCCCGGCCTCGGCGAAGGCGGCCAGCGCCGGCGGCAGGAACGCGTCCGCGACGGCCGCGTGCACCAGCAGCGACTCGGCGGTGTTGCAGGTGGAGAGCCGCTGGGTCTTCGCGTTGAGGGTGACCGCCACCGCCTTCGCCACGTCCGCCGCGGCGTCGACGTAGACGTGGCAGTTGCCCACCCCGGTCTCGATCACCGGCACCGTCGACTCCTCGACCACGGTCCGGATCAGCGACGCGCCGCCGCGCGGGATCAGCACGTCGACCAGGCCGCGCGCCCGCATCAGCTCCTTGACCGAGTCGCGCGAGGTGGCGTCGAGCAGCTGCACCGCGTCCGCCGGCAGGCCGGCGCCGGCCACCGCGTCGCGCAGCACGGCGACCAGCGCGGCGTTGGAGTGCGCCGCCGACGAGGAGCCGCGCAGCAGCGCGGCGTTGCCGGACTTCAGGCAGATGCCGGCGGCGTCCACAGTCACGTTCGGCCGGGCCTCGTAGATGATGCCGACCACCCCGAACGGCACTCGGATCTGCCGCAGCTCCAGCCCGTTGGGCAGGGTCGAGCCGCGGACCACCTCGCCCACCGGGTCGGGCAGCGCGGCCATCTGGCGCAGCGCGTCGGCGATGCCGGCCACCCGGCCCGCGTCGAGCGCGAGCCGGTCCAGCACGGCCGCGCTCAGCCCGGCCGCGCGCCCGGCCGCCAGGTCCGCCTCGTTCGCGGTCAGGATCTCGGGGGTACGCGCCACCAGCGCGTCGGCCATCGCGTGCAGCGCGGCGTCCTTGGCGGTACGGGTGGCGACCGCCAGCTCGCCCGCCGCGTCCCGGGCCCGGCGGGCCTGCTCGCTGACGCTCATGCCGGCACCCTGATCCGCTCGCTGACGCTCGCTCATCGGCAACTCCTCACAGCAGCACGAGGTCGTCGCGGTGGACGACCTCCCGTTCGTACGCCGGGCCGAGCGCCGCGGCGAGTTCTCCGGTGGAGCGGCCGAGCAGCCCCGGCAGCTCCACCGCGTCGTAGTTGACCAGCCCCCGGGCCACCGGCGCGCCGTCGGTGTCGACCAGGTCGACCGGGTCCCCGGCGGTGAACGCGCCGTCGACGGCGGTGATCCCGGCCGGCAGCAGCGACTTGCGCCGTCCCACCACCGCCTGCACCGCGCCGGGGTCGAGGTGCAGCCGGCCCCGGGGCGCGGTGGCGTGCGCGAGCCAGAACAGCCGGGCCGTCGGCCGCCGCCGGCTCGGGTGGAAGAACGTGCCGACCGGCTCGCCGGCCAACGCCTCGCCGGCCAGCGGCGCGGCGGTCAGCACCACCGGGATGCCGAAGCCGGTGGCGATCCGGGCGGCCTCGACCTTGGTGACCATGCCGCCGGTGCCCACGCCGGAGCGGCCCGCGCCGCCGATGTCGATGCCGGCCAGGTCGGCCTCGCCGTGCACCTCGGTGATCCGGGTGCTGCCCGGCTCGGCCGGATCCCCGGTCCAGAGCGCGTCCACGTCGGAGAGGAGCACCAGCAGGTCGGCGTCGACCAGGGCGGCGACCAGCGCGGCCAGCCGGTCGTTGTCGCCGAAGCGGATCTCCTCGGTGGCGACCGTGTCGTTCTCGTTGACGATCGGCACCGCGCGCAGGTCGAGCAGCTTCCGCAGGGTCCGGTACGCGTTGCGGTAGTGCGCCCGCCGGGTCACGTCGTCGACGGTGAGCAGCACCTGCCCGACGGTGAGCCGGTGCCGGGCGAAGCCGGCCGCGTACCGGCCGATGAGCAGGCCCTGCCCGACGCTCGCCGCGGCCTGCTGGGTGGCCAGGTCGCGCGGACGCCGGGGCAGCCGGAGCGGGGCCAGGCCGGCGGCGATCGCGCCGGAGGAGACCAGCACCACCTCCCGGCCGTCGGCGGCGAGCGCGCCGAGGGTGTCCACCAGGGCGTCGACCCGGGCGTCGTCCAGCCCACCGCCGCCGGTGGTCAGCGAGGACGACCCGATCTTGACGACGATCCGCCGGGCCTGGGTGACTGCTTCGCGCACCCGCCCATTCTGCGTGGTCGGTCCCGCGCGACCCGGCAGGCTTCCCATATCCTGGCCGGTCGTGACGCCTGAGGAGTACGTCGAGTCGGTGCTCGCGCTGGTCGAGCGGATCCCGCCGGGCCGGGTGATGTCGTACGGGGCGGTGGCCGACGCCCTGTCCGAGCGCTCGGGACGGGCCTCGGCCCGGCTGGTCGGCTCGATCATGGCCCGGCACGGCGGCGGGGTGCCCTGGCACCGGGTGGTGACCTCCGCAGGCCGGCTGCCGCCCGGGCACGAGGTCGAGGCGCGGGCCCGGCTGCGGGCCGAGGGCTGCCCGTTGCGCTCCGCCGGGGTGGACATGTCGGCGGCGAGCTGGTGGCCGGAGGAGGGGATGTGACCCGGGCCATAACGTGAGTAACATTCGGCCCCATGGACGCGCCGCCGGCGGAAGCCGACCCCTCGGTCGCCGGCCCGGTCGGGGCGCGGCGCTCCGACCCGCTGCCCCGCCGGGTGCACGCCGGCTACGCGCTCGGCTCGCTGGCCACCGGCGCGTTCGGCACCGTGCCGGGGCTGTTGCTGCTGCCGTACCTCACCGACACGCTGGGCGTGGCCGCCGGGGTGGCCGCCCTGCTGGTGCTGCTGCCCAAGGCGTGGGACGTGCTGGTGAACCCGGTCGCCGGGCGGCTCTCCGACCGCACCCGCTCCCGCTGGGGACCGCGCCGGCCCTGGCTGCTCGGCGCCGGGCTGGCCCTGGCGGTGCTCTTCGCCGCCATCTTCGCCGCGCCCTTCGGCGCCGGCCCGGCCGCCGGGGCGTACGTGGCGCTCGCCTTCCTCGCCACCGCCACCGCGTTCGCCTTCTTCCAGGTGCCGTACGTGGCGATGCCGGCCGAGCTGACCGCCGACGGCGCGGAGCGTACCCGGCTGATGACCTGGCGGATCGCCGTGCTGGCGCTGGCCATCCTGGTCTCCGGCGCGGTGGCCCCGATGGTGGTGACCGCGACCGGCGACGGCCTCGCCGGGCACCGGTGGATGGGGCTCTTCGTCGCCGCGCTGATCGCCCTCGGCGCGGTCGGCGCGTTCCTCGGCACCCGCGCGGCCGCGACCGGCACGGTGACCGCGACCGAGCCCACGCTGCGCGCCCAGCTCGCGGTGGCCGCCGGCAACCGGCCGTTCCGGGCACTGCTGCTCTGCTTCGTGATCCAGTCGGCCGGGGTGGCGACCATCCTGGCCGGGGTCAGCTACTTCGCCGACCAGATCCTGCGCGACCCGGAGAACGGCCCGACCCTCCTCTTCGCCTGCTTCGTCGGGCCGGCGCTGCTGGTGATGCCGCTGTGGTCCCGGCTCGGCGCCCGGCTCGGCAAACGCACCGCCCTGGTCGTCGCCTCGCTGCTGCTCGCCGCCGGGGCGCTGGCCCTGGTCGCCGCGCCCGCCCTGCCCGCCACCGCCGTCTACGCGGTGGTCGCGCTGCTCGGCGTCGGGTACGCCGGCCAGCAGGTCTTCGCCCTGGCCCTGCTGCCGGACTGCGTCGCTGACGAGACCGCGCGGACCGGCCGACGCCAAGCGGGCGTCTTCACCGGCCTGTGGACGGCGGGGGAGACCTTCGGGCTGGCGCTGGGCCCCGGCCTCTACGGCCTGGTGCTCCAGGTCTCCGGCTACGTCTCCTCCGACACCGGCACCGCGGCGGCCCAGTCCGACCAGGCCCGGCTCGGCGTGCTGCTCGGCTTCACCGTGCTGCCCGCCCTGCTGGTCGGGCTCGCCGTACTGCTGCTGCGCGGCTGGACCCTGCACCCCGACGGAAAGGGCGACTGATGATCGACGAGGACGGCACCTCCGCCGAGCGGGTGCTGGCGGAGATCCGCGAGCTGCGCGCGCTCGACCGGCCGACGCACGGCGGGCGGCTGTTCGCCTACGTCTACGACCCCGCCGTACCCGGCCTGGACGAGCTGGCCGCCGCCGCGCACGCCGCCAGCGCGCACGTCAACGGGCTCGACCCGACCGCCTTCCCGTCCCTGCTGGCGATGGAGAACGCGCTGGTCGGGGCGGCCGCCCGGCTGCTCGGCGGAGGCCCCGGCACGACCGCGGCCGAGGTGGTCGGCAGCGTCACCAGCGGCGGCACCGAGTCGCTGATCCTCGCCGTCAAGGCGGCCCGGGACGCCCGCCCCGAGCTGACCGCCCCCCGGATCGTGGTGCCGGCCAGCGGGCACGCCGCCTTCGCCAAGGCCGCCCACCTGCTCGGGGTCACCCTCGATTCGGTGCCGGTCGACCCGAAGACGCTGCGCCCGGCGGTGGCCGACGTGGCCGCCGCGATCCGCCCGGAGACCGTGCTGGTGGCCTGCTCCGCCCCCTCGTACGCGCACGGCGTCATCGACCCGGTCGCGGAGATCGCCGCGGTGGCCGCGGCGGCCGGGGTGCGCTGCCACGTGGACGCCTGCTTCGGCGGCTGGACGCTGCCCTACCTGCGCCGGCTCGGCGTGCCGGTGCCACCGTTCGACTTCTCCGTCGACGGGGTCACCTCGATCTCGGTGGACCTGCACAAGTACGCGTACGCCCCGAAGGGCGTCTCGCTGCTGCTGCACCGCGACCCGGCGCTGCGCGCCCCGCAGTACTTCGCCTATGCCGACTGGCCCGGGTACACGATGGTCAACCCGGTGCTCGCCTCGACCCGCTCGGGCGGGCCGATCGCCGCCGCGTACGCCACCCTGCGACACCTCGGCGACGCCGGCTACCTGCGGCTGGCCGCCGCCACCCGGGACGCGGTGACCGCGCTGGCCGACGCGGTCCGCGACGTCGACGGGCTGCGGCTGATGGCCGAGCCGGAGTCGACCGTGGTCTGCTTCACCGCCGCCGACCCCGAGCTGGACCTCTTCGTGCTGGTCGACGAGCTGACCGCCCGGGGCTGGCACACCCAGCCGCAGCTGCGGTACGCGGACCTGCCGGCGAGCGTGCACCTGACCGTGACCGCCTCGGTCGCGCCCCGGGTCGCCGAGTTCGGCCCCGACCTGGCCGCCGCGGTGGCCGCGACCCGGGCGGCCGGGCCGGTCCGGCTCCCCGCCGAACTGCAGGCGCTGGCGACCTCGCTGACCCCGCAAGCGCTCACCCCGGAGCTGGTCGCCGGCCTGGCCGCCGGGCTCGGCCTCGACGGCGGCCGGGGCGTGCCGGAGCGGATGGCCGTGGTGAACAGCTTGCTGGACGCCGCCCCGCCGACGCTGCGCGAGCGGCTGCTGGTCGAGTTCGTCAGCCTGCTGCAACGCCCGGCGTACTGACCCCGGGCGGCCCCGGGGCGACCGCCCGACGCTGTGGTTGACTGTCGGGTGGGAGACAGGAAGGGGGCGGCCGTGCAGCTGCCGGGAGTGCTCGGCGAGCCGATCCGGTTCGTGCTGAACTGGGGCCGCCGCTACTCGCTCTGGGTCTTCAACTTCGGCCTGGCCTGCTGCGCGATCGAGTTCATCGCCACCAGCATGGGTCGGCACGACTTCATCCGGCTGGGCGTGATCCCGTTCGCCCACGGCCCCCGGCAGGCTGACCTGATGGTGGTCTCCGGCACGGTCACCGACAAGATGGCCCCGGCGATCAAGCGCCTCTACGACCAGATGCCCGAGCCGAAGTACGTCATCTCCTTCGGTGCCTGCTCCAACTGCGGCGGCCCGTACTGGGACTCGTACTCGGTGACCAAGGGCGTCGACCAGCTCATCCCGGTCGACGTCTACGTGCCCGGCTGCCCGCCGCGGCCGGAGGCGCTGCTGCACGGCATCCTCATGCTCCAGGAGAAGATCGCCGCCGAGCAGTCCGGGATCGGCGGGGTGTCCCGTCCCGACGCGCTCGCCTCGCCGGCGGACGCCGCGCCTCGTGCCGACTCCCCGCGCCGTTCGGTCGGCTCGCTCACCTCCCCGCCGGTCCGTCCGCCGGCCTCCTGAGCCGGCACCCGGCTCGACCGGTGGCGTGCTGAGCCGCCCCCGGGCCGACCGGCCGCGTCTCTGGACCGACTGGATGATCTTCAATGTCGTCCGGCGTCGCTATGTTGCTGGCATGAGATCCATGCGGGCCACGGGGGCCGCCCTACTGGCGGCGCTCGCCATAGTTCCTCTCACCGCTGCTCCGGCAGCCGCCGACACCGTCGGCTACACCGGCGTCGTGCGCGATTCCGACGGCGCGCCCGTCGCGAACGCCTGCTTCGCCCTGCACACCTCGCCCACCGCCGTCGCGGCCGAGTACTGCTCGAACGCCGAGGGCCGGTACACCATCCCCAGCCCGGCGGACACGTCGAGCTACAAGGTCCGGATGCACGCCCAGGGCTTCCGCACCGAGTGGTGGTACCACGCCCCCGACCACCTGAACGCCGACGCCGTCTGGTTTCCCCGCAACGAACTCGTCGAGCACGACGTGACCCTCGGCCGCGGGTCGGCCGGCATCAGCGGCACGATCACCGACGAGTACGGCGCGGCGACCGACGCCACCATCACGGTCTACGGCGAGGACTTCCACTACGAGGCCATCGCGTACACCTGGGACCTGGGCGCCGGGCGCTACGCCCTGAACAACCTGCCGCCCGGCCGCTACCGCATCTCCATCTCCGACAACGTGCGCGGCTACCAGTGGGTGCCGCGGCAGGAGACCCGGGACCAGGGCACCCTCTTCACCCTCGCCGACGGCGACGCCCTCGTGGTGAACGAGAGCTTCCTGCCGATGGGCACGGTCGAGGCGCGGGTGACCGACGCGGTGACCGGCATGCCGGTGCGCCGGCCCTGCCTCCACGTCCTCAACACCGGCGGCAACGACGCGCAGGCCTGCGGCACCAACGGGCTGGTCCGGATCCCCGATGTCCGACCGGGCAGCTGGCAGCTCTCCGTCAGCGCCGGCCCGTCGTACTTCGCCGTCGAGGAGACCCCGGACTACTACCCGATCACCCGGGGGCAGGTCACCCGGGTCGCGTTCCAGCTCAATCCCGCCGGCGCGATCGCGACGACCGTGCTGGACTCGGCCACCGGCGAGCCGGCCACCGACATCTGCGTCCGAGTGGTGCGTCCGAAGGGCGGCGGCCAGTCCGCCCGGATGGGCAGCTACTGCGCCTGGGACGACGGGGTGCTGGAGATGGGCCCGTTCAGCGAGGCGGGCACCTACCAGCTCTACGCGTACCAGGCAACCAACCCGTACGAGCCGCCGGCCAAGCGCTACGGCGACCAGTGGGTCACCGCGAACGGGGGCAGCGGTGACCAGCGGGAGGCGCTGCTGGTGACGGTGAAGCCCCAGCAGACCGTCACCATCCCGACGATCCGGATGGACCCGCCCGGCACCATCACCGGCACGGTCCGCAACCCCTCCGGCGCGGTGGTCCCGGGGGTCTGCGCCTACCCGTTCGCCTTCCACCCCAGCCAGGGCTCGATCTTCGGCGCGCACTGCACCAACTCCGAGGGCCGCTACACCATCGACGACCTCGGTCCGTACCGCTGGCCGGTCGAGTTCACGCCGAACGCCAACACCGGGTACGCCTGGCAGTGGTCCGGCGACGTCGCCGACCGGTTCGCGGCCACCCTGACCAAGGTGAACCCGGGCACCAGCGCCACCGTGGACGCCAAGCTGGTCGCCGGCGGCGTGCTCGCCGGCAAGGTCACCGACGGGGCCGGCGTCGTGGACGGCGGCTACGTCTGGACGTACAACGCGCGGACGCTGGACATCGCCAGCCCGTCGTTCACCAACATCGCCCGCGACGGCACCTTCAGCCTGCGCGGGCACCGCACCCAGGACGTGTACGTCGAGTACTGGGTCGACAAGCAGTGCTGGTACGGCGTCCGGTCCGCGGCCACCGTGGCGATGAAGGCCGGCGCCACCACCACCATCGCCGCGGACAAGACCCGCACCTGCGCTCGCGCCCCGGTGACCGGCGCGCAGACCCGCACCACCGCCCCGAGCTGACCTGACCGTCCGTCGCGCCGGCGGGCCGGTCCGGTGGGTGCCCACCCGCCGGACCGGCCCGGCCGGCCGGTCCACTCGAACGACGCCCCGATTGGCGGCCGGCAGCTAGCCTGCGGTCCATGACCCCGTCCGCGGAGCAGCGTTCCGCCTTCATCGTCGACGTGCTGACCGAGGAGTTCGGCGCCTCGATGGCACTCGACCCGGCGGCCTTCCGTCGCAAGTTCCGCAAGATGGCCGCCTCCCCGTTCGCCTTCTACCGGGGCAGCGCGTCGCTGTTCTACGCCGACCAGCGCGGCGACTTCGCCGACGAGGCGTTCCTCGACGAGCGGACCAGCCGGGTGTGGATCCACGGCGACCTGCACGCGGAGAACTTCGGCACCTACATGAACGGCTCCGGGCAGCTGGTGTTCAACGTCAACGACTTCGACGAGGCGTACGTCGGGCCGTTCTCCTGGGACCTCAAGCGGCTCGCCGCCAGCGTCGCCCTGCTCTGCTACGCGAAGGCCCTCTCCGATCAGGTGATCAGCGACCTGGTCGACCGGTTCGCCCGGTCCTACCTGACCGAGCTGCGGGCCATCGCGGCCGGCGGGGACGACGCGATCGGCTCGATCACCCTGGACAACGCCGACGGCGTGCTGCGCCGGGTGCTCCAGCAGGCCCGGCTCAACACCCGGGTCGACCTGCTCACCACCCAGACCACGATCGACCACTACGAGCGCCGCTTCTCCCTCGGCGACGGGGTGTTCGAGATCGACGCGGCCACCCGGGAGCAGGTCTGCGCGGCCTTCGAGGACTACCTGACCACGCTGCCGCAGGCCACCGCGCGGCTGCGTCCGGTTGCCACCCGGATCAAGGACGTGGTGCTGCGCAAGGGCGTGGGCATCGGCTCGGCCGGCCTGCCGTCGTACAACCTGCTGCTGGAGGGGCACACCCAGGCGCTGGAGAACGACGTGGTCATCTACATGAAGCAGGCGCAGGTGCCCGCGGTGGCCCGGCACATCGAGGACGAGCGGGTCCGCGGGTACTTCCGGCACCAGGGCCACCGTACGGCCGAGTCGCAGCGGGCGCTGCAGGCGCACGCCGACCCGTGGCTGGGCTTCACCGAGCTGGACGGGATCGGCCAGCTCGTCGCCGAGGTCTCCCCGTACGCCGCCGACCTGGACTGGGCGGACGTGAACGAGCCGGACGAGCTGGCCGGGGTCCTCGGCGACCTGGGTCGGGCGGTGGCCCGGATGCACTCGGTCGCCGACGACGAGTCCAGCCACGACCTGGTGGACTACTCCACCGAGGAGTCGATCGTGGCGGCGGTCGACGCCGACGAGGCGGGTTTCGTGACCCATCTGGTCGACTTCGCGCACGCGTACGGCGTCCGGACCCGGGAGGACCACCAGCTCTTCGTGGACCTGTTCCGCAACGGCCGCCTCCCGGGCATCTGACCGCCACGGGCCGTCGGCTCAGGCGGTGAAGTCCAGCACCGTCTTGATGTCCCCGCCGGCGTGGGTGTACGCCTCGGTGTACGCCGACACCGGCAGCCGGCGGGTGATCAGCGAGCTCAGCCAGGACTGGTCGGCCCGGGCGAGCGCCTCGGCGGCCAGGTCCCAGTGCCGCCGGTTGGCGTTGACCGAACCGAAGACGACGTTGTTCTCCAGCACCAGTTCCCGGTTGAGCGCGCCGGCGTCGAAGTCGATGGTCCGGCCGCCGCTGGAGACGCCGGTCAGGCAGACCACGCCGATCGGCCCGACCTTGCACATCGCGTCCAGCACCACCGGCGGCGCGCCGGTGCACTCGACCACCACGTCCGGCACCAGGTCCAGCTCGGCCACCGGCTCCGTGTGGTACGTCGCGCCGAGCGCCCGGACCAGCTCCGGCTTCGGGCCGGTCTTGTTCCGGTCGAGCACGTGCACCGACAGCCCACGTTGCATGGCCAGCAGCGCGGCCAGCAGGCCGATCGGCCCGGCACCGGTGATCAGTGCGGTCTGCGGCTTCCACTCGGCGCGGGCGCCGATCCGCTCGATGTGGTCCCAGGCCTTCGCCACCACGCTGGTCGGCTCCAGCAGCATGCCGACCGGCGCGAGGGACGGGTCCAGGCCGACGGCGAACTTCGGTTGGATCCGCCACCGGTCCCGGGCGAAGCCGGGCAGGCCCTTGATCCCGTGTTCGGTGTAGCGCCCGTTGCGGCACATGTCCCACTCGTCGACCGCACAGTTCGGGCAGGGCACCGGGTCGGGGCGCCGGACCACGCCCGCCACCAGGTCGCCCGGTTGCAGGGTGCCGGTCGGGTCCTCCAGCACCCGGCCCAGCGCCTCGTGCCCGAGCACCAGCCGCTCCTGCCCGGGCGGCGCCTCCCCGTACTCGCCCGCGACGATCTCCAGGTCGGTGCCGCAGATGCCGAGCGCCATCGCCTCGACCAGGATCGCGCCCTCCTCGGGCGACGGCTCGGGCCAGTCGTCCACCAGTTGCAGCGAGTCGGGCACCCCGGGAGTCACAATGACAGCGCGCACGGTGACCATCTTTCCCCCTCCGGCGACCACCCGCCGGGCAAAGCGGCCAGATGCCCGCGCCGGGCGGCCCGACACGGCCGCGGGCCGGCGGCCCTAGGATCAGCGGCATGACTCCGGAAGAGGTCGGCCAGCGGGTGGTCGCGCTGCTCGCGCCGGTCGAGGCCACCGCGTCGGTCTCCGGCGGCCAGTCCCACGCCCGGGCCACCGTCGACGTACCCGTCGCGGGCTGGGTCGACGCGTTGCGCGCGGCGCGCGACGACGCCGAGCTGGCCTGCGACTTCTTCGACTGGCTCTCCGCCGTGGACGAGCTGGCCGCCGGGTTCGACGTGGTGGTGCACCTCTGGTCGACCACCCGCCGGCACGGGGTGCTGCTGCGCACCCGGGTGCCCCGCGACTCGCCGACCGTGCCCTCGGTGGTCGACCTCTGGCCCGGCGCGGCCTGGCACGAGCGGGAGACCCACGAGATGTTCGGCATCGACTTCGCCGGTCACCCCGGGCTGGCCCCGCTGCTGCTGCCCCCGGAGTTCGAGGGACACCCGCTGCGCAAGGAGTTCGTGCTCGCCTCCCGGGTCGCCAAACCCTGGCCGGGCGCGAAGGAGCCGGGCGAGTCGGAGGCCGGTGGCGGTCGCCGCCCCATCCGGCCGCCGGGCGTACCCGCGCCGGGGGAGTGGGGCACCACGCCGACGCCCGCCGGGGCGGCCGGCGTGGGCGAGGGGCCGCGCGGCGGCACCCCGGCCCGCCCGGCCCGGGAGCGGCCCGCCCGGCCGGCTCCGGGCGCCCGTCCGGCGCGTACCCCGAGGACCGCGGCGCCCGGCGACGGCCCGGCACCGGCCGCGGAGCCCGCCACCGGCGACGGCCCGGCGCCGCGCGACGAGGAAGGGACGGCCTGATGCCGACCTGGTTGGAGCTGGTGATCCGGGTCGGCGGCGTGCTGGTCGCGTTCCTCACCCTGCCGCTGCTGGTCGGCCAGGCCGAGCACAAGGTGATGGCGCACATGCAGGGCCGGCTCGGCCCGATGTACGCCGGTGGCTTCCACGGCTGGGCGCAGCTGGTCGCCGACGGGGTGAAGTTCGTGCAGAAGGAGGACGTCACCCCCCGCGAGGCGGACCGGGCGGTGTTCCGGCTCGCGCCGGTGGTGGCCCTGGTGCCCTACCTGCTGGTCCTGCTGGTCATCCCGCTGGGCCCGGACGACCTGGTCGGGCAGCCGCTGGACATCGGCCTCTTCTTCGTCCTCGCCGTGGTCGGCGTCGGCGTGGTCGCGGTGCTGATGTCGGCCTGGGCCTCGGCCAACAAGTACAGCCTGCTCGGCGGCCTGCGCGGGGCGGCGCAGCTGCTCGGCTACGAGCTGCCGCTGGTGCTCGCCGCCGCCTCGGTGGCGATGGCGGCGGGCACGCTGAGCCTCTCCGGCATCGTCGAGGCGTGGCAGCCCTGGTGGCTGCTCTGGCAGGCCCCCGCGATGTTCGTCTTCTTCGTCGCCGGGCTGGCCGAGATCCGGCGCCCCCCGTTCGACATGCCGATCGCCGATTCCGAGCTGGTCTTCGGCTACATGACCGAGTACACCGGCCTGCGCTTCGCCTTCTTCCTGCTCGCCGAGTACGTCGGCATCGTGGTGATCGCCGCGCTGACCACCGTGCTCTTCCTCGGCGGCTGGCAGGGCCCGTTCGCCGACGGTCAGCTCGGCTGGCTCTGGACGCTGCTGAAGGTCTTCGCGGTCTCCTTCGTGATCATCTGGCTGCGGGTGTCGTACCCGCGGCTGCGCGAGGACCAGCTGCAACGCCTCTGCTGGCTGGTGCTGGTGCCGCTCTCCCTGGCCCAGCTGGTCCTCACCGCCGCCGTCCGCCTCGCCCTCTGACCGGCCGCCCCGGCCTCAGCGCAGCGGGGTGTGGGCGGGGTCGACCCGCTCGTCGGCCGGCGGGGGCGGCGGGGGAGTGCCGTCGCCGAAGGGCCGCCCGCCGAGCTCCTCCCGGCCGTGCGGGGTCAGCCAGTTGGACAGGTCGGGGCCGAGCGGCACCACGCCGGTCGGGTTGATGTCCCGGTGCACCTCGTAGTAGTGCCGCTTGATGTGGTCGAAGTCGACCGTGTCGCCGAAGCCCGGGGTCTGGAACAGGTCCCGCGCGTACGCCCAGAGCACCGGCATCTCGGTCAGCTTGCTGCGGTTGCACTTGAAGTGGCCGTGGTAGACCGGGTCGAAGCGGGTCAGGGTGGTGAAGAGCCGGATGTCCGCCTCGGTGATGGTGTCGCCGACCAGGTAGCGCTGCCCCGCCAACCGCTCGGTCAACCAGTCCAGCCGGTCGAAGAGCTGGTGGTACGCCTTCTCGTACGCCTCCTGACTGCCGGCGAAGCCGCACCGGTAGACGCCGTTGTTGACGTCCCGGAACAGCACCGCGCTCATCTCGTCGATCTCGTCGCGCAGCCGCTCCGGGTAGAGCTGCGGCGCGCCCTCGCGGTGGTAGGCCGTCCACTCGGTGGACAGGTCCAGGCTCATCTGCCCGAAGTTGTTGGTGACCACCTGCCCGGTCGGCACGTCGACGATCGCCGGCACGGTGATGCCCCGCTCGTAGCCGGGGAACCGGGCGAAGTACGCCTCCTGGAGGCGCTCGATGCCGAGCACCGGGTCACGCCCGCCCGGGTCCAGGTCGAACGTCCAGCTCCGGGCGTCGTGGGTCGGCCCGGCCACCGCCATCGAGATGGCGTCCTCCAGCCCGAGCAGCCGCCGTACGATGATCAGCCGGTTCGCCCAGGGGCAGGCGCGGCTGACCGCCAGCCGGTACCGCCCCGGCTCGACCGGGTAGCCGTCCCGCCCGTCGGCGGTGATCCGGGTGGCGATGTAGCGCTGGTCCCGGGTGAACTCACCGCCCGGCTCGACGTACTTGCCTCCGGTCGTTGCGCCTGTCGTCTCGCCCACGTCGCCCCCTGGAATCCGTCCGTCGTGTCCGTTCCCATCTTTGCCGATCTCCCGCGTCCCGACCCGGTGACCGCCGTTGTCGGGGCCGCACGTGTGGCGTCTGGGTCCCGGCGGCGGGTGGCTAGGCTGCCCGGATGACCGATCTGGAGGCGGTGGCGCGGCGCTTCGTCGCCGACGTGTGGAACGCCGGGCGCGAGGAGTCCGCGTACGAGCTGGTCGGGGCGGAGTGCCCGGGGCTCGGCGGGGCCGGGCCGGAGGCGACCCTGGCCTGGCATCGGGACCGCCGAGCGGCCTTCCCCGACCTCCGCTACAAGATCGTGGACGTGGTCGCCGCCGGTGACCGGGTGGCGGTGCGCTGGCGGGCGGCCGGCACCCAGGCCGGGCAGTTCGGCCCGGTGCCGCCGACCGGGCAGGTGGTCAGCTACACGGGAGCGACCTTCCTGCGCTTCGACGGCCAGGGGCGGATCGTCGACGTGTGGAGCGTCAACGAGCTGTTCCAGCTCCTCCAGCAGCTCGGCGTGGAGATGCTGCCGCCGGCCTGACCTGGATTTCCCTGCGGCTCGGCTCGTCCGGCTCCGTCACCGACGGTCACCTCGCCGGGGACGCGCGGGCGGATGAGCGTGATACCTCAGAGGCATCAAAATGACTCTGAGGTATCACGCTCGTACCGGCATCCGCCTCCGGCACCGGGCCGGCGCGCGGTCCGTCCACGGCACGGCGGTGGGAAGGGCCGCGGCCCGCGTCGGCGCCCTTCGCGGGGGACTGCCGGCACGGGCCGCGGACGCGCCGGGGCTCAGCCCGGCTTGGAGGGGCCCTCCCGGGTCGCGACCGGGACGGCCAGGCACGTGCTCCCCGGCACCAGGCGGATGCTGTCGATCACCTGCTGCGGGGCGAGGGTCACCACGGTCGGCCGGGGAGTGCTCCCGGCGCCCCCGGTCGCGCCGCCGGCCACGTACCAGCACGGCTTGCCGCTGCCCGGCAGGTAGCGCAGCAGCAGCGGACCGGCCGGCAGGCCGACCATCGCCTCGTCGTACGCCCGGTGGTAGACCGCCACCAGGTCTCCGGTGCTCGGGTGGTACGCCTCGACCGACCAGCTCGTGCCCGCGCCGGCGCCCACGTCGAACTGCCGGATCGTGCAGTCGTAGGGCAGCGTGACCGGCGGGGCGGTCACCGTCGCGTCCGCCTTCACCTGCACCGGGGTGGCGAGGTACCGGTTGGTGGCGTTGCCGGACCAGGCCAGCGCGAAGGGCGAGTCGTCGCCGATCCACTGCCCGGTGTACTGCAACGGCCACCGGTACGGGCCGAGCCCGCTGATGGTGAACCGGCCCTCGTACGGGGTGGTGAACACCGTGCACCCCTTGGCCGCTCCGCCGGGCAGATCCGGCTGGTCGGCGCCGGCCTGCACGCAGCCCTCGACGAACTTGCCGTCCGCGCCCTGGACGGTGCCGGTGATCGAGCCGGCCCGGTCGAGGCGGATCGGTGCGGTGCTCGTCACCGTGCCGGCGGCGAGGTTGAGGACGCTCGCGGTGCGCCGGTCGCCGGTGCCGCCGGTGGTGGCGTACCACTGGGCGCCCCACGGCTTCGTCGACTGCACGAAGAGCTGCGTCGGACCGGCGGGCAGCGGGCCGAGGGTCACCGTGCCCGAGGCGTCCGAGCAGTACCGGCGCTCCTGGTTCTCCTGCCGGAGCGGGGTGGTCGGGACCGAGTGGCCGGAGACGGGCTTGACGCAGACCCCGGCGACCTTGTTGCCCGCGCCGTCGACCACGCTGGTCTTCACCGTGGCCGCCGGCTCCATCTCGACCGTGAGCCGGGTGATCTTGCCTGACGTCACCCGAATGTTGCCCACCGAGCGCTGCCAGTACCCCGCGCCGGGCGTCACCCGGGCGGTCTCCGTCCGCTGGGTGGTGGCCCAGACCACCGGGAAGGTGACCCGGTTGGAGCCGCTCGGGGTGCAGGCCTTCTCGACCGACTCGACCAGTTCCACGCAGCCACTGACCGGGGCGCGGGTGCTCTGGTCGATCAGGTCGATCTCCACCGAGCCGGCGGGCACCAGCCGCTCGTCGACGACGGTCGTCCCGCCCTCGGCGACGTGGACGATGGCCGCCTCCTCCGCGGTGGCCACGCCCGGGTGGAACTGGCGGGTCCGGCCGGCGGCGTAGAAGTAGACCCGGTAGTCACCGGCCGGCACCCGGTCGAGCTGGTACTCGCCGTCGACGGCCATCACGCTGCCCCGCCAGGAGTCGTCGACCGCCTTGGCCGCCACGGACAGCGACCAGGGCATGGTGCCTCCCTCCTCCGGCGTGACCCGGCCGCGGATGGTGCCGCCACCGACCCGCAGGGCCACGTCGACCGTGGTGACCTCCTCCCCGGAGACCGCGTAGAGGGCCGCGTTGTCGAAGTCGTTGGCGTCCCTGGCCCACTGCTCCGGGAAGCCCGTCGCCTGCACCCGCAGCCGGTAGCGGTACTGGTACCAGAGGCGCTCGATCCGGTAGCGGCCGGTCGCGTCGGTGCACGACCGGCCGACCTCGCCGCCGAGGTCGGCGTTGACGGCGGTCACGCAGGCGCCGGCGACCGGCTCCCCGGTGGCCCGCGCCGTGACCAGGCCGGTGATCGTGCCGTTGCCGATGCTCGTCGGCGGCGCGACCGAGACGTACCGCTCGTCGACCGTGGTGGTGCTGCCGGCGGTGACCGTGAAGACGGTCCCGTCGCCCTGGCTCGCCTTGCCCGGCACCCACTGCTGGGGGACCCAGCCCTCCGGCCCCACGCCCAGCCGGTACGCGCCGACCGGCAGGTTGACCAGCCGGTACCGGCCCTCGTTGTCGGTCATGGCCCGGGCCCGCCAGTCACCGTCGACGGCGACGGCGGTCACCGCACTGGCGTACGCGGGGCTGCCGTCCGGGTGGGTGATCCGGCCCTGGAAGCCGCCCACCTCGGTGACCATGCTGAAGTCGGCCCGGCCGGTCGTGCCCGGATCGACGTGCAGCGGCTCGCCGTTGAGGTAGTCCGGGGCGCTCGGCCACCAGACGTCGGGCCGGCCGGTCGCCCGGGCCCGGAGGTGCACGCCCCAGAAGGACTGGCCGGTGACTCCGGTGAAGGTGTAGGTGCCGGCGGCGTCGGTGCAGCGCGTCGTCAGCGCCCGCTCCGCCGTCGACATCAGCGAGACGCAGGCGCCGGCGAGCGGCGCACCGGTCGCCCGGTCGGTCACCGTTCCGGTGATCGTGGCGCCGGGCTCGGCCTGGGCGGCCGTTGTGCCGAAAAGCACGGCGGCGAGCGCGGCCACCGCCGCGATCACCCGGGTGGTGGTCTTCTTCATCCGGCCGTGGTCCCCTCGTTCGTCGGCCGGAGCAGCATAGATGATCAGCTAAGTCCCCAGCCGCCTGCGCCGGTCCCGGGGGTCAGGTCACCCGCGGCGGGGGGTGATCCGGGCCAGGGGCACGTCGATCTCCCACGGCTCGGGCAGCAGGATGCCGTCGGTCATCCGGGCCTGCTCGACGTAGACCCGCAGTCGTCGTGCAGCGCGGCGGTCATCGACGGGTCCTTCCCGGTGCGTCGTTCTCCCCAGCGTCACGGTACCGCCGCCAACAGCCGGGTGGCGCTCGCGCGCGCCGGGGGCACAGGGCAGGATGAGCGTCATGAGCGAGCGCAGCGGCATTCCCGGCGAAGGGCTGGTGAAGGGGCTGGCGGTCACGCTGAAGACGATGACCCGCCGGTCGACCACCCAGCAGTACCCGGACGTGGCCCCCGAGCTGCCGCCCCGCTCCCGGGGCGTGATCGCGTTGCTGGCCGAGAACTGCACGGTCTGCATGCTCTGCGCCCGGGAGTGCCCGGACTGGTGCATCTACATCGACTCCCACAAGGAGGAGGTGGCGGTGGCCGGCGCCGCCCGCCCCCGCCAGCGCAACGTGCTCGACAAGTTCGACATCGACTTCTCGCTCTGCATGTACTGCGGCATCTGCGTCGAGGTCTGCCCGTTCGACGCGCTCTACTGGTCGCCCGAGTTCGAGTACGCCGAATACGACATCAAGGACCTGCTGCACGACAAGGACCACCTCGGCCAGTGGATGGCGACGGTTCCGCCGCCGCCCGCGCACGACCACAACGGCGAGCCGGCCAAGGAGGAGTCCACCGCCGCGCGCAAGGCCGCGGCCCCGACCAGCTCCGCCGCCCGCCCCACCGTGGTACGCCCCGAGCCCACCGCCGACGGGGGTACGCCCTGATGACCGGCGCGGATGTGCTGCTGCTCGCCCTCGGCGCGGTGGCGGTCGGGGCGGGCGCGCTGGTGGTGGGCACGAAGCACCTCGTCCGGGCCGGCCTCTACCTGGTGCTCTGCCTCGGCGCGCTGGCCGGGGACTACCTGGTGCTCACCGCCGAGCTGGTGGCCTGGGTGCAGGTGCTGATCTACGTCGGCGCGGTGGTGGTGCTGCTGCTGTTCGCGGTGATGCTGACCCGCGCCCCGATCGGCGCCTCCGACGACCTGGACCGGCCCGGTTGGCCGGCCGCCCTGATCGGCGGGGGCGCGGGCCTGGGCCTGGCCGTGCTGCTGGTCGACGCGTTCCGCTGGTCGCGGGTCGAGCTGCCGGCGGCGGGCACCGCCGAGCGCCTGGGGGAGCAGGTCTTCCGCACCTGGGTGCTGCCGTTCGAGGTGCTCTCGGTGCTGCTGCTGGCCGCCCTGGTCGGCGCGATCGTGCTCTCCCGCCCCGACATCGGCCGCCGCCCCGACGAGGGTGGTCGCCGGTGAGGCCGGTCATCCCGTACGTCACCGCCGCGCTGCTGTTCGGCCTCGGCGTCTACGGCGTGCTGCGCCGCCGCAACGCGGTGCTGGTGCTGATGGCGGTCGAGCTGATGCTCAACGCGGTCAACCTGATCCTGGTCACCGCCGACACCACGGCGAAGGCCGCGCTGCCGCACGGCGGGCAGGTCTTCGCGCTCTTCGTGATCGTGCTGGCCGCCGCCGAGATCGGCGTCGGGCTGGCCATCGTGCTCCAGCTCTACCGGCTGCGGGCCAGCGTGGCGGTGGACGAGGTGCCGCTCGCCGAGGCCCCGACGGAGGTATCGCGGTGACCGGGCTGCTCGGGGCCGCGCTGCCGGCCGTACCCCTGGTGGCGGGCCTGACCGGCCTGCTGCTGCCACCGTCGCCGCGCGGCGCGACCACCGGGGAGGACCGGGCCCGGCGGGTCGCGATCGGCCTCGGGGTGGCCGGCGCGGCCGGGGCGCTGCTGATCGCGCTGCTCCTGCTGGCCCGGGTCGGCGACCCGGTCGAGACCTCCGCCACCTGGATCGACCTGGGCGGCCTGCGGGTCACCCTCGGCGTCCGGCTGGACGGCACCGCGGCCCTGGTCGCGGTGGCCGTGGCGGCGGTGGCCCTGGCCGTGCAGGTCTACTCCACCGCCTATTTGAAGCGGGGCCCGCACGACGACGTCGAGGTCGACCACCGCTATCCGCCCTACGCGGCCCAGATCAGCCTCTTCACCGCGGCGATGCTGCTGGTGGTGGTCGCCGGTGACCTGGTCATGCTCCTGGTCGGCTGGGAGGTGATGGGCCTCTGCTCCTACCTGCTGATCGCCCACGACCGGCGGCTGCCCGAGGCGCCGGCCGCCGCGATGAAGGCGTTCCTGGTCACCCGGGTGGGTGACGTCGGCTTCCTGCTCGGCATCGCGCTGCTCGGCGTCTCGGCGGGCAGCTTCCGGATCGCCGACGTGCTCGCCCACGACCACGCCACCGGCACCCTCACCGCCGCCTGTCTGCTGCTGCTCGCCGGGGTGGCCGGCAAGAGCGCCCAGTTCCCGCTGCACACCTGGTTGCCGGACGCGATGGCCGGCCCGACCCCGATCTCCGCGCTGATCCACGCCGCGACCATGGTCGCCGCCGGCGTGTACGCGGTCGCCCGGCTCTTCCCGCTCTTCGAGGCCACCCCGACCGCGCTGGCCGTGCTCGGGGTGATGGCTTCGATCACCCTGCTGCTCGGCGCCCTCGCGGCGACCGCGCAGGACGACCTCAAGCGGGTGCTCGCCTGGTCGACGGTCTCCCAGATCGGCTACATGACCGGTGCGCTCGCCGTCGGCGCGCCGGCCGCCGCCCTGTTCCACCTGCTCACCCACGCGGCCTTCAAGGCGCTGCTCTTCCTCGCCGCCGGCGCGGTGATCCACGCCGTGGGCACCACGCTGATGTCCCGGATGGGCGGCCTGCGCCGGGACATGCCGGTGACCTTCTGGTGCATGCTGATCGGTCTCGGCGCGCTGGCCGGGGTGCCGCCGCTCTCCGGGTTCTGGAGCAAGGACGGCGTGCTCGCCGTCGCCGAGGCCGCCGCGCTGGACGGCACCGGTCCCGCGCCGACCTGGGTCGGCTGGCTGGTCTGGCTGACCGGGCTGCTCGGCGTGGTGGTCACCGCCTGGTACGCCACCCGCCTGCTGCTGCGCACCTTCCTCGGCGAGGCCCGGATGCCGCTGCTGCACCCGCACGATCCGCCGGCCGCGATGCGCTGGCCGGTGCTGCTGCTGACGATCCCCGCCGCGCTGCTCGGGCTGGTCGGCTTCGTGCAGACGTTCGCGGACCGGCTGCTCGTCCCGACCGTGCCGACGCTGGCGCCGGGCGAGGCGCTGCTGGTCCACGTCGGGCCGGCGCTGCTCCTGCCGACCGTGCTGCTGCTGGTCGGGGCCGGGCTGGCCTGGGCCGGCTGGCGCCGGGACCCCGCCGCCGACCCGGCCCGCGCGCTCGGTCCGCTGCGGCCGGTCTTCGCCCGGGCGTTCCGGCTCGACGACGTCCAGCACGCCCTGGTCGTACGCCCGGCGAGGGCGCTCGCCCGCGTTGCGCGTACCGGTGACGAGGTGGTGGTGGACGGCCTGGTGGAGGGGAGCGGCCGGGGTGCGTCCGGCCTCGGCGGCGGCCTGGCCGCGCTGCACCGGGCGGCGCTGCCCCGCGCGGCGGCGGCGGTGCTCGCCGGCGCGCTGCTGATCGGGGTCGCCGCCGTCCTGCTCGGAGGGCAGCCATGAGCTTCGGAGAGTTCCTGCTGGTCGCGGTGCTGGCCCTGCCGGCGGTCGGCGCGGTCCTGGTGGCCGCGACGCCCCGGGACCGGGCGGCCCGGCTGGTCGGCACGGCGGTGGCCGCGCTGACCCTGGTGGGCGCGGTGCTGCTGGTGCTCGGCGACCACGGCTGGTTCGGCTACGGATCGGCACCGGCCGTGCAGCCCTGGCACCGCCTCGACCTGCCCTGGGTGCCCGGCCTGGACCTGCGCTTCCATCTCGGCGTGGACGGGATCTCCTGGCCGCTGGTGGCGCTGACCGCCCTGCTCACCCTGCTCTGCTGCGGTTACACCCTCTGGCGGGTGCCGGAGGGCGGGAGCGGGCGGGCGCTGGTGGCGCTGCTGCTGGTGGTCGAGGTGGGCATCCTCGGCACCTTCCTCGCCCTGGACCTGGTGCTCTTCTTCGCGTTCTTCGAGGTCGTCCTGCTCCCCATGTACGCGATCATCGCGGGCTGGGGCGGCGCGGACCGGCGCCGGGCGGCGCGGAAGTTCGCCCTCTACACGCTCTTCGGCTCGGTGCTGCTGCTGGTCGGCGTCTACGTGGTGGTGGCCGCCGCGGGCACCGCCGACATCGTCGCGCTCACCGGCGGGGCCGGGCTGTCCCGGGGTACCCAGCTGGCCGCGTTCACCCTGCTGGGGCTCGCCTTCGCGGTGAAGGCCCCGCTCTGGCCGCTGCACTCCTGGCTGCCCGACGCGCACACCCAGGCACCCACCGTCGGCAGCGTGATCCTCGCCGGGGTGCTGCTCAAGATGGGTACGTACGGCCTGATCCGGGTCGCGGTCGGGGTCGCTCCCGAGGGGGCCCGCTGGGCCGCCCCGGTGCTCGGCGTGCTCGCCGTCGCGGCCATCCTGATCGGGTCGCTGGTCTGCCTCGCGCAGGACGAGCTGAAGCGGCTGATCGCGTACTCCAGCGTCGGGCACATGGGCTTCGTGCTGCTCGGGGTGGCCACGCTGACCGCCACCGGCATCCAGGCGGCCCTGATCGGCAACATCGCGCACGGGGTGATCACCGGTCTGCTCTTCTTCCTCGCCGGGGCGGTCAAGGACCGTACGCACACCGGCGCGCTCGCCGAGCTGTCCGGGCTGCGGGAGACCGCGCCCCGGCTCGCCGGGCTGCTCGGCTTCGCCGCGGTCGCCTCGCTCGGCCTGCCCGGGCTGGCCGGCTTCTGGGGCGAGGCGTTCGCCGTGTTCGCCGCCGTCCAGCGGGGCGGGCCGTTCTGGACCACCCTGGCCGTGCTGGCCGCGGTCGGCGGGGCGCTCACCGCCGCGTACTTCCTGCGGCTGCTGCGGCAGGTCACCCACGGGCGGCCCAGCCCGGCGGTGGGCCGGCTCACGCCCGGGCTGGCCGGGGCGGAGCTGACCGCCTGGGCGCCGCTGGTGCTGCTCGCCCTCGCGGTCGGGCTGGCGCCCACCCTCGTGCTCGGCCTCGCCAACGGTCCGGTGGACGCCCTGGTCGGAGTGCTCCGGTGAACGCGGGGACCGTGCCGCTCACGGTCGGCGGTGACCCGGTCAGCGGGCGGCGGGAGGGGTCGGCATGAGTCTCGTGCAGAGCGTGGACAACGTGGCGCTGCTGCCGGCGTACCTGGCCGCCGGCACCGCCGTACTGGTGCTCCTGGCCGACCTGCTGGTGGCCCGGCGCGGCGCGACGGTCGCCGTGGCCGCGGCGGGCGCCGTCGCCACCGCCGTCGGCGCGGCGCTGGTCGGCGCGGGGCAGACCCGGCGGACGTTCTGCGTCGGCGCCGACTGCTCCTGGGTCCTGGACGGCCGGGCGGCCCTGGTGGCCGCCGTCTTCGCCCTGCTCACCCTCGGGGTGCTGGGGCTCTCCGGGCCGCTGCTGCGAGACGGGCCGACGCCGCCGGGGGAGTACTGCTTCCTGCTCGCCTGCTCGATGACCGGCGGCGTGGTGCTCGGTGCCGCCGGCGACCTGATCACCCTGATCGTCGCGCTGGAGACGCTCACCCTCCCGCTGTACGTGCTGGTCGGGTTGCGCCGGGGCAGCCTGGCCAGCGCCGAGGCGGCGGTCACCTTCTTCGTGGTCAGCGTGGTCGCGACCACCCTGACCCTGCTCGGCGCGGCGCTGCTCTACGCGGCCACCGGCGGGCTGCACCTGGACCGGCTCGGCACGATCCTGGGCGAGCGCCCCGAGCTGCTCGACCTGCCGCTGACCACCGCCGCCGTCGCGCTGGTGGTGCTCGGGCTGGCCTTCAAGGTCGCGGCGGTGCCCTTCCACGCCTGGGCGCCGGCCACCTACGACGGCGCGCCGCTGCCGGTGGCGGCGTACCTCTCCACCGCCTCCAAGCTCGGCGGGGTCGTCGCCCTGCTCGCCGTGGTGCAGCGCGCGCTGCCGGCCGACGTGACCGGCCCGGTGCTCGCCCTGCTCGCCGTGGCGACCATGACGGTCGGCAACCTGGTGGCGCTGCGCCAGCGGCGTACGGTCCGGCTGCTCGCCTGGTCGTCGGTGGCCCAGGCCGGCTACATCCTGGCCCCGCTGGGCGCGTTGGCGCTGGCCGCCGGGCGCACCGACGAGGCCCGGTCGGCCGCGTACGCCGCCGCGGTCGCGTACGCGGTCTTCTTCGTCCTGCTGGAGCTGGCGGCCTTCGCGGCGCTGGTGGCGCTGCGCCCCGCCGGTGCGGACGGCGGCACGGTCGACGACCTTCGCGGCGCGGCCCGCCGGCATCCGTGGGTGGCGGCGGCCCTCGCGCTGGCGCTGATCGGCCTGGCCGGTCTGCCGCCGGGACTGGCCGGGCTCTTCGCCAAGGTCACCGTGGTCCGGTCGCTGCTGACCGGCGGCGCGGGCTGGCTGGCCCTGGTGGTGGCGGTCAACGCCGTGATCGGGCTCGCCTACTACCTGCGCCTCGCCGCCACCCTCTACGCCGGCGACGGCCGGGTGGCGGGCTCGGGCGACCGCCCGGCTGCTCGACCGGCCTGGACGGTCGCGGCGGCGCTGGGCCTCGCCACCGCCGCCGCCGTGGTGGTCGGCTTCGCCCCGCAGCTCGTCCTCGACCTCGCCGCCCGCTGACCCCTTCGGCGCGACTCCGGCCCGTCGGGCCGGAACGGCCCCGCCCGGCCTGTTCGTGCCCGCCTGCCCCGTCGCGCCCGCCCGGCCCCTTCGGGCCGGGCTGACCCCTTCGCGCCCAGCGCTGCCGCTCCGCTTTGCGGCGTGTCGGGGTGTCCCCGTCGAGGGAAGCCCCCACACGCCGCAAACCGGGCCTGCAGGGGCGCTGCCAGCACGCCCTCAGCGACCTCCAGCCAACTCTCAGTCATGAGCAGGATGGTTGACGGGTACCGGTGACGTTGGACCGGTCAGCGGGTCCCGCGTGGCCCGCGCACCGAAGGAGCGATCGTGCATCACAACCGTTTGAAGACCGCAGCGCTGCTCGGCCTGTTGACCTCGCTGATCCTCGCGATCGGCTACTGGTTCGGCGGCAGCGCCGGCCTCGTCATCGCCGTCGTCGTCTCGTTGCTGATGAACGGCGTGAGCTACTTCTACTCCGACAAGCTGGCGCTGCGCTCGATGCGGGCGCAACCGGTCAGCGAGGCGGAATTCCCCGAGCTGTACCGGATGGTCCGCGAGCTGGCCACCGAGGCGCGGCAGCCGATGCCTCGGCTCTACATCAGCCCGACCTCGCAGCCCAACGCGTTCGCGACCGGGCGTAACCCGGCCAACGCGGCGGTCTGCGTCACCCAGGGGATCACCGAGATCCTGGACTACCGCGAGCTGCGCGGGGTGATCGGGCACGAGCTGTCGCACGTCTACAACCGGGACATCCTCATCTCCAGCGTCGCGGCCGGTCTGGCCGGCATCATCACCGCGCTGGCCAACATCGCCTGGTTCATCCCGCTCGGCGGGGGCGACGACGAGGACGCCCCGAACCCGGCCGTGCTGCTGCTCACCCTGATCGTCGGCCCGATCGCGGCCACCGTGATCCAGCTGGCGATCAGCCGGAGCCGGGAGTTCCAGGCGGACGCCTCCGGCGCCCAGCTCACCCGGGACCCGCTGGCGCTGGCCAGCGCCCTCCGGAAGATCCACATGGGTACCCAGACCCGTCCGCTGCCCGCGCAGGGCCAGCTGACCAGCACCGCCCACCTGATGATCGACAACCCGTTCAAGCGGGGCGGCGGCATCGCCGCGCTCTTCTCCACCCACCCCCGGATGGAGGAGCGGGTCGCCCGGCTGGAGCAGCTGGCCGCCAGCAGCGGCCCGGTCCAGTTCGAGCGCTGACGTACGACACCTGCGCCCGCGTCCGGCCCGCCGGACGCGGGCGCAGTCGTGTCGGAAGGCACTAACCCGTTTCCCCGGCGAGGCGGCCGGCGTTAGGGTCGAAACGTCTCCCACCCGTTACACCGATGGAGGTCGACCGTGGCCGCACTGCGCCAGTACCTGGGCGTCTGGCGGATCCCCGGCGCGCCGATGCTGCTGATCTTCGGCATCATCGGGCGGCTCGGGATCGGCATGACGCCACTGGCGTTGCTGCTGGTGGTCGAGCAGGTGACCGGGCGATACTCGCTCGCCGCGGTCGCCGGGGGCGTCTACGCCCTCTCCGGTGCCGCGCTCAGCCCCGTGGCCGGCCGGATCGCCGACCGGATCGGCCCCACCCCGGTGCTGCTGACGACCGCCGTCGCCCACCCGTTCGCCCTGTTCGGGCTGCTCTGGGCGAGCCGGTCGGAGGCCGGCAGCCTCGGCCTGATCTACCTGGCCGCCGGCGTGGCCGGTGCGACGTACCCGCCGCTGACCGCCGCGATCCGGGGCGCCTGGAACGACCTCACCGGCCCCAACTCCGGGCGGTACCACCTGCGCAACACCGCGCTGGCCGCCGAGACCTCGCTCTTCGAGGTCGTCTTCGTGCTCGGCCCGCTGCTGGTGGCCGGCTTCGTGCTGGTCGCCGACGCCGCCACCGCCCTGGTCGGCGCCGCCCTGGTGACCCTGGTCGGCACCGCCGCGGTGGCGCTCGGGCGGGTCATGCGCGGCTGGCGGCCGCACCCGCGCGAGCACCACGCCAAGGGTCTCGGCCCGCTGCGGGTGGGGGGCTTCCCCGCGCTGCTGGTCTGCGTCGCCAGCCTCGGCATCGCGTTCGGCGCGGCCGGGGTGATCGTGCCGGCCTTCGCCGGCAACCAGCCCACCGGCGACCCGGAGAGCCTCGCCGGCGTCCTGCTCGCGGTCTGGGGCGTCGGCAGCGCCGCCGGGGGCTTCTGGTTCGGCGTACGCAAGCCGTCGGCGAACATGACCCGGCAGTTCGCCTGGCTGCTCGGCGCGGTGGCCGCCAGCTTCGCCGTCTTCGCGGTGATGCCCACCCCGGTGGCGCTGGGCGTCGCGCTGGTCGTCGGTGGAGCCACCATCGCGCCGGCGCTCACCCTGGAGAACACCCTGGTCGGGCGGATCGCCCCGAGCGGCATGCTCAACGAGGCGTACACCTGGGTGGTGACCATGTCGGTGGCGGCGAGCGCCGCCGGCGGCGCGGTGGCCGGGCTGATCGTCGACCATGGCGGCGGCGTGCCGTGGGCGTTCCTCTTCGCGGGGGCCGCCGTCGCCGTCGGGGCCGCGGTGGCCGCGCTCCCCGCCGGGCCGATCGCCCGGGCCGAGGCGACCGCGGTACGCGCCGAGCAGCCGAGCCTGGTCTGACCGGCCGCCCGACCCGGAAACGTCTTCGCGGCCGTTCCCTGCGGGGAACGGCCGCGATGGTCTGCATCCCGTCGATCGGGGTACAGCGTCCGCATGTTCTTCTTCTTCTCGAACCGGGTGGGATGCCTCGGCTCCCTGCTGATCAGCGCGATCCTGACCGTGGTGCTGCTGTTGATCTTCGCGGCCTGAACCAGCCATGCTTTCGGCGACCGATGCCCGTGGGCGGGTGTCGGTGCTGCTTGAGCTTCAGTCGTCGTCTTCCTTCTTCTCTTCCTCCTCCCTCTTCTTCTTCTCCTCATCCTTCTTCTCTTCGTCCTTCTTCTTGTCGTCGTCCTTGTTCTCGCGCGGGGGCGTGACCGGCCGGGCGGTCTGGCCGGCCACGGAGAGCAGCGATTGGCAGGTAGTGCCATTGAGCGTGAAGGTGGTGGGAAGGGCGTTCGTGCCTCGATAGGTCGCGTCGAAGCGGGCCGCGACGGAGGCCTTGGCCGCTAGGTCGCCGCCGTGAACCTGCACGGAACGGCCGCTCTGTTTCCACGTACCTGGCGAGCCCTGTAGGAGACGCTGGCCCCCAGGTAGGGCGAAGGTCAGCTGCCAGCTGTTGACGGGCGTGGTTCCGGTGTTGGAGATGGTGAGGGCGCTGGAGAAACGACCCGCGACGGCACGTCGGACGGTGTAGTGGACCGTGCATTCTGGTTTCCGTTGGCCCATGGCGCTGATGGCGGCGGGAGCTTCGACCGGCACCTGGTCATCTCCCCGGTGTGATCCTCGGGCCAGCCAGTTGACGCCACCCAGGCACAACACGAGCAGCGCGGCAGCAGCGGCCGCCCCGGCATGGCGACGTCTGGCCTGGGGAAGTTGACTCCACCGGCCGAGGAACCGCTCGTACGGGAGTGGTGCCAGGAACCCGACGGCGGTCCTGGTCGGGTTTCCACCGCGAGCATTCGGCGGGAACGGCGATACGGCCTCAGTGGTTCCGGTCTCGGTGCTGGCATCCAGGTGGGGCAGCACGAGGGTGGTCGGGGCGAGTCCGGCGAGGTCGCCGAGAATGGCGGCTACCTCAGCCGCCTTGGGCCGCTGACTGGGCTCTTTACTCAGGCAGCGCCAGCACAGCTGGGTCACCTCGGGCGGGAGGTTCTCGATGGCCGGCAGTCTGGCTGGTTCCTGGTAGCGGTGGGCGGTCAGCATCTGCGTGGTGGTGGAGGCGTGCCACGGCAGGGTCCCGGCCAGCGCCCGGTACAGCAGCAGACCCAGCGCGTACACGTCGGTCGCCGGCTGTACCACCCCTTTGGTCAGCCGTTCGGGAGCCAGGTAGGCGGGAGTGCCGAGCAGGGGCCCGCCAGAACCGTCCGCGTCGCCGGAAGCGGCAGAGACGCCGAAGTCGACCAACTTCACCCCGGCCGCGGTCACCATCACGTTGCCGGGTTTGACATCACGATGGACGATGCCGCGGTCATGGGCTGCGGCCAGCGCGGCGGCGACCTGCGCGCCGATCAGCACCGCCAACCGCCACGGCAGGGCACCGCCGGTCAACAGTTGCGCGAGCGAGCGGCCCTCGACCAGCTCCATGACCACGTACGGCAGCCGGCGCCGGTCGCCGTCTGCAGTTTCGCCGTAGTCGTAGACCTCGACGATGTTCGGGTGGCGCAGTCGCGCCGCCGAACGAGCCTCCAGCCGGACGCGCTGCAGCAGTTGCGGGTCAGCGGCCAACTCGGGCGACAGCATCTTGACTGCCACGTCCCGTCCGAGCACCTCGTCGTGGGCACGCCAGACAACTGCCATGCCGCCCGCGCCCAAGCGGTCGGCCAGTCGGTAACGACCGTTGAGCAGCCGCCCGGTCTCCATGCCCAATTCGTGCCCAGGTAGGCACCGGACGAAACAGCCGTCCCGGCCGGTCAGAGCGATGCGGTCGGCTCCGACCGAAGACCGATCAGCGGCTGGGCACGACCTGCGCGAGCTGCGCCAGCCCGGCGGCGAGGGTCTGATAGCCGGCGGCGGAAAGCTTGTCCTGCTTCCGCAGTTTGACCACCTTCTCGCCAAACTCGGCGAGCTTCTCCCGGGCCTTGTCCCCTTCTCCGGCGGCCAGCTTCTCCTCGGCTTCCCGCAGGCGCTTGGTCAGTTCCTCACCGGCGTCCGAGGACAGCTGCCCGTCGCGAACGAGCCCGGTAATCGTGGTGTGCAGACCCGCGATCAGCTGCGCGGGGCGCAGCCTGGGACGGGAAGACGGGGTCGGCGAGGGCGAGGCTGACGCAGACTCCGTGGGTGCCTCAGTCATCGCCGGTTCGGAAGCCTCAGGTGCAACGTCTCCGCTGGCCGCAGGGAACGCCGGCCTGGCGGCGGACGGTTCAGGATCGCCGCCCGTGAACGTCACGACAATGGCCGCAAGGAGCACCGCGACCAGAGCACCAGCCACGGCCGCCCACATGAACCACCGCGTCCGATCAGGCTCGGTCCGCCGGTGTCCGCCCCTGCGGACCACCGGCATCATGCGAGTCACCGAGTCGTCCGGACCGCGCGGAGTAGGGGTGGCACGGATGTCGGAAGTCATGCCAGAGCCCCCGGCGCCATCCAAACGACGAGGTTCAAACGGTGTGCCCCACCCGTGGGGCACAGGTGCTGCGCCAGCTCACGGCAGCGCAGACGGGAGACCGGAATGTGTCGCTTCATCGGCTCAGCAGCACCACGCTGAGAGCAATGGACCCGACCACAAGGATGATGCCCCCGAACATGGCATATGACCACGGGTCCGAGCGCCTCGGCAGGACCGGGTCAGGGCGAGTTGGCGAGTTCCAGCCGTGAGATGTCGAGGGCCTGGCGTTGGAACCATTGACGTGGGGCCACAGAGCCGACGACCTTCGGTGTGCTGACTGAGCCACGACAACTCCCTACGGCGTACCGGACGGGGATCCGAGGCTGGTCCAGGCGTGCCTGAGGCTGAACAACGTCGCTCCTCAACCACGCCACTCCACGCCGCCCTTCCCTACCTGCGTGAAAGACGGGGCGGGTGTTACACGGGAGTAATGCCCTGCTCCGCCGGGACCCGATGGCTTTACGCCTGTCCGCCAGGTACGAGCGGAAATGATGAAGCGGCCACTCACGGGGGAGCGGCCGCTTCATCGCGCCTGCCCAGGTTGCGCACCGTGGCTGCGGTGACCTGTGGGGTAGCTGGTGCCTTACCTGTAGTTGGTGAACTGCAGGGCCACCCCGAAGTCCTCGCCCTTGAGAAGCGCGATGACGGCCTGGAGGTCGTCCTTCTTCTTGCCGGTGACCCGGAGCTGGTCGCCCTGGATCTGGGCCTGGACGCCCTTCGGGCCCTCTTCGCGGATCTTCTTGCTGATCGCCTTGGCCTTGTCCGAGTCGATGCCCTGGATGACCTTGCAGTCGATCTTGAACACCTTGCCCGAGGATCGGGGGTCGCCGGCGTCCAGGGACTTCAGCGAGATGTTCCGCTTGACCAGCTTCTCCTTGAAGACGTCCAGCGCGGCGCTGACCCGCTCCTCGGTCTCCGCCTGGAGGCTGATCGCCTCCTCGCCCGACCAGGAGATCTCCGCGCCGGTGCCGCGGAAGTCGAACCGCTGCGCGAGCTCCTTCTCCGCCTGCCGGAGGGCGTTGTCGACCTCCTGACGGTCGACCTTGCTCACGATGTCGAACGACGGGTTCGCTGCCATGCTCATGCTCCTGCTGTCCGGCGGTCAGTCACGTACCGTCGTCCGCTGACCAGCGGCACGACCCCCTGACCGTACCCGGTTGCGACGTGGCCGGGGGCAACCGCTATCCTTGTCTCCGCTGCCGCGCGCGAGTGCGGTGGTACGCCCTGGCGGGTTGCCCGAGCGGCCAATGGGAGCGGACTGTAAATCCGTCGCGAAAGCTACAGAGGTTCGAATCCTCTACCCGCCACCAGGTGCGAGAACGGCCCCTGACCAGCAGAAATGCTGATCAGGGGCCGTTGTCGTTGATCCTGCGGACTCCGGCTGAATCCAGCCCGTTGCGACTCGTTGTGAGCAGATCGTGGGCAGGTCGATCATGGCGCTGAGGGCGTACGTGAGCAGTCCTGGCGGCGCGTCGTCGTTCGCCGCGATCACCGACTGGCTGCACGATCTGGACGAGCAGTCCCGCAGCCGGCTCGGCCTCCAGCTATCCGCGAGAAGTGGTGGCGGGGGCGCTTTCCGCGTCTACATGCGGGCTTGGCGGCGGCCTGCAATTGTGCCGGCGGCAAGCGTGATCACCATGACCGCCGTGAGGATAAGGATCGTGGTGATGGAGATTTCTAGTTCCCACCCTGCTTGTTTGAAATAGAGCTGGTAGGTGGCTTGCGCCAAGGCTGGCACCAGGAGAAGCACCGTGGCGACGATGGGCATCCGTGCATCGATGGGCGCGGTGATGACGGCCAGTGCGGCGAACGCGTACAGGGACATCAGTCGTGCGTCCGACCAGCCGTTGATCGGGCTCGGCGTCAAAGCGACGACTGCCAGCGCCCCGAGGACGGGCCAGGCCCACGGTTTGGTCACGGGCGTTCGGGGTGCGCGGAGCAGTAGCAGCAAGGCCAGCGAAGCCAACAGCGCTGGCCAAGACTTGGGAACAATCGCGTGCTGGAGGCTATGAATCGACCAGAACCAGGACGATTGGTCCCACCAATTTGCCGACCAATGTTGCGCGACCACGGTCAAGATCGCCGCAGCGGATGCCAGCCGGTAGCTGCCCCACGCCGCAGCGAAAAGCGCGATGGTCAGCAGCGCCGGAATGACGATGAACCACCATGTGTCGGGTTTGTACGGGTCCTCCGACAGCATGGTCACCAGGACTGAGATCGGATCTCCGGCCCAGAGCGTCATGCCGTACACGAGCAGGGACAGCGCGGACAGTCGCAGCGCGGAGTATCCCAGCGCCGATCGCGAGCCGAGACGGTCAACACCGGTGCGGGCGCGTAGCCCTCCGACCACGAGCGCCGCCGCTTCTCGAAGGCTCGGCCGCCGCCGCTCGTCGTCAGCCGAGGCGAGCAGGGTTTCGAGCATCTCGTCGGCGCGATACTGCCGGTAGGCGCGGGGGTAAGCCCGCAGTAGCCACCGGTAGCGGCGCTCTAGCTCAGTCATGCCGGCACCACCCAACCCGCCGCAGGCGTCGAGCGGACGGAACGGTCACGAACGACGCTGGCCGCCGCAGCCATCCGCTCTGCTTCCGCACGCAGCGCGGACAAGCCTCGCTGGGTCAGCTCGTAGGTGCGGCGGGCGCGGCCGTTGACCACCGCCTCCTCGGCCACCCGCACCATCTCTTCACCGGTGAGCCGGTCCAAAGCGGCGTAGAGGGTGCCCGTCGTGAGGCGCACCCGCCCGTCGGACAACTCCTGCGCCCGCTTGACGATCGCGTAGCCGTGCAAGGGTTCGTCCTGCAACGCGGCCAAGATGAAGTAGGTGGGTTCGCGCATCGACGCCAAGGAACCAGTCATGCTGTCGACATAAGCAGATGATCGACGTATAGGTCAAGACTCGATCTGCGCGACGGCAGCTACGAGGGGTGGATGGCGGCCGCTCGAAGCCGGGCGCGAGTCCTGTGGACGCTCCGGGGTGCGGCTGCCTTCGGCAGTTCCGTGTGGCGGCCATGTCGCCGACGCTGGTCGGAACGGTGTTTGTGCTGGTCAGCGTGGTGGCGTTGGCGCTTTGTAAATCCGTCGCGAAAGCTGGAGAGGTTCGAATCCTCTACCCGCCGCCAGGCAGCGATTAGGCCTGTGATCTGCGGAAACGCAGGTCAAGGGCTTTGTCGTCTCATGCCGGTGGCGGGGGAGGCTGGTAACCCTTGGTGACTTCTGCCCCCGCGCCGACCGGCGACGTTCCGCAGGGCACCCCCATCCGGGGTCGCGCTCCTATCCTGGCCCGATGGAGCTGGAGTTCAGCGGCGACGTGTGGTTCTGGAAGGGCCCGGCGCCCTGGCACTTCGTCACCGTCCCGGAAGAGGACTGCCAGGAGTTGACCGCCACGGCAGCGTCGGTGAGCTACGGCTGGGGCATGGTCCCGGTCACGGCCCGGATCGGCCGGACCCGGTGGGCGATATCGCTGTTCCCCAAGGACGGGCGGTACGTGGTGCCCGTGAAGGCGAGCGTGCGCGAGGCCGAGGGGCTCCAGGTCGGCGACAGGGTCACCATCCACCTGCTCGTCGACCGCTGATTCGGCCGGGCGGTGCGACCGGCACGAGCCCAGCTGACCAGCGAAATTCGGCCGCCGCTCCTCGTCACCGCCGCCGCGGTCCGGTGGTGAGCGTATTCACGTCACTGTCTGTCGGATAGGGGCTGGCGCTTCGGCGTCGGGTGGAGCATTCTGACGGTCGTGGATGTGTGGGCGGTCGGTTGTCGGGGGGAGCGACGGTCGCCCGATTCCCCGCTCGGCTGCGACCGCGACGTCCGGCGGAGCGCAGCCGCGGCCCCGGTCCCCGGGAGGGCTCATCCGGAGGTGCCACCACCCCCCCCCGTCGCTTCTGACCGGATCTTCTGACCGGTTGGCCGTCGGGGCAAAGGTCCCACTCGCGGTGGACGAGGGGAATCGCGGCTAAAGACGGAAGACGCGTCATCTGTGCGCTGCTCAGAGCCGCGAGCCGCCCCGTCTGGCGACTTGTCGTCGACCGTCCGAACCGGCCGGTACGGCCCACGCTGATCGGCCGTCCGTCCGCTTTGCGGGTCGACCCGCTTGTGGCACGATCGTGGAATCTTCACCTCCGACAACCCTGCCGACAGGAGCACGCGAATGTCTGGTCGAAGGCTGGCCCGGCGGGTCAGCGTGATGCTCATGCTCGTCGCCCTCGCCGCTGGTTTCGGCACTGGGCTGGTCGGCCACGGGCCGGTTGAGGTCCAGACCTTTGACTATGTCTGGACGGCCCCGCCGGCTCCGTAGTTTCGTCGGCGCCCGCCCGGGTCTGGGCGCACCTGTCGATGGCGACCTGACGCCGATCAGTCCACGGTCCTCGGCGCGATGACCGATGAGGAGAGTTATGGCCGACCGTCGGTCGTCATCGGCGGGGGCATCGTCCCCTCGGCGGCCCGCCGAACACGCCTGGCTGGTCACCGGCCCGCTGACCCTTGTGGCCATCGTCTTCTCCACCGCGATCGGCCTGGTCACGTCGCCGCCGCTCGGGTCATGGAGCATTGCCGCGGTTCTGCTCACCGTCATGGTGGTGGCGGGCCTGCCGATGCTCAACTTCGTGATCGGCCGACAGTCCTTCGGGGTGCGGCTCACCGAGATCCCGCTGGTCCTGGCCTTCTACTTCCTGCCACCGCTGATGGTGGTGCTGGCGTACACGCTGGCCACCCTGCTCACCCACCTGCGCTACCGCTTCGGCTTCGCGAAGCTCGCGTTCAACGTGGCCAACGCCTCCGCCGCCGCGTCCATCGCCGCGCTGGTGCTGCTGGCCCTCCCGCCGATCCGTGGGGTGGGGCCGGGCACCTGGGGCATCCTCTTCGCCTCGGTCAGCACGTTCACGGTGGCCACCCTGTTCGGCGTGGCAGGGGTCATCACGGTCATGCACGGCTGGCAGGCCGGTGCCAAGGTGTTGCGGAATGCGCCGTCGACGCTGCCGACCTCTGCGATCAACGTGGTGGTCGGTCTGGTCGTCCTCATCGTGCTGAACACCACCTGGTGGTCGGCGGTCCTGATCGCGACGCTGGCGGGCGCCGTCGCCATGGTCTACCGCTCCTATGCCCAGTTCTTCCGCCAGCACCGCACGCTCGGGGGCATGTACGACCTGACCAAGGCGATGACCGCGGAGGGGCAGAGCGGCAACCTGGTGGACGTCCTGCTCGGCCGGATCCGGGCGCTCATGCAGGCCGAGTACGCGACCCTCTGGCTGCCGGCCCAGGGCCGGCACCCGGAGGTCATGCTGACCGCCCGGGTGGACGACTCGGGGCTGCTCGACGTCGCGCCCACGCCCGAGGTGATCCGGGAGGAGACCCGGCGGCAGCAGCGGAGCCTGGCGCTCGGCGTGCGGCTCGGCGGGGACGAGCAGCTGCGCGCGTCGCTGCGCACCACCGGCGTCAAGGACGTCATCGCCGTGCCGCTGCGCTCCGGGCAGGCCGTCATCGGCACCCTGGAGGTGGCCAACCGGCTCAGCGACGTCGGCCACTTCACCGCCAGCGACATCCCCATCTTCGAGACCGTCGCCGCGCACGCCGCGGTCGCCCTGGAGAACTCCCGCCTGGTCGACCGGCTGCGGCACGACGCGTACCACGACGCGCTCACCAAGCTGCCCAACCGCCGCCGGATCAGCGGCGCCCTCGACGAGGCGGTCAAGATCCGCGCGCCGGGCGAGGTGGTGGCGGTACTGCTCTTCGACGTGGACGGCCTGCGCCAGGTCAACGAGTCGCTCGGCCACGCCGCGGGCGACAAGGTCCTGGTCGAGGTGGCCGAGCGGCTGCGCGCCTGCGCCCCCTCCTCGGCGCTGGTCGGCCGGGCCGGCGGGGACGAGTTCCTGGTCACCCTCCGGCTGGAGAACGCCGAGGCGGCGCTGGAACTCGCCGCCCAGTTGCGCGAGCAGATCCGCGACGAGATGGTCTTCGACGCGCTCACCCTCGACGTGGACACCGCGGCCGGGGTGGCCGTCCACCCGGACCACGGCAGCGACGCCGCCTCCCTGCTGCAACGGGTCGACCTGGCCGCGACGGCGGCCAAGTCGGTCCCGGGCAGCGTGCAACTGTTCAACCCCGCACTGGAGTCCCGGTCGCTGCGCCGGCTCGGGCTCGCCGGCGACCTGCGCCGGGCGCTCGACGAGGGCGCGCTGGAGGTCTACTTCCAGCCGAAGGTGACGCTGCGGGACCGGCGACTGGTCGGCGTGGAGTGCCTGGCCCGGTGGGAGCACCCGACCCACGGGACGGTGAGCCCGGAGGACTTCGTCGCGGTGGCGGAGCACACCGGCCAGCTGGACCGGCTCACCGAGGTGGTGCTGCGGGAGGGGCTGCGGCGCAGCCGGGACTGGAGCCACACCGGCCAGCCGCTCGCCGTCGCGGTCAACCTCGCCGCGCGTACGCTGACCGACCAGCACTTCCCGGACCGGGTACGCGAGCTGCTGACCGAGTACGGCGTGCCGCCGCAGCGGCTCACCTTCGAGATCCGCGAGTCCGGGGTGCTGGACGGCACCGACCGCCCGATCCCCACCCTGCGCCGCCTGCGCGACCTGGGCGTACGGCTCTCGGTGGACGACTTCGGCACCGGCGACTCCTCACTGGCGCACCTGCGCCGCCTGCCGGTGCATGAGGTCAAGGTCGACCGCTCCTTCGTGCAGGGCATGGCGACCGATCCGGGGGACCTGGCGATCGTCAACGCGGTGGTCACGCTCTCCCAGCAGTTCGGTCTCGCCGTGGTGGCCGAGGGCGTGGAGAGCGAGCTGACCCTGGAACTGCTCCAGGACATCGGCTGCGAGATCGGCCAGGGCTTCCTGTTCAGCCGGCCCCTGCCGTACGAGCGCCTGGAGGCCTGGTTCGGCGCCCAGGTGGACCCGGAGACGATCTCCGCCGGCGAGTCGCCGAGGCTGCGGGTTGTGCCCTGACCTGCGGAAACGCGGTGCAGGGGGATCCGATTTCACCTCGGCGGCGAGGTCATGTACTGTTACCCCTGCGCGACGCCCTCCGGGGTGATCGGGCAGGCCCCCTTAGCTCAGTCGGCAGAGCGTCTCCATGGTAAGGAGAAGGTCTACGGTTCGATTCCGTAAGGGGGCTCAGAGGGTCCGGCTGGACCCGCCTGCGGCGGTGTAGCTCAGATGGCAGAGCAAGCGGCTCATAATCGCTGTGTCGCCGGTTCAAGTCCGGCCACCGCTACTCTCGTCCTCCGGGCCTGGTTCCCGGCGGCCGGTGGGACGGGCGCCACAGGGCGCCCACTTTGCATGTCCGCGCATCGACCGCGTAGGCTGATGCGTCGTAGTTGATACCCCAGCGAGGAAGGCACTCCGCCGTGGCGAAGGCGACCGATGTCCGGCCGAAGATCACTTTGGCGTGTGTGGAGTGCAAGGAGCGCAACTACATCACGCGCAAGAACCGTCGTAACGACCCGGACCGCATCGAGCTGAAGAAGTTCTGCCCCCGGGACGGTCGGCACACGGTCCACCGCGAGACCCGCTGACCTGCGGCCGGCACTGCCGGCCCGCTCCCTGAGCAGTTCCCGAACGCCGATCCGCATGCGATGGCGCGGCCCTGTGCCGCCCTCCCGTACGGATCGGCGTTCGTGCTTTCCGTGTAGGTTCGGCGGCATGTCTCTGGACCCGTCCTTCGTCGGCCGGACCTATCCGCCGACCGCCCCCTACCAGGTGGGCCGAGAAAAGATCCGCGAGTTCGCCAGCGCCATCGGCGCCACCGACCCGGCCCACCACGATCCGGAGGCGGCCCGGGCGCTGGGCCACCCGGACGTGGTCGCCCCGCCGACCTTTCCCTTCGTGATCACGATGGCGGCGAGCCGTCAGATCGTCGAGGACCCGGCGCTCGGCGTCGACTACAGCCGGGTGGTGCACGGCGACCAGCGCTTCGCGTACACCCGGCCGGTGGTGGCCGGTGACGAGCTGGTCTGCGTGAACACCATCGAGGAGGTCACCAGCCGGGGCGGGCACGGCTTCCTGACCACCCGCACCGACGTGAGCACCGTCACCGGCGAGCCGGTGGTCGCGGTCTGGTCCAAGCTCGTCGTACGCGGGGAGGGCTGACATGGAGCTGCCGACGCAGACGTTCCGGATCACCCGGGCGGATCTGGTCCGCTACGCGGGCGCCTCCGGCGACTTCAACCCGATCCACTGGAGCGACCGGACCGCCACCAAGGTGGGCCTGCCCGGGGTGATCGCCCACGGGATGTTCACCATGGCGCTGGTCGGCCGCGCCGTCACCACCTGGGCGGGCGCCGACGCGGTGGTCGACTTCGGCGTCCGGTTCACCCGGCCGGTGGTGGTCCCGGACGACGACCAGGGCACCGAGATCGAGGTCAACGCGGTGGTCCGGGAGGTCACCGAGGCGGGCCTGACCAGGCTCGACGTGACCGCCACCTGCCTGGGGGAGAAGGTTCTCTCGCAGGCCCGGGCGACCGTGCGGACCCCGCGCTGACCGCTGCCCGGCAAGGCATGGGCGGTACCGGTTGGGAAAGTCGGGGCACTACCCGTACACTGGTCCGCCGTGGGGCAAGTGACTCCTGCCCGGCCCTCGTGGCCGAGCGGGGCGAGCGTTGCCGCACAGGGGTGTAGCTCAATTGGCAGAGCAGCGGTCTCCAAAACCGCAGGCTGCAGGTTCAAGTCCTGTCACCCCTGCGCCTCAGGCCTGACCGTTCCCGTGGGTCGCGCCGCCGAACGGCGGCGTCCGGCCCGTGGTGGTGGCATCGGCGGGGTGGTTCCGAGGCATCGGGGCCCTTCGTCCGGTCCGCCGGCCGCGGCCCGTCGCGGGACGGCTGGTCCGGCCGGCGTGACCACACGCCGCGTACGCCCATGAGGCGTGCGACCGACATCCCGCGACGGAGGGCGAAGTGGCCGAGAGCAAGCGGCGCGGCGAGGACGCCGGCGACGAGGGTCTGCGCGACGAGCGCGACGAGCTCGTCGACGACGTGGCTGCCGACGACGACGCCACCGGCGCGGACGAGCCGGTTTCCCGGGGCGGCACGGCGACCCGCGCGCGGGCCCGTGCCGGGTCGGCCGACAGCAAGCCGAAGACCCGTACGGATTCCGACCGGGTCGGACTGTTCGCCCGCATCGCGCGTTTCTTCCGCGAGGTGGTCGCCGAACTGCGTAAGGTCATCTGGCCGACCCGCAAGGAGCTGTTGACCTACACGGCCGTGGTGGTGGCGTTCGTCGCGGTGGTGCTGACGATCGTCGCCCTTCTCGACTACGGGTTCGCGAAGGGCGTGCTGTGGGTCTTCGGCAACCCCAGCTGACCGGCCGACTGAGCCGATAGTGACGGAAGTGAGCGAGCGTGCCTGAGTACGACGAGACCGCCGAGACCGCGGACGACCAGTCCGCGGTGGCGACGGCGGCCAGTGACGAGTCGGCCGAGGCCGCCAGCGAGCCGGAATTCCCGACCACCGAGCCGGCCCCGGACGAGGAGTACGACCCGGTCGCCGAGCTGCGCCAGAAGCTGCGCTACGCCCCGGGCGACTGGTACGTGGTGCACTCGTACGCCGGCTACGAGAACAAGGTCAAGACCAACCTCGAGACCCGGATCACCTCCCTCGACATGGAGGAGTTCATCTACCAGGTCGAGGTGCCGACCCGGGAAGAGGTCGAGGTCAAGAACGGCAAGCGGTCCCAGGTCCAGGCCAAGGTCTTCCCGGGCTACATCCTGGTCCGGATGGAGCTGACCGCCGAGTCGTACTCCTGCGTGCGCAACACGCCCGGGGTCACCGGCTTCGTCGGTGCCACCGACCGGGCCGACCGCCCCGCGCCGCTGAGCCTCGACGAGGTGCTGAAGTGGCTGGCCCCGGCGGTCGAGGCGGTGGAGAAGAAGGCCAAGCCCGAGGTCAGGGTCCTCGACTTCGAGGTCGGCGACTCGGTCACCGTCACCGACGGCGCGTTCGCCTCGCTGCCGGCGACGATCAGTGAGATCAACGCCGACCAGCAGAAGCTCAAGGTGCTGGTGTCGATCTTCGGCCGGGAGACTCCGGTCGAGCTGAACTTCAACCAGGTCGCCAAGATCTGACGTACGGGTCGCCGGCGGTGGGCACTCGCCCGCCGCCGGCGTACCCGTTTCCGCCCCTCCGTTGGACCTCGACGGACCTCGACGGACGGGGCGGTGCAACGCTGCGCTACCCTAGAACGTCGTCGCTGTCGCATCGCGCTGACCGTGCGCGCCCGCGGCCCGGCACCTTTCCCAGTTCCAAGCCCCAGGAAGTGACATGCCTCCGAAGAAGAAGCTCGTCAAGACGTTCACGCTTCAGCTGAAGGCGGGCCAGGCCACGCCGGCGCCGCCGGTGGGCCCCGCGCTCGGTCAGCACGGCGTGAACATCATGGAGTTCTGCAAGTCCTACAACGCGCAGACCGAGTCCCAGCGGGGCGACATCGTCCCCGCCGAGATCAGCGTGTACGAGGACCGGTCCTTCACGTTCGTCCTGAAGACCCCGCCCGCCGCCCGGCTGCTGCTCAAGGCCGCCGGCGTGGAGAAGGGCTCCGGCGTCCCGCAGAAGGACAAGGTCGGCTCCGTGTCGCAGGCCCAGGTGCGTGAGATCGCCGAGAAGAAGATGGTCGACCTCAACGCCAACGACATCGACCAGGCTGCGAAGATCATCGCCGGCACCGCCCGGTCGATGGGCATCGTCGTCAACGACTGACGTCGGCTCAGCACTCACCCGATCAGTTCGTGGGAGGGCACGCGACGACCGCGGGCCCGCCAGAGACCACAGGAGTAACCAGAAATGCAGCGCAGCAAGAGCTACCGCAAGGCCGCCGACGTCATCGACCGGTCGAAGCTCTACACCCCCGCCGAGGCCGTGAAGCTGGCCAAGGAGACCACCAACGTCAAGTTCGACGCCACGGTCGAGGTCGCGATGCGCCTCGGCGTCGACCCCCGCAAGGCGGACCAGATGGTCCGCGGCACGGTCAACCTGCCGCACGGCACCGGTAAGACCGCCCGCGTGATCGTGTTCGCCGCCGGCGCGAAGGCCGAGGAGGCCGCCGCCGCCGGTGCCGACGAGGTGGGCACGGACGAGCTCGTCGCCCGGATCCAGGGCGGCTGGCTGGACTTCGACGCCGCGATCGCCACCCCCGACCAGATGGCCAAGATCGGCCGGATCGCGCGGATCCTGGGCCCGCGCGGCCTGATGCCGAACCCGAAGACGGGCACGGTGACCATGGACGTCACCAAGGCCGTTCAGGACATCAAGGGCGGCAAGATCACCTTCCGGGTGGACAAGCACTCCAACCTGCACCTGATCATCGGCAAGGCCTCGTTCTCCGAGGCCCAGCTGGTGGACAACTACGCCGCCGTCCTCGACGAGGTGCTCCGCGCCAAGCCGTCGGCGGCCAAGGGCACGTACCTCAAGAAGGTCGTCCTCACCACCACCATGGGCCCGGGCGTTCCGGTCGACCCGAAGCTGGTGAAGAACCTCCACGAGGCTCCGGCCGAGAGCTGAGCACGACCCGCGCAGGGGCCCCGCCACGTACTCGTGGCGGGGCCCCTGCCGTTCGTCCGGCTGTGGCAGGCTCGCGGGCATGCGGCTGGAGGACGTCTGGCTCCGGTACCACCGACGCGGCCCGTGGGTGCTGAGGGCGGCACAGGCCCGGATCGCGCCGGGTGAGGTGGCTCTCGTGCTCGGCCGCAACGGCGCGGGCAAGTCCACCCTGCTCCAGCTCGCGGCCGGGGTGCTCCGGCCGGGCCGGGGCCGGGTCGTCGACCGGCCCCGCCACGTGGGCTGGGTCCCCGAGCGGTTCCCCGCCGACCAGCCCTTCACCGTGGCGGGCTACCTCACCGCGATGGGCCGGGTCGCCGGGCTGTCCCGGCCGGGGGCGGTGCGGGAGGCCGACCGGTGGACCGAGCGGCTGGGCCTGACCCGGTTCCGGGGCGTGAAGCTGCCCGAGCTGTCCAAGGGCACCGCGCAGAAGGTCGGCCTGGCCCAGGCAATGCTCCGCCGGCCGGGCCTGCTGGTGCTCGACGAGCCCTGGGAGGGCCTGGACGCCGCCGCCCGGGACCTGGTCCCTGCCCTGGTCGACGAGGTGCTGGCGGCCGGCGGGTCGGTGCTGGTCAGCGACCATCGGGGGGAGACCGTCCGGCTGCCGGGCGCCCGCCGGTGGACCGTCGCCGACGGCGCGGTGACCGAGGAGACGTCCGCCGGGACGGAGCCGATGGCCGTGGTCGAGCTGGCGGTACCGGCCGCGCGGGTGGCCGGCGCCGTCGCCCGGTTGCGCGCCGAGGGCCACCAGATCCTGCGGGTACGCCCCGACGCCGTCCCGCCCGAGGCCGGGTCACCCGAGCCGGCGGCGGGAGAGGGCGTCGGGTCGGACGGCCCGCCACGGGAGGTGTCCCGGTGATCGCGCTCGTGCGGCTGCGGCTGGCCGGCTTCCTGCGTACCGGACGGGCGCTGGCGCCGCTCCTGGCCGGCCTGCTCGCCCTCGGCGTCCTGTACGGCGGCGGCCGGGCACAGCCGGCGGAGGCGTACGGCGTCTCCGCGGTGGTGCTCTTCCCGGTGCTGGCCTGGCAGACGAAGATCCTGCTCGACGTGGAGCCGGACGTGCAGCGCCGGCTCGCCCTGGTGCTCGTCGGCCCGGCCCGGGAGCGCGCGGCCGGCCTGCTGGCGGCGACCGTGGCCGCGCTCGGCACGGTGGCGATCGCGATGATCTTCCCCTGGCTGGTCGGTGGGGTGACCGGCCCGGTGGGGCTGGGGGACCGGTCGCTGGCGGCGGGTGTCGCCCTCGGGCTCTGGGCCCACCTGCTCGCCCTGCCGGCGGCGGTGGCGCTCGGTGCCCTGGCCAGCCGGGCGGTGACCGGCAGCGCCGGGTACGGCGTCGCCGTGCTGGCCCTGGGCGCGGTCGGCGCCCTGGTGCTCGGCCTGAGCGGCTCGGTGGCGCCCTGGCTGGCACCGCCGGTGATGGCGACCGCCCGCGCGCTGACCGGCCCGCTGGCCGTTTCGACGGCGCTCCTGCTCAGCGCGGGTGCGCTGGCCTGGGCCGCGGTGGCCCTGGCCGGCTACGCCTGGCGGCGTCGGGTCCGCCCGTGAGCGGGGCCGCCGAGGTCGCCGGGCCGGGTCTGGCGGACGGGTGCCGGCCGCGGGGTGACCGGGCGCACGTGGGGGCGATTTGGTGCCCACGGTCGGGTGGCGTAACCTGATGACGAAGTTCCACCCAGAGACCGCTGGTCACCGTGCCCCGGCACGGTCGAAGGTCCCGCGATGACGGGCGACCCGCGCAGGGCGGCAAGCGAAAATCGGTTCCTCCCGTGGTCCGCCGACCATGGTGATCGTGCCGGCCCTCGCCCCGTGCGCCCTGCGCCGGGGCTTTTCTCGTTGTCGTGATCCTCCGCCGCCGTCGGAAGGCCTTCCGGCCTGCCGATGGCGACCAGCCTCGAGCAACGAGAGAGGAGGGACATGGCGGACAAGCCGATCCGGGCCGACAAGGCCACGGCCGTCGCTGAGCTGACCGAGAGCTTCCGTAACGCGGGGGCTGCGGTGCTGACCGAGTACCGTGGTCTGACGGTTTCCCAGCTCACCCAGCTGCGGCGCTCGCTCGGCAAGGAGACCACCTACACGGTCGCGAAGAACACGCTGGCGAAGCGTGCCGCGACCGAGGCGGGCATCTCCGGCCTCGACGAGCTGTTCACCGGTCCTACCGCGCTGACTTTCGTTTCGGGCGACGTCGTCGAGGCGGCGAAGGGGCTTCGCGACTTCGCGAAGGCCAACCCGAAGCTCGTCATCAAGGGCGGTGTCTTCGAGGGCAAGGCCATTTCCGCGGCCGAGGTCACGAAGCTCGCCGACCTGGAGTCCCGTGAGGTGCTGCTGGCCAAGCTGGCCGGCGCGATGAAGGGCAACCTGAGCAAGGCCGCGGCCCTGTTCCAGGCTCCGCTCTCCAAGACCGCCCGTCTGGCGGCCGCCCTGCAGGACAAGCGCGAGAAGGAGGGCGCCGAGGTGGCCTGAGGCCACCCGGCGCACCCAGTTCTTACCTAACAGATTCAGGAAAGGACGCCAGACATGGCGAAGCTCAGCACCGACGAGCTGCTCGACGCGTTCAAGGAGATGACGCTGATCGAGCTCTCCGAGTTCGTGAAGCAGTTCGAGGAGACCTTCGAGGTCACCGCCGCGGCCCCGGCCGCGATGATGATGGCCGGCCCGGGTGGCGGCGGCGCCGCTGCCGAGGCCGAGCCGGAGAAGGACGAGTTCGACGTCGTCCTCGAGGGTGACGGTGGCAAGAAGATCCAGGTCATCAAGGTCGTGCGTGAGCTGACCGGCCTGGGCCTCAAGGAGGCCAAGGACGCGGTCGAGTCCGCGCCGAAGGCCATCCTGGAGAAGGTCAACAAGGAGACCGCCGAGAAGGCCAAGGCCAAGCTCGAGGGCGAGGGCGCCAAGGTCACCCTCAAGTAATTGAGGTACGACCAGGCGCGCGTCCGGCTCACGTGAGCCGGGGCACACCGCATCGCGGCGGGCGGTGATCCGGGAACGGATCACCGCCCGCTGTGGTTGGTGGCTACCGGTGGCAGCGGCGTGAGCAGGACGTCCGACGCCCGGCGTACGGCGCCACGGCGGTGTCCAGTGGTAGTCCTCCGGTGGGAAAGACGGCGGCGACCCGAGAGCGGCCCTTGACGCGGCACCCGGCTCCCAGGCACGCTGACACCAGCAAGACCTTCCGCGCTTGCGACGGCCACCACTTGGGTAATGGCAGCGGCAGCACCGCCGGCTGCGAGACCTGAGCGGCCCGCAGGGACGACGCGTTCCGAGCGGCCCGGCAGACCCGGTTTTCCGGGGTCCCGAGGCACGTTCCGCGCCGACCTGCGGGGTGGGCTGGACAGCGGTTAGCCTCTCGGCTACACTGCTAGTTTGCGCTGCCTTCCGACTTGGCCCCTGCTCGGAAATGTCCGTTTACGGATATTTCTGGTGGGGTCATTGGAGTGCACGCGTACCAGCCGTTCTGCAGCACCGGTCCTCGGAAGGACGCATCTTGGCAGCTTCCCGCCCTGCGAAGACCAGTCGTACGTCGAGCGCTTTCGCTCCCCGCCGAGTTTCTTTCGGCAGGATCACCGAACACCTCGAGGTCCCCAACCTCCTCGCCATTCAGAACGAGTCCTTCGACTGGCTCGTCGGCAACGAGGCTTGGCAGGGCCGGTCGGCGGACGACCCGCACGCACGATCGGGTCTCGCGGAGATCCTCGACGAGATCAGTCCCATTGAGGACTTCTCCGGCACCATGTCGCTCTCCTTCTCGGCTCCGCGCTTCGACGAGGTCAAGGCCTCGATCGAGGAGTGCAAGGAGAAGGACCTGACCTACTGCGCGCCGCTCTTCGTGACCGCGGAGTTCACCAACAACACCACTGGCGAGATCAAGAGCCAGACGGTGTTCATGGGTGACTTCCCGATGATGACGCCGAAGGGCACCTTCATCATCAACGGCACCGAGCGCGTCGTGGTCAGCCAGCTCGTCCGGTCCCCGGGCGTCTACTTCGACAAGCAGCCGGACAAGACCTCCGACCGCGACCTCTCCAGCGTCAAGGTCATCCCGAGCCGGGGTGCCTGGCTGGAGTTCGACATCGACAAGCGCGACACGGTCGGCGTCCGCATCGACCGCAAGCGTCGGCAGGCCGTCACGGTCCTGCTCAAGGCCATCGGATGGTCCGCCGAGCAGATCCGCGAGCGGTTCGGCTGGTCCGAGCTGATGATGACCACGCTCGAGAAGGACCACATCGCCGGCCAGGACGAGGCGCTGCTCGACATCTACCGGAAGCTCCGCCCTGGCGAGCCGCCGACCCGTGAGAACGCCCAGACCCTGCTCGACAACCTCTTCTTCAACCCGAAGCGGTACGACGTCGCCAAGGTCGGTCGTTACAAGTTCAACAAGAAGCTCGAGGTGGACGTCCCGATCACCACGGGCACGCTCACCGAGGACGACATCGTCGCCACCGTGGAGTACCTCTGCCGGCTGCACGCAGGTGAGGACGGCTACGAGGCCGACGACATCGACCACTTCGGCAACCGGCGCCTGCGTACGGTCGGCGAGCTGATCCAGAACCAGGTTCGGGTCGGCCTGTCCCGGATGGAGCGGGTTGTCCGCGAGCGGATGACCACCCAGGACGTCGAGGCGATCACGCCGCAGACCCTGATCAACATCCGCCCGGTGGTGGCGGCGATCAAGGAGTTCTTCGGTACGTCGCAGCTGTCCCAGTTCATGGACCAGACCAACCCGCTGGCGGGCCTGACCCACCGGCGCCGGCTGAGCGCGCTCGGCCCGGGTGGTCTGTCCCGGGAGCGGGCCGGCTTCGAGGTCCGTGACGTGCACCCGTCCCACTACGGCCGGATGTGCCCGATCGAGACGCCGGAAGGCCCGAACATCGGCCTGATCGGCGCGCTCTCCACCTTCGCCCGGGTCAACCCGTTCGGCTTCATCGAGACGCCGTACCGGAAGGTCGTCGAGGGTCGGGTCACCGACCAGATCGACTACCTGACCGCGGACGAGGAGGACCGGTACGTCAAGGCGCAGGCCAACGCGCCGCTGAAGGCCGACGGCACCTTCGCCGAGGACCGGGTCCTGTGCCGCCGTAAGGGCGGCGAGACCGAGGACGTGGTTCCCAGTGCCGTCGACTACATGGACGTCTCGCCGCGGCAGATGACCTCCGTCGCGACCGCGATGATCCCGTTCCTCGAGCACGACGACGCCAACCGGGCGCTGATGGGCGCGAACATGCAGCGCCAGGCGGTGCCGCTGGTCAAGGCGGAGTCGCCGCTGGTCGGCACCGGCATGGAGTACCGGGCCGCCGTCGACGCCGGTGACGTGGTCGTCGCCGAGGTCGGCGGTGTCATCGAGGACCTCTGCGCCGACTACATCACCATCCACCAGGACGACGGCCACCGCCGGACGTACCTGCTGCACAAGTTCCGCCGCTCCAACGCCGGCTCCTGCGTCAACCAGAAGCCGGTCGTCTTCGAGGGCGACCGCGTCGAGGCCGGTCAGGTCATCGCCGACGGTCCGTGCACCGACGAGGGCGAGATGGCGCTCGGGCGCAACCTGCTCGTGGCGTTCATGACCTGGGAGGGCCACAACTACGAGGACGCGATCATCCTGTCGCAGCGCCTCGTGCAGCAGGACGTGCTCACCTCGATCCACATCGAGGAGCACGAGGTCGACGCCCGGGACACCAAGCTCGGCCCGGAGGAGATCACCCGCGACATCCCGAACGTCAGCGAGGAAATGCTCGCCGACCTCGACGAGCGCGGCATCATCCGGATCGGCGCCGAGGTCGTCCCCGGCGACATCCTGGTCGGCAAGGTCACGCCCAAGGGCGAGACCGAGCTGACCCCGGAGGAGCGGCTGCTCCGCGCGATCTTCGGTGAGAAGGCGCGTGAGGTCCGGGACACCTCGCTGAAGGTGCCGCACGGCGAGACCGGCACGGTCATCGGTGTGCGTACCTTCTCCCGCGAGGACGGCGACGAGCTGCCGCCGGGCGTCAACGAGCTGGTCCGGGTGTACGTCGCCCAGAAGCGCAAGATCCAGGACGGTGACAAGCTCGCCGGCCGGCACGGCAACAAGGGCGTCATCTCCAAGATCCTGCCGATCGAGGACATGCCGTTCCTGGAGGACGGCACCCCGGTCGACATCGTGCTCAACCCGCTGGGTGTGCCCTCCCGGATGAACATCGGCCAGGTCCTGGAGACCCACCTCGGGTGGGTGGCCAAGACCGGTTGGAGCGTCGAGGGCGACGATGCCGAGTGGAAGCGCCAGCTCCGCTCGATCGACGCCCACGAGTCCGAGCCGGACACCAACGTGGCCACGCCGGTCTTCGACGGTGCCCGCGAGGAGGAGATCTCCGGTCTGCTCTCGTCGACCCTGCCCAACCGGGACGGCAAGCAGCTGATCGGTGCCTCCGGCAAGGCGCAGCTGTTCGACGGTCGCTCCGGCGAGCCGCTGCCGGACCCGATCGCGGTCGGCTACATCTACATCCTGAAGCTCAACCACCTGGTCGACGACAAGATCCACGCCCGGTCGACCGGTCCGTACTCGATGATCACGCAGCAGCCGCTGGGTGGTAAGGCGCAGTTCGGTGGTCAGCGCTTCGGTGAGATGGAGTGCTGGGCCATGCAGGCGTACGGCGCCGCCTACGCCCTGCAGGAACTGCTGACCATCAAGTCCGACGACGTCCTGGGCCGCGTGAAGGTCTACGAGGCGATCGTCAAGGGCGAGAACATCCCCGAGCCGGGCATCCCGGAGTCGTTCAAGGTGCTGCTCAAGGAGCTGCAGTCGCTGTGCCTCAACGTTGAGGTGCTCTCCAGCGACGGTGTGGCCCTGGAGATGCGCGAGACCGACGACGAGGTGTTCCGGGCGGCGGAGGAGCTGGGCATCGACCTGTCCCGGCGCGAGCCGAGCTCGGTCGAAGAGGTCTGAGGTGAGCGGTCGGGAGCCGGCTCGCCGGCTCCCGACCCCACCCACTAGCTAGCAGTACAGACGACGACATAGGGGACATAGTGCTCGACGTCAACTTCTTCGACGAGCTGCGCATCGGCCTCGCCACCGCCGACGACATCCGTCAGTGGTCGCACGGTGAGGTCAAGAAGCCTGAGACGATCAACTACCGCACCCTGAAGCCGGAAAAGGACGGGCTCTTCTGCGAGAAGATCTTCGGTCCGCAGCGGGACTGGGAGTGCTACTGCGGTAAGTACAAGCGGGTCCGCTTCAAGGGCATCATCTGCGAGCGCTGCGGCGTCGAGGTGACCCGTTCCAAGGTCCGTCGTGAGCGGATGGGGCACATCGAGCTCGCCGCTCCGGTGACCCACATCTGGTACTTCAAGGGCGTGCCGAGCCGGCTGGGCTACCTGCTGGACCTCGCCCCCAAGGATCTCGAAAAGATCATCTACTTCGCCTCGTACGTCGTGACGAGCGTGGACGCCGAGTCGCGTCACCGTGACCTCTCGACCATCGAGAACGAGATCCTCGCCGAGAAGCGGCAGTCCGAGAACAGCCGCGACTCGGAGATCGAGAAGCGGGCCGCCAAGCTCGAGGCCGACCTGGCCGAGCTGGAGGCCGAGGGTGCCAAGGCGGACGTCCGGCGCAAGGTCAAGGAAGGCGGAGAGCGCGAGATGCGCCAGATCCGCGACCGGGCCCAGCGCGAGATCGACCGTCTCGACGAGGTGCTGGACACCTTCCGCAAGCTGGAGCCGAAGCAGCTGGTCACCGACGAGCTGCTCTACCGCGAGCTGCGCGACCGGTTCGGCGAGTACTTCACCGGCGGCATGGGCGCCGAGGCCATCAAGGCGCTGGTCCAGAACATGGACCTCGACGCCGAGGCCGAGAGCCTGCGGGAGACCATCCGCTCCGGCAAGGGCCAGCGGAAGATCCGGGCGCTCAAGCGGCTCAAGGTCGTCGCGGCGTTCCTGAACACCCGCAACTCGCCGCTCGGCATGGTGCTGGACTGCGTTCCGGTCATCCCGCCGGACCTGCGCCCGATGGTGCAGCTCGACGGTGGCCGCTTCGCGACCTCCGACCTGAACGACCTGTACCGCCGCGTGATCAACCGGAACAACCGCCTCAAGCGGCTGATCGACCTCGGCGCGCCCGAGATCATCGTCAACAACGAGAAGCGGATGCTCCAGGAGGCCGTCGACGCGCTGTTCGACAACGGCCGTCGCGGCCGGCCGGTCACCGGCCCGGGTAACCGTCCGCTGAAGTCGCTCTCCGACATGCTCAAGGGCAAGCAGGGCCGGTTCCGCCAGAACCTGCTCGGCAAGCGCGTCGACTACTCCGGCCGTTCGGTCATCGTGGTCGGCCCGAAGCTGAAGCTGCACCAGTGCGGCCTGCCCAAGCAGATGGCGCTGGAGCTGTTCAAGCCGTTCGTGATGAAGCGGCTGGTCGACCTCAACCACGCGCAGAACATCAAGTCCGCCAAGCGGATGGTCGAGCGGCAGCGCCCGGTCGTGTGGGACGTGCTGGAAGAGGTCATCGGCGAGCACCCGGTGCTGCTGAACCGCGCGCCCACCCTGCACCGTCTGGGCATCCAGGCCTTCGAGCCGCAGCTGGTCGAGGGCAAGGCGATCCAGATCCACCCGCTCGTCTGCACCGCGTTCAACGCGGACTTCGACGGTGACCAGATGGCGGTGCACGTGCCGCTGTCCGCCGAGGCCCAGGCCGAGGCGCGGATCCTGATGCTGTCGTCGAACAACATCCTCAAGCCGGCCGACGGCAAGCCGGTCACCATGCCCACCCAGGACATGGTCATCGGTCTCTACCACCTCACCCACCTCACCCCGGGTGGCAAGGGCGAGGGCCGGGCGTTCAGCTCGGACGCCGAGGCGCGGATGGCGTTCGACGCCGGTGAGCTGCACCTGCAGACCCCGGTCAAGATCCGCCTGCGCGGCGTGATCGGTGTCGACAACGGCGCCGGCGCCGAGCCGTGGACCGCCCCGGAGGGCTGGGTCGAGGGCGAGCCGCTGACCGTGGAGACCACGCTCGGCCGGGTCCTGTTCAACGAGACGCTGCCGCAGGGCTACCGCTTCGTGAACTACGAGATCCGCAAGGGCCAGCTCTCCGCGATCGTCAACGACCTTGCCGAGCGCTTCCCGAAGGTGGCCCTCGCGGCCACCCTCGACGGGCTCAAGGAGGCCGGTTTCCACTGGGCCACCTGGTCCGGCGTCACCATCGGCATGGAGGACGTCATCGCTCCGCCGCGCAAGCGGGAGATCCTGGAGAAGTACGAGAAGGAAGCCGACCGGATCGACAAGCAGTACCAGCGTGGTCTGATGACCGCCGAGGAGCGCCGCGGCGAGCTCATCGAGATCTGGACCAAGGCGACCAACGAGGTCGCCAAGGAGATGGACACCGCGCTGCCGCAGGAGAACCCGCTGTGGAAGATGATCCACTCGGGTGCCCGCGGTAACCTGCTCCAGCTCCGGCAGATCGCGGCGATCCGTGGTCTGGTGGCCAACCCCAAGGGTGAGATCATCCCGCGGCCGATCAAGGCCAGCTACCGGGAGGGTCTGTCCGTGCTGGAGTACTTCATCTCCACGCACGGTGCCCGCAAGGGTCTCGCCGACACCGCGCTGCGGACCGCCGACTCGGGTTACCTGACCCGTCGTCTGGTGGACGTCTCGCAGGACGTCATCATCCGCGAGGAGGACTGCGGCACCGACCGGGCGATCCCGATGCAGATCGGGGAGCGGCTGGAGGGCAAGCTGGTCGTGCACGAGCACGCCGAGACCAGCGTGCACGCCCGTACCCTGGCCGACGACATCAAGGGGCCGGACGGCACCGTGGTGGCCCACCGGGGTCAGGACATCAACTCGATCCTGGTCGACAAGATCGTCGCCGCCGGGGTGGAGACCGTCCGGGTGCGCAGCGTGCTCACCTGCGAGTCGAAGCTGGGCGTCTGCGGTGCGTGCTACGGCCGCTCGCTGCCGACCGGCAAGACCGTGGACGTCGGCGAGGCGGTCGGCATCATCGCCGCCCAGTCGATCGGTGAGCCGGGTACGCAGCTGACGATGCGTACCTTCCACACCGGTGGTGTCGCGGGTGAGGACATCACCCAGGGTCTGCCGCGTGTCCAGGAGATCTTCGAGGCCCGGATCCCGAAGGGCAAGGCGCCCATCGCCGACACCCCGGGTCGGATCCGGATCGAGGACGGCGAGCGGTCGCGGAAGATCATCGTGGTGCCGGACGACGGCAGCGACGAGATCGTCTACGACAAGATCTCCAAGCGGGTCCGGCTGCGGACCCACGACGGGGACCACGTCGAGGTCGGCGAGAAGCTCACCGAGGGCACCATCGACCCGCACGAGCTGCTGCGCATCCTCGGCCCGCGCGCGGTCCAGGTCCACCTGACCCAGGAGGTCCAGGAGGTCTACCGCTCGCAGGGTGTGCTCATCCACGACAAGCACATCGAGATCATCATCCGCCAGATGCTCAAGCGGGTGACGGTCATCGACTCCGGCTCGACCGAGTTCCTGCCGGGCGTGCTGGTCGACCGGGCGCTGTTCGAGTCGGAGAACCGCCGGCTCGTCGGCGAGGGTGGCGAGCCCGCCGCCGGTCGCCCGGTGCTGATGGGTATCACCAAGGCCTCGCTGGCCACCGACTCCTGGCTCTCGGCGGCCTCCTTCCAGGAGACCACCCGGGTGCTGACCGACGCGGCGATCAACTCGCGCAGCGACTCGCTGGTCGGCCTCAAGGAGAACGTGATCATCGGTAAGCTCATCCCGGCCGGTACCGGCATCAGCAAGTACCGCAACGTCCGGGTCGAGCCGACCGAGGAGGCGAAGGCCAAGGTCTACTCGATGACCGGCTACCCGGAGACCGACTACGGCTTCGGACCGGCCAGCGGCCAGGCCGTGCCGCTGGACGACTTCGACTTCGGGTCGTACCGCTAAGCAGTGAACGACGAGGCCCCCGGCGTGAGCGCCGGGGGCCTCGTCGCGTTCCGGGATGGTCGCGCAGGTGCCCGGTCCGGGCGGACGCCGGCGGGCATGATGGGGGTATGACGACCGCTCCCGGGCCGCTGCCCGTGGCGCACCAGCTGCCACGCCACCCGCTCGACCCCGACCCGGCTCCCGCCACGAAGGCCCGCGCCGTCTTCGCGCTGGGCCTGATCGGGGCGCTGACCGGGCTCTTCGTCGGCGGGGTGGTGCCCGCGACGGTGGCGCTCCAACTGGCCCGGCAGGCCCGGCGGGAGGCATACGCCTCGGGTGGGTACCTCACCGGCGCGGCCTGGCTGCGGCAGGGGGAGCGGCTGGCCTGGACGGGCCTGGTGCTGGTCGCGGTCGCCGTGGTGACGCTGGTGGTGATCGGCGTGGTCCGGCTGGCCAACGCCCCGTTCGGGCAGGACTTCGCCCCGAACGTGGACTGAGCGCCGGCGGTGCTCGTGCGCCCTGCGCGGCGGTGCGCGCCGACGGTAGCCTGGCCGGTGTCCGTCGCGCGGCGAGGGATCTGGCTTGTCGACAGGAGGACCACGTGACGGAACCGGCGCCGCCGTCGGGAGCCGACCCGGGCGGGCAGCCCGCCGGGCCCCCGGAGACGGGCGCGCCCGGGACCGCTGCGACCCCGTCCGGCGGTACGACCGCCGAAGCGCCAGTGTCGCCCTGGTCGCCGCAGGGGTCCGCCGGCGGTGACCGGCCGGACCAGGGCATCGGCACCGCGCCGGAGGCCGCCCCGATCGGGTACGCGTCGCCGACCGGCCCGCCGCCGGGGCAGCTCTCGCCGGTGCATCCGGGCCAGTTCTCCGGGGCGCATCCCGGGCAGGTCTCGCCTGTGCAGCCGGGCCATTTCCCCGGGGGGTATCCCGGGCAGCTCTCGCCGGTGCACCCGGGTCAGGTCTCCGGGGCGTACCCAGGGCAGTCGTCGCCGGGGCCGGCCGGGGCGTACCCCGGTGGGTTTCCGGGCGGCGCGTGGGGGCGCGGTCCGGGGCAGCTGCCCCCGCCGCCACGGGAGACGCCCAGACCGCCCAAGCGGGTCGATCCGGTACCGGGTACCCCGTTCGGGGTGGTCCATCTCGACGTGCCGGCGGTGACCTCCGGCCCTGCGGTGGGTGCGCTGGTGGCCGGGGTGGTCTCGATCCTGGTGTCGGTGCTGGTCGCCTGCTTCGGCGTCGGCGCGGCACGGTACGGGGGAGCCTGGGCCGCCGGTGCGTTCACCGTGCCGGGCACCCTGGCCGGCGCGGCCGCGATCGTCGCCGGCCTGCTGGCCCGGCGGCAGATCGGGCGGGCGGCGCCACCGCCGGCGGTCCGGTTCACCGGGCGGGGGCTGGCCACGGCGGGTATCAGCTGCGGGGCGGTGGGTGTGCTGCTCTGCCTGTCCGCGCTGGGGCTGGCGCTGCTGCTGCAGTTCGCGTGACGGCCATCGCGGCGGGGGCGACGGGCCGCTTCCGCGGCCAGCCGGTACACTTGGATCCGTAGGTGCCCATCACGGGTGAGCAGGCACCACGGTGTGGCAGACCGGCGGGGTTTGAGATCCGCCGGACCATTCCGTTTTGACCTGCGAGGCTGTGCTAGGTACTCTTTCCCCTTGTGCCCGGGCCTGCCCGGGCAACTCGTGCGTGCGCGGGATCCGGTCCATCCGGTGACGAGCGGCCGCACGACACAGTCCAAGACCCGGCGCGTGGTCCACCGCGTGCCGGCGAACAAATCCGGTGCGCGCGCGAGCGACGGCACCGGGACCGTGAGCTGGGCGACACGCCCGACCGCGGGTGCCGGGACCTCCACCAGGTGGCCCTGGCCGGAATGTAGGAGAGCCTTCCACCAGGACGGCTAACGAGCAGACGGCGCGGCCGCGGAAGCGGCCGAAGGGAGCGGAGAAACCCGGTGCCCACCATCCAGCAGCTGGTCCGAAAGGGCCGCCAGGCCAAGACGACCAAGACCAAGACCCCGGCGCTGAAGGGCAGCCCTCAGCGGCGCGGTGTGTGCACCCGCGTGTACACCACCACCCCCAAGAAGCCGAACTCGGCGCTCCGCAAGGTCGCTCGTGTCAAGCTCAGCAGCCAGATCGAGGTGACCGCCTACATCCCGGGCGTCGGTCACAACCTGCAGGAGCACTCGATCGTGCTCGTCCGCGGCGGCCGGGTGAAGGACCTCCCCGGCGTGCGTTACAAGATCGTCCGCGGTTCGCTGGACACCCAGGGTGTCCGCAACCGCAAGCAGGCGCGCAGCCGGTACGGCGCGAAGAAGGAGAAGAGCTGACATGCCGCGTAAGGGACCCGCTCCGCGGAAGCCGCTGGTCGCTGACCCGGTGTACAACTCGCCGTTGGTCACCCAGCTGGTGAACAAGATCCTGCTGCGCGGCAAGCGTCAGCTCGCCGAGCGCATCGTGTACGCCGCCCTGGAGGGCTGCCGCGAGAAGAGCGGCACCGACCCGGTCGTCACCCTCAAGCGGGCGATGGACAACGTCAAGCCGACCCTCGAGGTCCGCAGCCGCCGTGTCGGTGGCGCGACCTACCAGGTGCCGGTCGAGGTCCGTCCGGCTCGGGCCACCACCCTCGGGCTGCGCTGGCTGGTGACGTACTCCAAGGCTCGTCGTGAGAAGACCATGGTCGAGCGGCTGATGAACGAGCTGCTGGACGCGAGCAACGGTCTGGGTGCCGCCGTCAAGCGGCGCGAGGACACGCACAAGATGGCCGAGTCGAACAAGGCCTTCGCGCACTACCGCTGGTAACACCCTGGTTCCGGCGCCGGACCGGCGCCGGAACCGCCACCAGTTGTGTCGAGACGACGATAAGTAGGGATTGAAGTGGCCGCCGCAGACGCGCTCGCCAACGTACGCAACATCGGCATCATGGCGCACATCGATGCCGGTAAGACCACGACCACCGAGCGGATCCTGTTCTACACCGGTATCACGTACAAGATCGGTGAGGTCCACGAGGGCGCTGCCGTCATGGACTGGATGGAGCAGGAGCAGGAGCGTGGTATCACCATCACCTCCGCTGCCACCAAGTGTGAGTGGAAGGGCCACACGATCCAGATCATCGACACGCCCGGTCACGTCGACTTCACGGTCGAGGTCGAGCGGTCGCTGCGGGTGCTGGACGGTGCGGTCGCGGTCTACGACGGTGTCGCCGGCGTGGAGCCGCAGACGGAGAACGTCTGGCGTCAGGCCGACAAGTACCACGTCCCCCGGATGTGCTTCGTCAACAAGCTCGACCGGACCGGTGCCGACTTCTTCCGCTGCGTGCAGATGATGATCGACCGGCTCAACGCCACCCCGCTGGTGCTCCAGATCCCGATCGGCCTCGAGGGCGACCACATCGGTGTCGTCGACCTGATCGGCATGCGCGCCCTCACCTGGCGCGGGGAGACCCAGAAGGGTGAGGACTACGCCATCGAGGAGATCCCGGCCGAGCTGGCCGACTCCGCGGCGGAGTGGCGCGAGAAGCTGATGGAGACCCTGGCCGACGTCGACGACGCGGTGATGGAGAAGTACCTGGAGGGCGACGAGATCTCCGTCGAGGAGATCAAGGCCGCCATCCGTCGGGCCACCATCGCCAGCAAGGCCAACCCGGTGCTCTGCGGCTCGGCGTTCAAGAACAAGGGCGTGCAGCCCATGCTCGACGCCGTCGTCGACTTCCTGCCGTCGCCGCTGGACGTTCCGGCGATCGAGGGTACGGCCACCGACGGCGAGACCCCGATGCAGCGGAAGCCGTCCAAGTCGGAGCCCTTCTCCGGCCTGGCCTTCAAGATCCAGACCGACAAGCACCTCGGCAAGCTCACCTACGTCCGGGTCTACTCCGGCGTGGTCGAGACCGGTACCCAGGTGGTCAACTCCACCAAGGACCGCAAGGAGCGGATCGGCAAGATCTACCAGATGCACGCCAACAAGCGGGAAGAGCGCAGCTCGGCCCAGGCTGGCGACATCATCGCGGTGCAGGGTCTCAAGCAGACCACCACCGGTGACACGCTGTGCGACCCGGCGAACCCGGTCATCCTGGAATCGATGACCTTCCCGGAGCCGGTCATCGAGGTCGCCATCGAGCCGAAGACCAAGGCCGACCAGGAGAAGCTCAGCACCGCCATCCAGCGGCTGGCCGAGGAGGACCCGACCTTCCGCGTCAAGCTGGACGAGGAGACCGGTCAGACGGTCATCTCCGGCATGGGCGAGCTGCACCTGGACATCCTGGTCGACCGGATGCGCCGCGAGTTCAACGTCGAGGCGAACATCGGCAAGCCGCAGGTGGCGTACCGCGAGACGATCCGCCGCAAGGTGGAGAAGATCGAGTACACCCACAAGAAGCAGACCGGTGGTTCCGGCCAGTACGCCCGCGTCATCGTGAGCATCGAGCCGCTGCCGCTGGACAACGACTCGCCGACCTACGAGTTCGCCAACGCCGTCACCGGTGGCCGCATCCCCCGGGAGTTCATCCCCTCGGTGGACGCGGGTGCCCAGGACGCGATGCAGTACGGCATCCTCGCCGGCTTCCCGCTGGTGGGTGTCAAGCTGACGCTGCTGGACGGTCAGTACCACGAGGTCGACTCGTCGGAAATGGCATTCAAGATCGCCGGCTCGATGGTGATGAAGGAGGCGGCCCGCAAGGCCGACCCCGCGCTCCTCGAGCCGATGATGGCCGTTGAAGTCACCACTCCGGAGGAGAACATGGGTGACGTCATCGGCGACCTCAACTCCCGGCGCGGCATCATCCAGGCGATGGAGGAGCGCAGCGGCGCTCGTATCGTCCGGGCCCTGGTGCCGCTGTCGGAGATGTTCGGCTACGTCGGCGACCTGCGGTCGAAGACCCAGGGCCGGGCTAGCTACAGCATGCAGTTCGACTCCTACGCCGAGGTTCCGCAGAGCGTGGCGAAGGAGATCATCGCCAAGGCGACTGGTGAGTGACGCTCACCTGAGTTGATCCGATGGTTCGAGGCTGGTCGCGGGAGGGCACTCCCCGCCCGCGGCCACCTCGATCGGGTTGTGTGAGACCGGGCCTGTAGGCTTCATCGCCGCAGAACCCACCAAAGCTCTCCGGCCGCCAGGCCGGAAAGGCTGTCGACAGAGTCCTAAGCGCCAATCGGCGCGCCGGGGCGAACGAACCAAGAAGTCCACAGGAGGACACCAGTGGCGAAGGCGAAGTTCGAGCGGACTAAGCCGCACGTCAACATCGGCACCATTGGTCACATCGACCACGGTAAGACGACGCTGACGGCGGCCATCACCAAGGTCCTGCACGACCAGTTCCCGGACCTGAACCCGTACACGCCGTTCGACGAGATCGACAAGGCGCCGGAGGAGAAGGCCCGCGGCATCACGATCTCCATCGCGCACGTCGAGTACCAGACCGAGGCGCGTCACTACGCGCACGTCGACTGCCCCGGTCACGCCGACTACATCAAGAACATGATCACCGGTGCCGCGCAGATGGACGGCGCGATCCTGGTGGTGGCGGCGACCGACGGCCCGATGCCGCAGACCCGCGAGCACGTGCTGCTGGCCCGTCAGGTCGGTGTGCCGTACATCGTCGTGGCGCTCAACAAGAGCGACATGGTCGACGACGAGGAGCTCCTGGAGCTCGTCGAGCTCGAGGTCCGTGAGCTGCTCTCCTCGCAGGAGTACCCGGGTGACGACCTGCCGGTCGTCCGGGTCTCGGCGCTGAAGGCCCTCGAGGGCGACCCGGAGTGGACCGGCCGCCTCATGGACCTGATGAACGCCGTGGACACCGCGATCCCGCAGCCGGAGCGCGAGACCGAGAAGCCGTTCCTCATGCCGATCGAGGACGTCTTCACGATCACCGGTCGTGGCACCGTCGTCACCGGTCGCGCCGAGCGCGGCATCCTCAAGCCGAACGAGGAGGTGGAGATCGTCGGCATCCGCGAGAAGTCGATGAAGACCACCTGCACCGGCATCGAGATGTTCCGCAAGCTGCTCGACGAGGCCCGCGCGGGTGAGAACGTCGGTCTGCTGCTGCGCGGCATCAAGCGCGAGGACGTCGAGCGCGGCATGGTCGTCATCAAGCCGGGCACCACGACCCCGCACACGGAGTTCGAGGCGACGGTCTACATCCTCTCCAAGGAGGAGGGCGGCCGGCACACCCCGTTCTTCCAGAACTACCGTCCGCAGTTCTACTTCCGGACCACGGACGTCACCGGCGTCGTCACGCTGCCCGAGGGCACCGAGATGGTCATGCCGGGCGACAACACCACCATGACCGTGAAGCTGATCCAGCCGATCGCCATGGAGGAGAACCTCAAGTTCGCGATCCGCGAGGGTGGTCGTACGGTCGGCGCTGGTCGCGTCACCAGCATCATCAAGTGAACTGGGTAACCCCGATTAGCGTCGCCGCCGGTAGTGCGGCATACTAGTCAGGTTGCGTAACGACGGTTAGTCACCTGCGTCCGGTGAAAGCTGGACCTCCGGGAGACCAACAGTCGCGCGTAGGGTGGTTGATCGCCCCAGGCGGTCAACCACCCTCGCACGGCGTCCAGATCGCTGTGATGCGATCGGCGCCTTGACCCACCGTGTGGTCTGAGAATCGCTCCGGAGTCCCGGGGCGGAGCCTGGCCCGAGGGCGCGACACGCCCGACCGCGGGGGTCGGCGAAGTGGGCCTGTACCAGCCGGTACAGGCGCCCGCAACACAGCGGCATCGAGAGAAGGAACAGAAGCCACCATGGCGGGACAGAAGATCCGCATCCGGCTCAAGGCCTATGACCACGAGGTCGTCGACTCCTCGGCGCGGAAGATCGTCGAGACGGTGACGCGCACCGGGGCGCAGGTCGCGGGCCCGGTGCCGCTGCCCACGGAGATCAACCGTTTCTGCGTTATCCGCTCGCCGCACAAGTACAAGGACTCGCGCGAGCACTTCGAGATGCGCACGCACAAGCGGCTGATCGACATCATCGACCCGACCCCGAAGACGGTCGACTCGCTCATGCGCCTCGACCTGCCGGCTGGCGTCGACATCGAGATCAAGCTGTAGGGACCGGACAAATGGACAGGCAAGTCAAGGGGATCCTGGGCGCAAAGCTCGGCATGACCCAGGTCTGGGACAACAACCGCGTTGTCCCGGTGACCGTGGTTCAGGCCGGCCCGTGCGTCGTCAGCCAGGTTCGTAGCGCCGAGAAGGACGGTTACTCCGCGGTCCAGCTCGCCTACGGCACGATCGACCCGCGCAAGGTCAAGAAGCCGATCAGCGGGCACTACGCGAAGGCGGACGTGGCGCCGCGCCGGCACATCGTCGAGCTGCGCACCTCGGACGCGGCCGACTACACCCTCGGTCAGGAGGTCACCGTCGCGGAGTTCGCCCCGGGCACCTCCATCGACGTGACCGGCAAGACCAAGGGCAAGGGCTTCGCGGGCGTCATGAAGCGGCACGGCTTCCACGGTCTGCGCGCCAGCCACGGTGTCGAGCGCAAGCACCGCTCGCCGGGCTCCATCGGCGGCGCGTCGACCCCCGGCCGCGTCTTCAAGGGCGTCCGGATGGCCGGCCGGATGGGTGGCGAGCGCTTCACCGTCCAGAACCTGACCGTCCAGGCGGTCGACACCGAGAACAACCTCCTGCTCGTCCGTGGCGCCATCCCCGGCCCCAAGGGCGCGCTGGTCCTGGTCCGTACCGCGGCCAAGACCAAGGTGAAGAAGGGCGGTGCGGCCAAGTGACCACCGTTGACGTCCGCAACGTCGAGGGCGCCAAGAGCGGCTCCGTCGAGCTGCCGGCCGACATCTTCGACGTCCAGGCCAACCTCGCGCTGATGCACCAGGTCGTGGTGGCTCAGCTCGCGGCGGCCCGGCAGGGCACGCACAAGGCCAAGACCCGCGGCGAGGTCGCCGGTGGCGGCAAGAAGCCGTACAAGCAGAAGGGCACCGGTCGTGCCCGGCAGGGCTCGATCCGCGCGCCGCAGTTCGCCGGCGGTGGCGTGGTGCACGGCCCGGTCCCGCGCGACTACAGCCAGCGCACCCCCAAGAAGATGAAGGCCGCCGCCCTGCGTGGCGCCCTCTCCGACCGGGCGCGCGCCGGCCAGGTGCACGTCGTCGAGGCCTTCGTCTCGGGCGAGAAGCCGTCGACCAAGGCCGCTCTGGCCACGCTGGCGAAGCTGACCGAGGCCCGTCGGGTCCTGGTCGTGCTGAGCAGCACCGACGAGCTGAACTGGGTGTCGCTGCGCAACGAACCGCGGGTGCACCTGATCGAGGCCGGCCAGCTCAACACGTACGACGTGCTGGTGGCCGACGACGTGGTCTTCACCAAGGAGGCCCTGGACGAGTTCCTGGGCGTTCCCGCCGAGACCACCGAGGAGGGTGGCAAGTGAGCACGATCGCCGATCCGCGCGACATCATCGTCGCGCCGGTCGTCTCGGAGAAGAGCTACAGCGAGCTGAACCGCAACTGGTACACCTTCCTGGTGCACCCGGACGCCAACAAGACCGAGATCAAGATCGCTATCCAGCAGATCTTCAACGTCCGCGTCCTGACGGTCAACACGCTCAACCGCGAGGGCAAGCGCAAGCGCACCAAGACCGGGTTCGGTCAGCGCAAGGCGACCAAGCGGGCGATCGTGAAGCTGGCTGACGGTGACCGTATCGAGGCCTTCGGCGGCCCGGTCAGCTGAGGGGTGTAGACAATGGCTATCCGTAAGTACAAGCCGACGACGCCGGGCCGGCGTGGCTCCAGCGTCGCCGACTTCGCCGAGATCACCCGGTCGACGCCCGAGAAGTCGCTGCTGGCTCCGCTGCCGAAGAAGGGCGGACGCAACGCCCACGGCCGGATCACCACCCGGCACCACGGTGGCGGCCACAAGCGGCAGTACCGCCTGATCGACTTCAAGCGGGTCGACAAGGACGGCGTGCCGGCGAAGGTCGCGCACATCGAGTACGACCCGAACCGCACCGCGCGCATCGCGCTGCTGCACTACGCCGACGGCGAGAAGCGGTACATCATCGCGCCGAAGGACCTGAAGCAGGGCGACCGCGTCGAGTCCGGTCCGGGTGCCGACATCAAGCCGGGCAACAACCTGCCGCTGCGCAACATCCCGGTCGGTACGACGATCCACAACGTGGAGCTTCGTCCGGGCGGCGGCGCCAAGCTGGCCCGCTCGGCCGGCGTCGGCATCCAGCTGCTCGGCCGTGAGGGTGTGTACGCGACCCTCCGCATGCCGTCCGGTGAGATCCGGCGGGTCGACGTGCGCTGCCGCGCCAGCATCGGCGAGATCGGCAACGCCGACCAGTCGAACATCAACTGGGGCAAGGCCGGCCGGATGCGGTGGAAGGGCAAGCGCCCGACCGTCCGTGGTGTCGCGATGAACCCGGTCGACCACCCGCACGGTGGTGGTGAGGGTAAGACCTCCGGCGGCCGCCACCCGGTCAACCCGCAGGGTAAGCCCGAGGGCCGCACCCGTCGTAAGGGCCAGCCGAGTGACCGGCTGATCGTCCGCCGTCGCTACGCCACGCGTAAGCGCGGCTGAGGGAGATAAGACATGCCTCGCAGCCTGAAGAAGGGCCCGTTCGTCGACGACCACCTGCTCAAGAAGGTGGAGACGCAGAACGACAAGGGCTCGAAGAACGTCATCAAGACCTGGTCGCGGCGCTCGACGATCATCCCGGAGATGCTGGGTCACACGATCGCCGTGCACGACGGACGCAAGCACGTCCCGGTGTTCGTGACCGAGGCGATGGTCGGGCACAAGCTCGGCGAGTTCGCGCTGACCCGCACGTTCAAGGGTCACGAGAAGGACGACCGGAAGAGCCGTCGGCGCTGACGCCGCGGGCATACGGATAGAGGAACAAGGGGTTACAGCGATGCCAGGAAAGGGCGACGCTCCGGTGCTTCCGGGCGCGCGGGCGGTTGCGCGGCACGTGCGCATCTCGCCGATGAAGGCGCGCCGGGTGGTCAACCTCGTCCGCGGCCTGCCCGCGAAGGAGGCGCTCACGGTGCTGCAGTTCGCGCCGCAGGCTGCGAGCGAGCAGGTGTACAAGGTGCTCGCGAGCGCGATCGCCAACGCGGAGAACAACGAGCGGCTGGACCCCGACGCGCTGCTCGTCAGCGAGGCGTTCGTCGACGAGGGCCCGACCATGAAGCGGTTCCGGCCGCGGGCGCAGGGCCGGGCGTACCGGATCCGCAAGCGCACCTGCCACATCACCGTGGCGGTCGAGGCGGTCGCGCCGGCTGCGCCGAAGAAGGCCGCCGCGAAGAAGGCCGCCCCGGCGAAGCAGGCCGAGGCCGCTGAGACGGAGAGCAAGACGGAGGGCGCCGAGTAATGGGTCAGAAGGTTCACCCCACTGGGTTCCGGCTCGGCATCTCGACCGACTGGAAGTCCCGCTGGTTCGCGGACAAGCTCTACAAGGACTACATCGGCGAGGATGTCAAGATCCGCCGGATGATGTCCAAGGGCCTCGAGCGCGCCGGCATTTCCAAGGTCGACATCGAGCGCACCCGCGACCGGGTCCGCGTGGACATCCACACCGCCCGGCCGGGCATCGTCATCGGCCGTAAGGGTGCGGAGGCCGACCGGATCCGCGGCGAGCTGGAGAAGCTCACCGGCAAGCAGGTCCAGCTGAACATCATCGAGGTGAAGAACCCCGAGTCGGATGCGCAGCTGGTCGCCCAGGGCGTTGCCGAGCAGCTCTCCAGCCGGGTCAGCTTCCGTCGGGCGATGCGCAAGGCGATGCAGTCGGCGATGAAGAACCCGGTCTGCAAGGGCATCCGGGTTCAGGTCTCGGGTCGCCTCGGCGGCGCCGAGATGAGCCGGACGGAGTTCTACCGCGAGGGTCGGGTTCCGCTGCACACGCTGCGGGCCAACATCGAGTACGGCTTCTTCGAGGCCCGTACCACCTTCGGCCGGATCGGCGTGAAGGTCTGGATCTACAAGGGCGACGCCGTCCCGGGCCGGGAGGCTCCGGCCGAGGCCGGTCCGTCCCGCCCGCGCCGTGACCGCGGCGACCGCCCCGAGCGGCCGCGCCGTGGCCGGTCGGGTTCGTCCGGCACGACCGCCGGTGGTACCGAGGCCGGCCGGGCTGCTGCGACCACTATCGCTCAGCAGGCCGAGACGCCGAGTGGCGAGCCGATCGACAGTGCTGCTGTCGCCTCGGCCGCGGCTGCTCCGGCAGAAACGCAGCAGGAGGGCTGACAGATGCTGATGCCGCGCAAGCCCCCGAAGGGCTTCCGCAAGCCGCACCACCCGGACCGCAGTGGCGCGTCCAAGGGTGGTAACCGGGTGGTGTTCGGCGAGTTCGGGATCCAGGCTCTCGAGCCGGCGTACGTGACCAACCGCCAGATCGAGTCGGCGCGTATCGCGATGACCCGTCACATCAAGCGTGGCGGCAAGGTCTGGATCACGATCTTCCCGGACCAGGCCCTCACCAAGAAGCCGGCGGAAACCCGCATGGGTTCCGGTAAGGGCTCGCCCGAGTGGTGGGTCGCCAACGTCAAGCCGGGGCGGGTTCTCTTCGAGATGTCCTTCCCCAACGAGCAGATCGCGCGAGAGGCGATGCGTCGCGCGATCCACAAGCTCCCGATGAAGTGCCGCATTGTTACGCGCGAAGTGGGTGAATCCTGATGGCAGCGGGCGTCAAGCCTTCCGAGCTGCGTGAGCTCTCCGAGGAGGAGCTGGTCACGAAGCTGCGTGAGGCCAAGGCGGAGCTGTTCAACCTCCGCGTGCAGGCCGCAACCGGGCAGCTGGACAACAACCGGCGGCTGCAGGTCATCCGTCGGGAGATCGCCCGGATCTACACGATCATGCGTGAGCGCGAGCTGGGTCTCTCGGCCGCGCCGACTGAGGTGACTGCATCATGAGCGAGAACACCACCGCCGCCGCGCGGGCCCGCCGTAAGGTGCGTGAGGGCCTCGTGGTCAGCGACAAGATGGAAAAGACCGTCGTGGTCGAGGTCGAGGACCGGGTCAAGCACGCGCTGTACGGCAAGATCATGCGCCGGACCAGCAAGCTGAAGGTGCACGACGAGCAGAACTCGGCCGGCATCGGCGACCGGGTCCTGATCATGGAGACCCGGCCGCTCTCCGCCACCAAGCGGTGGCGGCTCGTGGAGATCCTCGAGAAGGCCAAGTAGCGAAGGCTCGAGCTCGGCCGGTATCGGTCGGGCGCAGGTTCCGCCAGGCTCCGGCCGCCTCCGGGCGGCCGGAGAACCGGCAGACATAGGAGATAGACGTGATTCAGCAGGAGTCGCGACTGCGCGTCGCCGACAACACGGGTGCCCGGGAGATCCTGTGCATCCGGGTTCTCGGTGGCTCCGGTCGGCGCTACGCGAGCATCGGCGACGTCATCGTGGCCACCGTCAAGGACGCGATCCCGGGTGCCGGTGTGAAGAAGGGCGACGTCGTCAAGGCTGTCGTCGTCCGCACCGCCAAGGAGAAGCGGCGGCCGGACGGCTCGTACATCCGCTTCGACGAGAACGCCGCCGTCATCATCAAGGACGGCGGGGACCCGCGCGGTACCCGTATCTTCGGCCCGGTGGGTCGGGAGCTGCGGGACAAGCGGTTCATGAAGATCATCTCTCTCGCGCCGGAGGTGTTGTGACCGTGAAGGTCAAGAAGGGCGACACGGTCGTCGTCATCGCCGGCAAGGACAAGGGTGCCAAGGGCAAGGTCATCGCGGCCTACCCGCGGCAGGACAAGGTCCTGGTCGAGGGCGTGAACCGGGTCAAGAAGCACACCCGCATCAGCACCACCCAGCGTGGCGCCAAGACCGGTGGCATCGTCACCCAGGAGGCCCCGATCCACGTCTCCAACGTGCAGGTCCTGGACTCCGACGGGAACCCGACCCGCATCGGGTACCGGATCGACGACAACGGCCAGAAGGTCCGCATCGCGCGTAGCACCGGTAAGGACCTGTGATGACCACGGCTACCGAAACCAAGACCATGCCGCGCCTCAAGGAGCGGTACCGTAACGAGATCGTGGCGCAGCTGCAGGAGCAGCACAGCTACGCGAACCCCATGCAGGTTCCGCGGCTGGTCAAGATCGTCGTCAACATGGGTGTCGGCGAGGCTGCTCGCGACGCCAAGCTGATCGACGGCGCGGTCCGCGACCTCGCCACGATCACCGGCCAGAAGCCGCAGGTGCGGCGGGCGACCAAGTCCATCGCGCAGTTCAAGCTGCGTGAGGGCATGCCGATCGGCGCGAAGGTGACCCTGCGCGGCGACCGGATGTGGGAGTTCCTGGACCGGCTGCTGTCGATCGCGCTGCCGCGTATCCGCGACTTCCGCGGTCTCGACGGTCGCAAGCTCGACGGGCACGGCAACTACACGTTCGGTCTGACCGAGCAGTCGGTGTTCCACGAGATCGACCAGGACAAGATCGATCGCCAGCGGGGCATGGACATCACGGTGGTCACGACCGCCACGACCGACGACGAGGGCCGGGCGCTGCTCAAGCTCCTGGGCTTCCCGTTCAAGGAGAACTGAGATGGCCAAGAAGGCGCTGATCATCAAGGCGGCCGCGAAGCCGAAGTTCTCGGTTCGCGCGTACACCCGCTGCCAGCGGTGTGGTCGTCCGAAGGCGGTCTACCGCAAGTTCGGTCTCTGCCGGGTCTGCATCCGGGAGATGGCCCACCGCGGTGAGCTGCCCGGCGTGTCCAAGGCTTCCTGGTAATAGCTATTGCTCTTCGCCGTAGGCCCGGGGCGGAACGCCCCGGGAACCCCGGCGAGAAAGGCTGACGAATTCCATGACGATGACCGACCCGATCGCAGACATGCTCACGCGTCTGCGTAACGCCAACCAGGCGTACCACGACCGGGTGACGATGCCCTACTCGAAGATCAAGGCGAACATCGCCGAGGTCCTCAAGGCCGAGGGTTACATCGCCACCTGGTCGGTCGAGGAGCCCGAGGAGGGTGCCGTCGGCAAGCGACTGGTCGTCGAGCTGAAGTACGGCCAGAACCGCGAGCGGAGCCTGGCCGGCATCAAGCGCGTGTCCAAGCCCGGTCTCCGGGTGTACGCCAAGTCGGACGGGCTCCCGCGGGTGCTCGGCGGGCTGGGCGTGGCGATCATTTCGACGTCCCAGGGGCTGCTCACCGACCGGCAGGCCCGCAAGCGGAGCGTTGGCGGGGAAGTCCTCGCCTTCGTCTGGTAACGGGAGACAGGTAGAAATGTCGCGTATTGGACGTAAGTCGATCCCGGTACCGGCCGGCGTCGACATCACGATCGAGGGCCAGACCGTCAAGGTCAAGGGTCCCAAGGGCGAGCTGTCGCACACGCTCGCCGAGCCGATCACGGTGGAGCGTGGCGAGGACGGCCAGGTGCACGTCAACCGGCCGAACGACGAGCGCAAGGCCAAGGAACTGCACGGCCTCAGCCGTACCCTGGTCGCCAACATGATCGTCGGTGTGACCGAGGGCTACCGCAAGAGCCTGGAGATCGCCGGTACCGGTTACCGCGTCACCGCCAAGGGCAAGGACCTGGAGTTCGCTCTCGGGTTCTCGCACCCGGTGCTGGTGCCGGCTCCGGACGGCATCACCTTCACGGTGGAGAAGCCGACGCTGTTCCACGTGGCCGGCATCGACAAGCAGCAGGTCGGTGAGGTCGCCGCCAACATCCGGAAGATCCGCCCGCCGGAGCCCTACAAGGGCAAGGGCGTGAAGTACCAGGGCGAGGTCATCCGCCGCAAGGCTGGAAAGGCAGGTAAGAAGTGAGCGCCACGCTGCTCAAGCGCCGCCGCGGCGTCGCCGCCAAGCGTGCCGTCGGGCGTGCGCGCCGGCACTTCCGGGTCCGCAAGAACGTCAGCGGCACCGCCGAGCGCCCCCGCCTGGTGGTCACCCGCTCCCTGCGGCACATCGTCGCCCAGATCGTGGACGACACCAAGGGTCACACCCTGGCGTCGGCCTCGACCCTGGACGCGTCGCTGCGTGGTGCGGAGGGCGACAAGAGCGCCCTGGCCGGCAAGGTCGGCGCCCTGCTCGCCGAGCGGGCCAAGGCCGCCGGCGTCTCCAAGGTCGTCTTCGACCGCGGTGGCAACCGGTACGCGGGGCGGGTCGCCGCGCTTGCCGACGCCGCCCGCGAAGCCGGGCTCGAGTTCTAGAAACCCCGTCACGAGAGATAAGGAAGGCTGCTGATGCCAGGTCAACAGCGCCGTGGCGGCGGGTCCGGTGGCAACGAGGGTGGTCGCCGCGACAACCGCCGTGAGGGCGGCCGCGGAAACGCGCCCGTCGAGAAGACCCCGCACCTCGAGCGGGTCGTCGCGATCAACCGCGTCGCCAAGGTCGTGAAGGGTGGTCGTCGCTTCAGCTTCACCGCCCTGGTGATCGTGGGCGACGGCGACGGCACCGTCGGCGTGGGCTACGGAAAGGCCAAGGAGGTGCCCGCGGCGATCGCCAAGGGTGTCGAGGAGGCCAAGAAGCACTTCTTCAAGGTGCCGCGGATCGGCCAGTCGATCCCGCACCCGGTGCAGGGCGAGGCCGCTGCCGGCGTCGTGCTGCTGAAGCCGGCGTCCGCCGGTACCGGTGTCATCGCCGGTGGCCCGGTGCGTGCCGTGCTGGAGTGCGCGGGCATCCACGACGTGCTCTCCAAGAGCCTCGGCTCGTCCAACCCGATCAACATCGTGCACGCCACGGTGGCGGCGCTGAAGGGGCTCGAGTCCCCGGAGGCCGTCGCGACCCGTCGTGGTCTGCCGGTCGAGGACGTCGCGCCGGCCGCCATGCTGGCGTCGCGGGCGGGGGTGACGTCCTGATGGCGCGCCTGAAGGTCACCCAGGTCCGGTCCGGTATCGGTACCAAGCAGAACCAGCGTGACTCGCTGCGTTCGCTCGGTCTGAAGCGGATCAACGACGTGGTGGTCAAGGAGGACCGGCCCGAGATTCGGGGCATGATCTTCGCGGTCAACCACCTCGTGAAGGTCGAGGAGGTCGAGTAATGACGATCAAGGTTCACCACCTGCGCCCGGCCCCGGGTGCCAAGACCGCGAAGACCCGTGTGGGTCGCGGTGAGGGCTCCAAGGGCAAGACCGCCGGTCGCGGTACCAAGGGCTCGAAGGCCCGTAAGAACATCTCGGCGGCGTTCGAGGGTGGGCAGATGCCCATCCACATGCGCCTGCCGAAGATGAAGGGCTTCAAGAACAAGTTCAAGGTCGTCTTCCAGGTGGTCAACCTGGACCGGCTCGCTGAGCTGTTCCCGAACGGCGGCCAGGTCGGCCCGCAGGAGCTGGTCGAGGTCGGTGCGGTCCGCAAGGGCCACCCGGTCAAGGTCCTCGGCACCGGCGACCTCGGCGGTGTGGCTCTCCAGGTGTCGGCGCACGCGTTCAGCGCGTCGGCCAAGGAGAAGATCGCCGCTGCCGGTGGCTCCGTCACCGAGCTGTAAGGCACGACCCATGGCGCCCGCTCAGTTGACCCCAACTGGGCGGGCGCCATGGTCTACCTGGCATGTGTGCGCCGGGTAACATCGGATTCGGTTTATGTAGCCGGGCACATCTGCCCGGACCGGGAGCGGACTGTTAGAGTCCCATCCCAGCTATGGATATCGGGCGCTCGCCCGGCACCCACCCCGCCCCGCCAGGGATCACCGGCGGCCCGCCTCGCGCAGGAGGAAGAAGTTGCTGTCCGCCTTTCTCAGTGCGTTCCGTACGCCTGACCTGCGCAAGAAGCTGCTGTTCACAGTAGGCATCATCGCGGTCTACCGGCTCGGCGCCACTCTGCCCAGCCCCGGCGTCTCGTACGGCAACGTGCAGAAGTGCCTCGACACCATCCAGGACGGCGGCAGCACCGGGGTGCTGAACCTGCTGGACCTCTTCTCCGGGGGTGCGCTGCTGCAGCTCTCGGTCTTCGCGCTGGGCATCATGCCCTACATCACCGCGTCGATCATCCTGCAGCTGCTGACGGTGGTCATTCCCCGGCTGGAGCACCTCCGCAAGGAGGGGCAGGCCGGCCAGGCGAAGATCACCCAGTACACCCGCTACCTCACCCTCGGCCTGGGCATCCTCCAGTCGTCGGCCTTCGTGGCGCTGGCCCGCTCCGGGCAGCTCTTCCAGAACCGCTGCGACCAGTTCCCGATCATCCCCGAGGGGACCGGTATCCCGGACTGGCTGACGCTGAGCATCCTGGTCATGACGATGACCGCCGGTACCGGCATGGTGATGTGGCTCGGTGAGCTGATCACCGACCGCGGCGTCGGCAACGGCATGTCCGTCCTCATCTTCACCTCGATCGCCGCCCGGCTCCCCAGCGAGGGTTGGAAGATCAAGACCAACGAGGGCTGGGGCAAGTTCTCCCTCGTCCTGGTCCTGGTCCTGCTGGTCATCACCGCGGTCTGCTTCATCGAGCAGGCGCAGCGCCGGATCCCGGTGCAGTACGCCAAGCGGATGATCGGCCGGCGGATGTACGGCGGCACCTCGACCTACATCCCGCTGAAGGTCAACCAGGCGGGTGTCATCCCGGTCATCTTCGGCTCGTCGCTGCTCTACCTGCCGCAGCTGGCGCTGCAGTTCTTCGACCAGAACAACCCGGGCAAGACCCAGGCGTGGATCCAGAACAACCTGGTCGACCCGAGCAGCCCGATCTACATCGCGATCTACTTCCTGTTGATCATCTTCTTCACGTACTTCTACGTGTCGATCACGTTCAACCCGACCGAGGTCGCGGACAACATGAAGAAGTACGGCGGCTTCGTGCCGGGCATCCGCCCCGGCAAGCCGACCGCCGACTACCTGGACTTCATCCTCAGCCGGATCACCCTGCCGGGCGCGCTCTACCTGGGCATCGTCGCAATCCTGCCGAACTTCTTCTTCATCTGGCTGAACAGCCAGCAGTTCCAGAACTTCCCGTTCGGCGGTACCGCTGTGCTCATCATGGTCGGCGTCGGTCTCGAGACCGTGAAGCAGATCGAGAGCCAACTCATGCAGCGGAACTACGAAGGGTTCCTGCGGTAGATGCGACTCGTTCTGGTTGGCCCGCCGGGCGCGGGCAAGGGCACACAGGCGGAGTTCATCGCCGCGCACCTCTCGGTGCCGAAGATCTCGACCGGTGACATCTTCCGGGCGAACGTCTCGCAGGGCACGCCGCTGGGCGTCGAGGCCAAGCGGTACATGGACGCCGGCAAGCTGGTCCCGGACGAGGTGACCATCAACATGGTCCGGGACCGGCTCGCCGAGCCGGACGCCTCCGACGGCTTCCTGCTCGACGGCTTCCCGCGTACGACGCCGCAGGCCTCCGCGCTGGACAAGCTCCTCGCGGACCTCGGCACCGCGCTGGACCTGGTGCTGGAGCTGGTCGTCGACGACGACGAGGTGATCCGGCGGCTCTCCGGCCGGCGCACCTGCCGCGGCTGCGGCAAGATCTGGCACGTCGAGTTCGACGCCACGACGCGCGAGGGCATCTGCGACCGCTGCGGCGCCGAGCTGTTCCAGCGGGACGACGACAAGCCGGAGACGATCGCGGCCCGCCTGCGGGAGTACGCCGAGAAGACCGCGCCGCTGGTCGACTACTACGGCGCCCAGGGCAAGCTGGTCGGGATCGACGCCACCGGGCCGGTGGAGGACGTCACGGTCCGCGCCATCGACGCGCTGCGGTCGTACGGCGGCTGAGGTCCTGCCGGCATCCGGCGGATAGAGTGCGGGCAGCGGGGTACGCGAGACGTGCCCCGCTGTTCGCTGTCCGGCAACGAAAGGTAACCGCTCCATGCGCCGTCCCCAGCTGGACATCCAGCTGAAGACCCCCGACCAGATCGAGAAGATGCGGGCCGCCGGCCTGGTGGTCGCCGAGGCCCTGCGCCGGATGCGGGAGGCCGTCGCCCCCGGGGTCAGCACCGCCGATCTGGACGCGATCGCCGAGTCGACGATCCGCGAGGCCGGGGCCGTTCCCTCGTTCAAGGGCTACCACGGCTTCCCCGCCTCGATTTGCTCGTCGGTCAACGAGCAGGTGGTGCACGCCATCCCGTCGGCGCAGCAGGTGCTCCGCGACGGCGACCTGATCTCCATCGACTGCGGCGCGGTGCTGAACGGCTGGCACGGCGACGCCGCGATCACCGTGGGCGTGGGCGAGGTCGACCCGGCGCTGCTGAAGATGGCCGAGGTTGCCGAGGACGCGATGTGGGCCGGTATCGCCGCCGCCGCCCGGGGCGCCGCCAGCGGCAAGGGCCGGCTGACCGACATCTCGCACGCCGTGGAGAACGCGGTCCGCAAGGGCGGCCGGTACGGCATCGTCGACGGCTACGGCGGGCACGGCATCGGCACCGAGATGCACCAGGACCCGCACGTGCTCAACCACGGCCGGCCGGGCAAGGGCCCGCGCCTGGTGCCGGGCCTGGCGCTGGCGATCGAGCCGATGATCACCATGGGTTCGCCGCGCACCGCCGAACTGGCCGACGGCTGGACCGTCGTCACCCGGGACCGGTCGATGGCGGCGCACGTGGAGCACTCCATGGCGCTGCTGCCCGACGGGGTCTGGGTGCTGACCGCCTTCGACGGCGGGCGGGCCCGACTGGGTGACCTGGTCACCGCCCGGCAGCCGGCCGAGTCCGCCGCGTCCTGATCCGGGGCGGGGTCGATCGCGCCGACCCGGACAAAGGGTGCGGCGGGGCGGGTGAGGGCCTGTCTGGCGCGCTGTGGAGCTGATGACGCAAACGACTCAGGCCGAATGGTGGGCTGTGACCAGCACGGCCAGCCGGGCGGGGCGAGGTCTGCCAGTCGTGGAGCGCCGGGAGCCGGGTCGGCCGGGTAGCTGTCCAGGCCGGGATCGGGTCACCCGGTCGGTGGGGGGCCTTGATTCAGCTGCGACATCAGCTCGACAGCGTCTGGCGGGGTGAGTGCTCCGGGCGCACGCCGACCCGGCCACGCCGTCACCGGCGAACAGGGGGACGGGCGGAGCCGGCGGGGGACACGGCACTCGGTGTCCGTTTTCCTACCTCCGGGTGACGGCCGGGGTGGCCGGTTTGGCGACGGCCCGCACGCGGGCGTACACTTTCAGATCGGCGCACAGCGTCCACTCCGGCATGCCCACTACGCGCTTCGGTGGGAGTCGGAGCCGCGGCTGGCGCGGGCTTTTCGATCTTGGTCGGGTGCCCGTGTAAGACGTTGTGGGCCGTCCGGAGTAACCGACGTCAGGACAGCGGAGGACATGCCGAAAAAAGACGGAGCCATCGAGATCGAGGGTCGGGTCATCGAGCCCCTGCCGAACGCTATGTTCCGGGTGGAGCTCGCGAACGGCCACAAGGTGCTGGCTCACATCAGCGGCAAGATGCGGCAGCACTACATCCGCATCCTGCCGGAGGACCGGGTCGTCGTCGAACTTTCGCCGTACGACCTGACCCGCGGGCGCATCGTCTACCGCTACAAGTAATCCTGACGACGGCCGGGACGTCCCCGTGTCCGTCTTCGACGTCCGGCGTCGCGCACCGTCGCGCCACCGGGCCAGATGGGAAGTAAGGCAACCGTGAAGGTCAAGCCGAGCGTCAAGAGGATCTGCAACAAGTGCCGGGTGATCCGCCGGCACGGCCGGGTCATGGTCATCTGCACCGACCCGCGCCACAAGCAGCGCCAGGGCTGAACCAGTCCCACCGGTCGTGACACGGCCGGTCGGATCGGTCCGGGCCGCAGATCCAGACAGCACATCATCAGCTCGTCCCAGCCGCGAGCGGTACGCAGCGCGTACTCAATCGTGGTTGACCCCCGGTCGGAGGCCGGGGCCCGCTTGGGCACGACCGTTCCCGGTCGCCGGCGCTGACAGCGTCGGAAGGACGGGACGGCCGGTAGCGGGGTGGGACGGGTCCAGACCTCCGCCACAACATCACGAGGAGTACGCCCGCACATGGCACGTCTAGTCGGCGTCGACCTCCCCCGCGAGAAGCGGATGGAGATCGCGCTCACCTACATCTTCGGGGTCGGCCGTACCCGCGCCCTGGAGACGCTCACCGCTACCGGCATCTCGCCGGACAAGCGCGTTCGGGACCTCACGGATGAGGAGCTGGTCCAGCTCCGCAACCACATCGAGGGCAACTACAAGGTTGAAGGCGACCTGCGCCGCGAGGTCGCCGCTGACATCCGCCGCAAGGTCGAGATCGGCTGCTACGCCGGCATCCGGCACCGCCGGGGCCTGCCCGTGCGTGGCCAGCGGACCAAGACCAACGCGCGGACCCGCAAGGGCCCGAAGCGGACCGTCGCCGGCAAGAAGAAGCCCGGCAAGAAGTAACTAGGAGCGCACAGACTTATGCCACCGAAGGCTCGTGCCGGAGCCGCCGTCAAGAAGGTCCGGCGCAAGGAACGCAAGAACGTCGCCCACGGGCAGGCGCACATCAAGAGCACCTTCAACAACACCATCGTGTCCATCACGGACCCGACCGGTGCGGTCATCTCCTGGGCCTCTTCCGGCCAGGTGGGCTTCAAGGGCTCCCGCAAGTCGACCCCGTTCGCCGCGCAGCTCGCCGCCGAGGCCGCCGCGCGTCGGGCGATGGAGCACGGCATGCGCAAGGTCGACGTGTTCGTCAAGGGCCCCGGCTCCGGCCGGGAGACCGCCATCCGTTCGCTGCAGGCCGTGGGCCTCGAGGTCGGGCAGATCTCCGACGTCACCCCGCAGCCGCACAACGGGTGCCGTCCGCCGAAGCGTCGCCGGGTCTGAGAGGTTAGAGAGAGATGGCTCGTTACACCGGTGCTGACTGCCGCCGTTGCCGGCGGGAGAAGATGAAGCTGTTCCTCAAGGGCAGCAAGTGCGATGGTCCGAAGTGCCCGTTCGAGTCCCGGCCGTTCCCGCCCGGGCAGCACGGCCGCGGCCGCACGAAGGAGACGGAGTACCTGCTCCAGCTCCGTGAGAAGCAGAAGGCCCGTCGTGTCTACGGCGTGCTGGAGAAGCAGTTCCGCGGCTACTACGAAGAGGCCGTGAGCAAGAAGGCCAAGACCGGTGAGGTTCTCCTGCAGATCCTCGAGTCGCGGCTGGACAACGTGGTCTACCGGGCCGGCTACGCCAGCTCGCGTGACCAGGCCCGCCAGCTGGTCAAGCACGGCCACTTCACCGTGAACGGCAAGAAGGTCGACATCCCGTCGTACCGCGTCAAGGAGCACGACATCATCGAGGTCCGGGGCAAGAGCAAGGAGCTCACCCCGTTCCTGGTGGCGCAGGCTCAGGCCGGTTCGCGGTCGGTTCCGGCGTGGCTTGAGGCCATCCCGAGCCAGATGAAGATCCTCGTGCACTCGCTCCCGGCCCGCCAGGTGATCGACACCCAGGTCCAGGAGCAGCTGATCGTCGAGCTCTACTCCAAGTAAGGGCTCGTTGCGGTGGCCCGTCCTCCGGGGCGGGCCACCGGAACAGTTTGTGTCGTGGGCGTCAAATAGCGGGCGTCCCGGAAGAGAAGAGAAAAGATGCTCATCAGCCAGCGACCCTCCCTCTCCGAGGAGTCGATCAACGAGACCCGGTCCCGGTTCACCATCGAGCCGCTGGAGCCCGGTTTCGGCTACACCCTGGGCAACTCGCTGCGTCGTACGCTGCTGTCGTCCATCCCGGGTGCGGCGGTCACCTCGATCAAGATCGACGGTGTGCTGCACGAGTTCACCACGATCCCCGGGGTCAAGGAGGACGTGGTCGAGCTCGTCATGAACATCAAGGAGCTGAACGTCAGCTCCGAGCACGACGAGCCGGTCAGCATGTACCTGCGCAAGCAGGGCCCGGGCGACGTGACCGCGGGTGACATCCAGCCCCCGGCCGGCGTCTCGGTGCACAACCCGGACCTGAAGCTCGCCACCCTCAACGGCAAGGGCCGGCTCGACATGGAGCTGACCGTCGAGCGGGGTCGCGGCTACGTCACGGCGGCGCAGAACAAGCAGTCCGGCGCCGAGATCGGCCGGATCCCGGTCGACTCGATCTACTCGCCGGTGCTCAAGGTGACGTACCGCGTCGAGGCGACCCGCGTCGAGCAGCGGACCGACTTCGACCGGCTGATCATCGACGTCGAGACCAAGCCGTCGATGGGCCCGCGCACCGCGCTGGCCTCCGCCGGTTCGACGCTGGTGGAGCTCTTCGGCCTGGCCCGGGAGCTGGACGAGACCGCCGAGGGCATCGACATCGGGCCGTCCCCGCAGGACGCCCAGCTGGCGGCGGACCTGGCCCTGCCGATCGAGGAGCTGGACCTGACCGTCCGCTCCTACAACTGCCTCAAGCGCGAGGGCATCAACTCCGTTGGTGAGCTCATCGGGCGCACCGAGGCCGACCTCCTCGACATCCGGAATTTCGGTCAGAAGTCGATCGACGAGGTCAAGATGAAGCTCGCCGGGATGGGTCTCGGGCTGAAGGACTCGGCTCCGAACTTCGACCCGGCGCACGTCGTGGACGCCTTCGGCGAGGCCGACTACGACACCGACGACTACCGCGAGACCGAGCAGCTCTAGTCCGCGCTGCCGCCACACCTGAGGAGCACCAAGCATGCCCACGCCCACCAAGGGCCCCCGCCTCGGCGGCAGCCCCGCGCACGAGCGGCTGATGCTGGCCAACCTGGCCACCGCGCTGTTCCAGCACGGCAAGATCAAGACCACCGAGACGAAGGCCCGGCGGCTGCGTCCGCTGGCCGAGCAGCTCATCACCAAGGCCAAGCGCGGCGACCTGGCCGCGCGCCGGCGGGTGCTGGGCGTCGTCAAGGACAAGGACGTGGTCTACGCCCTGTTCGACCAGATCGCGCCCCGGTACGCCAACCGCCCCGGCGGCTACACCCGGATCGTGAAGACCGGTCCGCGCAAGGGTGACAACGCTCCGATGGTCGTCATCGAGCTGGTCGAGGAGCTGCAGGTCGCCGAGCCGAAGGCGAACAAGAAGACCGCCGCCCGCAAGGCCGCGCAGCAGGACAAGGTCGAGGCGCTCGCCCCGGCCGAGGAGACCCCGGAGTCGAACTCGGGCGACCAGGACTCCGAGCCGCCGGTGTCGGCGTCCGGTGACACCGACGCCGCCCGCGAGGACAGCGACGAGGCCAGCGAGAACAAGGCCTGAGCACAGGCGTCATCGTCGGGCCCGGCATCCCTTCCTGGGGTGCCGGGCCCGACGGCGTGAACGGGAGGTACGAGGTGGACGAGCGGACCCGGCTGCGGCTGGACGTCTCCTACGACGGCACCGGTTTCTCCGGCTGGGCGGCCCAGCCGACCCGGCGCACCGTCGCCGGGGTGCTGACCGAGACGCTGGACCTGGTCCTCGGCGCGGGCACGGCGACCTGGCTGACCGTCGCCGGCCGTACCGACGCCGGGGTGCACGCCACCGGCCAGGTCTGCCACCTCGACCTGCCCACCGCCGTGTGGCGGGAGCACGACGGCCGGTTGCTGCGCCGGCTGGCCCGGCTGCTCCCGACCGACGTGCGGGTCCGCGCGATGAGCGAGGTGCCCGCCGACTTCGACGCCCGCTTCTCGGCGACCTTCCGCCGCTACGAGTACCGGGTGACCGACGCCCCGTGGGGCGCCGAGCCGCTGCGCCGGCACGACACCCTCGCCTGGCCGAAGCCGCTGGACCTGGCCGCACTGAACGCCGCCGCGGCCGGGCTGGTGGGGGAGCACGACTTCGCCGCGTACTGCCGGCGCAAGGAGAACGCCACCACGCTGCGCGAGGTGACCCGGTTGGACTGGCGGCGCGACCCGGACGGCATCCTCGTGGCCACCGTGCAGGCCGACGCGTTCTGCCAGGCGATGGTGCGCAGCCTGGTCGGGGCGATGCTGGTCGCCGGGGACGGCCGGCGGCCGGTCGCGTGGCCGGCGAGCCTGCTGAGCCGCCGGGAACGTTCCAGCGAGGTGACCGTCGCGGCGGCGCACGGACTGACCCTGGTCGCGGTCGGTTACCCGGACGACCCGGCCGAGTACGCCCGCCGCGCCGACCTCACCCGCCGGCTGCGGGTCGCCAGCGAGGCCTGACCCCCCGGGACTCCGCCGCCCACCGGGTCGACGCCCGGGCACCGTCGCGCATCGGGCCGAGGCCCGAACTCTGCCGCACACCGGGCCGACGCCCGGGCTGTCCGGAGACGCGACGAGACCCGGTCCGCAGAACTCGGACCGGGCCTCGCGTCGCTCGCCGTCGACCGGCGGGGCTCAGTCGCCGGGCAGTTCCTCGGGAGTCGCGTCCCCGCGCTGCGTGCCGGTGCCCTCGGTCGCCTTCGCGGTGGGCTGGACGGCCGTGCCGCCGGCGGCCCGGCGTTCGAGCACGCCCTTGTCGAGGTGCAGCTCGATCATGTCGTAGATGATGTCGCGGACCGCCGTGTCACCGCCCGGCACGGGCCCGCCGTCGGCGCGGACGACCAGGCAGTAGGCGATGTAGTGGCCGCGTACCTGCCAGCCGACCCGGGCCGCGGCGGTGGTGATCGCCTCGGTGCCGTCGCCGGCGGCCAGGCCACGGAAGCGGCCCTGCCGCTCGTCGAGCAGCTGCCGGATCCGGTCCCGGACCCGTTGCGCGCTGGCCTTGTCGGTCAGGTTGAACAGCCCGGCGGTGAGCAGGTGATCGCCGTCGGGGGAGCGCAGCGTGCCCCGGACCACCTGGCTGCACCCGAGCCGGACCAGCAGGTCGGCGATCTCGCCGGTGACGGCGACCGCGCAGCTGCCGCCCGAGTGCGTCTTCAGCACGTCGTAGGCGGGTCGTCCGTCGGTCACCACCAGTTTCCTGCCGGGGAAGACCTCGCGGGCGGTCAGCGGCTGCTGGTCGGTGTCGCGGGAGTCGAGGTCGCCGGCGGCCGGTTCGGTGGCCGGGGCGGCGGTGGTGGGCTGCGGGGCGGAGGCCGTGCGGTCGGCGTCCGGCGAGCGCTCGGCGAGCAGGGCCGCCGCACCGAGGCCGCAGAGCGCGAGCAGCACCAGCACGGCCGCGCCGCCGACGATCACCTGCCAGAGCCGACCACCGCCGCGCCCGGAGTCGGACCGGCTGGACCGGGGCGGGTCCAGCGGCTCGGCCGGGGCGTACTCGCGGGGGAGCGGGGGTGGCGGTGGAGTCTGGACGGACGAGCGGACCGGGATCGGCTCGGCGGCCGGGAGGGCCGGCCGCGTGGTCCGCGGCAGCGACGGAGTGGGGAAGCGGGACGGAGACGGCCCGGCCGGCGCGGGCGGGCCGGGGGTGAACTCCGGCAGGTCCGACCCGGACCGCGGGTACTCCACGAAGGCGTCCTCATCGGACTCGTACCGATACACCATGTCGCCCAGAGTAGGATGCATTGCCCCTTTAGGGGGTAATATCGGGAAATTCCCGCGCGGGCGCGTCGGCGCTGCCCGCCGAGGCGACCGCGACCGGGCTGCGGGGCGATGGGAGAATGCCGGACGTGACCGGCGACCACTACTTCAGCACCGAACCCACCGCGGCGGCGCAGCCGCGGGAGGTCGAGTTCTCCGTCGCCGGGCGCGACTACACACTGGCCTCCGCCGGTGGGGTGTTCTCCGCCGACCGGCTCGACCCCGGCACCGCCGTCCTGCTGCGCAAGGCGGAGCTGCCGGCCGCCACCACCGACGGTGACCTGCTCGACATCGGCTCGGGCTTCGGGCCGATCAGCTGCGTGCTGGCCAGCACCGCGCCCGCCGCCACCGTCTGGGCGGTCGACGTCAACGCGCGGGCCCGCGCCCTCACCACCGAGAACGCCCGCCGGGTCGGCGCCGCCGACCGGGTCCGCGCGGTGGCACCCGACGAGGTGCCGGCCGACGTCACCTTCGCCCAGATCTGGTCCAACCCGCCGATCCGGATCGGCAAGGCGGAACTGCACGAGCTGCTGCGCCGCTGGCTGCCCCGGCTCGCCCCGGACGGCGTCGCCTGGCTGGTGGTGGCCCGCCACCTCGGCGGCGACTCGCTGCACCGCTGGCTGGTCGACTCCGGCTGGCAGGTCGAGCGGCACGCCAGCCAGAAGGGCTACCGGGTGCTGCGGCTCACCCGGTAATCGAGTGTCGCCCGCCCCGCCCGCTCCGGCAGGATGCCGGCGTGGGATACGTGGACGTGGCAGGGGTCGGGCACATCCTGCCCGACGGCCGGGAACTCTTCGCCGACGTGTCGTTCCGGGTCGGTGAGGGCGCCAAGGTCGCCCTGGTCGGCCCGAACGGCGCCGGCAAGACGACGCTGTTGCGGATGGTCGCCGGGGACCTGCCGGTGAAGACCGGCGGCGTCGCCCGGGCCGGCGGCCTCGGCGTGATGCGGCAGTTCATCGGCATGATCGGGGACGACACCACGCTCGCCGACCTGGCGCTCTCGCTCGCCCCGCCGGCGCTGCGCGACGCCGGCCGCCGGCTCGCCGAGACCGAGGCGGCCATGCGGGCGGCCGAGCTGCGCGGCAAGTACAGCACCGCCGCCGGCAGGGCCCAGCTGGCGTACGCGGACGCGCTCGCCGCCTGGGGCGAGACCGGCGGGTACGACGCCGAGGTGCTCTTCGACACCGTCGCCACCATCGTGCTCGACCTGCCCTGGGACGCCGCCCGGGACCGCCCGGTGCGGACCCTCTCCGGCGGCCAGCAGAAACGCTTCGCCCTGGAGCTGCTGCTGCGTGGCACCGACGAGGTGCTGCTCCTCGACGAACCGGACAACTTCCTCGACGTGCCGGGCAAGCGCTGGCTGGAGGCGCGGCTGCGCGAGTCCGGCAAGTCCGTGCTCTACGTCTCGCACGACCGGGAGCTGCTGGCGCAGACCGCCGACCGGGTGGTCGCCGTCGAGGGCGGCAGCGCCTGGGTGCACCCGGGCGGCTTCGCCAGCTGGCACAGCGCCCGGGTGGCCCGGCACGACCGCCTCGACGAGCTGCGCAAACGCTGGGACGAGGAACACGAGAAGCTGCGCGAGCTGATGCTGATGTACAAGCAGAAGGCCGCGTACAACTCGGGGATGGCGTCGCGGTACCAGGCCGCGCAGACCCGGCTGCGCAAGTTCGAGGAGGCCGGGCCGCCGCCCGTACCCCCGAAGGACCAGGACATCCGGATGCGCCTGGCCGGCGGGCGGACCGGCAAGCGCGCGGTCATCTGCGAGCAGCTGGAACTCGACGGCCTGACCTACCCCTTCGACCTGGAGCTCTGGTACGGCGACCGGGTCGCCGTGCTCGGCGCCAACGGGACGGGCAAGTCGCACTTCCTGCGGCTGCTGGCGCGGGGCGGCACCGACCCCGACCCGGCCAACGGCCCGGTCGACGGTGCGGCCGCGCTGGCCCCGGTGGCCCACGACGGCACCGTCCGGCTCGGCGCGCGGGTCCGGCCCGGCCACTTCTCCCAGACCCACGACCGGCCCGAACTGGTGGAGAAGGCGCTGGTCGACATCCTCTGGCGGGGCGACGAGCACCGGGCCGGGATGGACCGGCACGCCGCGATGGCGGCGCTCAGCCGGTACGAGTTGGCCGCGCAGGGCGACCAGCGGTTCGGCACCCTCTCCGGCGGGCAGCAGGCGCGCTTCCTGGTGCTGCTGCTGGAACTGTCCGGGGCGACCCTGCTGCTGCTCGACGAGCCGACGGACAACCTCGACCTCGCCTCCGCCGAGGCGCTGGAGGCCGGGCTGGCCGCGTTCTCCGGGACGGTGGTCGCGGTGACCCACGACCGCTGGTTCACCCGCTCGTTCGACCGGTTCGTGCTCTTCGGCGGCGACGGCGAGGTGGTGGAGACCCCCGAGCCGGTCTGGGACGTGCGCTGACCTTCCCCGCCCCGGGCCGGTGCTCGCCCGGGGCGGGGCGGTCGCCCGTCCGGCGGCTCCCGGTCGGCATAGGGTGGATCTCGTGACTGAGATGACGTACCGCCGGTTGGGCGACTCCGGGCTCGTGGTGTCCGTGGTCGGCATCGGCTGCAACAACTTCGGCCGCAAGCTCGACCTCGACGGCACCCGGGCGGTGGTCGACGCCGCGCTCGACGCCGGGATCAACTTCTTCGACACCGCCGACATCTACGGCGAGCCGCAGGGCGGCTCCGAGGAACTGCTCGGCCAGGCGCTCAAGGGGCGCCGGGACGACGTGGTGGTGGCCACCAAGTTCGGCATGGACATGCACGGCATGAACGGCCCCGACCACGGCGCCCGGGGTGCCCGCCGCTACATCGCCCGCGCGGTGGAGGCGTCGCTGCGCCGACTCGGCACCGACCACATCGACCTGTACCAGATGCACGAGCCCGACCCCGGCACCCCGATCGACGAGACCCTCGCCGCCCTGGACGACCTGGTACACGCCGGCAAGGTCCGCTACCTCGGCAACTCCAACTTCGCCGGCTGGCAGATCGCCGACGCCGACTGGGTCGCCTCCTCCAACGGCCGGGCCCGCTTCATCTCCGCGCAGAACCACTACAGCCTGCTGGAACGCTCCGTCGAGGCCGAGGTCATTCCCGCCTGCGAGCGGTTCGGCCTCGGCATGCTGCCGTTCTTCCCGCTCGCCAACGGCCTGCTCACCGGCAAGTACAAGCGCAACGAGGCGCCGCCCGCGGGCAGCCGGCTCTCCGGCGGCGGCCGGTACGCCCAGCGCCTCGCCGCCGCGGACTGGGACAGGATCGAGGCGATCGAGGCGTACGCCGCCGAGCGCGGACTGTCGATGCTCCAGGTGGCGATCGGCGGGCTGGCCGCCCGCCCGGCGGTGACCTCGGTGATCGCGGGCGCCACCACGCCGGAGCAGGTGCACGCGAACGCCGAGGCCGGCACCTGGCAGCCCACCGACGAGGACCTCGACGCCCTCGACGCCATCCTCTGACCGCCGGGGCACCCGCCGCCCCGCGCGGCCCGACCGCCGCCCAGGCCTCGTCGCCACCTGCAGACAACGCCGAGTGGAACACCATGTGTCTCCGCAGGCCGGTGACACCCATGGTGTTCCGCCGACCGACGGGCCGGGACGCCAGCGGCGTGGGGCGCGCCGTTGGCGTCCCGGCCTGGCCGAGCGCGGCGGTGGGCAGACGGCCTGCCGGAGCGCGCGGCGGTGGGTGGACGGCCTGCCCTAGCGCGGCGGCGGTGAGGGCAGCCGCCCCGCATGCCGGGGGCGACGGTGGTGGGTGGAGCGCCATGGGTGTCACCGTGGGTTGGTGACACCCATGGCGTTCCGCTGAGCCTGGCGTTCGCGTAGCGCCTGGGTGATCAGGGCGATGGTGCGGGTGGCGTGGCGCAGGACGTCGTCGGCGGTGAAGCGGAGGACGATCCAGCCCGCCGCTCGGAGCGCGTTCAGCCGGGCGACGTCCTGGCGGAAGTGCGCGCGCTCGCGGTGGTGGTCGCCGTCGTACTCGACCGCGACACGGAGGGCGGGCCAGGCCAGATCGACCCGGCCGACGAATCGGCCGCGCCCGTCGTGCACGTCGTGCTGGGCGGTGACCGGGCCGAGTCCCGAATCGAGCAGGAGCAGGCGGAGCCTCGTCTCCATCGGCGACTCCGCCAACGGCTCCGCCAGCGCCAGGACCTCCCGCAGCAGCGGCATCCCCCGCCAGCCTGCATGCGCGCCGGCGTACACCCGGAGGGCGGGCAGCTTGACCACCCGACGGTGCAGCAGCGCGTCGACGGCGACCACCGCGTCGGAGAGGCTGCCCTGTCGCCCGAGGTCGAGGGCGGTGCGCAACCCCGTGGTGACCGGCAGCCCGGCGAACCGCGTCCGGTCGGTCTCCGGCACCGCCGACCGGCTGATGTGGATGCGAGGATGTGCCCGCATCCGCGCCGTCCGGGGAAGCAGCACGGTGACCGGCGCGTCCCGGGCGAGGAGATCGGCTCCCCACAGGTAGGCGGCGCTGTGTCCGGCGATGGCCGCGTCCGGTGGCAGCAGCAGCGCGACCGCGTCGCGCCACATCCGATGGTCGTCCACGCGGTACCCGTCGCGGTGCACGTAGACGTCGGGCAGCAGTCGGTGCCACACCCGTCCCCGCAGCTAGGTCCAGCTGAGCAGACCCTCCGCGACGGCCCGGCTGCCCCGGAACGGCAGGAACGCGAGGCGGCGCGGAATCCGGGGCGGCGAGGGCATCAGGACAGCATGGCGTGAGCGGCCGGTCACGCGCTGCCCACACCGTCGAGTTGGGACGGTCCGTGGGAAAAGCGCACCCCCGCCCTTGGCGGATCGGCGGATCCGTCGTACGGTATGGCCGCAAGTGACCCACGGGAGCCCGGTGCACCGGGCTGAGAGGGGGGCTGAAGCCCCCGACCGTCGAACCTGATCCGGGTAATGCCGGCGCAGGGAGGAGTGTTGCCGTGCCGTCCCTGGGACGACTGCATCTGATCACCGACACCCGGCCGGGGCGCGATCCGCTCGCCGTGCTGCGCGCCGCCCTGCCGGTGGCCCGCGCCGAGCTGGTCGTACAGGTCCGGGTGGGCGACGACGCCACCGACCGGCAGGCGTACGACCTGGCCCGCCGGGTGCTCGCGCTCTGCACGCCGTACGGGGCGACGTGCCTGGTCAACGATCGGCTGCACGTGGCGCTCGCGGTCGGTGCCGCCGGCGGCCACGTCGGCGCGGACGACCTGCCGGTCGGGGCGGCCCGTGCGGTGCTCGGCCCGGCCGCCGTGCTCGGCGCCACTGCCCGGGAACCGGTCGCCGCCGCCGAGGCGGTCGCCGCCGGGGCCAGCTACCTGGGCGTGGGCCCCTGCCACGCCACCACCACCAAGATCGGCCTGCCGGCGCCGATCGGCCCCGACGGGGTACGCGCCGTCGCCGAGGCCGTCGCCGTGCCGGTGATCGCGATCGGCGGGGTCACCGCCGCGTCGGTGCCGGCGCTGCGGGCCGCCGGGGCGTACGGGGTGGCGGTGGTCGGAGCGCTGTCCGGGGCCGCCGATCCCGGGCGGGCGACGGCGGAACTGCTCGGGGCCCTGACGTGCTGACCCGACCGGACGTCGCCGTGGTGGGGGCGGGACCGGTCGGGCTGGCGATCGCCTGGCGCTGCGCCGCGCGCGGGCTGCGCGTCGTCGTGCACGATCGGGCCCCCGGCTCCGGCGCGTCCCACGTGGCCGCCGGGATGCTCTCGCCGGTCGCCGAGGCGTACTTCGGGGAGCAGGAGCTGACCGGGCTGCTGGCCGAGTCGGCGGCCCGCTGGCCGGGCTTCGCCGCCGAGCTGGCCGAGGCCGCCGGCACCGACTTCGGGTACCGCACCGACGGCACGCTGGTGGTCGGGCTGACCGCTGACGACCTGGCCGAGGCGCGGCGACTCTGGTCGTACCAGCAGGGGTTGGGACTGCCGATCACGCCGCTGCGCCCCTCGGAGCTGCGGGACCGCGAACCGGCGCTGGCCCCTCGGGTGCGCGGCGGCGCGGTCGCGCCGGGCGACCACCAGGTCGACCCGCGGCGGCTGGTGGCCGCGCTGCGCACGGCGGCCGAGCGGGCCGGTGCCCGGCTGGTGCCCGGTGCGGTGGCCCGCCTCGCCGACGTCGACGCCCGGGTCACCGTGGTCGCCGCCGGCTGCGGCGCCGCCGCGCTCACCGGCCTGCCGGTCCGGCCGGTCAAGGGACAGGTGCTCCGGCTGCGCGCGCCCGGTCGCGGCACGCCGGACTTCCGGCACGTGATCCGGGGGTACGCCGACGGCGAGTCGGTCTACCTGGTGCCCCGCACCGACGGCGAGGTGGTCCTCGGGGCGACCGTCGAGGAGCGCGCCGACACCGAGGTGACCGCCGGTGCGGTGCTGCGGCTGCTCCGCGCCGCCGTCGACCTCGTCCCCGACCTGGCCGAGTACGACCTGGTCGAGGCCGCCGCCGGGCTGCGCCCCGGTACGCCGGACAACGCGCCGATCCTCGGACCGCTGCCGGACCGGCCCGGTGTGCTGGCCGCCACCGGCCACCACCGGCACGGCATCGTGCTCACCCCGGTCACCGCCGACCTGATCACCGAACTGGTGGTCACCGGTGCGCCGGGCCCGCTGCTCGCCCCGTTCGCCCCGGACCGGTTCACCGCCGCCGCCCGGCCGCTCGTCCCGGACCGGACCATGCCTGCCACCGAGGAGGAGACGTGCAACTGATCGTCAACGGCGCCGGCCGCGACCTGCCCGGCGGGTCGACCGTGGCGGACCTGGTCCGCGCGGTCACCGAGCAGCGGCGCGGCCTCGCGGTCGCGGTCAACGGCGAGGTGGTGCCGCGCACCGGCTGGCCGGCGACCGTGCTGCGCGACGGCGACCGGGTCGAGGTTCTCAGCGCCGCCCAGGGCGGGTGAGCGGGATGACGTTCACCATCGGCGGGGTCACCCTCGGGTCCCGGCTCATCCTCGGCACCGGCGGCGCGGCCAACCTGCACGTGCTGGAGGAGGCGGTCCGGGCGTCCGGGACCGAAGTGGTCACCGTGGCGCTGCGCCGCGTGGACACCGCCCCCGGCGCCGCCGGCGGGCTGCTCGACGTGCTGGACCGGTGCGGGGTGCGGCTGCTGCCGAACACCGCCGGCTGCTACACCGCCGGCGAGGCGGTGAAGGTGGCCCACCTGGCCCGGGAGGCGTTCGACACCGACTGGGTGAAGCTGGAGGTGATCGGCGACGAGCGGACTCTGCTGCCCGACGGGGTGGAGCTGCTGCGCGCCGCCGAGGAACTGGTCGCCGACGGGTTCACCGTGCTGCCGTACACCTCCGACGACCCGATCCTGGCCCGCCGGCTGGCCGACGTGGGGTGCGCCGCGGTGATGCCGGCCGGCGCGCCGATCGGCTCCGGGCTGGGCGTGACCAACCCGCATCACATCCGGCTGATCCGGCAGAACGTGGACGTGCCGGTGATCCTCGACGCCGGCATCGGCACCGCCTCCGACGCGGCGCTCGCCATGGAACTGGGCTGCGACGCGGTGCTGCTGGCCAGTGCGGTGACCCGGGCCGCCGACCCGGTGGCGATGGCCACCGCGATGCGGCACGCGGTCGAGGCGGGCCGGCTCGCGTACGGCGCAGGGCGGATCGCCCGCCGCTTCCACGCTCTCGCCTCCACCCCGGACGAGGGAAGGCCCGACCTGTGACGGCGACCCGGGCGGGGCGGCTGACGGTCGACGGGCCGCCCGAGGCGGCCGGAGTGCGTGCGCCACGCCCCGGCGGGTCGCCCACGGACTCGCGGCGAGCCGGTTCGGGGCGGCTCGTCGCGCCGGTGGCGCGTGCGGTGGTGTCGGGTGCAGTGCCGCACGGCGCGGCGGTGCCCTCGGGGCTGGTGGTGCTCACCGATCGCTGGCAGGCCCGGCGGCCGCTGCCCGAGGTGGTGGCGGCGGCCGTGGCCGGGGGAGTGCGCTGGGTGGTGCTGCGGGAAAAGGATCTGCCCCGCGACGAACGCGCCGCCCTCGCCGCCGCGCTGCGCCCCCTCCTCGCCGAGGTGGGCGGCACCCTGATCGTCGCCGGCCCCGATCCCCTCGACGGCGACGCCGTCCACCTGCCGTCGGCCGGCCCCTACCCGCCGCCGGCCCTCGGCCTGGTCGGACGCTCCTGCCACGACCGGTCGGAACTGGCCCGACTCAGTACAGAGGACTACGCCACCCTCTCGCCCGTCTTCCCCAGCAGGACGAAACCCGGCTACGGCCCACCTCTGCACCGGGACGGGCTCGCCGAGCTGATCCAGGCCAGCCCCGTGCCGGTCCTCGCCCTGGGCGGCATCGACACCGCTGACCAGGTGCACGCCTGCGTCGAGGCGGGAGCCGTGGGCGTCGCCGTGCTCGGCGCGATCATGCGAGCCGAAGACCCGGCCGAGGCCGCCGCCCTCCTGACCGAGGCCGTCGAGACGGCGCAGCCCCCCACAGCGACCCCGGGAGATACGCCATGACCCCGACGACCGTCCTCACCATCGCCGGCTCGGACTCCGGTGCCGGTGCCGGCATCCAGGCCGACCTGAAGGTCTTCGCCGCCCTCGGCGCGTACGGGACCAGCGTGCTCACCGCCGTCACCGCGCAGAACACCCGGGGCGTCGACGCCGTCCTGCCACTGCCCCCGCGCACGGTCACCGAGCAGCTCGACAGCGTGCTCGGCGACTTCCGCGTCCGGGCGGTGAAGACCGGGATGCTCGGCACCCCGGCGGTCGCCGACGCCGTGGCCGAGGCGGCGAAGGCCGGACGGCTGCCGCACCTCGTCGTCGACCCGGTGCTGGTCGCCACCAGCGGACACCCGCTCGGCGTGGTGGAGGCGGTCGAGCGACTGCTGCCGTACGCGGAGGTGGCGACGCCGAACTGCGCGGAGGCCGCCGCCCTCACCGGACGTCCGGTGACCACGGTGGAGGAGATGGCGGTCGCCGCCGAGGCGATCGCCGCCGGCGGCCCGGCGCACGTGGTGGTGACCGGCGGTGACGTGGACGCCGGCGGCGAGTCGGTCGACGTGCTCTGCGGCGGCGGGACGACCATCCTGCTGCGCGCGCCCCGGGTGCGGACCCGGCACACCCACGGCACCGGCTGCTCATTCTCGGCGGCGATCGCCGTCCGGCTCGCGGCGGGCGACCCGGTGCCGGTCGCCGTCGCCGCAGCCAAGGAGTACGTCACCCGCGCGCTGACCGGCGGGCGGGACTGGGAACTGGGCGCGGGACGCGGCCCGCTGGACCACTTCGGCTGGTCCGGTTGACCATCAGGGAGGCTGTCATGCAGGCACGTCGCAAGGTCTACGTCGAGGGGTCACGGCCGGACGTCCGGGTGCCGTTCGCCGAGGTGGAGCTGACCGGGGACAACCCACCGCTGCGCCTCTACGACACCTCCGGCCCGGGCTCCGACCCGGAGGTGGGGCTGCCGCCGCTGCGCGGGGAGTGGATCGCCGAACGCGGCGACGTGGCGCCGGCGCGGGGCGCGGGTACGCCACTGGCCGGGACGCACGGCAAGCGGCCGACGCAGCTCGCGTACGCGCGGGCCGGGGTGGTCACGCCGGAGATGGAGTTCGTGGCGATCCGGGAGGGGGTGGCGCCCGAGTTCGTCCGGGACGAGATCGCCGCCGGTCGGGCGGTGCTGCCGCTCAACGTCAACCACCCCGAGTGCGAGCCGGCGATCATCGGCAAGGCGTTCCTGGTCAAGGTGAACGCCAACATCGGCACCTCGGCGGTCACCTCCTCGGTGGCCGAGGAGGTGGAGAAGCTGACCTGGGCGACCCGCTGGGGCGCGGACACCGTGATGGACCTGTCGACGGGCAAGCGGATCCACGAGACCCGCGAGGCGATCGTGCGCAACTCGCCGGTGCCGATCGGGACCGTGCCGATCTACCAGGCGCTGGAGAAGGTCGGCGGCGACCCGGTGAAGCTGAGCTGGGAGGTGTTCCGGGAGACCGTCGTCGAGCAGGCCGAGCAGGGCGTCGACTACATGACCGTGCACGCCGGGGTGCTGCTGCCGTACGTGCCGCTGGCCGTGGACCGGGTCACCGGGATCGTCTCCCGGGGCGGGTCGATCATGGCGGCCTGGTGCCTGGCGCACCACGAGGAGAACTTCCTCTACACCAACTTCCGGGAGCTGTGCGAGATCCTGGCCCGCTACGACGTCACGTTCTCCCTCGGCGACGGGCTGCGGCCCGGGTCGATCGCGGACGCCAACGACGAGGCGCAGTTCGCCGAGCTGCGTACCCTCGGCGAGCTGACGAAGATCGCCTGGGAGTACGACGTGCAGGTGATGATCGAGGGCCCGGGCCACGTGCCGATGCACAAGATCAAGGAGAACGTGGACCTCCAGCAGGAGTGGTGCCACGAGGCCCCGTTCTACACGCTCGGCCCGCTGACCACGGACATCGCCCCCGCGTACGACCACATCACCTCGGCCATCGGCGCGGCGATGATCGGCATGTTCGGCACCGCGATGCTCTGCTACGTCACGCCGAAGGAGCACCTCGGGCTGCCGGACCGGGACGACGTGAAGGCGGGCGTGATCGCGTACAAGATCGCGGCGCACGCGGCCGACCTGGCCAAGGGCCACCCCGGCGCGCAGGCCTGGGACGACGCGCTCTCCAAGGCCCGGTTCGAGTTCCGCTGGGAGGATCAGTTCAACCTCTCGCTGGACCCGGAGACCGCCCGGTCGTACCACGACGCGACGCTGCCCGCCGAGCCAGCGAAGACCGCGCACTTCTGCTCGATGTGCGGACCGAAGTTCTGCTCCATGAAGATCACGCAGGAGCTGAAGGAGTACGCCGCGCGCGGTATGCAGGACAAGTCGGCGGAGTTCGTCTCCTCCGGCGGTCGGGTCTACCTGCCGATGGCCTGACCGGAGAAACCACGCCGGTCGGGCGACGGCGGGCACCGTCGCCGGACCGCTGTGCTTCCTCAGTCCCGGTGGTGGCGACCGCTGGAGCGCAGCGAGCGGCGGCCGCTCTCCGTCTCCGGCTCGTTGTCGGCCAGCGGCCGGCTCAGGCCGGCGACCCAGTCGACGTACTCCTCGTCCTGCGCGGCGAGCGGCTCCGCCTCGGGCGCCTCGGCCGGCGGCTCGGCGGCGCGCGCCTTGTTGCGGCGGAACAGGCTCCGCTTCGGCCGGGACCGGTCTGCCGCCGGCTCCCGCTCGTTCTTCGGCTCCTGCTCGGCTCGTCGGGGCTCGGCCTCGCGGCGTTCGTCGGCGGGGACCTCGGCGGCGGGCAGGTCGGTCGATCGGCTCGCCGTACCGGGGGTGCCGGGCCGGGCGTCGTCCGCGTCCCACCGGAAGGTGACCGGCTTCGGTTCCTCTTCCGGACCGTGGTCCGGGAACGGCAGGTCGGCCCGGGGCGGTGCCGGCGCGGGGCGGGGAGCGGTGAAGGCGTTCCAGCTCACCGCGCTGTTCAGGTCGGGCAGTTGGTGCCGGGGGCGGGGCGCTGGCTCGGCGGCGGGTGTGGCAGCGGCGGTGGGCGGGGTGTGGCGCGCCGAGATGCGGTCCGCGCCCGACGCCCGCATGTCGGGCCGGGGATCCGGCGCGTAGCTGGCGTCGTCCTTCGTGGACGCGGTCGAGGGGTCCTCGGCGCGGGCCGGATCGGGCGTTGCCGGGTCGAACCGTGCCGGGTCGGGCGTGGCCGGTTCGGGTTCGGTGGTGTCATGGCCGGCTTCGCCGAGCCCGGCGGTGTCGAGTTCCGGCCGGTCGAGGCGGTTCCGGTCGAGCGCGCGCTGGGGGTCGGCGGCCGGGGTGCTGTCCGCGCCGGAGAGGGCGACGGGCGCCGGGGTGGGGGAGTCGGCCGGCTCGGGGGCGGCTGTCGGGTCCGTCGCGGGGCAGACTGCCCGCTTCGCCGAGCCCTTGCGGCCGGTGCCCGCAGCGGCGGAGTCGGTGGCAGCGGCAGGAACGGCGGAGCCGGTGGGGGCAGCGGCCGGATCGGCAGGGGCGGTGGTGGCAGCCGTGGGACCGGCGCCGGTGGTCGCCACCGGGTCGTCGGATCCGGCGTCGCTGGTGGTGGCGAAGGTGGCCGCCACCGGGTTGTCCGATCCGGCGTCGCTGCTGGTGGCGGAGGTGGCCGCCACCGGCTCGTCCGGTCCGGCGGAGTGGGACTTGCGGTTCCGCTTCGGCCGGGGCCGGGGGGCGACGGGGGTGGCCTCGGCCGGCTCGGCGGTCGTGGTGGTCGCCTCGGCCGGCTCGGCGGTCGCGGCGCGGTCTGCGGTCACTGCCGTCTGCTCGTGCGGCTGCTCGTCCGTCGCGGTGTGGTCAGTGGTGGCTGCCGGTTCCTCGGTGCGGTGCGGCGCGACCTGCGGTGTGACCGTGACCTTGCCGGCCGCTGCCGGCGCGTCGGCCGGATCGGCGGCCCGAGCAACCCGGACCGGATCGGCCGCACGCGGCCCGTCGGACGCATCGGCAGCCGGTGCGACCTGCACCGACCCGGCAGCCGGTGGAACCTGGACCGGGTCGGAGGTCGGTGGAACCTGGACCGGGCCGGCGGTTTCGGGAACCCGGACCGGGTCGACCGGTCGTGACCCGTCGGACGGGACCGGCGCGGAGGAGTCGCGCACCACCGGCTCTCCGGTTGGCGCCGTCGGCGTGATCCGGCCGGCCGGGCCGTCCCAGTCGGCTCCGTCCCCGACCTCGACCCCGCCGGCCGACTCCGCCGGCGCCTCCCGGTCCGCCGCGGCCTCCCACGCCGTCGGCTCCGCCCGGTGCCCGGCGAGGGACGTCGGCGCGGCCGGGTCAGCCGTCAGCCAGGGCTCCGGGGTACCGCGACGGTCCCGCGGCTGGGGTGCGGCCGGTGTGCTGACGGCGTCGGTCTCCGGCTCGGGGCGCCGGCTCGTCGGCAGGTCGCCGTACGACGGCTCGTCCGGGGTCAGGCCGGACGGCTCCGGCCAGGTCGGCGACACCGGTTCGACGGCCGGGGCGTCGAGGGCGGAACCGCTGTCCGGGCGGGTACCGGGCGGAGTGGGGGTGCCGGGGGTGACCGGCCAGTCCCAGTGCGCCGGGGTCGGCCCGCTCGTCCGGGTCGCGGCCCGGTCCGTGCCGGTCGGCGTGCCGGCGCCGGGCGAGGTGCCCGCGCCGGCGGCGCCGGCCAGGTCCACGGTGGCCATTTCGTCGCCGGAAGCGCTGCTCGGAGCCGGGCTGCCGGGCAGCGGGCGCAGGATGTCGGTCGGCTCGATGGCGCCGGCGGCTGTGGTGGCTCCGGCGGCGCTGTGGGCTCCGGCGGCGTGCTCGGCTCCGGCCGCCGGGAAGAGCGGCCAGCGCAGCAGCGTGGCGGCGGCCGAGCCCAGGGCGCCGGCCGCGACGGCGATCACCGCGCCGTAGTACGGGGCGAGCTGATAGCGGTCGACGGCGTCGCCCGGCCCGGCGGTCAGGTAGGCGAAGGCGAGCAGCACCGGGCCGGCGGCCCCGGCCGCCCCGCTGACCAGCGGGACGTGCCCGCGCCATCGGGCCAGCGCACCGGTCGTCGCGCCGGCCAGCAGCGCCACCGCGGGGAGGACCAGCATGGCCAGCCGCTGCGCCGCGCCCGCGTCCAGCCAGGACGGCTCCAGCACACCGAGCCGTACCGAGCGCAGCGCCCCGGTGGACAGCACCGCCGGCGCGGCGGACACCAGCGCGATCAGCCAGACCGCGCCGGTCAGCAGGGCGACGTTCCAGCCCAGCGGCGGCCGGAGCAGCACGGCCGAGGCCGCGCCCGCGCCGACCACTGCGCCGACGATCGCGCAGATCCCGACCGCCCAGACCGGGTCGATGGTGCTCAGCTCCGCGGCCCGGGCGGGTTGCATGCAGAGCGGCGCGACGACGGTCGCGCCGAGTGCGGCCGCGCCGGAGACGGCGAGCTGCACGCCAGTGCGGTCCGGCAGCCCGAGACGGCGGGCGAGCCGGACGGTGACCACAGCGCCGACCACGGCGGCGGTCACGGCGAACCAGCCGACCCAGGCGAGCTGGGCCGGCCACCTGTTCACATCCGTGAACGCGCCGTTGAGTCGTACGATCCCGAACCCGTACGCGATGCCGAGCTGACCGGCTCCGGCCAGCACGCTCACCCCGAATGCGGTGAGCAGCAGTCTGCCCCACGTCCGAAAGGCCATGTCGCGCACGTTACGGCCCGGTGCGCCCGATCGCCACTGTGGCGCGGCGGGGCGACTGCCTGGGGTTACTTCAACTCGACGAGGCGGGCCAGGTACGTGGTGTCACCGACGTTGGTGAGCATGTGGACCGCACCCGGGTCCCGGTAGACCACCCCGCCGGTGGGCTCGTCCGCGTCGATCCGGGTGCCGTCGATGGTCTGCACCACGTTCTTCGCGCCCTGGACGGCCACCACCAGGTACGGGTGGTCGTGCCGGTGCAGCGGCTGCCGCTCACCCGGCTCCAGGCGGATGTGCCACACCCGGACCCGGTCGTTCTCGAAGACGATCTCCTGGCCCACCGGGCCGAGTTCCGTACCGTCGACCACGTCGGTCATCGCGTTCCGTTCAGCTGGGGGAGCACCTCGCCGGCGATGAGCTCCAGGTGGTCCAGGTCGTCGAGTTCGATCAGGCGCAGGTGCACCCGGGTGGTGCCGATCGCGGCGAACTCGCCGAGCCGGTCGACCAGTTGGGCGGGGGAGCCGACCACCGGGTCCTCCGGCGGCAGGGCGCTCTTGACGTGCAGCGGCTCGGCCCGGCGGCGGGCCTCGGCGTCGGTACGCCCGATCGCCACCACCACCCCGGCGGAGAGCACCAGCGGGGCACGCCCGGAGTCGGCACGCCCGGTCCGGTCGCACGCCTCACGCACCCGCTCGTACGCGCCGGCGGTCTCCTCGACCGACTTGAAGGGCATGTTGAACTCGTCCGCGTACCGGGCGGCCAGCTCGGGGGTGCGCTTCGGGCCGCGTCCGCCGACGATCACGGGCGGGCCGGGCTGCTGCACGGGCTTGGGCAGCGCGGGCGCGTCCACCAGTCGGTAGTGGTCGCCGAGGTGGGTGTAGGTGTCGCCGACCGGGGTCCGCCAGAGACCGGTGATGATCTCCAGCTGCTCGGCCAGCCGGTCGAACCGTTCACCCACCGCGGGGAACGGGATGCCGTACGAGGTGTGCTCGCGCTCGTACCAGCCGGCGCCGATGCCCAGCTCGACCCGGCCGCCGCTCATCTGGTCCACCTGGGCGACCATCACGGCCAGCGGTCCGGGCAGCCGGAAGGTGGCCGAGGTGACCAGCGTGCCGAGCCGGATCCGGGTGGTCTCCCGGGCCAGCGCGGCGAGGGTCAGCCAGGCGTCGGTCGGGCCGGGCAGCCCCGGCTCGTCGCCCATCGCCTGGTAGTGGTCGGCCCGGAGGAAGCCGTCGAAGCCGCCCGCCTCCACCAGCCGCGCGAAGCGGAGCTGGTCGTCGTAGCTGGCGCCGCGGTGCGGCTCGGTGAAGACGGCCACCCGCATGCTCATCGTCCCTCCGCCGCCACGGCCGGCGTCTCGCGTTCCATCAGCAGTTCGTGCAGTTCGGCGCTGACCCGGGCGACGTCGGCCAGGTGGGCGTTGCGGCCGAGGGTGCGCGGTCGGGGGATGGCCACCTCGACGACCTTGCGGATCCGCCCCGGGCGCGGGCTGAGCACGACCACCCGGTCGGCCAGCAGCACCGCCTCGTCGATGGAGTGGGTGACGAAGACGACGGTGGCCCCGGTCTCCATGTGCACCCGTTGCAGCTCGCCGGAAAGTTCCTCGCGGGTGAGCGCGTCGAGGGCGGAGAAGGGCTCGTCCATCAGCATCACCCGGGGCTCGCCGATCAGCGACCGGCAGAGCGAGACCCGTTGCTGCATGCCGCCGGAGAGTTCGTGCGGCAGCCGCTTCTCGAAGCCTCCGAGGCCGGCCATCTCCAGCAGTTGGCGGGCCCGCTCGCGGTGCTTCGCCCGGCTCCAGCCGAAGATCTCCACCGGCAGCAGGACGTTGTCCAGCACCGTGCGCCAGGGGAGCAGGGCGGGCCGCTGGAAGAGCATCGCGATGTCCTGGCGCGGCCGGGTGACCGCCGTGCCGCCCACGGTGATCTCGCCGCTGGTCACCGGCAGCAGCCCGGCGACCATGCGCAGCAGGGTGGACTTCCCGCAACCGGAGCGGCCCAGCACCGCGACGAACTCGCCCTCGGCGACCGCGAGGTCGATGCCGCGCAGCGCCTCGACCTGGCCGGAGCGGCCGTCGAAGGTACGCGACACGTCGGCGAGTCGGATCATCTCCGGCGGGCCTCCCCTGAGTGGGCGGTCAGGAATCCGACAAAGGCTATCCGGCGTGTGGCGCTTGCCAACAGTCCGGGGTGGACTCTCAGTTGTTTCCGTTCCGCAACCCGGTGTGGCTGGTGTCGTGACGGTGGGTCTCTCGTACGCTGTGCCCGCGAAGAGTCCCTTCACGACGGTGGCGTCGGCGTCCCCCCTTCATGCCGGCACCGCTGGACCGACAACCCCTCCGGGTGGCATGACCCGGTCGGAAAGGACATGGTGCACTGATGAGAAGGCTGACCCGTACGGTCGCCGCCGCCGCCCTGGCCACCGCTCTCGCCCTGGTCTCGGCGTGCAGCAGCGGCTCGGACGACTCCGACGCCAAGGGCGGTGACGGCACGGCGCTGGAGAAGGTGACCTACCTCACCTCGTTCGGCAACTTCGGCCGTGACTCGTACGCCTGGGTGGCGAAGGAGAAGGGCTTCTTCAAGGAGGCCGGCTTCGACGTGGAGATCAAGCCGGGCCAGGGCACCGGGTCGGTCATCCAGACCATCGTCGGTGGCCAGGCCGACTTCGGCCCGATCGACCTGACCGGTGGCCTGCTCCAGCTCGGCAACGGCGCCGCCAAGGACTTCGTGGCGGTGGCGGCGATCCAGCAGCGCACGATGGCCGCCGTGGTCAGCGTGGAGGGCAAGAACATCGCTACGCCGAAGGACCTGGAGGGCAAGAAGCTCGCCGACACCCCCACCTCCGTGGTCCGCCAGCTCTTCCCGACGTACGCCCGGCTCGCCGGCGTGGACGCCAGCAAGGTGACCTGGGTCAACGGTGAGGCGCAGACCCTGATGGGCACGCTGGCCTCCGGCACGGTCGACGGCATCGGTCAGTTCGTGGTCGGTCAGCCCACCGTCGAGGCGGTGACCAAGAAGAAGCCGGTCATCCTGCCGTACAGCGAGGTCATGCAGGACCTCTACGGCAACGCCCTGATCACCTCGACCAAGCTGGCCAAGGAGAAGCCGGAGACGGTCAAGCGCTTCACCGCGGCGCTGCTCAAGGGCCTGGAGTACGCCCTGGCGAACCCGCAGGAGGCCGCGGAGCTGCTGAAGAAGAACGTCGACGCGACCAACCCGGCCGCGGCCGCCGCCGAGCTCCAGCTGATGGCCGGGTACGTCCGGTCCAGCAACTCCGGCACCGCCATCGGCACCCTGGACAACGAGCGGGTCGCCAAGAGCATCGCCCTGCTGCAGGGCGCGGGCGCGCTCAAGCAGAACATCACCCCGGACCAGATCATCGACTTCAGCCTGACGCCGAAGGCCTGATCGGCACCGACCGTGCCACGGGGGTGCGGTCACCGGGGAGACCGGTGGCCGCGCCCCCGTGGCCGTGCCGGCCCCTCGCCGGCAGGAGAGGATGGGACACGTGACGCAGATCCGTACCCGCTCGGGAGCGGGGGAGGCGGAGCGCGACGTCACCACGGGCGCCGCGGCCGACGCGCCCGGGGTGGCGACCCCGACCACGCCACCGGCCGCCGGGGCGTCGGGCCGCCCGGGGGTACGTCCGGGGACCGTCGGCCTGCCGCTGCTCGGCCTGCTGATCGCGGTGACCGTCTGGTGGCTGGTCACCTCGGGGTTGGAGCTGGTCCACCCGGCGTCCCTGCCGCCCCCGCAGGACGTGTGGGCGGCGCTCACCGCGGCGGCCGACGTGCTGTTGCCGGCGCTGGGGATCACCACGCTGATGACGCTGCTCGGCTTCGTGCTCTCCGCCGCCGCCGGGGTGCTGATCGGGATGGCCCTGGCCGCCTCCCGGCGGGCCGAGCGGATGTTCGCGCCGCTGCTGGTGGCGGTGAACGCGGTGCCGAAGATCGCCCTGGGGCCGCTGCTGGTGGTCTCGGTCGGCTGGGGCGAGAAGCCGATCCTGACGATGGTCTTCCTGCTCTGCTTCTTCCCGATCGTGCTCTCCACGGCGACCGGGCTCACCACCACCCCGGCGGACCTGGCCGAGCTGGCCCGGTCGCTGAACGCCTCGTGGTGGCAGTCGTTCCGCAAGGTGCGCTTCCCGGCCGCGCTGCCGCAGATCTTCGTCGGGTTGAAGGTGGCGATGCCGCTGGCCGCCATCGGCGCGGTGATCGGCGAGTTCTACTCCGACAAGCCGGGGCTCGGCTACCAGATCCTGCAGTACAACGGCATCGGGGACACCGCGACGGCCTGGGCGGCGATCGTGCTGATCGCCGCGATGAGCATCCTGCTCTACGCCGCCCTGTCCCTGGTCGAACGCCTCGCCCTGCCGTGGGTTCGCGCTACCACCAGCGCCCGCTGACCCGCGACGACGAGCTTCTCCACCAAACTGGCCGGCCCCCACCCGGGGAGCCGGCCAGTGCCGTTCGAGGCGTGGCCTGCCGAACTCAGCCCGCCAGCCGCCAGCGGCCGCCGCGCGCCACGAGGGTGGTCAGCGCCTGGGGCATCAGCCCGGAGTGGTTGTCCGGCGTCATCCGGATCGGCCCGGAGAGCCCGTCCATCTGCGAGGTCTCCAGCACGTCCCGGATGCCGTCCCGGTTGACCTGGTCGGTCGGGCCGCCGGCCCGCAGCGCGGCGTCGGCGATCAGCTGGACCGCGTCGGCGGCGAAGGAGGAGAAGCCGTTGTAGCCGCCGAACCGGGCGGTGTAGTCCTGGAACCACTGGCGGCGGGCCGCCTTCGCCGGGGTGGTGGCGATCACGTCGTCGATCACCATGGTCTGGGTGAAGACCAGCGTGGCCCGCTCGGTGGACCGGGCCGCGTTGCCCAGGAAGAGGTCGCCGGCGGCGGCCGCGTCGAGGAAGAGCGACCCGGAGAAGCGCGCCTCCTGCGCGCTGGTCGCGGCGAGGGAGGCCTGCTCCGGCGGGGTCCAGAGCAGCAGCGCCTGCGCCCCACCGGAGGTGAGCAGGCGGACCGGCTGGCTGACGTCGGTGTCGGTGGCGCGGACCGCCTCGTTGCGGACCAGCCGGATCTTGGCCTTGTTGAACTCGCCGCGCAGGGCGGTCAGGCCCTCCCGGCCGTAGTCGTCGTCGCTGTGCAGCACGGCGACCTTACGGATGCCCTTTCGGCGCAGTTCCGTGGTGAGCGACCCGGCGCTGTCGGCGGCGTTCGGGGCCAGTTTGAAGACGTACCGCCGCTCGGCGACCGGGTTGGAGATCGCGCTGGACGGGGCGAGCGCGATGGTGGGGATCTTCTTCTCGTTGATGGTGCGGACGGCACCGACCGCGCATTCGTTGCAACCGCCCATGATGATCGCGCTGACCTTGGAATTGCCGCTGAAGTCGGTGATGTTCCGCAGCGACTCACTGGCGTCGGAACGGTTGTCCTTCACCTCGAGCCGGATCTTCCGGCTGCCCAGGGCGCCGGAGTTGTTCAGCTGCTCGATCTTCAGTTCCAGCGCCCGCTGGTACGCCTTGCCGACTCCGGCCGCCGCGCCGGAGAGTTCGAGGTCCGCGGCGATGACGATGGGGCTGGTGTCCTCCTGCCCCGTTCCGAACGAACAGCCGGTGAGCGTGGTGGCCAGTACGGCCGATGCGAGCGCCACGATGGTCGCGGAGCGGATGGGGCTCAACTCAGTCCTCCAGGTGCGGCGCGGGCGCTGCCCGGTCACCGCCGCTAGTCCGTCCTCAGTGGAGAAACGGGGATCTCTGCCGTACGGTGTGCGCGAAGCCTGCAAAACCTTGCCAACGCTGGGCCTCGCGGTCAAGCGCGGGAGCCCGGAGTGGTTTCGGGACGGCTTTCCCACATGTTGGGGTCATCAGATATTTACCGATGCTCACTCCGGAGAGGCGATCCGCCACTCTGGAGTGACAATGCCTGTTCAGAGCGTGGGCGAGAATGAGGCCAAAAGGTGACGGGGTCGCCGGTTGACCGTTTCCTGCCTCACTGCGGCTTCCCAAACGCGATCATCTCTGATGAAATCGCGGCCGTGCCGCGCGTGGCGCTCTCCGCTGCACCAGGCACGGGTCGGCGGGTCAGGCGCGGAAGAAACGACGGAGGCGATGTCGTGAGCACCGGACCGACGACCCTGCCCGAAATCGGCGACGCCGCTCACCACGACCGCCGAGGACGGCTGCCCCGACTCCGGGACGCGCGGATCCGCTCCAAACTCGCCCTCATTCTGGTGGTCCCGGTCGCGGCCGTCATCGCTCTGGCAACTATCCGACTCATCTCCACCGGCGAGGGCGCGTACGACGCCACCCGGATCCGGTCGCTGACCGCGCTCTCCGTCGACGTCTCCGCGCTCACCCAGGATCTGCACAAGGAGCGGATGGCGGCGGCCGGTTACCTGGCCACGTCGCAGCAGCGCCCTGACGACTACAACCTGCGGGTCCGGGCCACCGACCAGCGGATCGCCGAGTACCGCGCCGAGCGGGGCAACATCGGCGAGGTCCCGGCGGCCGTCCGCGACCGGCTCAAGGTCATCGACGGCCACCTGGAGACGCTCAACGGCACCCGCCAGGAGGTGCTCGACCGCCGGCAGATGCCGGTGGCCGAGGCCACCCTGCGCTACGGCATCGTCCTGACCGACCTCGTCTCGTACGGCGACACCCTGGCCCAGCTCCCCGGCCAGGAGAGCCTGGCCGACGCCCGCCGCGCGGTGGCCGCGTTCGGCCGGGCCAAGGCGGCCGTCGCCGAGGAGGAGGCGGTCGCCTACACCGCGCTCAGCGCCGGCCGGATCGGCGAGGAGCAGTTCTCCGCCTTCGTGACCACGCTGACCGGCCAGCAGGAGGCGCTGGTCTCCTTCTCCCTGGCCGCCGACCCCGAGCAGCGGGGCCTGGTCGAGCGCACGGTCTCCGGCGACGCGGTCGGGCTCGCCGACCGGGTGTCCAACGACATCACCCGCTCGGTGGGGCAGCAGCCGCTGGTCAGCGCCGTCGACGCGAGCGCCTCGATCGGCGCGGTCAACGACCTGATGCGGTGGGCCGAGATCCAGCTCCAGGACCGCCTGCTGAGCCGGGCCGAGCAGGCCCGCAGCGACGTCATCCGGCAGGCCGTCATCGAGTCGGTGCTGGTGCTGCTCACCCTGATCATCGCCGTCTCGCTCGCCGTGGTGCTGGCCCGCTCGCTCAACCACTCGCTGCGGCGGCTGCGGGAGGGCGCACTCTCGGTGGCCAACCACGACCTGCCGGACGCGGTGCGGCGGCTGCAGAACATGGGCAGCGTCGGTGAGGGCGGCGTGGAGGAGATCGTCCGCCAGGTCCGCGACCCGATCCGGCTGCGCAGCCGCGACGAGGTCGGCCAGGTGGCCCTGGCCTTCAACGTCGTACACAAGGAGGCCGTGCGGGTCGCCGCCGAACAGGCCGCCCTGCGTACCAGCGTCTCGGCGATGTTCCTCAACCTGGCCCGGCGCAGCCAGACGCTGGTCGACCGGATGATCGGCGAGCTGGACGCGATCGAGCGCAGCGAGGAGGACCCGAAGCGCCTCGCCCAGCTCTTCGAGCTCGACCACCTGGCCACCCGGATGCGCCGCAACGACGAGAACCTGCTCGTCCTGGCCGGCGCGGACTCGGCGGTGCCGCGCCGTGACGACGCGCTCCTGGTCGACGTGCTGCGGGCCGCCCAGTCCGAGGTCGAGCTCTACAACCGCATCGAGTTCGGCACCGTCGACACCGACATCTCGGTCGCCGCCCACGCGGTCAACGACGTGGTCCGACTCGTCGCCGAGCTGCTCGACAACGCCACCCGCTTCTCGCCGCCGACCACCACGGTGGTGGCCGACGGCCGCCGGATCCGCGACTACGTGCTGATCCAGATCGAGGACCGGGGCCTGGGCCTCACCGAGGAGCAGCTCGACTCGCTCAACCGCCGGCTGGCCGCGCCGCCGAGCGTGGACGTGGCCGCGTTCCGGCTGATGGGCCTGGCCGTGGTGAGCCGCCTCGCCTCCCGGTACGGCATCCGGGTGGAGCTGCGGCGCAACGTCGAGGGCGGCACGGTCGCCCAGGTGACGCTGCCCAACTCGACCGTGATGCTGCCCGCCCACCGGGGTCGGGACCAGTCGCTGCCCCGGGCGCGCCAGCCGCTGGCGGTCGAGCAGACCCCGCTCGCCTCGGCCGGCCTCGGTGACCCGCTGACCAACGGGCGTACCGGCGCGGCGACGCTGACCGACCAGTGGCGGGCCGCCCCGCCGGCCCCGGCGCCCTGGCAGCCGCCGGTCGACGCGCGGGACACCGCCCCGGCGGTGACCCTCGGCGGCCAGGTGCCGCCGTCCGCGCCCACCTCCGCGGTGCCGGCCTCGTCCGTGCCGACGTCCGCCGTGCCCGCGTCCGCGGTGCCGGCCTCGGCGGCTCCGGCCGAGCCCGCGTACGGGGGCGGGTACTCCGCCGGCGGCCCGACGGCGGCCCAGCCGCTGCTCGACCCGCTGCCGAAGCGGACCCCGGCCGCCGACGCCACCCCGGGGCTGCCCTTCGGCCCGGTCGCGGGCGCGCCGTCGGCACCGGCCGCTGCGGCGCCCGCGCCGTTCAGTCCGTTCGCGGCGGCTCCGGCGGCGCCCTTCGCCCCGACGACCCCGGTCGCCCCGGCGATGCCGTACACCCCGCCGGCCGCTCCGGCGCCGCCCGCCCCGGCACCGGCCGCCCCCGTGGTGGCCCGCCCGGACCGGCCGGCCGACTCGCCGATATTCCGCGAGATGGAGGCGGTCTGGTTCCGGTCCCACGGCGACGACGCCACCGCCATCTTCACCCGGCCCAACTTCGACCAGCCGCCCGCCGACGGCGCCGGTAAGGCCAGCCCGCCGCCGCTGCCGACCCGGGTGCCCGGCTCCCCGAACGCCGCCGGCACCCCGTCCGCGGCGTCGGCCGCCGGGCAGCCGCCGGTCGCGCCGCCACCCCCGTCGTACGCCCCGCCGGCGGTGCCGTCCGCGCCGCCGGCCACCTCCACCGCCCCGCCCCAGGAGCCCGCCGCCCCGCCACCCGCGGAGCCGGGCGCCTGGCGGACGGCGGCCGACGAAGGCTGGACCCGGGCCATCCGGGCCGCCGAGCCGGCCACCGGCGGCACCACCCGCTCCGGCCTGCCGAAGCGGGTGCCCCAGGCCCAGCTCGTTCCCGGCGGCATCGAGCCGAAGGGCGGGCGGGACCGCAGCCGCCGTACCCCCGACGAGGTCCGCGGCCTGCTCTCCGCCTATCACCGCGGGGTGCAGCGCGGCCGCTCGGCCGGTACGGACCAGAACAGCACCTCGACCAAGGAGACGCGCCGATGAACAGGCCAGCTGCCATGCAGGACATGGGTTGGCTGCTCACCAACTTCGCCGACAGCGTGGCGGGCATCGCCCACGTGGTGGCGGTGTCCGCGGACGGGCTGCTGCTCGCCTCCTCGCGGGACCTGCCGGGAGACCGCGCGGACCAGCTCGCCGCCATCACCTCCGGCGTGGTGAGTCTGACCGAGGGGGCCGCCCGGATGTTCAGCGCGGGCGGCGTGCTCCAGACGGTGATCGAGATGGACAGCGGCTACCTGTTCCTGATGTCGATCAGCGACGGGTCGTCGATGGCGGTGCTCGCGGCGCGCAGCTGCGACGTCGGGCAGGTCGGCTACGAGATGGCGCTGCTCGTCGAGCGGGTGGGCGCCGCGCTGGTGCCGCTGCCCCGCGACGCGGTGCGCTCGTAGGCGGGACGTACGACGCCGGGCGCGCTCGCGCCCGGCCAGGGACAGGCGATCCGGTGCCGGTGGGCTCCGGGCGGGAGGAGGTGATGGCGGATGGAACCACGGCGGGACCCACGCGGGGCGTTGGTGCGCCCGTACGCGGTCACCCGGGGCCGTACCGAGCCGAGCCGGGACATCGCCCTGGAGGCGGTGCTCTCGGCCACGCCCACCCAGTGCGCGGAGGCCCGCTTCGCCGGGCACGACAAGTACCGCATCGCCACGGTCTGCGAGGGCCGGGCACAGTCGCTGGCGGAGATCGCCGCGTACACCCGGATGCCGTTGGGCGTCGCCCGGGTGCTGGTCGCCGATCTGGTGGCCGACGGCCTGCTGACGCTACACACTGCCGCTCCGGCCGAGGGCTACGAGGAGCGGATGAACCTGCTGGGAAGGGTGCTAAGTGGACTTCGCGAACTATGACCCCGCCGGGGCGCGCCGCAGCCGGGAGATCATCTCCGCGAAGATCGTGGTCGCGGGCGGCTTCGGCGTGGGCAAGACGACAATGGTCGGCGCCATCTCCGAGATCACGCCGCTGACCACGGAGGCGCTGATGACGGCGGCCGGCGTGGGCATCGACGACCCGTCGAAGGTGCCCGGCAAGGAGACCACCACGGTCGCCATGGACTTCGGCCGGATCACCATGGCGCAGGACCTGATCCTGTACCTCTTCGGCACTCCGGGCCAGACCCGCTTCTGGTTCATGTGGGACGAGATCATCCGGGGGGCGGTGGGTGCCGCCGTCCTGGTGGACACCCGCCGGATCACGGACGCCTTCGCGCCGCTGGACTACTTCGAGAACCGGAACCTGCCGTACGTGGTGGCGCTCAACCGGTTCGACGACGCGCCGCAGTACGAGCCGGAGGAGGTTCGCGAGGCGCTGGCCATCTCGCCGGACGTGCCGCTGGTGATGTGCGACGCCCGCCGGCGGGACTCGGTGAAGCAGGTGCTGGTGACCGTGGTCGAGCACGCCATGCTCCGGCTGGAGACCGAGCACGGCCGGGGCTACGCGCCGGTGGGCTGAACCGCCTCCGGGTCAGTCGACCCGGAGGCGGTAACCCCGCTTGACGACGGTCTGCACCACGCGGGGGGCCTGCAGCCCGACGCGCAGCCGGGCCACCGCCATCTCCACCGCGTGCTCGTCCGCGCCCCGGGGCAGGGTCCGCAGCAGCGCGGTGCGCGACAGCACCCGGCCGGGTGACGCGGCCAGTGCCCGCAGCACCGCCATCGGGGCGGGCGCGAGCGGCCGCAGTTCCCCGTCGACCACGGCCGCGTGCCCGCGCAGGGTCAACAGGTGCCCGGCGGCCTTGACGGTCACCGTACGGCGGGGCAGCTCGTCGACGATCTGCCGGACCAGGGCGCCGAGCCGGGCCCGGGCAGGCGCGCTGACCGGCACCCCCCGGCGGACCAGCGGCTCCGCGGTGACCGCGCCGACGCAGCTGGCCAGCACATCTGAGCGCAGCGCCTCCAGCACCGTGTCGGCCCGGTCACCGGCCGCCCGCAGCAGCGCCTCCGCCGCGGGTGCGGAGGTGAACGTGACGGCGTCGACGAGCCGGCCGGCGACCAGGTCGATGAGCCGGTGCAGGGGGGCCGGGTCGGTGGGCGGCGCCCAGCGGTAGACCGGCACCTCGATCACGGTGGCGCCGGCTGCTTCCAGCGCCTCGGTGCACTCCGGCTGCCGGTCGCCATGCAGCTGCATGGCGATGACCTGACCGGCCACCCCGCGTTCGCGCAGGTGGTCGATCACCTCGTCGCAGCTCTCCGACTCCGGTGACCACTGGTCGTGCAGCCCGGCGGCCCGGATCGCGCCGCGCGCCTTGGGCCCCCGGGCCACCACGTACGACTGGGAGAGCACCGAGCGCAGCGGCTCGGCGAGCCCCCAGCCCTCGGCCGCCTCCAGCCAGCCGCGCATTCCGATGCCGGTGTTCGCCATCAGGATGTCCGGCGGCCGGTCCAGGCAGAGGCGGGTGGCCTCGCGCAGGTCGCTGTCGTCGGCCAGCGGCACGATCCGCAGGGCCGGGGCGAGCACCACCCGCGCGCCGCGCCGTTGCAGCAGCGCGGCGAGCTCGTCGCGCCGCCGGTCGGCGGTGACCCCGATGGTGAAGCCGGCCAGTTCCTCCCGCATCACTGCACCTGTCGCAGCCGCACCTCGACCAGCCCGTCCCGGCAGCGGACCCCGTGCACGGGCAGCGCCACGCCGGGCAGGTCCAGGCAGCGCCCGGTACGCAGGTCGTAGACCTGTTTGTGCAGCGGGGAGGCGAGGGTCGGCACCCCGCCGCGGCTGCCCACGATGCCCCGGGACATCACGTACGCGCCGCCGACCGGGTCGAGGTTGTCGACCGCGAAGAGCTCGCCCGCGGTCCAGAAGAGCGCCACCTGCACGCCGTCGACCAGCGCGGCGACGCCCCGGTCGGGCTCCAGCCGGTCCAGTCGGCAGACGGTGGTCCAGCTCAGGGTCATGGTGTCGGTCATCGCCGTACCTCCGGAATTCCCAGTGCGACGGGCTGGCGGCGCCGGTCGCCGCCGGCCGGTGAATCGCCGCGCGGCGGCACCGGCTGGCCGCGCTCCACGGCGAAGCTGATGGACGGGTCGGGCACGTCCGGGGCGTTGACGAAGGAGGTGAACCGGCGCAGCCGATCCGGGTCCTCCAGGACGTCGCGCCACTCGTCCGAGTAGGACGCCACGTGCCGGGCCATCGCCGCGTCCAGCTCGGCGCAGAGCCCGAGCGAGTCGTCCACGATCACCGACCGCAGGTGGTCGAGGCCGCCCTCCATCGCCTCGATCCAGGCGGCGGTGCGTTGCAGCCGGTCGGCGGTGCGGATATAGAACATCAGGAACCGGTCGATCAGGGTGACCAGCTCGGCGGTGCCCAGGTCGGTGGCGAAGAGGTCGGCGTGCCGGGGCCGGAAGCCCCCGTTGCCGCCGAGGTAGAGGTTCCAGCCGGTGTCGGTGGCGATGATGCCGAAGTCCTTGCTGCGGGCCTCGGCGCACTCCCGGGCGCATCCGGAGACCGCTGACTTGATCTTGTGCGGGGCGCGCAGGCCCCGGTAGCGCAGTTCCAGCGCGATGGCCAGGCCGACCGAGTCCTGCACCCCGTACCGGCACCAGGTCTCGCCGACGCAGGACTTCACCGTCCGCAGCGCCTTGCCGTACGCGTGGCCGGACTCGAAGCCGGCGTCGACCAGCCGGCGCCAGATCTGCGGCAGCTGCTCCACCCGCGCGCCGAACAGGTCGATCCGCTGCCCACCCGTGATCTTCGTGTAGAGCCGGAAGTCGCGCGCCACCTCGCCGATCACGATGAGCTTCTCCGGGGTGATCTCCCCGCCGGGGATCCGGGGCACCACCGAGTAGCTGCCGTCGCGTTGCAGGTTGGCCAGGAAGTGGTCGTTGGTGTCCTGCAACGAGGCCTGCTCACCGTCGAGCACGTGCCCGGTGCCGAGCGAGGCCAGGATCGAGGCCACCACCGGCTTGCAGATGTCGCAGCCGCGCCCCCGCCCGTGCTCGGCGATGAGCGCGGAGAAGGTGCGGACGCCCCGGACCCGGACGATGTCGAACAGTTCCTGCCGGCTGGCGTCGAAGTGCTCGCAGAGCGCGGTGGACTGCTTCACCCCGGCCGCGTCGAGCAGCTGCTTCAGCATCGGCACGCACGACCCGCAGCTGGTGCCGGCCCGGGTGCACGCCTTCAGCGCCGGCACGTCCGTCGCGCCACCGGCGATCGCGGCGTCGATGTCGTCGCGGGTCACCGCGTTGCAGGAGCAGACCTGCGCCGCGCCGGGCAGCGCGGCGGCGCCGGCGCCCGCCCCGCCGGCCGGCGCCAGCAGCGCCAGCGGGGCGGCGGGCAACGGGCCGCCCACGCTGGCCCGCAGCGTGGGGTAGGCGCTCGCGTCCCCGACCAGCACGCCGCCGAGCAGCGTTTGCGCGTCGTCGGAGAGGACCAGCTTCGCGTACGACCGGGTGACCGGGTCGGTGAAGGTGACGTCCAGGCAGCCCGGCGTCGTGCCGTGCGCGTCGCCGAACGAGGCCACGTCCACGCCGAGCAGCTTGAGCTTGGTGGCGGTGTCCGCCCCGGGGAAGGTCGCCGAGCCGCCGAGCAGCCGGTCGGCCACCACCTCGGCCATCGCGTACCCGGGGGCGACCAGGCCGTGGCAGGTGCCGTCGACCGCCGCGCACTCGCCCACCGCCCAGATCCGCTCGTCCGCGCTGCGGCAGGTCGCGTCGACCAGCACCCCGCCGCGCGGGCCCAGCGGCAGCCCGGCGGCCCGGGCCAGCTCGTCGCGGGGGCGGATGCCGGCGGCCACCACGACCAGCTCCGCGTCGACCGTGCTGCCGTCGGAGAGCGCCAGCGCGGCGACGACGCCGTCCGGGCCGGGGCGCAGCGCGGTGGTCGCCACCCCGAGGTGGGTGGTGACCCCCAGCTCCTCGACGTAGCGGCGCAGCATCGCGCCACCGGCCTCGTCCACCTGCACCGGCATCAGCCGGGGCGCGAACTCCACCACGTGGGTGGCCAGGCCGAGCAGCCGCAGGGCGTTGGCCGCCTCCAGCCCGAGCAGGCCACCACCGATCACCGCGCCGGTACGCCTGCCGCGGGCGTGCGCCCGGATCGCCTCCAGGTCGTCCAGGGTGCGGTAGACGAAGACTCCGGGCAGCGCCGTGCCGTCGACCGGCGGCACGAACGGATACGACCCGGTGGCCAGCACCAGCGCGTCGTACGGGTGCTCGCCGGCCGTGGTGGTGACCACCCGCCGCTCCCGGTCGACGCCGGTGACCGCCTCGCCGAGGCGCAGCTCCACCCCGTCGTCGGGGGTGTGCAGGTTCAGCTCGTCGGCACCCACCCCGTCGAAGAACGCCGAGAGCCGCACCCGGTCGTACGCCGGCCGCTGCTCCTCGGCGAGCACCGTCACCCGCCACCGCCGGTCGTGGTCGCGGGCGCGCAGCGCCTCGACGAACCGTTGTCCGACCATGCCGTTGCCGACGACGACCAATCGTCCGCCGGTCATCGCGTCACCTCCTCGCGGTCCGTCGCGTCAGGTCCGTCCATCGCGCCCGGTCCGGGCGTCGTGGCCCGGGCGGGCGTCGCCGTGCGGGCGCTCATCGGGCCGCCCCCACCGAGTCCGCCTCGGAGAGCCAGTCGACGATGCCGGCGACCGCGTCCCGGCAGCCGCCGCAGCCGGTGGCGGCCCGGGTGGTCGCCACCACCTCGTCCACCGTCCGGGCCCCGGCCCGCCAGCAGGCGACCAGCGCGCCCTTGCGCACGTCGTTGCACTGGCAGACGGTGGCCGCGTCCGGCATCAGCGCCGGGGACTCCGCCGGCGCGGCCGCGGTCCCGCCGAGCGCACGGCCCAGCAGCAGCGCCCGCCGGTCGGCCGGCACCGGCGCGCCCCGGTCGAAGAGCTGCACCACCGTGCCGACCGACGGGTTGTCGCCGAGCAGGATGGCGGCGGTCAGCCGCTCCTCGTGGATGCGGAGCCGGGCGTACGTGCCCCGGGCCGGGTCGGCGAAGGTCAGCTCCTCGCCCGGGCCGCCGCCGGGGTCGCCCATCGCGGCGAGGTCGATGCCGGCCGCCTTGAGCCGGGTCACCACCGGCCGGGGCCGGTAGCGGGCGGCCGGGTCGTCGCCGGTGAGCACCTGGGCCAGCACCCGGGCCTGCGCCCAGGCCGGCGCGACCAGCCCGGTCAGCGTGCCGTCGTGCTGGGCGCAGTCACCGATCGCCGAGATCGCGGGATCGCTGGTGCGCAGCCGGTCGTCGACCACCACGCCCCGCTCCACGGCCAGCCCGGCCGCGGTGGCCAGCGCGGTGTCGGGGCGTACCCCGCAGGAGATCACCAGCAGGTCGGCGGTGAGCGACCGGCCGTCGGCCAGGTCGAGGCGCACCCCGTCGGCGTCCGCCGCCACGCCGGTGGCCGCGACGGCCAGGTGGGTGGTCACCCCGAGGTCGGCGAGGGTACCGGCCAGCACGGCGGCGCCGGTCGGGTCGAGCTGGCGTTCCATCAGGTACGGCACCGGGTGCACCACCCCGACGTCGAGCCCCCGGGCGGCCAGCCCGCGCGCCGCCTCCAGGCCGAGCAGCCCGCCGCCGAGCACCAGGGCGCTGCGGGCGCCCTCGGCGGCGGCGAGGATCCGCCGGCAGTCGTCCAGGGTGCGGAACGGCACCACCCGCTCCGGGAGGTCGGCCGGGTCCAGGCCGGGCAGGGGCGGCACCAGGGCCCGGCTGCCGGTGGCGAGCACCAGGTGGTCGTAGGGGATCCGGTCGCCGTCGTCGGTGTGGACCACCCGGGCGTCCCGGTCCAGCGCGGCGACCTGCACCCCGGTCCGCACGTCCACGCCCTGACCGGCGACCTCGGCCAGCTCCACGTCCGGCTCGGCGACCTTCCCCGCGAGCAGCGTGGAGAGCATGATCCGGTTGTACGCCCGGTGCGGCTCCGCCCCCAGCACGGTGACCTTCCGGTCCCCGTCCCGGGCGTGCAGCTCGGCGGCCAGCCGGGACCCGGCCATCCCGTATCCCACGATCACCACGTTCATGCCTTCTCCACCCGTACCGCGCAGATCTTGAATTCGGGCATCCCGGAGACCGGGTCCGTCGCGTCGTTGGTCACGGAGTTGGCCCGGGCCGCACCGCCCCAGTGGAACGGCGCGAAGACGGTGTCCGGCCGGATCGTCGGGCTGAGCCGGGCCGGCGCGCGCAGTTCACCCCGGCGGGAGGCGACCCGGACCTCGTCGCCCTCGGTCACCCCGAGCCGGGCGGCGAGGTCGGGGTGCAGCTCGATGAAGCCGTGCGGGGCCGCCCGGTGCAGCGCGGCGACCCGGCGGGTCTGGGCGCCGGACTGGTACTGGGCGAGCACCCGGCCGGTGGTGAAGTGCAGCGGGTAGTCGGCGCAGACCTGCTCGGCGGCGGGCCGGTGGTGCACCGGTTGGAACCGGGCGCGGCCGTCCGGGGTGGGGAACGAGTCGGCGAAGAGCCGGGGCGTGTCCGGCCCGTCCGGGTCGGGGCAGGGCCAGAAGACGCCCTCGTCGGCCTCGATCCGCTCCCAGCTCACCCCGGCGTAGTCCGCGACGCCGCCGGCCGAGGCACGGCGCAGCTCGGTGAAGACCTCCGCCGGGTCGGTCGGGAAGGACGCCGGGGTGTCCAGGCGGGCGGCCAGCTCGGCGAGGACCGCCAGGTCGGTCCGGACCCCGGCCGGCGGCTCGCGCAGCGCGCGGCGGCGCAGCACCCGGCCCTCCAGGTTGGTCATCGTGCCGTCCTCCTCGGCCCACTGGGCCACGGGCAGCACCACGTCGGCGAGGGCGGCCGTCTCGGAGAGCAGGAAGTCGGCCACCACCAGCAGGTCCAGCCCGCGCAGCCGGGACTCGATCCGGGCGGCCCGGGGCGCGGAGACCACCGGGTTGGAGCCGAAGACCAGCATCGCCCGGGGACCGCCGGGGGTGCCCAGCGACTCCAGCAGCCGGTACGCCGGCACGCCCGGCCCGGGCAGGTCGTCCGGGTCGACGCCCCAGACGCCCGCCACGTGTTCCCGGGCCGCCGGGTCGTCGATCTTCCGGTACCCGGGGAGCTGGTCGGCCTTCTGCCCGTGCTCCCGGCCGCCCTGGCCGTTGCCCTGGCCGGTCAGGCAGCCGTACCCGGAGCCGGGGCGGCCGGGCAGGCCGAGGGCGAGCGCCAGGTTGACGAAGGCGCTGACGGTGTCGACGCCCTTGGCGTGCTGTTCCGCGCCCCGGGCGGTGAGGATGATCGCGCTGCCGGCGGTGCCGAGCGCGTGGGCGGTCGCCTCCAGGTCGGCCACCGGCACCCCGGAGAGCCGTTCCACCTCGGCCGGCCAGTAGCCGGCCACGGTGCGGCGTACCTCGTCGAAGCCGGTGGTCCGGGCGGCCACGTAGTCCCGGTCGACGAGGCCCTCGGTGAGCGCGACGTGCAGCAGCGCGTTGGCCACCGCGAGGTCGGTGCCGGGCAGCGGTTGCAGGTGCAGGTCGGCCTGCCGGGCGGTGGCGGTGACCCGGGGGTCGACGACGATCAGGCGCCCGCCGCGCTCGCGCTGTTCGGCCAGGTGGCGCATCAGCGGCGGCATGGTCTCCGCCGGGTTGGCGCCGACCAGCAGCAGGGTCTCCGCCCGGGCGAGGTCGGCCAGCGGGAAGGGCAGTCCCCGGTCCACGCCGAAGGCGCGGATCCCGGCCGCGGCGGCCGAGGACATGCACCACCGGCCGTTGTAGTCGATGTGCCGGGTGCGCAGCGCCACCCGGGCGAACTTGCCCAGCGCGTACGCCTTCTCGTTGGTGAGCCCGCCGCCGCCGAAGACCGCGACCGCGTCCCGGCCGTGTCCGGCCTGGACGGTACGGATGCCGGCGGCGATCCGGTCGAGCGCCGCCGCCCAGGTCGCCGGGCGCAGCTCGCCGTCGGCCGGGTCGCGCACCAGCGGGGTGGTCAGCCGGTCGGGGTGGTCCAGCAGCTCGGCGGCGGTCCAGCCCTTCTGGCACAGCCCACCCCGGTTGGTGGGGAACTGGCGGGGGAGCACCTCCACCCGCTCGCCGGTCTGGCGCAGGATCATCCCGCACTGCAGGGCGCAGTACGGGCAGTGCGTCTCCGCCTGCCGGGGGTCGCCCCCCGACCCGGTCGCGGAGCGTGCACGGTCTGTCATGCCAGTGAAGCGTGCCGGGGGGCGGTTTCCGGTCCGGGTCCCGTCTGTTTCGGTCCTGTCAAGAGCGGCTCACACCGCACGGGGGCAGCGGGCCGGTCGGTGCGGCCTATGATATGGGACAACCGTCCTGAAATATGGGAGGCGACGATGAGCGTGACGGCGGCGTTCGACGCGGTGGCCGGCAGCTACGACCAGGCCCGGCGGCGCCTGGTGCCGCGCTTCGACGACTTCTACGGCACCGCGGTCGAGGTGGCGGCCGTGCCGCTGCGGGCCGCGCTGGCCGCGGGGCGTACCCCCGAGGTGCTGGACCTGGGCGCGGGCACCGGGCTGCTCTCCCTGCTGCTCACCGCGGCGCTGCCGGGGGTCCGAGTGACCCTGCTCGACGGCGCCCCGCGGATGCTCGCGGTCGCCGCCGACGCGCTGGCCGCCCGGGGCGTGCCGCACCGGACGGTGGTCGCCGACCTCACCGACCCGCTCCCCGCCGGCCGGTACGACGCGGTGGTCTCCGCGCTGGCCGTCCACCACCTCGACGACGACGGCAAGCGGGTCCTCTACCGGCGGGCCGCCGAGGCGCTGACGCCCGGCGGGGTGTTCGTCAACGCCGAGCAGGTGGCCGGCCCCACCCCCGCCCTGGACCGCCGCTACGACGAGGTCTGGGTCGCCCAGGCCACCGCGCTCGGTTCCGGCGACGCGGAGCTGGCCGCCGCCCGGGAGCGGATGCGGCACGACCGGCCGGCGCCGGTGGACGCGCAGTGCCGCTGGCTCGCCGAGGCCGGGCTGGTCGACGTCGACTGCTTCTTCAAGGCGTGGCGCTTCGCCGTCTTCGGCGGCACCCGCCCACCCGTCTGACCCCGCCGTGCCGCCGCCCGGGGTCCCGTTCGACCCTCGTTTGCGGCGTGTCGGGGTGTCCCGGCCGCCAGAGACCTCGACACGCCCCAAACGGGACGGGCGGGGAGACCGGGGCGGACCAGGGCGTTTTGGGTCGTTGGCCGACCGGCGCGAAGCGGGATGACTGCTGGTCATACCAGTGGGTAGTCTCAGCGGCATGACTGCCAAGGTGACACTGTCGTTCTCCGACGAGACGATCGAGGAGGCACGCCGGTTCGCCAAGCGCGAGGGGCTGTCGCTCTCCGCCTGGATGGACCAGGCGGCCCGGGAGAAGGCGCTGCGCGAGGTCTTCACCGCGCACGCCGCCGCGGTCGGCCGAGCCGGGCTCGACCTGGAGGCCGCGGCGCTCGCCGACGCCCGGGAGGTCGGCATGGTGGACGACGCGCTCTTCGGCGGACGTCCACGTGCTGCGTAGGGGCGAGATCTGGCGCATCGAGGGCGCCCGGGAGCGGCTCGGGCTGGTGATCAGCACCGACGTCTACAACTCCACCGACGTGCCGATCGTGATCGTGGTCGAGGTGGTCGAGACCGCGCTGCTGCGGGACTCCCCGCTCGCCGTCCCGATGGGCAGCTACGTGGTGATGCCCGACCGGCTCTCCTCACCGATGAAGAAGTGGTTCACCGAGTGCGTCGACGTCGCCGACACCGAGACCATGCAGCGGGTCGGGCGGGCGCTGCGCATCCTTCAGCAGCTCTGACCGCCTCACCACCGTCCGGTGGCCGACGTGCGATCTCCGTTTCCGGAACGACCCGCGACAGGCACCGCCGGGTAACCGGCCGTTCCTAGCGTCCTCCAGGTCACACCGACCAGGAGGAGCCGCCGTGAGCACGCTCGCCACCACGACAACAGTCCCCGACGACCCCCCGACCGCCGCCGGGCGCCGGCACCGGATCGACGACTGGCGCCCCGAGGACCCCACGTTCTGGCGTACGACGGGGGCGCCGATCGCCCGGCGCAACCTCTGGGTGTCGATCTTCGCCGAGCACGTCGGGTTCTCCGTGTGGAGCCTCTGGTCGGTCACCGTGCTCTTCCTCGGGCCCGCGTACGGCATCGACCCGGCCGGGAAGTTCCTGCTCACCGCCGTGCCGGCCGCGCTGGGGGCGGTGCTGCGGCTGCCCTACACCCTGGCCGTGGCCCGCTTCGGCGGCCGGAACTGGACCATCGTCAGCGCGCTGATGCTGCTGGTGCCGGCGGTGCCGATGACGGTGCTGCTGGAACCGGGGGTGTCGTACACCACGCTGATGGTGCTGGCCTGCCTCACCGGGGTCGGCGGCGGCAACTTCGCCTCCTCGATGGCGAACATCAACCTCTTCTTCCCGGACCGGCTCAAGGGGCGGGCGCTGGGGCTCAACGCCGGCGGCGGCAACCTCGGCGTACCGGCGGTGCAGCTGGTCGGGCTCGCCGTGCTGGCCACCGCCGGGGCGGCGTACCCCCGGCTGGTGCCGGCGGTCTACCTGCCGCTGATCGTGCTGGCCGCGCTGGCCTCGGCGCGCTGGCTGGGCAACCTCCCCGGGGCGCGCAACGAGCCGGGCGCGCTGCGCGAGGCGGCCCGCGAACCGCACACCTGGGTGATGTCGCTGCTCTACATCGGCACCTTCGGCTCCTTCATCGGCTTCGGCTTCGCCTTCGGGCAAGTGCTCCAGCTCCAGTTCGCCGAGCGCTTCCCGACGCCGGTCGACGCCGCCTGGCTGACATTCCTCGGCCCGCTGGTCGGGTCGCTGATCCGGCCCCTCGGCGGGCAGCTGGCCGACCGGCTCGGCGGGGCCCGGGTCACCTTCTGGAACTTCGTGGCCATGGCCGTCGGCGCCGCGCTGGTGCTGTACGCCGCCCGGGAACGGTCCTTCCCGCTCTACCTGACCGGGTTCCTGGCGCTCTTCGTCTTCTCCGGGATCGGCAACGGGTCGACGTACAAGATGATCCCGGCGATCTTCCGGGCCCGGGCGGCGGCGGAGGGGGAGCTGACCGGTGACGTCGAGGCGGCCGAGCGGCGTGCCCGGCGGCTCTCCGGGGCGCTGATCGGCATCGCGGGCGCGGTCGGCGCGTCCGGCGGGGTGCTGGTCAACATCGCCTTCCGGCAGTCGTTCCTGACCTCCGGCAACGCCGAGGCGGCCTACCTGGCCTTCATCGGCTGGTACGCGCTCTGCTTCGCGCTGACCTGGGCGGTCTACCTGCGCCCGGGGCCGCGCCGGCTGGCCGGGGTGTGACCTGTAGCATTGCCACAACGCAAGCCACGCTGGGTGACCCCCCGTTTTGACCTGCCGACGGGGCGGCGGGTATCGTTGCCTGCTGTTGTACGACATCCAGAGGCGTGCCGCATCAGGTACGCTTGGTCGTTCGTGCGCGCCTGGTCACCTCGGCGCGCGACCCCAGACCGACGACGAGACAAGGTAGACCTGTGCGTACGTACAGCCCGAAGCCGGGTGAGATCGAGCGTCAGTGGCACGTTATCGACGCCTCTGATGTCGTGCTGGGCCGCCTGGCCACCCACGCCGCCACGCTGCTGCGCGGCAAGCACAAGCCGACTTTCGCGCCGCACGTCGACACGGGCGACTTCGTCGTCATCGTGAACGCGGGCAAGGTTGCGCTGACCGGCAACAAGCGTCAGACCAAGATTGCCTACCGCCACTCCGGTTACCCGGGTGGTCTGAAGCAGGTCGGCTACGACGAGCTGCTGACCAAGCGTCCCGAGCGGGCCATCGAGCTGGCCGTCAAGGGGATGCTCCCGCACAACAAGCTCGGCCGTCAGCTCATCAAGAAGCTGAAGGTCTACGCCGGTGCCGAGCACCCGCACGGCGCGCAGCAGCCGGTGCCGTTCGAGATCAAGCAGATCGCGCAGTGAGCGCGGGCGAAGGAAACAGCATGACCGACATCACCGAGACCGAGGTCGCCCCCGAGGCCACCGAGGCGCCGGCGCCCGTCGCCCGCGCGCCGCGTGGTGACCGCCCGATCCAGACCGTGGGTCGGCGCAAGGAGGCCATCGTCCGGGTGCGCATCGTCCCCGGCAGCGGCAAGATCACCTGCAACGGCCGCGACCTCGAGGCCTACTTCCCGAGCAAGGTGCACCAGCAGCTCATCAAGGACCCGCTGGTCACCGCCGAGAAGCCCGAGGCGTTCGACGTCATCGCCAACCTGCGCGGCGGCGGCACCACCGGCCAGGCCGGTGCGCTGCGGCTGGCCATCGCCCGGGCGCTGATCGTCAGCGAGCCGGACGACCGCCCGGCCCTGAAGAAGGCCGGCTTCCTGACCCGGGACGCCCGGGTCAAGGAGAGCAAGAAGTACGGCCTCAAGAAGGCCCGTAAGGCTCCTCAGTACTCGAAGCGCTGATCATCAGCGGCACGTTGTACTTCTGACGGACGGCCGGGATCGCCTCCCCACACGGGAGGTGGCCCGGCCGTTCGGTTTTTCCCCTGGGACCGTTTCATCGGAGGTTGGCGGGTATGGGTCGGTTGTTCGGCACGGACGGCGTACGCGGGCGGGCGAACGCGGATCTCACCCCCGAGTTGGCGCTGGCGGTGGCGGTGGCCGCCGCGCACACGCTGGCCGAGTCGGACAAGACACATCCCCCACTGGCGGTGGTCGGGCGGGACACCCGGGCCAGCGGCGAGATGCTGGAGGCGGCCGTGGTCGCCGGCCTCACCAGCGCCGGGGCCAACGTGGTGCGGGTCGGCGTGCTGCCCACCCCGGCGGTCGCCTTCCTCACCGCCGAAGCCAAGGCAGACCTGGGCGTGATGCTCTCCGCATCGCACAACCCGATGCCGGACAACGGGATCAAGCTCTTCGCCGCCGGCGGGCACAAGCTGCCGGACGAAATCGAGATGCAGATCGAGGCGGCCGTCGAGGCGAACGCCACCACCGCGTGGGACCGGCCCGTCGGGGCCGGGGTCGGCCGGGTGCACGACCTGCTCGACGGCGCCGACCACTACGTGCAGCACCTGGTCGGCACTGTGCCGCACCGGCTGGACGGGATCAAGGTGGTGGTGGACTGCGCCAACGGCGCCGCCGCCGAGGTCGCCCCGGTGGCGTACCGGGAGGCGGGCGCCGAGGTGATCGCCATCCACGCCGAGCCGGACGGGCTCAACATCAACGACGACTGCGGCTCCAACCACATCGACGGGCTGCGCGCCGCCGTCGTCGAGCACGGCGCCCACCTGGGCATCGCGCACGACGGCGACGCCGACCGGTGCGTCGCGGTGACCGCCGACGGCGACGAGGTCGACGGGGACCAGGTGATGGCGATCCTCGCCCTCGCCATGCGGGAGGCCGGCACGCTCGCCCAGGACACCCTGGTCGCGACCGTGATGAGCAACCTTGGCCTGCGCCTGGCGATGTCCGCGGAGGGCATCCGGCTGATCGAGACCAAGGTCGGCGACCGGTACGTCCTGGAGGAGCTGCGCGCCTCCGGCCTCGCCCTCGGCGGGGAGCAGAGCGGTCACATCGTCATGCCGGCGTACGCCACCACGGGCGACGGCGTGCTCACCGGACTGCACCTGATGTCGCGGCTCGCTGCCACCGGCAAGTCGCTGGCCGAGCTGGCCTCGGTGGTCACCAAGCTGCCGCAGGTGCTGATCAACGTGCCGGTCGGTGACCGGACCGTCGGCGCCAGCGCGCCCGAGGTGCGGGCCGAGGTGGAGCGCGCCGAGGCCGAGCTGGGCGAGACCGGCCGGGTGCTGCTGCGCCCGTCCGGCACCGAGCCGCTGGTGCGGGTGATGGTGGAGGCCGCCACCGAGGCGACCGCCCGCTCCGTCGCCGAGCGGATCGCCGAGCACGTACGCGCCGCCAGCCCGGCCGCCTGACGGGTCGGCCCGGCCGCGCGCTCAGCGCTCGCAGCCGGGCCCCCACCGTTCAGAGGCGCAGGCGGGTGGCTCGGTCGAAGGTGTCGGCGGGGTCCTCGCCGTCGGTGAGATCGACGTCCTCCACGACCCGTCCGTCGTTGAGCCGGACCAGCCGGTCGCACCGGGCGGCGATGGACCGTTCGTGGGTGGCCAGCAGGATCGTCATGCCGTGCCGGTCGCGCAGGTCCAGCAGCAGGTCGAGGATCTGCGCGCCGGTGGTCGAGTCGAGGTTGCCGGTGGGCTCGTCGGCCAGCAGCAGGCGGGGCGTCCCCATCAGCGCCCGGGCGATGGCGACCCGCTGCTGCTGGCCGCCGGAGAGCTGTGCCGGCAGGGCCCGCTCCCGCCCGGCGAGGCCGACCGCATCGAGCAGCTCCCGAGCCCGGGTGACGTGGTCGCCCCGGCCGCGTCGCGGCAGCACCGGCGCGATCACGTTGTCCAGCACAGTCAGAGTGTCCACGCCGCTGCACCGGGGCCGTAACTCCGCCACCTACGAGATCGTCATCTCCGACGACGCCGGCCGCCGGGTCTGCACCGCCCGGCTGAGCTGCGCGCTCCGCCTGCCCCGGCGCGGCCGGCGGCGGTGAGGCGCGCGCCGGCCCGTCAGGCGGTGCGGACCCGGCGGAGGAAGCGCCCGGCCAGCTCGGCCACCTGGTCGGCGTCCAGCGCGGTCGCCGGCCCGGCCACCGTCACCTCGGCCATCGCCAGCCCCGGCACCTCGATGTCCCGCCAGCCGCCGACGAACCACGCCTTCTCCTCCTCGGCGAGGGCGAGGTTGGCGTCGTTCAACACGGCCGCCGGATGCGGCAGCCAGAGCCGGAACTGGTGGGTGTGCGGCGGCGCCGGGTACACCCGGGCGCCGGGCAGGTCGGCCAGTGCCCGGGCCACGGTCTTCGCGTGCGCGACGTAGCCGGCCAGCCGGGGCAGCTCGCGGTCCAGGCCGGCGAGTGCGGCCAGCGCCGCCGGCCACTGCTGGAACACGGTGCCGCCGTACCGGTGCCGCCAGGCCCGCGCATAGCGGACCAGCTCGGCCGAGCCGGCCAGCGCCGCGCCGCCGTGGCCGCCGAGGGACTTGTAGAACGAGACGTAGACGCTGTCGGCGAGGGCGGCGACCTCGGCCGGCGACCGACCGAGGTGGACGGTGGACTCCCAGAGCCGGGCACCGTCGAAATGCACCCGGGCGCCCCGGTCGCGGGCCGCCTCGACCACCGCCACCAGCTCGTCCCAGGTCGGCAGCACGAAGCCGGCGTCGCGCAGCGGCAGCTCCAGCAGCAGCGTGCCGACCGGCTCGTCGAGCGCGGCGACCTCCTCGGCGGCCGGGTTGCGCGCAGCCGACGTGGTGAGCACCGCCCGCAGCCCGCCGAGCACCGCGTACGCGTCCCGTTCATGCACCAGCGGGTGACTCAGCGGGTGCAGGCCGACCGCGCTGCGCCCGGTCACCTCGGCGCCGTACCGCATCGCGACCTGCTGGGCCATCGTGCCGGTGGGAAAGAAGGCGGCCGCCTCCGTACCGAGCAGGTCGGCCACCCGGTGCTCCACCGCCTCGACCGCGCCGCCCTCGCCGTACACGTCCGGCAGCAGCTCGTCGGGGGCGGCGGCCCGGAGGGTGTCGAGCTGCTCGGCGACCGAGGACGGCCGGTTCCCGGAGAGCACGGTGTCGCAGCCACGCAGCGCGGTGAGCCGGCGGAGCCGCTCGGCGTACCCCTCGGTCATCGGGGCGCCCGCAGCCGGCGCAGGCGGGTGACCGCCTCGGTGAGCACGTCGGGACGCTTGCAGAAGGCGAACCGGATCAGCCGGCGGCCCGCCTCCGGGTCGTCGTAGAACACCTGGGTCGGCACCGCGACCACCCCGCACCGCTCGGGCAGCGACCGGCAGAACTCCACCCCGTCCCGCCCGCCCAGCGCGCCGACGTCGGCCGTGACGAAGTACGTCCCCTCCGGGGTCAGCGCGGCGAAGCCCGCGTCGGTCAGCCCGGCGACGAGCTGGTCCCGGCGCTGTCGCATGCCCTCCTGGAACGCGGTGAAGTACGCGTCCGGCAGGGCCAGCGCCACGGCGACCGCCGGTTGCAGCGGCGCCGCGTTGACGAAGGTGAGGAACTGCTTGACCCGCAGCACCGCCGAGACCAGCCGGGCCGGGCCGCTCACCCAGCCGACCTTCCAGCCGGTGCAGGAGAAGGTCTTGCCCGCCGACGAGATGCGCAACGTCCGCTCCCGCATCCCCGGCAGGGTGGCCAGGGGCACGTGCGGGGCGGCGGCGTCGGGGAAGACCAGGTGCTCGTACACCTCGTCGGTGACCGCGTACGCGCCGTGCTCCTGGCACAGCTCGGCGACCAGGGCCAGCTCGTCGGGGGTGAACACCTTGCCGGTCGGGTTGTGCGGGGAGTTGAGCAGCACCAGCCGGGTCCGGGGGCCGAACGCGGCGCGCAGCGCCGCCGGGTCGAAGGCGTACCGGCCGTCGTCGCCGGGACGCAGCGTCACCGGCCGCCGCACCGCACCGGCCAGGGCGATCGAGGCCGCGTACGAGTCGTAGTACGGCTCGAAGCAGACCACCTCATCGCCCGGCTCGCAGAGGGCGAGGATGCTGGCGGCGATCGCCTCGGTGGCGCCGGCGGTGACGACGACCTCGCCGTCCGGGTCGTACTCCAGGCCGTGGAAGCGGCGCTGGTGCTCGGCGACGGCCCGGCGCAGCGCGGGGATGCCCGGCCCCGGCGGGTACTGGTTCTGCCCGCCGCGCAGCGCCTCGGTCGCCGCGGCCAGCATCTCCGGCGGGCCGTCGCTGTCCGGAAAGCCCTGCCCGAGGTTGACCGCGCCGGTGCGGACGGCCAGCGCGGACATCTCGGCGAAGATCGTGGTGCCGAACGGACGCATCCGGGCCACGAGCGGGTCGACATCCAACGTCGTCACGCCGGCCAGCCTACGACCGAGCCGCCGAACTCACCTGCCCGCGCAGGTCACCTGGTATCCCGGTGCCCCCGCGTCGGTCACCGGCGTGCGGTTGCCGACCCTGGTCGAGCAGGTGACGCTCCCCTCGTCGTCGGTGCTGCTGGCGATGATCAGCACCCGGTTCGGGTCGTCGGTGCGGATCTGCTGACGCCAGGGCAGCGACACGGCCTCCAGGCGGATGAACTCGCCGTTGGCGTCGTAGTACTGGATGTCACCGCGCCCCTTCCCGGTCACCTCGTACGACACGACGATCCGGCCGCGACCGGTCGAGGGCGTGGCGGCTGCCGTCGCGGGCTCGCTGGGGGTGGGCGGCGTCCAGGTGGGGAAGGGGCTCTCCTCGTCGTAGTCGCCGTCGTAGTACGGGTCCGGGTCCTCGTAGTACGGATCGCCGGCGGCCGGACCCGGCGCGTACCGCCCGACCAGCGCGCTGCCCACGCCCAGGCACCCGCAGATGCCGAGGACGAGCACCGCGACGACGGCGATGACGATGCCCACGACCCGGCGTCCCTGCGCCGGGGCCGGCCGGTACCCGGGATAGGCGTAGGGCGGGGGATAGCCGGACGGCGCGTAGGGCGACGGGTACCCGGCCGGGGGCCAGCCGGCGGGCGGCGTACCCGGCCCGGCCGGAGCACCGGCGGGCGTGGCGAAGGGCCCGCCGGGGGCGGCGGCGGGCCCGGCGAACGGTCCGGCCGGCGCGGCGTGGGGTTGCGGGAAATGCGGTCCGGCGGGCGCGGCGGGTCGGGGCGCGGTCGGCGGCCGGCCGGTGGCGTCCGCGCTGGAGCCGTCGGGTGCCGACGTGCCCTCCGGTGCGGCAGGGCCGTCGGGTGCCGATGTGCCTCCCGATGCGCCGGAGCCCTCCGGCGCCGGCGTGCCCTCCGGTCCGGCCGCACCTTCGGGAGCGGCGGGCGACGGGGCCGCCCAGGGGTCCGGCGCCGTCCAGGGCCGTGGCGCGGCCAGCGGGTCCGGCGGGGTCCAGTCGAACGGCGAGGGAGCCGGTGGCGCGGTCGGGTCGGCGGGGGCCGGTCCGGCGCCCGGGGCCGGCGTCGGCGACGCGGTGCTGGTCGGCTCGGGTGCCTGCGGAGCGGTCGGGGACGGGTCGGGAGAGGACGGCTCGGACATGGCTGCTCCGGACGGGCGAGGGGAACGGGACGAACGGGCCGTCCCAGGGACGCGCCGGATCCGCCGAGAGACTGTCGTACCGGGGGCGGGGCCGCAACCCCGTCGGGTCGTGCGGCGCCGGTGGACGGCGTGCCCTGATGTCCAGGTGACGCCCGTTGCTGGCCGATCGCTCAAATTCAGTGATTGTTTACCCGACTTCCGCGCACGCGCGGTGAGCGAAACTGGGTTAGGCTGCGGACCATGTGTGGAATCGTGGGTTACGCCGGCTCGCGCCCGGCGCTCGGCATCGTGCTCGACGGACTGCGGCGGCTGGAGTACCGCGGCTACGACTCTGCCGGCGTGGCGATCGTTTGCGACGACGAACTGCTGACCGAGAAGAAGGCCGGCAAGCTGGCCAACCTGGAGAAGGTCCTCTCCGAGCGCGCCGCCAACAACCCCGACGACTGCGCGGCCAGCCCGATCGGCATCGGGGACGGCACCACCGGCATCGGGCACACCCGCTGGGCCACCCACGGCGGCCCCACCGACCGCAACGCCCACCCGCACCTGGCCCCCGACGGCCGGGTCGCCGTGATCCACAACGGCATCATCGAGAACTTCGCGAAGCTCCGGGCCGAGCTGGAGGCCGACGGCGTCCAGTTCACCAGCGACACCGACACCGAGTGCGCCGCCCACCTGCTGGCGGCCGCCCTGGCCGACCTGCGCGCGGCCGGCGAGGCCGACAGCCCGCAGTTGCTGGCCTCGGCCATGCGGGTCGTCTGCCAGCGGCTGGAGGGCGCCTTCACCCTGCTGGCCGTCGACGCCGGCATCCCCGGCGCGGTGGTGGGCGCCCGGCGCAACTCGCCGCTGGTGGTGGGCCGCGGTGAGGGGGAGAACTACCTGGCCAGCGACGTGGCCGCGTTCATCGAGCACACCCGCGAGGCGGTCGAGCTGGGCCAGGACCAGATCGTCCTGATCACCGGCGACAGCATCGAGATCACCGACTTCGCCGGCCAGCCCGCCGCCGGCAAGGACTTCCACATCGACTGGGACTCCTCGGCCGCCGAGAAGGGTGGCTACGACTGGTTCATGCTCAAGGAGATCGAGGAGCAGCCGCAGGCGATCGCCGACACGCTGCTCGGCCGGCTCACCGAGACCGGCGAGATCGCCCTCGACGAGGTCCGCCTCAGCGACCAGGACCTGCGCGACGTCGACAAGATCTTCATCGTGGCCTGCGGCACCTCCTACCACGCCGGCCTGGTCGCCAAGTACGCCATCGAGCACTGGACCCGGATCCCCTGCGAGGTGGAGCTGGCCAGCGAGTTCCGCTACCGCGACCCGGTCCTCGACCGGTCCACGCTGATCGTGGTGATCTCGCAGTCCGGCGAGACCATGGACACCCTGATGGCGCTGCGGCACGCCAAGGAGCAGAAGGCCCGCGTGCTGGCCATCTGCAACACCAACGGCTCGACCATCCCGCGCGAGTCCGACGCGGTGCTCTACACCCACGGCGGGCCGGAGATCGCGGTCGCCTCCACCAAGGCGTTCCTCACCCAGGTGGTCGCCTGCTACCTGATCGGCCTGCACCTGGCCCAGGTGCGCGGGATCAAGTTCGCCGACGAGGTCGGCGCGGTGGTCGCGCAGCTCCAGGAGATGCCGGGCAAGCTGCGCGAGCTGCTCGACCGGATCGAGCCGGTCCGCGAGCTGGCCCGCGAGCTGAAGTCCGAGCCGACCGTGCTCTTCATCGGCCGGCACGTCGGCTACCCGGTGGCCCTGGAGGGCGCCCTCAAGCTCAAGGAGTTGGCGTACATGCACGCCGAGGGCTTCGCCGCCGGCGAGCTGAAGCACGGCCCGATCTCGCTGATCGACAAGGGCACCCCGGTGATCTGCGTGGTGCCCTCGCCGGTCGGCCGGGGCATGCTGCACGACAAGGTCGTCTCCAACATCCAGGAGGTCCGCGCCCGGGGCGCCCGGACCATCGTGATCGCCGAGGAGGGCGACCAGGCGGTCGTCCGCTACGCCGACCACCTGATCTACGTGCCGCGGACGCCGACCCTGCTGGCCCCGCTGGTGACCACCGTGCCGCTCCAGGTGCTCGCCGCCGAGATCGCCGCGGCCCGGGGCCACGACGTGGACCAGCCGCGCAACCTGGCCAAGTCGGTCACCGTGGAGTGACCTGACCGAACCGTTCACCGGACCCCGCCCGCCGTCACCACGGCCGGCGGGGTCCGCTCGTTCCGCTCGCCCGGCCGTTGCCCGGACGGCACGAACGACCGGCACTACCCGCCTGAGCCCGGCGGATCGGCCGACGGCACGGCTGGCGGCGGTCACCGGCCGAGCACGATCCGGGCCATCCCGTCCAGCGCCGGGTTGCCGGCCTCCCAGTAACCGGTGTGGCCGTACCGGCCGCTGGGGAAGGTGCGCCCGCCGAAGCCCGGGTCGGTGGGATCGTGGCCGAACCACAGCTCGTGGTCGTCGGGGCGGAGCAGCGAGACCGCCGTGGCCAGCGGCGACCCGGCCAGCACCGCCCGGCCGGTCAGCTGCCCGGGCGGCTCGACCAGCCGGATCACGTCGTCGGGCGCGGTGCTCGCCCAGACCCGCTCCGGCGGCAGGCGCAGCACCTCGGCCCGGTCCACGCCGACCCCGGGCGAGCCGACGAAGACCAGGGCGTCCGCGTCGAGACCGTGGTCCCGGGCGGCGGTGCCCACCACCACCGACCCGTAGCTGTGCCCGAGCACCGTCTGCCGGGCCGGCGGGCCCTCGTGGGTCTCGCGCAACCCCTCCTGGAAGCGGTGCAGCGCCGGCCCGGCGTCCCGGGCCTGGTCGGACCGGGCCGCCTCGGGCAGGAAGTCCGGCGCGTCGTAGTCCAGCCAGAGCACCACCGCCGTCTCCCGTCCGGGCGCCAGGCCGGCGCACCGGGACAGCACCCGCCCGGCCCGGCCCAGCTCCCCCGGGGCGTCGGCGAGGTCGGCGGTCATCCCCGGCACGTAGGTCAGCACCTGCTCGGCGCGGTCAGGGTTGCCCAGCGCCACGATCGCCCGCCCGTCACCGGCCGGGTCCAGCCCCAGCAGGTACGCCCGGGGCGGCTCCCCCGACGCCAGCCGCGCGGCGAGCCCGTCGAGCCCGGCCAGCTCCGCCTCGACGCGGCGCAGCCCGGCCCGCGCGGTCGACCGGCCGACCAGCTCCCGCCGCGCGGCGAGCAGCGCCTCCCGCCGGTCGGCGAGCAGCAACCGGTTGGCCTGGTCCCGGACGGCGGCCGGCACCCCGTCGAGCCGCCCGACCCGGCCCGGCTCGTGCAGCACCAGCCAGCGCCGCTGGGCCGGGCTGAGCGCCGCCCACCAGGCCCGGACGGTCGCCGGGTCGGCGTCGGCCGGTGGACGGCCCGGTGGCGGCGGCTCGGCCCAGCCGGCGCGGGCCGCCGCGCTCAGCTCGTCCAGTCGGGTGGCGGCCTGCCGGTCCGCCGCGTCGGCCAGCGCCAGCGCGTCCCGCAACGCGGCGGCCACCTGGTCGAGCGCCAGCGGCCCGGCCTGCCCGCCTGCCGCGCCGACGTCCGCGCCCGGCGTCGCCGCCGGGCCCGAACCGGTCCGCCGGCCGGGCAGGGACCGACCGGCCGACGGTGGGCCGGAGCGGAGCCCGGCGCCGGGCAGGACCCCGGCCTCGGGGCCGACCCAGGTCGGCGCGCTGGGCGGAGCCGCGCTTACCCCGCCGTGGCGGTCGACGAGCACACCGCTGCGCTCGGCCAGCGCCACCGCCTCCGCCAGCCGGGCCTTCGCCGCCCGGAGCCGGCCGGCGAACTCGGCGAGCACCTGGTCCGCCTCGATCAGGGCGGGCAGCAGCCCGGCCAGCTCGCCCCGGAGCGCATGGAGCCGCCCGTCGGCCGCGCCGGCGGCCCCACCCGACCAGCCGGCGCGCAGGGCCGCCGCCCGTTCGGCCAGCGCCGCGCGGCGGCGCCGGACCGGGTCGGCCAGCCCGCGCCAGGCCGCCCCGGCCTCGCCCCACCGGCCCGGGGCGGCCCGCCAGAGCTGCGCGTACCCGGTCACCGGGGCAGCCCGGTCAGCCGGCCGACCGCCCGTTCGTCGGCCGCGTCGTACCCGTCCGCCGCCGCGCGCAGCGCCGAGCCGGCCTCCGCCACCCGGGCACCGAGCGCGCCGTGCCAGTCGTGCACCGCCGACTCCAGCCGCGCAAGCGCCGCCGCCGCCCGCCACTCGGCCGCCGCCACCACCAGCCCCGGCACGCCGACCAGCCCCTGCGCCAGCGCGTACGCCTCGTCGGCGAGCCCGCCCGCCACCTCGCGCAGCACCCCGGCCCGCACCTCCACCGGCTCCCCGTCCACCGCACGCCCCCTCCGCAACCGCCGAACCCGGTCGACGCTAGGCAGCGCCACGGGTCGCCGGGAGGGCCTGTGGACGGCGGGCGGTGGTCGTACCGGAGGGTTTTCCACAGGCGTTGCCCACAGCGCGGCAGGCAGCTAATCTGCCGCCCCCGCCGCCGGTAGGGTGAGCGTCGTGATCGTCGCGGTCGGCATCGACGTCGTGCTGGTGGACCGGTTCGCCCGGGCGCTGGCCCGTACGCCGCTGCTCGCCGACCGGCTCTTCACCGAGGCGGAGCGGTACACCCGCTCCGGGAATCCGCGCTCCCCGGAGTCGATGGCCGCCCGGTTCGCCGCCAAGGAGGCGGTCGCCAAGGCGCTGGGCGCTCCGGCCGGTCTGAGCTGGCACGACTGCGAGATCGTGCCAGATCCGGACGGCCGGCCGTGGCTGACCGTCTCCGGCACGGTGGCCGCCGCCGCCGTCGAGCGCGGGATCAACCGCTGGCATCTGTCGCTGTCCCACGACGGCGGGATCGCCTCGGCCATGGTGGTCGCGGAACGCTGATCGACCGGGCGGGCCGTCCGGGCCCGCCCGCGGCTGACGGATGGGACTCAGGTGGCATGAGACCGGTGTGGCGGGTGGCGGACGTACGCGCGGCGGAGGGCGGCCTGATGGCCACCCTCCCGCCCGGGACGCTGATGAAGCGGGCCGCGGCCGGCCTGGCCCGCCGCTGCGCGCTGCTCCTCGCCGACCGGGGCGGGGTGTACGGCGGGCGGGTCCTGCTGCTGGTCGGCACCGGTGACAACGGCGGCGACGCGCTCTACGCCGGGGCGCTGCTGGCCCGGCGCGGCGCCGCCGTGTCGGCGCTGCTGGTGACCCCCGGCCGGGCGCACGCCGAGGGGCTGGCGGCACTGCGTGCCGCGGGCGGCCGGCTGGTCGACCGGCCCCCGGCCATGGTCGACCTGGTGCTCGACGGGATCGTCGGGATCGGCGGCACCGGCGGGCTGCGGGAGACCGCCGAGCAGCTTGCGGCCAGCCTGGTCCAGTACTGCGGGCGGGACGGCACGCGGGCCACCGTGGTGGCGGTGGACGTGCCGAGCGGGGTGGCGGTGGACACCGGGCACGTGCCGCTGACCGCCTCCGGCCGGCACAGCGCGGTGCGCGCCGACGTGACGGTCGCCTTCGGGGCGCTCAAGCCGGCCCTGGTGGTCGGGCCGGCCGCCGCCCTCGCCGGGCAGGTGGAGCTGGTCGACATCGGGCTGGAACCGTGGCTGCGCGGGTCACCGGCACTGCGGATGACCGAGTGGTCGGACGTCGTCGACTGGTGGCCGCGGCTCGGCCCGGCGTCGGAGAAGTACGCCCGGGGCGTGGTCGGGGTGGCGACCGGGTCGGCGACGTACCCGGGGGCGGCGGTGCTCTCGGTGGGCGGCGCCCTGGCCGGCCCGACCGGCATGGTCCGGTACGCCGGCGGGGCCCGCGCGGAGGTGCTGCACCAGCACCCGTCGGTGATCGCCACCGGACGGGTCGCCGACGCCGGCCGGGTGCAGGCCTGGGTCTGCGGTTCCGGGCTGGGCACCGGCGAGGACGCCGCCGCCGAGCTGCGCGCGGTGCTCTCCGCGCCGGTGCCGGCGGTGCTCGACGCCGACGCGCTCACCCTGCTGGTGGACGGCTCGCTCGCCGATCGGCTGCGCCACCGGGACGCGCCGATCGTGGTCACCCCGCACGACCGCGAGTTCACCCGGCTCTGCGGGGAGGAGCCCGGCGCGGACCGGGTCTCCGCCGCCCTGCGGCTGGCCGCCTGGATGAACGCGACGGTCCTGCTCAAGGGGGACCGCACGATCATCGGCACGCCGGACGGCCGGGCGTACGTCAACCCGACCGGCACCTCCGCGCTGGCCACCGGAGGCACCGGGGACGTGCTGGCCGGGCTGCTGGGCTCGCTGCTCGCCGCCGGCCTGGCCCCGGAGCGGGCGGCGGCGACGGCCGCGTACCTGCACGGGCTGGCCGGACGGGAGGCGGCCCGGGGCGGGCCGGTGACCGCGTCCGACGTGGCGGCCGCCCTGCGCCCGGTGCTGGCCCCGCTGCTGGGTTGAACCGGGACCGGGTCTCCGGCCGTGCCTCCGGGCGTGTGGGGCGTCGCCGACGCTGCCGGCCGCACGCGTCTTCGAGGAGGAACCATGCGCAGAGCGCTGCTGCTGACCGTCGCCGCCGGCGGCATGCTGCTGGCCGGCACCGCCGTCGCCGCGGCCAAGGACGGCCGGGACCGGGTGGCCACCCCGCCCGGCGGGCCCGCCTTCGAGCTGCGGATCGACCCGGAGCTGGACGCCCGGTTCGGGCCCCGGCCGGTGAACGCGGTGCAGGCGGCGGAGATCGTCACCGCCCGGTTCGGCGGGCAGGTGACCCGGGCCGAGCTGGACGAGGCGAACGGCCGCCCGATCTGGGAGATCGACCTGAGCGGGGCGCGGGTCGGTGAGGTCGACGTCGACGCGATCGACGGCACGGTGCTCGGTGGTGAGGCGGGCGACGACTGAGACCGGCGCGCCGCCGGAGATCACCGGCGCAAGTAGGCTGGGCGTATGTGGCAGGCCGAGGTGCGCGTCGATCTCGATGCGATCCGTGACAACGTGGCCCGGCTCCGGTCGGGCACGAGCGCCGAGCTGATGGCGGTGGTGAAGGGCGACGGGTACGGCCACGGCATGGTCCCGTCCGCCCGGGCCGCGCTCGACGCCGGGGCGGACTGGCTCGGGGTCTGCACGCTCGACGAGGCGCTGACCCTGCGCCGGGCCGGGATCACCGCGCCGGTGCTGGCCTGGCTGCTCGCCCCCGGGCTGCCGCTGCACGAGGGGGTCGCGGCCGGGGTCGACCTGGGCGCCGCCAGCCTGCCGCAGCTGGACGAGATGATCGAGGCGAGCCGCCGGGCGGACCGCCCGGCCCGCCTGCACCTCAAGATCGACACCGGGTTGTCCCGGGGCGGGGCGACCGTCGCCGACTGGCCGACCCTGCTGGAGGCCGCCGCGAAGGCCCAGGCCGACGGCCTGGTCGAGGTGGTCGGCGTGTGGAGCCACTTCGTGTACGCGGACCTGCCCGGCCACCCCACCACGGACCGCCAGCTCGCGGTCTTCCACGAGGGGCTGGCCATGGTCGAGCGTGCCGGGCTGCGCCCGCGCTACCGGCACCTGGCCAACTCCGCCGCCACGCTGACCCGTCCGGACACCCACTTCGACCTGGTCCGCCCCGGGATCGCCGTTTACGGGCTGTCGCCGGTGGCGGGGGAGCGCTTCGGGCTGCGTCCGGCGATGACCGGCCGGGCCCGGGTGATGTTGACCAAGCGGGTGCCCGAGGGCACCGGCGTCTCGTACGGCCACACCTACACCACCGAGCGGGAGGCGAACCTGGCCGTGGTGCCGCTCGGCTACGCCGACGGGGTGCCCCGGCACGCTTCCAGCGTCGGGCCGGTGCAGCTCGGCGGGAAGCGACGCACCATCTCCGGCCGGGTCTGCATGGACCAGTTCGTGCTCGACTGCGGCGAGGACACGGTGACCGCCGGGGACGTGGCCACCCTCTTCGGCAGCGGCGCGGACGGCGAGCCCACCGCCGACGACTGGGCCGAGGCGGTCGGCACCATCAACTACGAGATCGTCACCCGGTTCGGCAGCAGCCGGGTGCCCCGGGTCTACGACGGCGAGCGGCCGTGAGTCAGCGCTTCCGCATCCCCCGGCCGCGGACCGCCGCCGGCAAGGTCGCCGGCGTGGTCGGGGCCGCGGTCGGTGTCGCCGCCGCGGGGCTCGCCGCGGGCGTGGTGAGCGAGCGGGCCCTGGTCCGCCGCCTCAAGGCCGACCCCACCGACCGGTACGCGGACGAGGTCTTCGGCGAGCAGCGGTACGACGACGCGTTCCGGCTGGAACTGCCGGACGGCACCGACATCCACGTCGAGGTGGTGGAGCCGACCCGCCCGGCGCCGGGCCGGCCGACCGTGGTGCTGGTGCACGGCTTCTGCCTGGACATGGGGACGTTCCACTTCCAGCGCAAGATGCTCGCCGAGCGGGGTGAGCACCGGATCGTCGCGTACGACCAGCCCGGCCACGGCCGCTCCGGGCGGCTGGAGAGCGGCGAGTACGACCTGGCCGCGCTGGGCCGCACCCTGCGCCGGGTGATCGACCGGACCACCCCGGAGGGGCCGCTGGTGCTGGTCGGCCACTCGATGGGCGGGATGACCATCATGGCCTTCGCCGAGCTGTATCCGGAGCTGTTCGGCGACCGGGTGGTCGGCACCGTGCTGATGGCCACCTCGGGCGGCCTGCTCGCGGAGACCAAGCTGGTCGCCCCGGCGCTGATCGGCCGGGTCGGCGCGCCGGTGCTCTACATGATGAGCAACGCCGCCCGGTACGGCGGCACGGTGATCGACCGGGCCCGGAAGTCCACCTCCAACGTCGCCTGGCTGCTGACCCGCAAGTACGGCTTCGGCACCCGCAAGCCCAGCCCGGCCCTGGTCTCGTACGTGGAGGAGATGAACTCCCGGACCTCCGCCGACACGGTCACCCGCTACCTGCGGACCCTCGCCACGCACTCGCGCTTCCCGGCGCTGGCCGCGCTCAGCGGCACGCCCGTGCTGGTCGTGGTCGGGGACAAGGACATGATCACGCCGGTGACCCACTCGGAGGAGATCGTGCGCCGGCTGCCGCACGCCGAGTACATGAAGATCAACGACAGCGGGCACGTGGTGATGCTGGAACACGCCGACGAGGTCAACAAGGCGCTCTGGGACTTCCTGGAGGGGCTGTGACGCTGACCGTCATGCTGCCGACGGTCGAGGACACCCACGCGTTCGGCCGCCGGCTGGCCGGGGTGCTGCGCGCCGGCGACCTGCTGCTGCTCACCGGGCCGCTGGGCGCCGGCAAGACCGCGCTGACCCAGGGCATCGGTGCCGGGCTCGGGGTGCTCGGCGACATCACCTCGCCGACCTTCGTGATTGCCCGGGTGCACCGGCCGGACCCGGCCCGGGGCGGCACGGTGGCGCTGGTGCACGCCGACGCGTACCGGCTGGGAGACGCGGGCGACCCCCGGGCCGAGATCGACGACCTGGACCTGGACGCCTCGGTGGACGACTCGGTGACCGTGGTCGAGTGGGGCGAGGGGCTGGTCGAGCAGCTGGTCGACGCCCACCTGCGGGTACGCCTGGACCGCCGGGAGGACGACACCCGGCTGGTCGAGCTGGAGCCGGTCGGGGGCGACTGGGCGCGGCGCCTGGACGGCCTGCGCTGAGCGCTGTCGTACCAGCTGCCTAGAGTGCCCGGGACCGACTGCGAAAGGTTGCCGATGCCCGACGAGACCCCCACCCTCGACCTGCTGGCGCTGCTGCCCGAGGAGTGGCGTGCCGTGCTCACCCCGCACCTCGACCCGGCCCGCACCGCGGCGCTGGCCGAGTTCGTCGCCCGGGAGTACGCCACCCAGACCGTCTTCCCGCCGGTGGAGGACCTTTTCTCGGCGTACCGGCTGTGCGCGCCGGACCGGACGCGGGTGCTGATCCTCGGGCAGGACCCGTACCACCGGGCCGGGCAGGCGCACGGGCTCAGCTTCAGCGTGCGCGACGGGGTGGCGGTGCCGCCCTCGCTGCGCAACGTCTTCAAGGAGCTGGGCGAGGACCTGGGCGTGCCGAAGCCGCGCAGCGGCAATCTCGACGGCTGGGCGGCGCAGGGCGTGCTGCTGCTCAACGCGGTGCTGACCGTCCGCCAGGCCACCCCCGGCTCGCACGGCAACAAGGGCTGGGAGGAGTTCACCGACGCCACCATTCGGGCGCTCGACGCGATGGAGCAGCGGGTGGTCTTCCTGCTCTGGGGCGGCTACGCCCGCAAGAAGGCGGCCCTGGTGACCAACCCGCAGCACGTGGTGCTGGAGGCCGGCCACCCCAGCCCGATGAACCCGCGCGGCTTCCTCGGCAGCCGCCCGTTCAGTGCCGCCAACAAGGCGCTCGCCGACGCCGGCCTGCCCACCGTCGACTGGGAGCGCTCAGCGGGCTGACCCCGCGCTGGCCGGCCCGTCGGCGGCGTGCCGTCGGCGGTGGCGGCGCAGCAGTTCGGCGGCGCGGGGGTCGGTGAGTTCCACCGCGACCAGCGGTACCACCTGGTAGCTCCGGTCCCCGTGCCGCACCTCGATCGCCTCCGGCAACTCGTCGCACATCTGCGCGCGGAGCTGGCCGTACCGGGTCTGCCAGCGGTGCTCGCCGGGCTCCTCGGGTTCCAGGCGGAGCCCGCCGAACTCGCTCCACCGGGCGTTCCACCGTTGTCCGTAGGCCGCGTCCAGCCAGGCGGTGAAGCGGGCCGAGTCGCGCCAGCGAACGGCGATTTCCACCGCGTCGGTGGGCACCGGGGCACCTTGCAGCAGCGCGGCGGTACTGCCGGTCAGCAGGTGGGGCAGGTCGCCGAGCCGGTCCAGGACCCGGTCCAGACCCAGATCGTCGACTCGCTCGGCCAGTGACCGCGCGGCCAGGGCGTCCATCCGGGCGTCGAGGTGGCAGTCCAGTGGCTCCACGGCGACGGCGAGTTGGAGGTCCAGCGCGGCGAGGAGTCGCTCGATCAGCGCGATGGTGGGCACCCGGTCGCCGCGTTCGACGCGCGCCACCGCGCCCTGGCTCACCCCGGCCAGGTCGGCCAGTTCCTGCTGCGTCAGCGACCGTGCTCCCCGCTCCCGACGCAGGATGGCGGCGATCTGGGTGGCGAGGCGACTACTCTCAGGCATCCCCGGATGATGGCCTAACGGGAGTGAGCGACATGCCTGTCAGTCATATTTATGCCTCACAGACATGTCGCTCATCGGGGTGTGGGGAGGTCCGGCGTTACGGTCGGTAACCGCAGCCAGCTTCGCGGCTCGTCCGGTTGACCCAACCGGGCCCCAGTGGGTGCCACCGGGGCGGCTGCCGGTCGCGCCCGGCCCGGCCCGCCCGCACCGCCCCGCGCCGCACGTGCCGACGGGGTGTGACCGGGGGTGACCGGGGAGGCGACTAGGCTGGCATACCGTGCTCGTACTGGTGGTGGACTCCTCGACCCCCGCGGTGACCGCGGCGCTGGTGGAGGTCTCGGCGGACGGGGTCGTGCCGCGCGCGCACCGGTGCACGGTCGACGCCAGGGCCCACGGCGAACTGCTCGCTCCGCAGGTCGACGCGGTGCTCGCCGACGCCGGCGCCCGGCCGCGCGACCTGGCGGCGATCGTCGCCGGTCTCGGGCCCGGCCCGTTCACCGGGCTACGCGTCGGTTTGGTCACCGCCGCCACCATGGGCCAGGTGCTCGGCGTCCCCACGTACGGCGTCTGCTCGCTGGACGCCATCGGGTACCCGGCGGCGCTCGGTGAACCGGTCCTGGCGGCCAGCGACGCCCGCCGCCGGGAGGTCTACTGGGCCGTCTACGACGGCGCCGGCCAGCGGATCGCCGGGCCGAACGTCGACGCGCCCGCGGTCGCCGCCCAGCGGGCCCGCGACCTGGCCGTCACCGCCGCCGTGGGCGACGGCGCCCACCGGTACGCCGACGTGCTCGGCCTGCCGCTGCGGGTCGAGCCGCGCTACCCGGACGCCACCGCGCTGGCCACCCTGGCCGCCGAGCGGATCCGGGCCGGTGCGCCGACGGAGGCGCTCACCCCGCTCTACCTGCGCCGGCCGGACGCCGTGGCGGCGACCGCCCGCAAGTCGGTCCTGCCGTGAGCCACCTCGTACAGCTCAGCCGGTTCCGCTGGTGGCACATCGACGAGGTGCTGCCGATCGAGGCGGATCTCTTCGGCGCCGAGCAGTGGTCGCCGGCGATGTTCTGGAACGAACTGGCCAACGGACACTGGTACCGGGTCGCCACCGAACCCGACGGCGCGGTGCTCGGCTACGCGGGGCTGACCGTCCAGCCGGACGAGGCCTGGGTGCAGAACATCGCCGTCCGGCGGGACGCCCAGCGGCGCGGCGTCGGCCGGATGCTGCTGGAGGATCTGCTCGCCGAGGCGGCCCGGTGGGGCGCCCGCACCGTCCTGCTGGAGGTCGCGGCGGACAACGCCCCCGCCCAGAAGCTCTACGCCACGTACGGCTTCGAGCCGATCGGCGTCCGCCGTGGCTACTACCAACCGAGCAACACCGATGCGCTGGTCATGCGGCGCGTCGCGGCCCCGACCGAGGACGGGACGGACGACTGATGGCTGACGAGCCCCTGGTGCTGGGAATCGAGACCTCCTGCGACGAGACCGGCGTCGGCATCGTGCGCGGGCACACCCTGCTCGCCGACGCGCTCGCCTCCAGCGTCGAGCAGCACGCCCGGTTCGGCGGCGTGGTGCCCGAGGTGGCCAGCCGCGCCCACCTGGAGGCGATCGTGCCCACCATGGACCGGGCCCTGAAGGAGGCGGGCGTGACGCTCGCCGACATCGACGCGATCGCGGTCACCTCCGGTCCGGGCCTGGCCGGCGCGTTGCTGGTCGGCGTGGCCGCCGCCAAGGGCTACGCGCTGGCCGCCGAGAAGCCGGTGTACGGGGTGAACCACCTCGCCGCGCACGTCGCCGTGGACACCCTGGAACACGGCCCGCTGCCCGAGCCGGCGGTCGCCATGCTGGTCTCCGGCGGGCACTCCTCGCTGCTGCTCGTCGACGACCTCGCCCGGGGGGTCACCCCGCTCGGTGCGACCATCGACGACGCCGCGGGGGAGGCCTTCGACAAGGTGGCCCGCCTGCTCGGACTGCCCTTCCCCGGCGGCCCGTACATCGACCGGGAGGCCCGGGCCGGCGATCCGGCGGCGATCGGCTTCCCGCGCGGTCTCACCGCGGCCAAGGATCTCGCCGCCCACCGGTACGACTTCTCCTTCTCCGGCCTGAAGACCGCGGTCGCCCGCTGGGTGGAGGCCCGCCAGCGGGCCGGGGAGTCGGTGCCGGTCGCCGACGTGGCGGCCTCCTTCCAGGAGGCGGTCTGCGACGTGCTGACCGCCAAGGCGCTCGACGCCTGCCGGGCCAACGGCATCGACACGCTGGTGATCGGCGGGGGAGTGGCCGCCAACTCGCGGCTGCGGGCGATGGCCGAGCACCGCGCCGCGAAGCACGGCATCCGGGTCCGCGTACCCCGGCCGAAGCTCTGCACCGACAACGGCGCGATGGTCGCGGCGCTCGGCTCGCACCTGGTCGCGGCGGGGGTGACGCCGAGCCGGCTCGACCTGCCGGCGGACTCGGCCCTGCCGCTGACCACGGTCAGCGTGTGACGGCACGAAGGGGAGGGCCGACATGATCGTGCGGATGTGGGAGGCGCGGGCGGAGCCGTACGGCTTCGCCGACCTGATCACCTGGGTGTGCGACACCGCCCTGCCCGAGCTGGAACACGACCCGCTGCACCTGTCCAGTGAGGTCTTCTCCTCCACCGACCACCGGGTGGTGGTCATCTCCAAGTGGCGGAGCAACCCCCAACCGCTGCCCGAGCCGCCGGCCATGCTGGTCGCCCGGCCCCCGCACTCCTGGGACTTCACCCAGGTCGACCGCTGACCAACGCCGACGGCGGCCGGGTCCCGACGGAACCCGGCCGCCGTCGGCGGTCCGCTGTCAGCTGCGGCGCAGGATGCGCCAGGTGGAGACGCCGCCGACGCCGAGGGCGAGCAGGAAGACCGCCCAGACGATGGTGGTGCTGACCCCGACCGACGGGGCGGGGGCGCCGGCCTTGGCGGCGGCGATCAGCGAGTCGCTCTGGGCGGGCGGCAGCGCGGCCGGCGGCATCTGCTGCCAGCGGACCAGCCCGGTGCTCTCCAGCATCGACATGTGGTCGGTGACGAACTTGTTGGCCTCGTCGGCGAGCTTGCGGACGGTGGCGTCCCGGGTGCTGGCCCGGACCGCGCCGATCACCGGGAAGATCTTGCCGTGCGCCACCCGCAGCCGGGTGACGAAGATCTGGTCGAACTGGTTGCCGTTCGCCTCCTGCATCTCGGTCAGCCACCCCTTCTGCTCGGAGGTGGGATCCGTCGGCAGGGTGGTGCCCAGCCTGTTGGCGGCGTCGACCACCAGCTGGTCGAGCACCCCGTGCTGGCGGGCGATCTCGGCGCCGATCTCGCGGACCCGGGGGGACACGCCCTTCTCGGCGGCCATCTGCCCGGCCGGCATCTCCCAGAGACCGGCCAGCCGTACCCCGTTGAGCAGTGTCATGTCGGCGGCGTTGATCTGGTTGCCCGGTGCGGCCACGGCCGCACCGGGCAGCAGGCCGAGCCCCGCCACCAGCGCGATGAGCAGCACCGCCACCCGGTGGGTCCGGTGCCCTGGCCGACGACGTGCGGATTCCAGCGGTGCCATCCTGCGGTGCCTCCTCGGTCCGGGCCGTACGTGTCACGCCGGGCAGCGCACCCACCGGCTGCCCGTGCGTCCACTGGTACGGATCACCGACCCGATAAGTTCATCGCTGCTGAGCGACAACTCAGCGCCGGTGCCCGTCAGCGGGACAGTGCCATGAAGACCCCGAGCAGCAGCAGGGTGGCCGCGGCGACCGCGAAGAGCACCAGCAGCTCCCGCCGTCCGTGCCCCGGGGTGTCGTCCGCCGGAGCCGGCGCGGGCGACGCGGGCAGGTCACGGGTCAGGCCCGCCAGCTCACCCAGCGTGCGCGCCGTCCACACAGCGGCGACCCGGTCGGAGAACTCGTCCAGGGTGAGCCGCCCCGCGGCGGTGTGCCGTTGCAGGTCGGCGACCACCCGGTGCCGGTCGTCGTCGGAGGCGCGCAGCTGGACGTCCACGTGCGACAGGGTACGCAGGGCGGGGCGCCGGCGGGAGCCGCCGGTCAGCCGGCGTCGAGCGGGTCGGCGAGGAGCCGTTCGAAGGCCAGCTCCGCCGCGCCGATCAGCGCCGCGTCCTCGCCGAGCTTGGGGGTGCGCAGCCGGACGTGCTCCAGGCAGGCGGGCAGCCCCATCGAGTTGAGCCGGCTGCGGACCTGGGCGGCGGCGGCCAGGTAGAGGTCGCGCATGGTGCCGCCGAAGATGACCATCTCCGGGTTGAAGATGTTGACCAGGTTCGCCACCCCGAAGCCGAGCCAGTCACCGGCCCGGCGGACCGCCGTCTGGGCCCGGGCGTCACCGCGGGCGGCGGCGTCGAAGACGGCCAGCAGCGCGTCCCGGCCCCGGGCGTCGGAGCGGCCGGCCGCCCGGAGCAGCCCGTGCTCGCCGATCTCGGTCTCCCAGCAGCCCCGGGATCCGCACTCGCAGGGGGCGCCGTCGCGGACCACCACCATGTGTCCGACCTCGCCGCCGTACCCGCCGTGGCCGGTGAGCCGCCGACCGCCGGCGATGATGCCGGCACCGACGCCGACGTCTCCGTACAGGTAGATGACGTTGTCGCAGTTGGCGGCGACACCCCGGGCATGCTCGGCGAAGGCGGCCATGTCCGCCACGTTGCCCACCGTGACGGGTACGTCGATGCCCAGGTCGGCGGCGAGCGCCGCGCCGATCGGTTCGTCCACCCAGCCGGTGGCGGGGCCGAGCCGGACCAGCCCGTCGTCCCGGCGGACCATGCCGCAGACCGCCACCCCGGCGCCGACGCAGTGCGAGCCGGGCGGCACGTGCTGGTGCATCTCCTTGAGCGCACCGGCCAGCAGCGGCGCGGTCTCCCCGGCGTCCAGGCCGCGCGGCCGGTCCAGGTCCCGGCGGTCGAGCACCGCACCGCCGAGACCGACCCGCGCGGCCCGCAGCCGGTCCACCTCGATGCTGTACGCGTACGCGTAGACCCGGGCCGACTCGGGCCGGACGACCAGGGAGGGGCGGCCGGCGCGGCCGGTCTCCTTCGGCGTGCCCTCGCTGACCAGCCCGGCGCCGGCCAGGTCGGCGGTGAGCGCGCCGATGGTGCTGCGGTTGAGCCCGAGGGTGGTGGTGAGTTCCGCGCGGGAGGTCGCACCGTGGACGTGCACGTGCCGCAGCAGCGCCCCGAGGTTCTGCCGCCGGATCTCGTCCTGGCTCGGTCCTACCCGCATCGTTCCTGGTACTCCGTGGTCAGCGCGTACCGGTGGTGACGGAACGGCGACGCGACAGTGCGTCGACGCCCGCGGCCAGCAGCAGCACCAGTCCGGTCGAGGTGTACTTCAGGCCGGAGCTGAGGTCCAGCAGGCCCATGCCATTGATGATGACAGCCACCACCGCGCCGCCGAGTACCGCGTGGATCATCCGCCCCTTGCCGCCGAAGAGGCTGGTGCCGCCGATGACCGCCGCGCCGACGGCGTAGAGCAGGACGTTGCTGCCGCCGGTGTTCGGGTCGACCGACCGGTCCTTGCTGGCGGCGATGATGCCGCCGATGGCCGCCATGCTGGAGCAGATGACGAAGGCGGAGATCTTCAGCCGGTCCACGTTGATGCCCGCCCGCCGGGCGGCCTCCGCGTTGCCGCCCACCGCGTAGAGGTGCCGGCCGTACGCGGTGCGGTTGAGCACGAACGTCCAGAAGACCAGCAGGGCCCCGATCAGCGGCACGACGATGGGCATCCCCCGGGTGGAGCTGATCGCCGTGTTGATGCTGCGTTCCTGGTTGAGGACGTGGACGGCGGAGCCGAGCAGCAGGGCCAGCCCGGCGACGCGGGCGGCCACCACGGCGACCGGTTCGGTGACCAGCCCCCGGCTGGCCCGGTTGCGGTGCCGGAGGAACTGCACCACGCCGTACCCGGTGACGGCGACGGCGGCCAGCAGCCACCCGATCGCGGGCGGCACGAAGTTGTTCTCGATCGCGATGATCACCTTGTCGTCGATCGAGATGTTGGTGCCCTCCTTCATCAGGAGCAGCACGATGCCCTGGAAGGCGAGGAAGCCGGCCAGGCTGACCAGGAAGGACGGGATGCCGACCTTGGCCACCAGGACGCCTATGGTCAGACCGATGAGGACCCCGGTGGCGATCGCGGCGAGGACCGCCACGTACCAGGGGTAGCCGAGCACGCTGACCACGTTGGCCAGCACGGTGGCGCAGACGCCGCTGGCGAAACCGGCGGAGAGGTCGATCTCGCCGAGCAGCAGGACGAAGATCAGGCCCATCGCGATCACGGTGACCGCGGCGCCCTGGGTGAACAGGTTGGCGAAGTTCGCTGCCGAGAAGAAGACCGGCCGGACGGTCGCGAAGGCCAGGCAGAGCACGGTGAGGCCGAGGACGGCCGGCAGGGAACCGAGGTCGCCCCCGCGTACCCGGGCGAGGTAGTCGCGGACGTGGTCGCCGACGGTCGGCGTCCGAGTGCCGGTGGTGAGCCCGTCCCGCGGCAGGAGGGTGGTGGTCATCGGACTGCTCCCGGGGTCAGGTGGGCCGATTCGCTGCCGTCGCGCGTGCCGGCCGCGTCCGGCTCGGCGCCCAGGCCGAGGTGGCGGGAGCGGCCGGTGGTGATCAGCTCGACGACCTGCGAGTGGGTGATGTCGGTGGTCTTCACCTGGGCGACCATCTGGCCGAGGTAGAGCGCGGCGATCCGGTCGGAGATGGCGAAGACGTCGTTCATGTTGTGCGAGATGAGCACCACGGCCAGGCCGTTGTCCGCCAGCCGGCGGACTATCTCGAGGACCTGGGCGGTCTGCGCGAGGCCGAGCGCGGCGGTCGGCTCGTCGAGGATGACCAGCCGGCTGTTCCAGAGCACCGCCTTGGCGATGGCGACGGTCTGCCGCTGGCCGCCGGAGAGGCTGGAGATGTGCTGGCGCAGCGACTTGAGGTTGCGTACGCCCAGCCCGGCGAGCGTCTCGGCGGCCATCTGCTCCATGGTGGGTTCGTCGAGCGCGATCCCGCGGCGCTTCTCGCGCCCCAGGAACATGTTCTGCACGATGTCGAGGTTGTCGCAGAGCGCGAGGTCCTGGTAGACGACGTCGATGCCGAGCGCGGCGGCGTCCCGGGGACTGCTGATGGTGACCGGGCGGCCCTCGAAGAGGAACTCGCCGGCGTCCGTCGGGTGGATGCCGCTGATGCACTTGACCAGGGTGGACTTTCCGGCGCCGTTGTCGCCGACCAGTGCGGTCACCTCGCCCGGGTACACGGAGAGGGCGACGTCGCGCAGGACCTGCACGGGACCGAAGCTCTTGTCGATCCCGCTCACTTCCAGCAGGGGGGTCGTGGACACGGGGTTCTCCTTTGCGCGTCGGCAGGGTGCCGTCAGTTGACGCCGGCGGCGGCGCAGAGCTTGGCGTATCCCCCGGAGCAGACCTCGTCCTTGGTAACGAAGCCGTCGGCGATCACATCCTTGACGTCGTCGGCGTAGATGGCCTTGGGGGTGAGCAGGATGGCGTCCACGGCCCGGCCGCTCTCCGGGTCCCGGACCGTCTGGCCGGTCTCCTTGCGTTCCCCGTTGGCGAGCGCGATGGCCAGGTCGGAGGCGGCCTTCGCCTCCTCCTTGATCGCCTTGTAGACCGTCATGCACTGGTCGCCGGCGAGGATGTTCCGCAGTCCCTGGGCGGTGGCGTCCTGGCCGGTCACCGGGATCCTGCCGTTGAGCTTGTTCTTCTTGAGCACCGAGATGGCCGCGTTGCCGAGGCCGTCGTTGGCCGCGAGGACGCCGTCGATCCGGCCCTCGGTCTGGGTGAGCATCTGTTCGAAGATGACTCCGGCCTGGGCGTTGTTCCAGTCCGGCACCCACTGGTCCGGGCCCTTGGTGAACTCCCCGGCGTCGAACCGGGGCTTGAGGACCGAGTCTGCGCCGCTCTTGAACAGGGTGGCGTTGTTGTCGGTCGGTGAACCGTTGAGGAAGGCGACGACCGGCTTCCTGCGGCCCTGCTCGGCCAGGCACTTGGCCAGGCCCTGGCCCTGGAGCTTGCCCACCGCCTCGTTGTCGAAGCTGACGTAGTACTCCGCGGAGCCGCCGAGGGTGAGCCGGTCGTAGTCGATGGTGGCGATGCCCTGGGACCGCGCCTTCTCCAGCACCGCCTTGCCGGTGCCGGAATCGAGATTGACGATCATCAGAACCGTTGCGCCATTGGTGATCATCTGTTCCGCGATGTTGGAGAACTGGGACTTGTCCCCCTGCGCGTTCTGGATGTCGGAGTCGATTCCCGCGGCATCGAACGCCTCCTCCAGGAACCTGCGGTCCGCGCCCTCCCAGCGGGCGGAGGTCCTGCTGTCGGGCAGGATCACGCCGATCTTCGGCTTCCTGGCACCACCGGACGCGCTGTCGCTGGTGAGCTGGTCGCCGCAGCCGGTCACGCCGCTGCCGGCCAGCAGGCCGACGACGGTGAGTGCGAGGAGGCCCTTGCGCATCTGCACGGGTCCTTTCGGGGGTGGGGGATGACCGCTGGTTTGTTGTGAGCGGCAACGTATTGCCACCCTGGCGGCGGCGCAAGACTGCCGAGCTCACGAGTGTGTCGGACGGCCGTAACGATCCCGTAACGCGGGAAAATGGGGAAATCGCCCCCGGTCGGATCCGCTCCGCGGACCGCTCGGTCCGGCGGCGGGAAACTGTTTCCTGCGGTCGCGCTGTGTCGGCTGAAACTGATCAGTGCGCGGCGAGGGGAGCGGTGGTGGCGTCGGTCAGCGCGACCAGATCGGCCGGGGCCAGCTGGAGCTGGAGGCCACGACGGCCGGCCGAGACGTAGACGGTGTCGTACGCCAGCGCCGAGGAGTCCAGCACCGTCGGCAGCCGCTTGCGCTGGCCGAGCGGGCTGATGCCACCCCGGACGTAACCGGTGGCCCGCTCGGCGGCCGCCCGATCGGCCATCGTCGCGCGCTTGCCGCCGACGGCCGCGGCGAGCGCCTTGAGGTCCAGTTCGCCGGTGACCGGGACGACGGCCACCGTCAGCGCCCCGTCCACCTCGGTGACCAGCGACTTGAACACCCGCTGCGGCGGCACCCCGAGCGCCTCGGCGACCAGGGCACCGTAGTTCGGCGCGTCGGGGGAGACCTCGTACGGATGGGTGCTGTGCCGGATCTTCCGCTTGGTCAGCAGCGCCGTCGCCGGAGTGCCCTGTCCCGCCATGCCGGTCACGCTAACCCGGCGGACGGCGTCAGTTCGCGACGGGCCGGCAGAGGAGCACCGTCGGCGCCGCCGCGACCCGGGTGAGCACCAGGCTCGCCGCCGCGTCGCCGGCCAGCCTCAGGTCGCGGCGTAGCTTCTCCGGCTCCAGCGCCGAGCCGCGCTTGAGGATCTCGACCCGGCCGACCCGGCGCTCCCGCAGCAGCGCGCGCAGCCGCTTGAGCGAGAACGGCAGCACGTCGGTGACCTCCAGGCAGCGGGCGAACGGGGTGGCGGTCGGGGTGTCCGCGTACAGGTAGGCGATGCTCGGGTCGGCGATCGTGGCGCCGAGCGCGTCGGCCAGTTCGGCGACCAGGTGCGCGCGGACCACGGCCGGGTCCGGGTCGTACAGGAAGCGGCGGGTCGGGCCGACCACCGCCTCGGCCGCGCCCGACCCGGTGAGCCGGTGCGCGACGTCGCCGCGCAGCACGGTGGCCCGGCGGGGCACCTCGGCGAGCCGGCCGCACCAGAGCGCCGCCTCGACCAGGTCCCCGTCCGCGCTCACCCACTCCGCCTCGGCCCCGGCCGGGATCAGCGCGTGGTCGATGCCGGGGGCCACCTTCACCACCGTGTACGGCACCCGCTCGGCCAGCCGGGTGACGAAGTCCCAGGGCGGGGAGTAGGAGTTCGGGTCGAAGATCCGCCGGCCGGTGCCCGCCCGGCGTCGCGCCGGGTCGCAGAACACCCCGTCGACCCGGGTCACGTCGAACGCCGTCGCGTCGCCGCACTCCACCGTGAACTGCCCGGCCAGCCCGGCCGCCTCGGCGTTCGCGGCGGCCATCGCGGCGGTCACCGGGTCGGCCTCCACCCCGTACACCCGGATGCCGGCCCGGGCGGCGGCCAGCGCGTCGGCGCCGAGGCCGCACCCGAGGTCGGCGAGGGTGCGCACGCCGGCGGCGCGCAGCCGCGCGGCGCGCCGGTCCGCGACGGGCCGGCGGGTGGCCTGCTCCAGCCCGGCCCGGGTGAAGAACATCCCGGCGGCCTCCGGCCCGAACTTGCCCACCGCCCGGCGGCGCAGCTCGGCCTGGGTCAGCGCGGCGGCGGCCAGCCCGGCCGGCACCCCGGCGGCGCGCAGCGCGGCGGCCGAGGCCAGCGGGTCGCCGCCGGCCAGCTCGGCCGCCGCGGCGAGCGCGGCCGACCCCTCGGGGGTACGCAGCGCGGCGAGCTGGTCGATGTCCACGCGCCCATTCTCCCGACCCGCCCCGCGCCGTCCGCCCTGCCCCTCCCGTGTCGATCGGGGCCGTCCGGACGCGCCGCGCTGGCACTCTCCTTGACGGAGTGCTAGCCGAGGAATAACCTGCGATTAGCACTCTCACCCCGAGGGTGCCAGCTCCCGGGCCACCCGGCGTGGGCGCTGAACGCCAGGCGGACCGGCACCCGCGACGACGGCCCCGCCCGGTGGCATGTGGCAGATTGACGCTGGTCGGCTCGACCGACCGGCAACGAAACCAGTACCCCAGGAGGGTATGCCCGTGACTACCGCGACCAAGGTTGCGATCAAGCCGCTCGAGGACCGCATCGTGGTCCAGGCGAACGAGGCTGAGACCACCACGGCGTCGGGCATCGTGATTCCCGACACCGCCAAGGAGAAGCCGCAGGAGGGCACCGTCCTCGCTGTCGGCCCGGGCCGGATCGACGACAAGGGCAACCGCGTGCCGATCGACGTCAAGGTCGGCGACACCGTCCTCTACTCGAAGTACGGCGGCACCGAGGTCAAGTACGCCGGCGAGGAGTACCTGGTGCTCTCCGCCCGCGACGTCCTCGCGGTCATCGAGAAGTAAGCAACCGATCAGTGTCGTTGCCCCGGTCCGGCTCGCCGGGCCGGGGCAGCGGCGCTTCGAAGGGACATTCATGGCGAAGATCCTGAGCTTCTCGGACGACGCCCGGCACCTGCTGGAGCACGGTGTCAACGCCCTCGCGGACGCGGTCAAGGTCACCCTCGGCCCGCGCGGGCGCAACGTCGTCCTGGACAAGAAATTCGGTGCGCCCACGATCACCAACGACGGCGTGACCATCGCCAAGGAGATCGAGCTCACCAACCCCTACGAGAACCTCGGCGCGCAGCTGGTCAAGGAGGTGGCGACCAAGACCAACGACGTCGCCGGCGACGGGACCACCACCGCGACCGTGCTGGCCCAGGCCATGGTCCGCGAGGGCCTGCGCAACGTGACCGCCGGGGCCAACCCGTCCGGTCTCAAGCGGGGCATCGACGCGGCGGCCGCCAAGGTCTCCGAGGCGCTGCTCGACCGGGCCGTCGAGGTCTCCAGCAAGGAGTCGGTCGCGAACGTCGCGACGATCTCCGCGCAGGACGCCACCATCGGCGAGCTGATCGCCGAGGCGATGGAGAGGGTCGGCCGCGACGGTGTCATCACCGTCGAGGAGGGCTCCGCGCTCACCACCGAGCTGGAGGTGACCGAGGGCCTGCAGTTCGACAAGGGCTTCATCTCGCCGAACTTCGTCACCGACGTGGAGTCGCAGGAGTCGGTCCTGGAGGACCCGTACATCCTCATCACCACGCAGAAGATCTCGGCGATCGAGGAGCTGCTGCCGCTGCTGGAGAAGGTCCTCCAGAACAGCAAGCCGCTGCTGATCATCGCCGAGGACGTCGAGGGCCAGGCGCTGTCGACCCTGGTGGTCAACTCGATCCGCAAGACCCTCAAGGTCTGCGCGGTGAAGGCCCCCGGCTTCGGCGACCGTCGCAAGGCGATGCTCCAGGACATGGCGATCCTGACCGGCGCCGAGCTGGTCGCCCCGGAGCTGGGCTACAAGCTCGACCAGGTCGGCCTGGAGGTGCTCGGCACCGCCCGGCGCGTCGTGGTCGACAAGGAGAACACCACCGTCGTCGACGGTGGCGGGCAGTCCTCCGAGGTCGCCGACCGGGTCGCGCAGATCCGCAAGGAGATCGAGGCCTCGGACTCCGAGTGGGACCGGGAGAAGCTGGCCGAGCGGCTGGCGAAGCTCTCCGGTGGCATCGCGGTCATCAAGGTGGGCGCGGCGACCGAGGTCGAGATGAAGGAGCGCAAGCACCGCATCGAGGACGCCATCGCCGCGACCAAGGCCGCCGTCGAGGAGGGCACGGTGCCCGGCGGTGGCGCCGCGCTGGCGCAGATCCTGCCGGTGCTCGCCGACGACCTGGGCCTGACCGGCGACGAGAAGACCGGTGTCTCGATCGTCCGCAAGGCGCTGGTCGAGCCGCTGCGCTGGATCGCCCAGAACGCGGGCCACGACGGCTACGTCGTGGTGCAGAAGGTCGCCGGCAAGGAGTGGGGCAACGGCCTCGACGCCGCCACCGGCCAGTACGTCGACCTGGTGAAGTCCGGCATCATCGACCCGGTGAAGGTGACCCGCAACGCGGTCACCAACGCCGCGTCGATCGCCGGCCTGCTGCTCACCACCGAGAGCCTCGTGGTGGAGAAGCCGGAGAAGGCCGAGCCGGCCGCCGCCGGTGGGCACGGCCACGGCCACGGTCACGGCCACCAGCACGGCCCGGGTTTCTGACCCACGGCATACGCCGAATCAGGGCGCACCGTCTCCGGAGACGGTGCGCCCTGACGCGTTCTGCGGCGGGCATTACGGAACGCTGACGTGGTTGGCGGTCGGTCCGGTCGGTCGACAACACTGGGCCGATGAGCAGCACGCCCCGCGGCCTCGCCGCGCTCGCCGGGATCACGGCCGCCGCCGTGGCCATCGGCGCCGCCGAGCCGGTCGCGGTCCTCACCGGCTCCCGGTCCGCCCCGCTGATCGCGGTCGGTGGGCTGGTCGTGGACGTCGCACCCGAGCCGTTGACGCAGTTCGCGATCGACCTGTTCGGCACGTACGACAAGATCGCCCTGCTGATCGGGACGGCGCTGCTGCTCGCCGCGTTCGCCGCGCTGCTCGGGCTGTGGTCGATCCGCCGGCTGTGGATCGGCCTGACCGGCATCGCGGCCTTCGCCGCCCTCGGCGTGGCCGCCGCCCTGACCCGGGCCGGCGCGGACGCCGCCGACGCGCTGCCCTCGCTGGTCGGCGCGGGGCTGGGCGGGCTGGTGCTCTGGGCCTTCCTGGCCGGCCCGTTGCAGGTCGAGCCGTGGCCCTGGACCCCGCCGACGCCCCTGCCCGGCCCGACACCGCCGGCCGCGCCCGCGCCCGGCCCGGAGAGCGCCGGCCCGGCGTCGGTGACCGGTCCGCCGGCCGGATGGGAGCCGTTGGAGAGCAGCGACCCGGAGTCGCGGCGTCGGTTCCTGCGCGGGGTGGGTGCGCTGGCCGGTGCGGCCGCCGTGGCCGGGCTGGGCGGGCACTGGCTCGCCGGCCGCCGGGGCGTTTCGGCGGCCCGGGAGGCGGTCACGCTGCCCGCCCCGTCGGCGGCGGCGCCCGCGGTACCGGCCGGTGCCGATCTGTCGCTGGCGCAGCTCGCCCCCTACGTCACCCCGACCAGCGGGTTCTACCGGATCGACACCGCGCTGGTGGTGCCGCAGGTGGACCCGGAGACGTGGCGGCTGCGCATCCACGGGCGGGTGCGCAACCCGATCGAGCTGAGCCACGCCGACCTGCTCGCCCGGCCGATGGTGGAGCGGTACGTGACCCTGGCCTGCGTCTCCAACGAGGTGGGCGGGGACCTGATCGGCAACGCCCGGTGGCTCGGCGTACCCATCCGGGAGCTGCTGGACGAGGCGGACCCGGAGGAGGGTGCCGACCAGGTGGTGGGCCGCTCGGTCGACGGCTGGACCTGCGGCACCCCGACGGCCGTGCTGCGGGACGGGCGGGACGCGCTGCTGGCGGTCGGGATGAACGGCGAGCCGCTGCCGGTGGAGCACGGCTTCCCGGCCCGGATGGTGGTGCCGGGCCTCTACGGCTACGTCTCCGCCTGCAAGTGGGTGACCGAGCTGGAGCTGACCAGCTTCGCCGACTTCGACGCGTACTGGGTGCCGCGGGGCTGGTCGGCGCAGGGACCGGTGAAGACGCAGTCCCGCATCGACACGCCCCGCCCGCGTAACCGGCTCACCGCCGGACCGGTGATGGTGGCCGGGGTCGCCTGGGCCCAGCACCGGGGGATCAGCCGGGTGGAGGTACGCGTCGACGGTGGCCCGTGGCGGGAGGCGACGCTCGCCCCGACGGTGTCGGTGGACACCTGGGTGCAGTGGTCCTGGCGCTGGGACGCCACCCCGGGCGAGCACACCCTCCAGGTACGGGCGACCGACGCCACGGGCGAGCCGCAGACCGGGCGGGAGCAGCCGGTCGAGCCCGACGGCGCGACCGGCTGGCACACGGTGCGCGTCACCGTCCGCTGACCGCGAGGCCGCGCGGCCAGGCCCGCAGGCCGGAACGCGCCGACGCCGCGCTCCAGGTCGCGGAGCGCGGCGTCGGTCGGGGTCTCTCGGCCGGGTCAGGCGATCTTGCGCTGGTCCGGTACGGCGGACTTGTGGGGGCGGCCCAGGCGGGCCTCCAGCCGGGCGATGTCCACCCGGGTCTGCCTGCGGTCGGCCAGGTCCTCCCAGCCGAGGGCCAGCAGGCGCAGTCGCTCGGACTCGCTGAAGCCGCCCCAGACGCCGTACGGCTCCCGGACGGACAGGGCGTGCGCGGCGCACTCGGCCCGGACCGGGCAGGCCCGGCAGACGGCCTTGGCGCCGGACTCCCGGCGCAGCCGGGAGGAGCCGCGCTCGCCGTCCGGGTGGAAGAACTGTGCACTGTCCCGCCCTCGGCAGGCACCGAGCCGCTGCCAGTCCCACAGGTCGACGATGGGTCCGGGCAGTCTACGTACGTTCGACATCAGCACCCCTCCTCCCGCGCGGCACCGCGGAGGTCTCGTTCGCATCCGGCGTCCGGGCGGCGGTCCGCGCAGGCGCACCGTTTCCGGCCTGGCGTCTCGGTACCCGACCTTTCCCCGACTCACACTTCTGTGATCGAAAACCTCGGACAACTGGCGGCATATGCCCTAGATGTCGGAAAAGTTAGGAGGATTGCGGGGAACCCCCACCCCGGCCCAGCCCGCCATGGTCTGCTCTCTGCGGAGAGGAGACCACCGTGCGTACCGTTCTCGTCTGCGTCCGGACACCACTCGCCGCGCAGCAGTTGACCTCGGCGGCCGCCCGGCTCGGCCTGGCCGCGGTCGTGCGGACCGCCGTCTCCGATCCCGAGGTGATGCTGCGGCTCGCCGAGCGCCCGGTCGACGTCGTGCTGGCCGACACCGCGCTCACCCGGCCGGACAGCGCCGGCTTCGTCCGCCGGGTGCTGGCCCGCGCGCCGCAGGCCGCCGTGCTGCTGCTCGGCGCCGAGGAGTCCGAGGCCGCCGCGGCGACGATCAACGCCGGCGCCCGGGGGCTGATCCAGGGCACCGACCACGACCTGACCAGCGCGGTGGCCAAGGCGCTGCTGCTGCTCTCCGCCCCCGGCCGGACGACCCGGCACCGGGTCACCGACCCGGCCCGGGACACCGCCGCGGTCGGCGCGCCGCCCCGGCCCTCGGCCGGACGTACCCCGGGCAAGTCGGGCCCGGCCTGGTCCGCCGGACCGGCCGAGGGGCCCGGCGGCCCGCCGTCGGTGGTGCCGGTGCAGCGCGGCGACGACGAGGCCGAGGCGGACGCCGCGGAGCCGGAGGCACCCGCGCAGCCGGGCCGACGCGGCGCGGCCGGCGCCCGGGGCGGGCGCGGCGCCGTCGGGCTGACCGAGCGGGAGCTGCAGGTGCTGCTCGGGATGGCCGAGGGGAAGAGCAACGCCGAGATCGGGCGGGAGCTGTTCGTCTCGGAGGACACCGTCAAGACGCACGCCCGCCGGCTGTTCCGCAAGCTCGGCGCCCGGGACCGGGCGCACGCGGTGGCCGCCGGCTTCCGCGCCGGCCTGGTCGCCTGAGCCGGCCGCTCCCGGTCGGGCTCAGTCGTCGGAGGGGGACTCCTCCTCGGCGGCCTCGGTCAGGGTGTCGTGCACCCCGTCGGCGTAGCCGCGCGCGTAGTCCCAGGTGACGTAGTGGTCCGGGTCGGGGTCGTAGGCCGGCTCGTGCACCCGCGGGCGGCCGGAGCTGAGCAGGTGGCGCAGGTTGCCCCGGAGCAGGTCCCAGTCGAAGTAGTGCGGCTCCCGGCAGTCCTCGCACTCGATCACCAGCCCGCGCACCCCGATCGGCGCCAGCAGGGCCTGGTAGATCTCCAGGTCGGCCAGGTCCTCCAGCACGTCCTGGCGCTCGACCTCGGTCAGCGGGTCGAGCGGATCGTCCTCACGCGGATCGTGCAGGCCAGCAGCCGGATCGGCCGGGTCGCCGTTGAACGGGTCGATGGGCTCGTCGTGCACCCCCTCACCGTAGTCCCAACGCCCGCCGGACGCGTCCCCCCGGGGAGCCCCTGTGGCGCCGCCGACCCGCGGCGGCACCACCGGGGGCGGCCCAGCTCAATGGGTACGATGAAACGACGCGCCGTCACTCCGGCGTGCGCCGGTGCCCGCGCGCGCCACCCTCGCTGAAGCCCGTCCGAGCAGCTCAGGAGAGCAATCGTGGAGAATTCGCCCAGCACTGATCTTCCTGGCGGCGCCGACAGCGGCGAGCGGGGTGGTCACCTGCCGGAGCTGCCGGCCGGCTCGGCGCGGGTCGTGCCGCTCGGCCTGACCTTCGACGACGTGCTGCTCCAGCCGGGCGAGTCGGACGTGGTGCCCAGCCGGGTCAACACCCGCACCCGGCTCACCCGCAACGTCGAGCTGACCGTGCCGCTGCTCTCCAGCGCGATGGACACGGTCACCGAGGCGCGGATGGCGATCGCGATGGCCCGCCAGGGCGGCATCGGCGTGCTGCACCGCAACCTCTCCCTGGAGGACCAGGCGCTCCAGGTCGACCTGGTGAAGCGCTCCGAGTCCGGCATGATCACCAACCCCGTCACGGCCAGCCCCGACGACACCCTCCGCGAGGTCGACGAGCTCTGCGGCCGTTACCGCATCTCCGGCGTGCCGGTGGTCGACGGCGACGGGCAGCTGGTCGGCATCGTCACCAACCGGGACATGCGGTTCGTCTCCGCCCCGGAGACCCCGGTCCACGAGATCATGACCCGCACCCCGCTGATCACCGCGCCGGTCGGGGTGAGCAAGGACGAGGCCCTCGACCTGCTCCGCCGGCACAAGGTGGAGAAGCTGCCGATCGTCGACGGGTCCGGCCGGCTGCGCGGGCTGATCACGGTCAAGGACTTCACCAAGAGCGAGCAGTACCCGAACGCCACCAAGGACGACGCCGGCCGGCTCCGGGTCGCCGCGGCCGTTGGCGTGGGCGACGACGCGTACAAGCGGGCCCGCACGCTGGTGGACGCCGGCGTCGACGTGATCATCGTGGACACCGCGCACGGCCACCAGCGGGCCGTGCTGGACATGGTGCGTCAGCTCAAGAAGGACGTCACCATCGACATCGTCGGCGGCAACGTCGCCACGTACGCCGGGGCGAAGGCGCTGGTCGACGCGGGCGCCGACGGCGTCAAGGTGGGGGTCGGCCCGGGCGCGATCTGCACCACCCGGATCGTCGCCGGAGTGGGCGTACCGCAGATCACCGCGATCATGGAGGCCGCGCGGGCCGCGCGGCCGGCGGGCGTCCCGGTGATCGGCGACGGCGGCATCCAGTACTCCGGCGACATCGCCAAGGCCCTGGTCGCCGGCGCCGACACGGTGATGCTCGGCAGCCTGCTGGCCGGCTGCGAGGAGAGCCCCGGCGAGCTGATCTTCATCAACGGCAAGCAGTACAAGGCGTACCGGGGGATGGGCTCGCTCGGCGCGATGCAGTCCCGCGGCCAGGGCAAGTCCTACTCCAAGGACCGCTACTTCCAGCAGGACGTGCTTGCCGAGGACAAGCTCGTCCCCGAGGGCGTCGAGGGCCAGGTGCCCTACCGGGGGCCGCTCTCCGCGGTCGCCCACCAGCTCATCGGTGGGCTGCGCGCCGCGATGGGGTACGTCGGCGCGGAGAGCATCCCCGAGCTGCACCGCCGCGGCCAGCTCATCCGGATCACGGCGGCGGGGCTCAAGGAGAGCCACCCGCACGACATCCAGATGACCGTCGAGGCGCCCAACTACCACTCCCGCTGACCATCACCCCCAACCACCTGGAGTCCCCCATGCGTGACGTGGTCGAGATCGGGCTGGGCAAGACCGCGCAGCGCGGCTACCACCTGGACGACATCGCCATCGTGCCGAGCCGCCGGACCCGGGACGTCGACGACGTCTCCACCGGCTGGCAGCTCGACGCGTACCAGTTCGGCATCCCCTGCGTCGGGCACCCGTCGGACGCCACGATGAGCCCGGCCACCGCGGTGCGGCTCGGCCAGCTCGGCGGGCTCGGCGTACTCAACGTCGAGGGCCTCTGGACCCGGTACGAGAACCCGACCAAGGTCCTGGAGGAGCTGGCCGGTCTCGGCGAGGACGCCCGGGCGACCAAGCGGCTCCAGGAGGTCTACGCCGAGCCGATCCGCCCCGACCTGATCGCCGAGCGGGTGCGCGAGCTGCGCGCCGGCGGCGGCACGGTGGCCGTCCGGGTCTCCCCGCAGCACACCCTGGCGCTGGCCCCGGTGATCCTCGACGCCGGCGTCGACATCCTGGTCATCCAGGGCACCATCGTCTCGGCCGAGCACGTCTCGACCACCGACGAGCCGCTGAACCTCAAGGAGTTCATCGCCGACCTCGACCTGCCGGTCGTGGTGGGCGGCTGCACCGACTACAAGACGGCGCTGCACCTGATGCGCACCGGCGCGGCCGGCGTGATCGTCGGCATCGGCGGCGACGACTGGTCCACCACCGAGTCGGTGCTGGGCATCCGGGTGCCGATGGCCACCGCGATCGCCGACGCCGCCGCGGCCCGCCGCGACTACCTGGACGAGACCGGTGGCCGGTACGTGCACCTGATCGCCGACGGCGACATCCAGACCTCCGGCGACATCGCCAAGGCGCTGGGGTGCGGTGCGGACGCGGTGATGCTGGGCGAGGCGCTGTCGCTCTGCGAGGAGGCGCCGGCCGGTGGCGCCTGGTGGCACTCGGCCGCCAGCCACCCGTCGCTGCCGCGCGGCGCGTTCGAGGTCGCCGGGGAGCCGCTGGGCTCGATGGAGCAGCTGCTCTTCGGCCCGGCCGACGAGCCGGACGGCCAGCTCAACCTCTTCGGCGGGCTGCGCCGCGCCATGGCCAAGTGCGGCTACCGCGACCTCAAGGAGTTCCAGAAGGTCGGCCTGGTCCTGGACCGCTGACCCGGACAAATCGCCCCGACGCACCGGTCGCGCCGTTTAGGCTCGGCCGGTGCGTCGTATCCGGCTCAGGTCCGCTCTCGCCGTCGTCCTGGCGGCGACGACCCTCGCGACCTCCGGCTGCCCGTCCCAGCGCGACGACCGCAGCCCCTTCCGGCCCGGTGCCGCCGACGCCGGCGACCCGTACGTCCCCGGTCGCGGCAACGGCGGGTACGACGTCTCCGGCTACCGGCTGCGGGTGCGCTACGACCCGGCGGCCGACCGGTTGACCGGCCGGGCCACCGTCACCGCCACCGCCACCGCCGCGCTGTCCCGGTTCAACCTGGACCTGGTCGGGTTGGACGTCTCCCAGGTGACCGTCTCCGGGGCGGCGGCCAGGTACCGCCGCGACGGTGCCGAGCTGATGGTCACGCCGCCGCGCGGGCTGCCGCGCGGCACCGGGTTCACGGTCGAGGTCGAGTACGCCGGCGTGCCGACCGCCCTGCCCGACGGCGAGCTGGGCAGCGGCGGCTTCCTGCACACCGCCGACGGCGCGATCGCGCTGGGCCAGCCGGAGTCGGCGGCCACCTGGTTCCCGGTCAACGACCACCCGTCCGACAAGGCCACCTACGACATCGAGGTGACGGTTCCCGACGGGCTGGCCGCGCTGAGCAACGGGGTGCCGGGGGAACGGACCAGCGCCGACGGCTGGACCACCTGGCGGTGGGCCGAGCGCGCGCCGATGGCCAGCTACCTGACCACGCTGGTGATCGGCGACTACCGGGTCGAGACCGGCACCCACGCCGGCAAGCCGATGGTCACGGCGGTGCCGGCCGGCCTGCCGCGGACCGGGCCGGAGGCGTCCTCGCTGGCCCGCACCGGTGAGCTGGCGGACTTCCTGGCCAGCCGGTTCGGGCCGTACCCGTTCGACTCCTACGGCGGCATCGTGGTCACCGACAGCCGGATCGGGTACGCGCTGGAGACCCAGTCCCGCCCGGTCTACGGTCCGGGCTTCTTCCGGGGCGGCCGGCCGAACCTGTCGGTGGTGGTCCACGAGCTGGCCCACCAGTGGTTCGGCAACAGCGTCTCGCTGGCGAGGTGGCAGGACATCTGGCTCAACGAGGGCTTCGCCACGTACGCCGAATGGCTCTGGGCGGAGCACGACGGCGGCCCGACCGCGCAGCGGGCCTTCGAGCGGCGGTACGCCGCCACCGACTGGTCCCACCCGGCGGTCGACCCCGGCCGGGCCGCGATGTTCGGCGACGGGGTCTACCAGCGGGGCGCCCTGGCGGTGCACGCGCTGCGCCGGACCGTCGGCGACGAGACGTTCTTCGGCCTGCTGCGCGGCTGGACCGGGCAGCGGCGCGACGCCGTCGCCACCACCGCCGACTTCGTCACGTACGCCGAGCAGGTCGCCGGCCGCCCGCTGCGCCCGCTCCTGGACGCCTGGCTGGCCGGCGGCGTCGCCCCCGCCCTGCCGTGACCCGCAGGTGACCGCCGGTCGGTAGGCTGCCGCCGACGGCACGGGGAGGTGGCGGAGGCCATGGCGTGGATGCGGCGGGGCGTCGGTCTGGTGACGGTGGCGGCCCTCGGGCTCGCCGGCTGCGGCGCCGACCCGGAGCCGGAGCCGCAGCGGACGCCGGCCGGGGCGCCGTCCCCGACGGCCGGGCGGCAGTTCACCCCGGGCGCCGCCGGCGTCGGCGACGCCTACTTCCCCAGCTACGGCAACGGCGGGTACGACGTCGGGCGGTACGCGGTCAAGGTCCGCTACGACCCGGCGACCGACCGGCTCACCGGCACCGCCACCGTGCAGGCCACGGCCACCGCCGACCTGTCCGCGTTCCACCTGGACCTGGCCGGGCTGACCGTGCGGAAGGTGACGGTGGACGGTGCGCCGGCCCGCCACGCGCGCGAGGCCGACGAGCTGGTGGTCACCCCGGCCGCCGGGCTCACCGCCGGCAACGGCTTCACCGCCGAGATCAGCTACGAGGGCAAGCCGGAGCCGCTGCGCACCGAGGTGCTCGGCGAGGGCGGCTGGCTGCACACCACGGACGGCGCGATCGCCCTGGGCCAGCCGGAGTCGGCGAGCACCTGGTTCCCGGTCAATGACCACCCCTTGGACAAGGCGACCTACGACATCGAGATCACCGTCCCGAAGGGGCTGACCGCGGTCAGCAACGGGGTGCCGAAGGGGCGCTCGGACGCCGACGGCTGGACCACCTGGAAGTGGTCCGAGGCCGCCCCGATGGCCAGTTACCTGAGCACCGTCGTGATCGGTGACTACCGGGTGACGACCGGCGAGCACAAGGGACGGCCGGTGTTCAGCGCGGTCAGCAGCGCGCTGGGCAAGGGGGCCGCCGACGCGTCGATGGCCCGCACCACCGAGGTCGCCGACTACCTGGAGAGCGTCTTCGGGCCGTACCCGTTCGCCGCGTACGGCGGGGTGGTGGTCGCCGACGACCGGATCCGGTACGCGCTGGAGACGCAGAGCCGCCCGGTCTACGGGGCGGGCTTCTTCCGGGGCGGCGAGAACACCGGCGTGGTCGCCCACGAGCTGGCCCACCAGTGGTTCGGCAACAGCGTCTCGCTGGCGAAGTGGCAGGACATCTGGCTCAACGAGGGCCTCGCCACGTACGCCGAGTGGCTCTGGGCCGAGCACCGGGGCACCGGCACCGCCCAGGCGGCCTTCGACCGGCGGTACGCCGGTTCGTCCAGCCGTCTCTGGCAGACGCCGCCGGCCGACCCGGGCCGGGCGAACCTGTTCAGCGAGTCGGTCTACCAGCGGGGCGGGATGACCGTGCACGCGCTGCGGGTGGCCGTCGGCGACCCGGCGTTCTTCCGGATCCTGAAGACCTGGGCGGCGGAGAAGCGCAACGGCAACGCCACCACCGCCGAGTTCGTCGCGCTCGCCGAGCGGGTCTCCGGCAAGCAGCTGGACAGGCTCTTCGACGCCTGGCTGCGCGGCACCGACCGACCGCCGACCCCCAAGCGTCTCTAGTTCTTCACCCGCAGCTCGGGGTGGGCGGCGAGGAACTTCTCGGCGTCGCCGGCCTTGAGCGCGGTGAGGAACTGCCGGCCGACCGGCTTGAGCTCCTCACCCCGGTACGCGCGGCCCTTGCCTACCCCACTGCCGGGGAGCGCGACCAGGGTGAACCGGTCGACGGTCAGCCCGCCGAGGGCGTACGCGAGGTCGACGATGCGCGGACCGCCGGCGTAGATCAGGGTGTCGCCGAGCGCGCCGACCACCTGCTCGACCCGGTCCGGCTGGCGGGCCAGGTTATCGCCCAGGATCTTGGCGGTGAGCGCGCGGAGCAGCTGCTGGTGGTGGCGCTGCCGGGCGTAGTCGCCGCCGGGGATGTAGCGCTGGCGGGCGTAGTCCAGCGCCTGCCAGCCGTTGAGGTGCCGCTCGCCCTTCTCGTAGACCATCTGCGGCCCGACGTAGCCGCCCCCGCGGGGCGCCGGGTCGCGGTGCTTGCCGTCCGGCCGGCGGTGCAGCGACACCACCCGCTCGTCGACGTAGAGGTCCACCCCGCCCAGGGTGTCCACCAGCTTGTCGAAGCCGCCGAAGGTGATCACCGCGCCGGCGTCGAAGCGCAGCCCGGTGTAGCCGCTGACGGTGCTGCGCATCAGCTCGTACCCTTGGGCGGCGCTGGGCTCCTTGGGCTTGCCCGGCACCCGGCTGCCGTAGCTCATCGCGTGGGTGAGCTTGGTCTTCCCGCCCCGGTAGCCCGCCTTGGGGAAGGCCGGGATGTCCACCAGCAGGTCGCGGGGGAGGGAGAAGAGGTACGCCCGGTCCAGCCCCGCCGGCACGTGCAGCACCAGTACCGAGTCGCCGTGCGGCTCCCACCCGGGGACGCTGACCCGGGTGTCCACTCCGACCAGCAGCAGGTTGAGCGGGCCGGTGATGCCGGCCCCGAGCGGGGCGGTCGGGCCGGGTTGGGCGGTGCCGCTCGGTGCGGCGGTGGCGGTGGTGCCGACCGGCCCCGGCCGGCGCTGCGGCCCGTCGTCGGCGACCAGCCGGGTGACCACCACGGCCCCGGCGGCGACCAGGACGACGGCGGCGAGGGCGGCCAGCAGCAGCACCCGGCGCGGTCGTCGCGCCCCTGTCTCGTGAGCCATGCGCGGCACCCCCTGAAGGACAACGTTCCGACGGGGGTCCCGAGTTGCGGGCGCGGCCTGACGGATCGGCTGACGCGATCATGATCGCCTGAAAACTGGCGCTGGCGCGATGGCTACTCAGCGGTAATGATGCGTTCATGCGGTACGACGTGGTCGTCATCGGGTCCGGCTTCGGCGGCAGCGTCGCCGCGCTCCGGCTGGCCGAGAAGGGTTACACCGTCGGCGTGCTGGAGGCCGGCCGGCGGTTCGCCGACGACGAGTTCCCGCAGACCTCCTGGCGGGCCCGGCGCTTCCTCTGGGCGCCGAAGCTCGGCTGCTACGGCCTGCAACGGATCACGCTGCTCCGTCCGGCCGACCGGAAGGCCGGCGGCGGGGTCATGGTGCTCTCCGGGGCGGGGGTGGGCGGCGGCTCGCTGGTCTACGCCAACACGCTCTACGAGCCGCTGGACGCCTTCTACGAGGATCCGCAGTGGCGGGGCATCACCGACTGGCGCGACGAGCTGGCCCGCCACTACGACCAGGCGAAGCGGATGCTCGGCGTCACCACGTACCCGGTCGAGACCGGCGCGGACCGGGCGATGCGCGCCGTCGCCGAGCGGATGGGGGTGGGGCACACCTTCCACGCCACCCCGGTGGGCGTGCACATCGGCCGCCCCGGGCAGCGGGTGTCCGACCCGTACTTCGGCGGCGTCGGCCCGGAGCGCACCGGCTGCACGCACTGCGGCTCCTGCATGACCGGGTGCCGCCACGGCGCGAAGAACACCCTGGTCAAGAACTACCTCTGGCTGGCCGAGCGGCTCGGCGTCGACGTCCACCCGCTGACCACGGTGACCGCCGTGCGCCCCGCGCCCGGCGGCGGGTACGAGGTGCACACCGAGCGCACGGGCGCCTGGCTGCGGCGGCGTCGGCGGGTGATCCACGCCGACCAGGTGGTGCTCGCCGCCGGGGCGTTGGGCACCCAGCGGCTGCTGCACGAGATGAAGGCGACCGGGGCGCTGCCCGGCCTCTCCGAGCGTCTCGGCGAGCTGACCCGGACCAACTCCGAGGCCATCCTCGGCGCCTCGGTGCCCCGCCAGCGGGCCCGCGCCGAGCGGCTGGACTTCACCGAGGGGGTGGCGATCACCAGCTCGTTCCATCCCGATCCGCAGACCCACATCGAGCCGGTCCGCTACGGCCGGGGCTCGAACGCGATGGGGCTGCTCCAGTCGCTGCTGGTCGACGGCGGGCCCCGCCGGGTCCGGCGCTGGCTGGGCAGCATCGTCCGGCACCCCGCGCTGGCGGCCCGGATGCTGTCGGTACGCGGCTGGTCGGAGCGCACGGTGATCGCCCTGGTCATGCAGTCGGTGGACAACTCGCTGACCACCCGCTTCCGGCGCGGCCCGTTCGGCCGGCGGCTGGTCACCGGCCCGGGGCACGGCGCGCCCAACCCGACCTGGATCCCGGCCGGCAACCGAGCGGTCCGGCTGCTCGCCGAGCAGATCGGCGGTACGCCGGGCGGCGCGCTGACCGAGCCGTTCAACATCCCGATGACCGCGCACATCCTCGGCGGGGCGGTGATCGGGGCGTCCCCGGCCGACGGGGTGGTCGACCCGTGGCACCGGGTCTACGGCCACCCGGGGCTGCACGTGGTGGACGGCGCAGCGGTCTCGGCCAACCTCGGCGTGAACCCCTCGCTGACGATCACCGCCCAGGCCGAGCGGGCGATGTCCTTCTGGCCGAACAGGGGCCAGGACGACCCCCGCCCGCCGCTCGGCTCGGCGTACACCCGGGTCCAGCCGGTGGCCCCGTACCGCCCGGCGGTGCCGGCGGACGCTCCCGGCGCGCTACGCGGCTAGCCGGCCGCGGGCGTCGTGACGGCGGACCGGAGCGGCGGGTGCGGCGACCGGGGGTGACACGGCGCGCGGGGAGTGTGGCCCGTGCCGGGCGTCGGCGTGACGGTCGGTAGGCTTTCTGCACATGAGCACGCCTCGCCCCGTCCTCGTGGTGGACTTCGGAGCCCAGTACGCCCAGCTCATCGCGCGCCGGGTGCGCGAGGCGAAGGTCTACTCGGAGATCGTCCCGCATTCGATGCCGGTCGCCGAGATGCTGGCGAAGGACCCGGCCGCGATCATCCTGTCCGGCGGTCCGTCCAGCGTCTACGCGCCCGACGCCCCGCAGATCGACGCCGGGATGTTCGACTCCGGTGTCCCGGTCTTCGGCATCTGCTACGGCTTCCAGGCGATGGCCCAGGCGCTCGGCGGCACGGTCGCGAGGACCGGCAACCGGGAGTACGGCGGCACCCCGCTGCGCCCCCGCCTCCTCGAGCCCGGTGTGCTGCTCCGCGACCTGCCGGCCGACCTGCCGGTCTGGATGAGCCACGGCGACTGCGTCACGGAGGCCCCGGAGGGCTTCACGGTGACCGCCGAGTCGGCCGGCGCCCCGGTCGCCGCCTTCGAGGACCTGGCCGGCCGCCGGGCCGGCGTGCAGTTCCACCCGGAGGTCGGGCACACCGCGCACGGCCAGGAGATGCTGACCCGCTTCCTGTACGACATCGCCGGTATCGAGCCCACCTGGACCCCCGAGAACATCATCGACGAGCAGGTCGCCCGGATCCGCGAGCAGGTCGGCGACAAGGAGGTCATCTGCGGCCTGAGCGGCGGCGTGGACTCCGCGGTCGCCGCGGCGCTGGTGCACAAGGCCGTCGGTGACCAGCTCACCTGCGTCTTCGTCGACCACGGCCTGCTGCGGGCCGGCGAGGCCGAGCAGGTGGAGAAGGACTACGTCGCGGCCACCGGCATCAAGCTCAAGGTGGTCGACGCGCAGGAGCGGTTCCTCGGCGCGCTGGCCGGGGTCACCGACCCGGAGCAGAAGCGCAAGATCATCGGCCGGGAGTTCATCCGGGTCTTCGAGGCCGCCGCCCGCGAGATCGCCTCCCACGGCGACGTCGAATTCCTGGTCCAGGGCACCCTCTACCCCGACGTGGTGGAGTCCGGCGGCGGCACCGGCACCGCCAACATCAAGAGCCACCACAACGTCGGCGGCCTGCCGGAGGACCTGAAGTTCGCCCTGGTCGAGCCGCTGCGCACGCTGTTCAAGGACGAGGTGCGGGCGCTCGGCCTGCAGCTCGGCCTGCCCGAGGCGATGGTCTGGCGGCACCCGTTCCCGGGCCCGGGCCTGGCCATCCGGATCATCGGCGCGGTCGACCGGGAGCGGCTGGACCTGCTCCGCCAGGCGGACCTGATCGCCCGCGAGGAGCTCACCGCCGCCGGGCTGGACCGGGGCGTCTGGCAATTCCCGGTGGTCCTCCTGGCCGACGTGCGCAGCGTCGGCGTACAGGGTGACGGGCGCAGCTACGGGCATCCCGTGGTGCTGCGCCCGGTCTCCAGCGAGGACGCGATGACCGCCGACTGGTCCCGGCTGCCCTACGAGGTGGTCGCCCGGATCTCCACCCGGATCACCAACGAGGTCGCCGAGGTCAACCGGGTGGTCCTGGACGTGACCAGCAAGCCGCCGGGCACCATCGAGTGGGAGTGAGCCGGCCGGCTCACGCCGCCGGCGGCTGCTGCGGCGGGTAGGTCGGCTGCACGACCGTCGGCGGCTCGGGCCGGGTGGTCGGGGCCGGCTGCGGGACGTACCCCGGGGTGGGCGGCGTGCCGTGCGGCGCGGCGCCCGTCGGGTGCGGCCAGGCGGGCGCGCCCGCCGGCTCCTCGGGCATCAGGAACCACATGATCGGGTACGCCAGCGCGGCCACCCCGCCGGTGAGCAGGGTCGCGACGGCGAAGATCACCCGGACCAGGGTGGGGTCGACGGCGAAGTAGCGGCCGAGGCCGCTGGCGACGCCGGCCACCATCCGGTCGGTGGTGGGTCGGCGGAGTTGCTTGTACGGGGCCTGGGGGGTGCTTGTCGAGGTCATGTCTCCACGGTCCGCGCCGGGCGGCCGGGCGACCTCGGTGACCGCCCGGATCCTTACCCTGACCGATCCCTGACCTGCCAGTCATGAGTCAGGAATCTGACTCTTTTCGATCCAGGTGACCACGGGCGGGGAGAATTTGGCTCCGTGACCACCTTGCTGGAGCCGCTCCGCAGGATCGCGGCATACGCAGTCTGTGCTGATTCAGTCGGCCGAGTGTTGCTGGTCCGCGCATCGGAGCGCTCCGGCACTCCCGGCGTGTGGTCCCTGCCCGGTGGGGCGGTCGACCACGGCGAGGACCCGATGCACACCGTCGTCCGGGAGACCGCCGCCGAGACCGGCCTCTCGGTCGCCGTCTCCGGCCTGGCGGACGTCCTCGCCGACATGCGGGCGCTGCCCGAGCGGGGCATCACCATCCACACCGATCGCCTGCTCTACCGGGTCGCGGTACGCGGCGGCACCCTGGCCGACCGGGTCGAGCGCCCCACCGACCTGGCCCGCTGGTACACCCTCGCCGAGGCCCGCGAGCTGCCGCTGCGCTCGTTCACCGCGCGCGCCCTCGGCCTGCCCGCCTCCTCCGCCGACATCGTCCCGGACGAGCCGCCGGAGTTCCCCTCCTTCTACGCCGTCCCCGGCCCGGACGGCCTGCACCGGGCGCAGCGCTTCGCCGCGTACGCGGTGGTGACCGACCCCGACGACCGGGTGCTGCTGACCCGGGTCTCCGACGGGTACCCGGGGGCCGGCTGCTGGCACCTGCCCGGCGGTGGCACCGACTACGGCGAGCAGCCCGGCGCCGCGCTGATCCGGGAGCTGGTGGAGGAGACCGGCCAGACCGGCCGCCTGGTCGAGCTGCTCGGCGTGGCCAGCCACCGGGACGCCGCCTCGCTCGGCCCCGAGGGCTACCCGATCGACTGGCACGGGGTGCGTGCCTTCTACCGGGTGGTGGTCGACCAGCCCGCCCCGCCCACCGTCGCCGACGTCGGCGGCTCCACCTGCGAGGCCCGCTGGTTCGCCCGCGAGGAACTGGGCGCCCTTCCCACCGACCACCTCACCGAGGTCACCGCCGAAGCCGTCCAAGCCGCCCGCCTCACCTGACCCCCCCACACCCCCACCCACCCCCCGGCATCGCAGCGTCGATCATGAAGTTGACCGCCTGATTCCGGCCCCCGACTGCCGTTAACCTCATGATCGACGGGGTTGACGGTCGGGACGGTGGGGGAGTGGTGGGGTTGGAGCGGCGGCGACGGGTGGCGGCGTACGGGGTGTTGCGGGAGGCCTCGGGGCGGGTGTTGCTGGCTCGGGGGGCGGCGTCCTGTCCCTTTCCGGGGGTGTGGCAGCTGCCGGGGGGTGGCATCGAGCACGCGGAGCATCCGGCGCGGGCGGTGGTCCGCGAGTTCGCCGAGGAGACCGGGCTGCCCGTCGAGGTGACCGGGGTGCGGGCGGCCCTGGCCGACGTCACCACCTTCCGTGCCGAGGGCGTCGCCGTTCACACCGACCGGCTGGTCTTCGACGTCGCGCGCCGCGGCGGCGAACTCCGCCCCGAGCCGGCTGGCGGCAGCGACGAGCTGGCCTGGTGCACGCCGGACGAGGCGGCGGCGCTGCCGCTGATGCCGTTCACCGCCGAGCTGCTCGGCGTTCCCGTCTCGCCCCTGCCGGCCGACCTGCCCGGCGCACTGCCGGCCGGGCCGGCCGCGCCGCCCCCCGACCGGCGGCAGCGCTTCGCCGCGTACGGGTTGGTCACCGACCCGGCGGGGCGGATCCTGCTGACCCGGATCGCCCCCGGCTACCCGGGCGCCGGTCGGTGGCACCTGCCCGGGGGTGGCACGGATCACGGCGAGCAGCCGGCGGCCGGGCTGCTGCGCGAGCTGGTGGAGGAGTCCGGGCAGCTCGGGACGGTTGTCGACCTGTTGACCGTCGACAATCTGCACAACCCGGCGGCGCTCGGCCCGGAGGGTCGCCCGCTGGACTGGCACGCCGTCCGGGTGGTCTACCGGGTACTGGTCGCCGCGCCCACCGAGCCGGTGGTGACCGAGCTGGCCGGCGGGTCCACCGCGGAGGCGGGCTGGTTCACGTCCGCGCAGGTCGAGAAGCTGTCGCTGACCGAGGTCGCCGCCCTGGCAACCGGACGGCGGGGGAGGTAGCACCCGCTCACCGGGCCGATGGTGGGGTGCTCCGGTACAGTCGTAAGCGAGGTTGGCGGAGAAAAAGGGCGATGGAGCCCGAGATGGGAATGATAGAGCGGTTCGCGCGGTTATCGGAGATATAAGTACCGCCGGCAGCTATCGCCAACCGCCACTTCCTGTGCAATGGTGTACTCCGCTTGAACGGGCTGCCGGGCCAAGAGCGGTCCGGCACGAGACAGCCGGACACCCGCCCCCGTGGGCGGTCAGCCGATCCGGTGATGGAGGAAACGTGCCGAGAGCCCTATGGCGCCGGCGTCGTACGACTGACAGTCCGCGCCCCGCAGGGCGTCGCTGGGCGGGCCGGTTGCGCCGCAGCAGCACGTTCGCCCGCCAGGTGCTGCTGGTCCGGGTGGGCCGTCGCGACGGCGACGCCCGTACCGGCACCGATCTGATGGCCCCCGAGCACCTCCTCGACCGGCCCCGCCGGTACGGCTTCGACCGCACCCGGCGTGCCGAGATCGAGGCGGTCATGCCGGTCAGCCCGGCGCTCGCCCCCGCCTCGTCGGTGGACGACGACTCGTCGGCGATGTCGATCCCGCTGCTCCCCGGCGAGCGCACCGCGTCGCGCCGGATGAAGTTCGCGCTGGTCAACGCCTGCACCCTGGCGAGCCTGATGCTCGGCATCAACGCCATCTTCGTGGCCATGGCCGGCGAGGCCCGGGTCGCGGCGCTCCTGCTCATCGCCTGCGTCGTCTTCGACGGCCTCGACGGTGCGCTCGCCCGCAAGCTCGGCGTGGCCAGCCCGTTCGGCGCCCAGATGGACTCGCTGGCCGACATGTGCTCGTTCGGCCTGGCCGCCCCCGTGGTGGTCTACGCCTCGCTGGCCGGGTCGGCTCCCACCGCGGCCGCCGCGGTGGCCGCGGCCCTCGTCGCGGCCTGCGCCGCGATCCGGCTCGCCCGGTTCAACGTCTCGCCGAAGGACGGCCGGTTCTTCTGCGGGGTGCCGACGACCATGGCGGCGGCGGTGCTCGCCCTCACGGTCGCCATCGGCCTGCCGTTGCCCGCCGTGGTGCAGATCGCCGGGGTGGCGCTGCTGGCCTTCGCGATGGTCTCCAGCTTCCCGTACGCCAAGCTCGCCCGGCTGCTCAAGCTGCCGCCGTGGCTCTGGCTGGCCCCGGTGATCGGCGCGCTGGTCGACGTCCGGCTCACCTTCGCCCTGGTGGTGGTGGGTTACCTGGTCAGCGGTCCGCTGCTCTGGCTGCACCAGCGCCGCACCGCCTGATCCACCCGCACGTACGCAGAAGGGGCGCCGCGACCGCGGCGCCCCTTCTGGCGTTCGTCAGCGCCAGCGGGCGATGACCGTGGACCCGCCGACCACCTTGTCGCCCGGCCCGACCAGCGGCTCCGCCGCGTCCGCCGGCAGGTAGACGTCGGTGCGCGAGCCGAACCGGATCAGGCCGAAGCGCTCGCCCCGCGCCAGCAGCGCGCCGATCGGCGCCCGCTGCACGATCCGCCGGGCGATCAGGCCGGTGCGCTGCGCCACCACCACCGTGCCGTGGTCGGTGTCCAGCACCGTGTACGCGGCCACGTTGTGCTCGGCGTCCGGCTTCATCGCGTTGACGAAGCCGCCGTCGGCGACGAAGTAGTCGACCACCTTGCCGGGCACCGGCGCGCGGTTGACGTGCACGTCCAGCACCGACAGGAAGACCGCGACGCGCAGCCACTCGCCGTCGCCGAAGCGCTCGTCGTGCAGCCGCTGCACCGACAGGACCCGGCCGTCGGCGGCCGCGACCACGGCCGACGGGTCCTCCGGCACGTCCCGCTCCGGGTCCCGGAAGAACGCGGCCACCGGGCCGGCCGCCAGCGCCGGCAGCAGCCACAGCTTGGACTTGGGGCGCACCACGCGGGCCACCGCGGCCAGCCCGAGGGCGATACCCGCCGCCGCGACGCCGTTGGAGTCGATGTGCATGCCACGGGTCAGCGGCACGCTGGAGGGCCGGTGGGCCGGGGCCAGCCGGGCGGCGAGCGCGGGGCTGGCCGGGGTGAACCGCAGGTGGTGCACTCGTACCGGCGGCGAGTTGCGCAGCACCAGGTCGGTGCCGACGCCGTGCAGCACGCCCTGCCGGTCCAGCTCGGCGGCGGCGCCCTCGGTGCGGAACACCGGCGCGGCCACGCTCAGCACCGAACCCTCGCTGAGGTACTTGGCCAGGCCGTCGATGGTCGTCCGGGCCTGCTCGGCGGTGCCGGCCAACGGCTCGGCGGCGATGACCACCTCGGCGGCGTCCGCCTCGGCGAGGGAGTCGACGACGCGTACCCGGTCGGCGACCCAGCGACCCTGGGCCGTCACGTGCTCGCGCAGCGCGCCGGCGCGGGCCGTCTCGGCCGGGACGACGGTGAGCGTGTCGCCGGGCAGCAGCGCGTCGACCGCCGCGGCGAGCACCGCGGAATCCGGGGAGGCGCCGACCAGGAGGGCGGCCTTCGGGTCGTTACGCCGGGCCAGCTCGGTGACGAGGGTACGGGCGGCGCGCTCGCCGATGCGGACCGGACCGGACCGGCCGGGGGTGCGCTCGGCGGGGGACTGGGTCATGTCGGACGGGCTCCTGACGAGGTAGAGACGGGCTGTCGCGGCGGGACCGCCACGGGCGACCTGGACCGCTCGGCCCCCGGACGGGACCGGTGACCGGGTCGGCTCGGCCGCGGACGAGGCCCGGCGGCGCGGGCCGGCCGGCGGAGGCGGGATCTCCACCGGCCAGCATACGAGCCCGTCGACGGCGAGCGCACCGCCGCGGTCAGTCGCGTGACCGGCGTTCCCCGGCGGGCGGGCCGCTGACCGGTGCGACGGGCGACCAGTGGGGCGAGTCGTCCGGCGCGTCGGCGGGCCGGTCCTCGACCGCCTCGGCGGGCCGGTCGCTGACCGCCGTCGTGGGCCATTCGTCCGCGTCCCCGGCCGGGCCGATGGCCCGGGTCCGTGCCTCGGCGGTCCGGTCGGCGGTGCCGTCCGGCCCCCACACCGGCGCCGTGGACTGGTCCGGGCCGGCGAGCCGGATGTCCGCGGTGTCCGGTCCGGCCGGCCAGGTCGGGTCCGCTCCGGCGGGCAGCTCGGGCGTACCGGACGCGGCGCCGACGGCCGACCGGTCGTCGGCGGGGTCCGGACCGGCGAACCGGACCTCGGCCGTCTGCTCCGCGGCGAACCGCTCCTGCGTGGTCGCCGGCGGGCGGGTGAGTGCGTCCTCGTCCGCACCGGCGGCGGGGTAGGGGGCCTCGGCCGTCTCCCGCTCGGCGTCCGGGGCGTCGGCCGGGCGGACGAGCGTCGCCTCGTCGTCCCGCCGGTACCCGCCTCCGATCGCCTCCGGCCCGGCGAACACCTTCGTCGTCTCCCGGTCGGCGGACCTGGGGTCACCCGGGCCGGGGAAGGCGTCGTCGGCGGTGTCCCGGGGGCCGGCCGGCGGGTCCGGCCAGCCGGTGGCGGACGCCTCGGGCCCGGCCGGCGTCGCCCCGGAGGCCGGCATGGGCTCGTGCTCGTGCCGGCCCGACCGCAGCGCCCCGACCAGGCCGAGCAGCCCGATCACCACCAGCGCGCCGGCCAGGAACCAGCCCACCGGGGGCAGGGCGAGGCCGAGGATCTGGGCGAGCAGCCACCAGACGGAGAGTCCGAGGAAGAGCAGCCCGAAGGCGAGCGAGACGAGATCCGTGCGGTGCACCCTCACCGGGTCACCTCCAGGTTGCCGGCGTTGACGTGGACGTTGAGGCGCAGCGTGCCGCCGCCGGCCCCGTCCGGGCCGAGGTCGGTGACCTCCCGGGAGCTGCCGTCCAGCCCGCCCGAGCGCCGGCCGAAGACCTTAGCGTCGCCCGCGTTGACGTCGGCCACGGTGGTCACGTCGACGTTCGGCGGCACCACGATGGTCGCCTCGCCGAAGTTCACCACGACGGTGATCTCCGTGGTCCGCTTGTCGAAGTTGATCCCCCGCAGGTCCAGGGTGGCGTCGCCGAAGCTGTTCTCGTAGCGGGTGGCCAGGTCGCGTACGTCCGTGGGAGCCCAGGTGACGTTCCCGTCCACGCCCCGGATCCGATCGTAGGACTCGGCCACCGTGGCCACCCCCAGCGCCGCCGCAGTCACCAGCCCCAGCGCGATCAGCCAGCGGGCCCGCCCGAACCAGGTGCCGACCAGCAGGCCGAGGCCGATGGTGGCGAGCGCCGCCGCGAAGTAGGCCGCGGCGCCGACCGGGAAGACGCCCAGCAGGTCCAGGATGGCCACCACGCCCAGGGCGAGGAAGATCAGCGAGAAGGTCACCGCGCCGAGCGCCGACCGTTCGCGCGGCCGCTTCGGCGGCTTCACCCGGGGCGGCGGGGGTGGCGGCGGCTGCGGCGGCCCGGCGTACGGCCCGCGCGGCGCGAACGGCGGGCGGTAGCCGCCGGCGGGTGCGGCCGGCCCCACCGGGGGTACCGGGACCGGGATGGTCGGCTCGGCGGCCGGTGACCCCGACGGCCAGGGGGCCGGCGTGGGCGCGGCGGTCGTCGGCGCGGCCGGCCAGGCGGCGGTCGGGGCGTCCGGCCGCGCGCCGGGCAGCGCGGGCGACCAGGCGGGCAGTTCGGCGGTCCGCTCCGTCGGCACGGTCACCGGCAGCGGCACGGTCGGTGCGGCCGGCGTGACCGGGCCGGTCGGGGCCGCCGGTGCCGGGGTGAAGAGGCCGGGCGCGGGGTAGCTGACCGGGGGCACCGGACCGGGTGGCGCGCTGGCCGGGGCCGGCGGGCCGACGGGTGGGCCGACGGGCGGGGTGCGACCGTCCCGGTTGAGCAGCAGCGCCCCGCCGATGAGGATCGCCGCGCCGAGCAGCACCGCCCGGAACGCGTCGGTGACGATGTAGCCGAAGCTCACCGCGACCAGGATGCTCAGCACGATCACCGTGACCGGCGACATGCTGGACCGGCCCCGGCCGAGCATCGACTCCACCGGGGAACCGCTATCGCCCTCGTTGGGGATGACCAGCAGGGCCGCGATGTAGAGCAGGATGCCGACGCCACCGAAGAAGCCGAGCACCGCGAGGATCACCCGCCAGAGCACCGGGTCGGTGTTGGTGGCCCGGCCGATCGCCGCGCAGACCCCGGCCAGGTAGCGGCCCTCACGCGGCCGGACCAGGCCGTACCGGGAGGTGAAGCCGGCACCGCCGAACGGCGGCGGGGCGTACCCTCCGGGCGGTGGCGGCTGGTCGCCGCCGTGGGTCGACGCCCACGGGCCCGGCGCGCCGGCGGTGGTGGGCGGCGGACTCTCCGGCCCGGTCGCCCACGGGCGGGGCGGCGGGGCAGCTTCCTCGGTCATGCTCCGATCCTGCTGCGCCGGACGCCCGAGCGTCCTCCGGACCCGACCCTGACCCCACCCTGAGATCCGGGGAGCGGGAATGTCCGGGGCGTCCCCGTGGTCGGCGGAGGTCGCACCGTGTGACGATCGGACCGGAGCCGGACGATCCGGCCCCCGCGCCGCGCCGGCCCTGACCAGGGGAGCCTCCGATCAGCACCGTGACGACCCCACCGCCCCGCCTCTACCGGGCGCCCGAGCACCGGCTGGCCGCCGGCGTGGCGGCCGGCATCGCCGACCACCTCGGCATCCCGGTGCTGCGGGTACGGGTCGCCTTCATGGTCCTGCTCGGCCTCAGCGGCCTGGGGCTGCTGCTCTACGCCGCCTTCTGGGCGGTGGTCCCGCTGCGCCCCGGTGACACCGCCGCGCCGCCCCGGCGGGACCTCTCCCAGCTGCTGCCGTTCGTGCTGATCGGGCTCGGCGTGCTGCTGGTGCAGGTGCTGGTCTTCGACTCGGTGGGCGCGACGGGCACCGCCGGTTGGCTGGTTGCGATCATCGCGGTGGGTGCCGGGGTGATCTGGCACCAGTCCGCGCCGGAGCGCCGCCGGCAGTGGGGCGACTCGATGCCGGTGCCCTGGCTCGGCGCGGTGGTGGAGGAGAGCGACCGGCGGGCCTTCGTGCTCCGCTTCGTCGGCGGCGGGGTGCTGGTCGCGGTCGGCATCATCGGGGTGGCGGCGGTCTACTCGCCGGTGCAGAACTTCGACGCGGTGGTCAACGGCGTGATTTTCGCGCTGGTCGGCCTGGCCGGCGTCGGTGTGGTGGCCGCCCCGGTGCTGTGGCGGACGTACAACCAGCTCCGCTCGGAGCGGGAGGGGCGCATCCGCGAGCAGGAGCGTGCCGAGCTGGCCGCCATGGTGCACGACCAGGTGCTGCACACCCTCGCCCTGATCCAGCGCAACGCCACCGACGTCAAGACGGTGCAGCGGCTGGCCCGGGGCCAGGAGCGCTCGCTGCGCAACTGGCTCTACAAGCCGACCGGCTCGCCCACCGAACGGTTCGCCGCGGCGCTGGAACAGGCCGCCGCCGAGGTGGAGGACACCTTCGCGATCACCGTCGAGGCGGTGGTGGTGGGCGACCGGGAGACCGACGAGCGGGTCGGCGCGCTGGTGGCCGCGGCCCGCGAGGCGCTGGTCAACGCGGCCCGGCACGCCGGGGTGCAGACCGTGTCGCTCTACGCCGAGGTCGAGCCGGAGCAGGTGAGCGTCTTCGTCCGGGACCGGGGCAAGGGCTTCGACCCGGATACGGTGGAGGACCACCGGCACGGCGTACGGGGGTCGATCGTCGGGCGGATGAAGCGGCACGGCGGCCGGGCGGAGATCCGGTCCGGGCCGGGAGAGGGAACCGAGGTCCGGCTGATCCTGCCGATCACCGGCAACGGCTCCACGGCGGAGAGGGACAAGTGACCATGGCGGAGCAGTCGATGGAACCGGTCGAGGGCGCGGACGCCCGGGTGGAGCGGCTGCGGGTCTTCCTCGTCGACGACCACGCCATGTTCCGGGCGGGCGTACGGGCCGAGCTGGGCGGGCACGTCGAGGTGGTCGGGGAGGCCAGCACGGTGGCCGAGGCGGTCACCCGGATCGCCGCCACCCAGCCCGACGTGGTGCTGCTCGACGTGCACATGCCCGACGGGGGCGGCCGGGCGGTGCTGGATGCGATGCGGCGTACCCATCCGCAGGTGAAGTTCCTGGCGCTGAGCGTGTCCGACGCCGCCGAGGACGTGATCGGGCTGATCCGGGCCGGCGCCCGGGGCTACGTCACCAAGACCATCTCGTCGGACGAGCTGACCGCCGCGATCCGCCGGGTGGCCGACGGCGACGCCGTGTTCAGCCCGCGGCTGGCCGGGTTCGTGCTGGACGCCTTCGCGGCCCGCCCGGACGCGCCGGTCGCCGACCCGGAGCTGGACCAGCTCACCAACCGGGAGCGGGAGGTGCTGCGCCTGCTGGCCCGGGGGTACGCGTACAAGGAGATCGCGAAGGAGCTGTTCATCTCGATCAAGACGGTCGAGACGCACGTGTCCAACGTGCTGCGCAAGCTCCAGATGTCCAACCGGTACGAGCTCTCCCGGTGGGCGGCGGACCGCCGACTGGTGTGACGTCCGGCCAAATCGGAACTACCGGACCGAACGACCCCAGGGGCTGACAAGAGATCAACTCGTGTCGCATAATTCCCCGTCGCGTTTCTCGCGTGCGGGTGGTGCGAAACCCCGCGAGAACGGCGACCTGTGCAGGCCCGCCGGATGCGGGCCCACCCCTGGGGAGAGGTGTACGAGTTTGATGTTCGGACAACTGGGACGACGCTGGGCCGGGATCGCCGCGGCGCTCGTCGCCGGCAGCGCGATGGTGCTCGGCTCGGCCGCTCCGGCCGCCGCCGAGGCACCGACGACCGGCGTGGCGCGCGCGGTGAAGGGCACCGGCGTCGTGTTGAAGCTCGACAAGCAGAAGCTGTCGACCTCGGCGCTCGCGCTGGAGCTCAAGGACGGCACGGTGCCGGTCTTCTGCATCGACTTCCACACCCCGGTGGCCCGCGACGGTGAGTACACCGAGGGCACCTGGGGCGAGTCGGAGGTCAAGAACCTTGGCAAGGTGCAGTGGGTGCTCACCCACGGCTACCCGAACGCCGACGTGCCGGCGCTGCTCAAGGCGGCCGAGGCGGAGCTGCCGGCCGGGCTGGCCGACAAGCGGCGCGACACCCTGCTCTACTTCGGCACCCAGACCGCCGTCTGGCACTTCAGTGACGGCGTCAAGCTGGGCGGCTGGGAGCAGGGCCTGGGCGACCCCGCCGAGTACGGCGTGATCAAGAAGATCCACGACTACCTGGTGGCGAACGCGACCGACCAGCCGGAGCCGAAGGCCGAGCTGACCCTCGACCCGGCGAAGGCCACCGCCACCGTCGGCGGCAAGGCGGGCCCGTTCACCGTCAAGGGCCCGGCGGGTGACATCGCGCTGAAGGTCTCCGGCGGCACCGCCGTCGACGCCGAGGGCAAGCCGGTCACCACGACCACCAACGGCGGGACGTTCTGGCTGACCGCGACCGACCCCGGCTCGGTCACCGTGACCGTTTCCGCCCAGGACTCGGTCTCCTTCGGCCGGGTCTTCCTCTTCTCCGGCGGCAAGGACGAGAAGCAGAAGCTGATCCTCGGCGGCAGCGCCGGCGCCACGGTGACCGCGGACGCCGCGGCGAGCTTCGCCGCCGCCCCCGCCAGCCCGTCGGCGTCGCCGTCCACCCCGTCGGCGTCGCCCTCGCCGTCCACCCCGGCCGAGTCGCCGTCGCCGTCGACCCCGGGGGAGAGCCCGGCGCCGTCCACCTCGCCGGCCGGCAACGGCGGCGACCTGCCGCTGACCGGTTCGCCGATCGCGGCCGCGGCCGCCGCCGGCGTGCTGCTGCTCGCTGTGGGCGCGGTCGCCGTCCTGATGGTCCGCCGCCGCAAGGTGCGCTTCACCGCCTGACGAACCGCCTGCTCCGGCCCCGGCACCCACGTGGTGCCGGGGCCGGAGTCGTTTTCGGGGCCGCCCGGACCGGCGTGCCCGCAGCATCGGGTGGCCTCGCATCCCCGGGTGACGAGCAGGTACGCCACCTCTGCGGCGTCCTCCACCCAGCCTGCTATCGTGCCCGCACAGCCGAAGCGGGCATCAGCCGGATGGGCAAAAACGGCCAGCGCTCGGTGGACGTCGGAAAGTGCCGGAGCAGCGGCTGGGAAGCTCGCAAGCCTTCAGCCCAGGGGCGGCGCGGCGGTGCGGTGCCTTGATGTCTTACCTGCTCAGAGCGGTACGACCAGGGCCCTTCATGATCGTTTCTCAAGTATCGGCAACGTGGCGGGCAACTAACGGCTTGATAACGGCACCTTCACGTAATGGGCCAGCGAGTGTCACAGTGGCAGCACCTCACCCCTGGCGCGAGGCACCCCGTACGTCCCGCCGGCCACGGCGCCGCCCACCATCGCGGTTTCGTGGCCGTCGAGCCTGCGCGGCGTCGCAATCCAGAGGTGTGGTGGCCCGGCGGATCGGTCCCCCTGGGGTGTCCCGATTTCTCTGCGGTAGTACCGGTGACCTGCGACTCGGGTCGCCGGCGGCGTCACCCCCCATGCGTGCGTGAAACCCACGACGGAACCAGGTCAGAAAGAGGAGGCCCCTCGGAATGAGAGTCTCGAAGCGGGCGAGCGGCGCCATCGCCGTGGGCGCGGCATTCGCGCTCATCGCGTCCGGCTGCTCTAGCGGCAGTGACGAGGGCGGCACCGCCGCCAAGAGCTCGGACGGCAGCATCGTCGTCGACGGCCACGAGCCGGAGAACCCCCTGGTTCCGGCCAACACCACCGAGACCGGTGGCGGCAAGGTCATCGACTGGCTCTTCACCGGCCTGGTCGAGTACCCGAACAACGGTGGCGCGCCGCAGAACGCGCTGGCCGAGTCGATCGAGACGACCGACTCCAAGGTCTACAAGATCAAGATCAAGCAGAACACGAAGTTCCACGACGGCACCGTCGTCAAGGCCAAGAACTTCGTGGACGCTTGGAACTGGGGCGCGTACTCGCCGAACGGCGCGCAGAACGCCAGCTTCTTCGCCGACATCGCGGGCTTCTCGGACGTCAACACCACCGACCCGGACGAGGACGGCCCGAAGAAGGCCCCCGAGCCCAAGTCGAAGACCATGTCCGGCCTGAAGGTCGTCGACGACTGGAACTTCGAGGTCACGCTCGCCGCGCCGACCGCCGTGTTCCCGACCAAGCTCGGCTACAGCACCTTCATGCCGCTGCCGGACGCCTTCTTCGCCGGCAAGGCGGAGGACTTCGGCAAGAAGCCGATCGGTAACGGCCCGGTCTCGTTCGTGTCCTGGGAGCCCAACGTCGCGATCAAGCTGACGCGGTTCGACGACTACTCCCTGCGCGACAAGATGAAGATCAAGGACGTCACCGTCAAGATGTTCCAGGACGACACGGCCGCCTACAGCGAGCTGGTCTCCGGCACCCTTGACTTCATGCAGCAGGTCCCGGTCTCCTCGCTCGCGGGTGACAACTGGAAGAACGACCTGGGCGACCGGGCCATCTCCTCCACCACCCCGGTGACCGGCATCATCGCCTTCCCGATCTACGACGCCCGGTTCAAGAACGCGGACCTGCGTAAGGCGATCTCGCTGTCGATCAACCGCCAGGAGATCAGCGACAAGATCTTCTTCGGCAACCGCAAGCCGGCCGACAGCTGGGCCAACCCGCTGACCCCGGGCGCCAAGCCGGGCAACTGCACGGCGTGCAAGTACGACCCGGAGCAGGCCAAGGCGCTGTACGCCAAGTCCGGTGGCTTCAAGGGCCAGATGAAGCTGTACTACAACGCCGACGCCAGCCACAAGGAGTGGATGGAGGCCGTCGCGCAGCAGATCAAGACCACGCTGGGCATCGACGCCGTCGCCACCGGTGTGCCGACCTTCGCGGTCTTCCGCCAGAACATCAACGCCCACAAGATGGACGGCATGTACCGCGCCGGCTGGCAGCAGGACTACCCGGACGTCGAGAACTGGGTCAACCCGCTCTACGTGACCGGTGGTTCCTCGAACGACGGTCTGTACAGCAACCCGGAGGTCGACGCCCTGGCCAAGCAGGCCAGCGGTGCCCCGAGCCTGGAGGAGTCGCACAAGCTCTTCGCTCAGGCCGTTGAGAAGATCGACGCCGACGTCCCGACTGTTCCGGTCTACTTCGGTGGCCAGCAGTCCGGCCACTCGGAGAAGATCAAGAAGATGGAGCTGACCAACGTCGGCGAGCTCGACATCACCTCGGTCGAGCTCTGATCCGAACGGTTTGACCCCGGGTCGGGCTCGCCTACAAGGTGAGCCCGACCCGGGGCCGTTCCACGAGGGGTGTTACAACATTCCCTCGCAACGTTGTCACCCGTGTCGGCCGTCCGACGCGCCCCCTGTCTGGAGGACCACCCCATGGGCCGTTATCTGTTGAGACGGCTGCTCCAACTCGTCCCGGTCTTCATCGGGACGACGTTAATGATCTACTCGCTCGTCTGGGCGGTTCCCGGAGACCCGTTCGCCGGCAAGTGCGGTGACCGGCCCTGCCCGGAGAACTACATCGCCGTGATGACCGAGAAGTATCACCTGGACGAGCCGTTCTTCGTGCAGTACGCCATCTATATGAAGAACCTCTTCATGGGGGACTTCGGCTCGACCTGGTCCGGCCGCTCCGTGAACGACATCATTGCGACGTCGTACCCCAACACGTTGAAGCTGGCCGCGGTCGCCCTGCTCATCGAGGCCGTCATCGGCCTCACCGCCGGTGTGCTCTCCGGTCTCCGGCGTAACGGCTTCCTGGACAACCTGGTCCTCGTCAGCACCCTGTTCCTCATCGCGCTGCCGGTCTTCGTCGTCGGCTTCGTGCTCCAGTGGCTGTTCGGCGTGCAGTGGGAGATCGTGAAGCCGACGGTCTCCAGTGAGATGCGCTTCAGCGAGTTGATCCTCCCAGGCTTCGTGCTCGGCAGCGCGTCGATGGCGTACGTCGCCCGGGTGGCGCGCACCAGCATCGCGGAAAACCGCCGCGCCGACTACGTACGCACCGCGATCGCCAAGGGCCTGCCCATGCGCCGGGTGGTCGGCATCCACCTGCTGCGCAACTCCCTGATCCCCGTGGTGACCCTGCTCGGCACCGACCTCGGCGCCCTGATGGGCGGCGCGATCATCACCGAGGGCATCTTCAGCATCAACGGCATCGGCCGCCAGGTCCTCCGGGCGATCGTCACCAAGGAAAGCGCTACGGTTGTCTCCATCGTGGTCGTCCTGGTGCTCGTCTATCTCCTGATGAACCTCGTGGTGGACCTGCTCTACGCCGCCTTGGACCCGAGGATCCGCTATGAGTGAGCGCCGCGAACGAATCGTCACCGCCACGCGCGTGGGCAACCAGGCTCGCGCCGAGCAGAGGGAGGTGCGGGCATGAGTGACCCGAGTGCCGCTTCCATCGTCAGCACCCCCCGACCGGAGCAGCCGGCCGAGGTCGGCGCGCCGATCAGCGCCGGTCAGCCGGAGGGCGCCCGCAAGGAGAAGCCCCGCGGCCTGCTCGGCGACGCCTGGCGGGACCTGCGGCGCAAGCCGCTGTTCTGGATCTCCGCCACGTTCATCGTGATCTTCGTACTGATGGCGGTCTTTCCATCGCTGTTCACCAGCGGTGACCCGTACAACGGCGCGCTGTCCCGCAGCCGGGTGGAGCCCTCGGGCGACGCCTGGTTCGGCTACGACGTGCAGGGTCGTGACGTCTACGCCCGGGTCATCCACGGCGCCAACGCCTCGATCGTGGTGTCGCTGCTCTCGGTGATCGGCGTCATGCTGATCGGCGGGACGATGGGCATCATCGCCGGCTACCGCGGGGGCTGGGTCGACGCCGTCCTCTCCCGGATCGCCGACATCTTCTTCGGTCTGCCCTTCGTGCTCGGCGCCATCGTCATCCTGACCACCTTCAACGGCGCCGGCACCGACAACAGCGAGTGGGAGATCAAGGGGCTGGTCATCGCGTCCCTGGTCCTGCTGGGCTGGCCGGTGGTCATGCGGCTGATGCGCTCCTCGGTGCTGGCCACCAAGGAGGCCGACTACATCGTCGCGGCGCGGGCCATGGGTGCCAGCACCGGCCGGATCATCCTCAAGCACCTGCTGCCGAACTGCCTGGCGCCGCTGCTGGTGTACGGCACGATCATGGTCGGCTCGTTCATCGGCGCCGAGGCCACGCTCTCCTTCCTGGGCATCGGTTTGAAGAGCCCGGTGGTCTCGTGGGGCATCATGATCAACGAAGCGCAGCAGTACCTGCGGCCGTCGCCGTTCCTGCTCTTCTTCCCCTCCGCGTTCCTCGTCACCGCCGTGCTGAGCTTCGTCATGCTCGGTGAGGCTGTCCGCGAGGCCCTCGACCCGAAGCTCCGATAGGGGAGACTGAGTTGTCCGACATTCTCGTGTCCGAGCAGTCCGCGCCGGGCGCCGACGGATCCGGCCGCCCCTCCGGCCGGCTGCTCGAGGTCGACGACCTGCGGGTGGAGTTCCGCACCCGGGACGGCGTCGCCAAGGTCATCAACGGAGTCACCTACCACGTCGACGCGGGGGAGACCCTCGCCGTGCTCGGTGAGTCCGGCTCCGGCAAGAGCGTCACCGCGCAGACCATCATGGGCATCCTCGACATGCCGCCCGGCCTCGTCACCGGCGGTCAGGTCCGCTTCCACGGCAAGGACATGCTCAAGATGTCCGCCGAGGAGCGCCGCCGCATCCGTGGCGAGGGCATCGCGATGATCTTCCAGGACTCGCTCTCCGCGCTGAACCCTGTCTTCACCGTCGGGTTCCAGATCGCCGAGCAGTTCCGCATCCGTCGCGGCATGAGCCGCGCGGACGCGAAGAAGCGCGCGATCGAGATGCTCGACCAGGTCAAGATCCCGAACGCCAAGGGCCGGTTCAGCAACTTCCCGCACCAGTTCTCCGGCGGTATGCGGCAGCGCGCGATGATCGCGATGTCGCTGGCGCTCGACCCGGAGGTGCTGATCGCCGACGAGCCGACCACCGCGCTGGACGTGACCGTGCAGGCCCAGATCATGGACCTGCTGGGCGAGCTCCAGCGGGAGCGGCGGATGGGCATGATCCTGATCACCCACGACCTCGGCGTGGTCGCCGACGTCGCGGACCGGATCGCGGTCATGTACGCCGGCCGGATCGTCGAGGAAGCCGACGTCTACGACCTGTACGCGAAGCCGGGGCACCCGTACACCCTCGGTCTGCTCGACTCGATCCCGCGCCTGGACGAGAAGGGGCAGCAGCTCCGCACCATCAAGGGCCTCCCGCCGAACCTGATGAACATCCCGCCGGGCTGCCCGTTCAACCCGCGCTGCCCCATGGCGCAGCCGGTGTGCCGCGAGAAGCTCCCCCCGTTGCTGCAGATCGGCGCCGGTCGGGCCAGCGCCTGCCACTTCGCCGAGGAGCTGGTGAACCGTGTCTGAGAACATCCTCGAGGTACGCGACCTGGTCAAGCACTACCCCGTCACCCGCGGTGTGGTGTTCAAGAAGACCGTCGGTCACGTCAAGGCCGTCGACGGCGTCTCGTTCGACCTGCGGGCCGGTGAGACGCTGGGCGTCGTCGGCGAGTCCGGCTGCGGCAAGTCGACGCTGAGCCGGGTGCTGATGAACCTGGAGAAGCCGACCGCCGGCCACGTGCTCTACAAGGGCCAGGACATCGCCAAGCTGTCCGGCGGCGCGCTGCGTCGGCTGCGCCGGCAGATCCAGCTGGTCATGCAGGACCCGTACACCTCGCTGAACCCGCGGATGACGGTCGGTGACCTGATCGGCGAGCCGTTCGAGATCCACTCGGAGGTGGCGCCGAAGGGCAGCCGCCGGGACAAGGTCAAGGAACTGCTCGACCTGGTGGGCCTCAACCCGGAGCACATCAACCGGTACCCGCACCAGTTCTCCGGCGGTCAGCGTCAGCGCATCGGCATCGCCCGCGCGCTCGCCCTGCGGCCCGAGATCATCATCTGCGACGAGCCCGTCTCGGCCCTGGACGTCTCGATCCAGGCGCAGGTGATGAACCTGCTGGAGAAGCTCCAGAACGAGCTCGGCCTGTCGTACGTCTTCATCGCCCACGACCTGTCGGTCGTGCGTCACCTCTCCGACCGGGTCGCGGTGATGTACCTCGGCAAGATCGTGGAGATCGGCACCGAGGACGAGATCTACGAGGCGCCGACCCACCCGTACACCCAGGCGCTGCTCTCGGCGGTGCCGGTGCCGGACCCGACGCTGCGGGACAACAAGGCGATCATCCGGCTCACCGGTGACGTCCCCTCGCCGGTGTCGCCCCCCTCGGGCTGCCGGTTCCGTACCCGGTGCTGGAAGGCGCAGGACATCTGCGCCGAGCAGCCGCCGCTGCTGGAGATCCGGCCGGGCTCGGACCACCCGAGCGCCTGCCACTTCGCGGAGAAGCGGGAGATCGTCGCCACCCACGAGGCGTGAGCCGATCCGAACCGCCTGTCGGCGTCCGCGTGACGCCGGCAGGCGGTTCGTCGTATCCGGGCCCGCGCGCCGGTCAGGGCTTCGAGGGGGTACGCCGCACGACGGCGGACCGGGCGTCCCGCCCGGCTCCCGCGCCCGCCGCACCCGTCACAGCGGTCCGCGGCCGGCGCGGAGCAGGAGCAGGGCGAGCTGGGTGCCGTCGGCGCCGAGCGCCTGCCGGAACCGCTCCAGGATCTCCCGCTCCCGGGACAGCACCAGCCGGGTGCCACCGGAGGCCATCCGGGTGGCGCCGACCTGCTGGGAGAGCTCGGCCCGCTCCTGCCAGAGCCCGATCAGCGTCCGGTCGATCTCGTCGATGCGCTCGCGGATGCTCGCGATCCGGGCCGCCGCCGCAGGCTCGTCGGTGCCGAACCCGGGTGCCGCGTTCCGGCCGTCGCCCGCCCGGGAGCGTGCCGTGTTGCCGCTCTGTTCCGCCACGTCTGTCATCATCGGTCGTACCTCTCTGACGTCGTGCCCGGTGTCGGGAACCCGGACCGCGAAAAGCCCCGGGCTCCAGGAGCCCGGGGCTTTCGTAGGTCTGGTGTGATCAGGCGCGACCCACGGCTGCCGGACTCCCGGTGCCGTAGTAAAAGTAGAGGCGCTGACCGAACACGGAATCGAGTATGCCGACCGCGAGGGTGGCCGCGCAAGGATTCCGCCAACAGTTGGGAAGGTCGCCCGGCCCCGACGCCGGGGCCGGGCGACCTCCCGCTCAGCCCAGCCGGGTGATCCGGTCGGCCGGGCCCGGAGCGACCGGAGCGCCGGCCCCCAGGTACGCCACCAGCGCGTCCACGTCGAAGCCGGGGGCGGTGGTCCGGCCGGTGCCCGCCGTCAGTTCGGTGAACCCGTCCCCGCCGTTGGCGAGGAAGTCGTTGGTGGTGACCCGGTAGCTCGCCGCCGGGTCGACCGGCACACCGCCGAGCGCCAGCGCGCTGACCCGCGAGCCGGCCGGCGCGGTGCTGTCGTAGGTGTAGGTCAGCCCGGCGGAGACCTGCAGGATCCGCTGGGTGCTCTGCCCCTTGTAGCCGACGAACTGCTGCTCCAGCACGCTCTTGAGCTGCGCGCCGGTCAGCGTCTGGGTGACCACCAGGTTGTTGAACGGCTGGACGGTGAACGCCTCGCCGTACGTCACCTCGCCCGGCGCCTCGCCGCCGGCCGACGCCGCGTACGACAGCGAGGCCCGGATGCCGCCCGGGTTCATCAGCGCCAGCTGCGCCCCGTCACCCCTGGTGTACGCCAGTTGCGCGTCGGCGATCACGTCGCCGAGCGGGCTCTCGCCGTTGGGGCGTGCGTCCCGGACGATGTCGGCCGTGATCCGCCCGACCACCCGGTTGGCGATCGGGGCGACCGCCGCGCGGTACTTGTCGGCCAGCGCCTTGGCACCCGCGTCAACCAGCTCGGGGTTGCGGACGTAGACGCCGGGGGCGCTCTGCCGCCAGCTGCCGTCCGGGTTGCGCACGCCGTTCTCCACCACCACGTTGCGCGCCGAGATGTCGGTGAACCGGCCGGTGCCCCGGTCCAGCGAGTAGTCGATGTCGGTGATCAGCTGTCCGTTGCTGCCGGCGCTGGTGACCACGCTCTGCGCGCCCGAGGAGTTCGGCAGCGAGCAGGAGTAGAAGCGGTGGGTGTGCCCGGAGACCACCAGGCCGAACTCCGGCCGCAGGCCGCGGACGATGTCGACGACCGGGCCGGAGAAGTTGGCGCAGTCCGAGACGCCCGGGGTGGCCGGCGGTGGGGACTGGGTGCCGCCCTCGTGCACCAGCAGCACCATCGCCCGGACGCCGAAGAGCTTGAGCAGCCCGCCCCACTTGTTGGCGGTCTCCACTTCGTCGGCGAACCGCACCGAGGTGATGCCGGCCGGGTTGACGATGCCCGGGGTGCCCTCCAGGGTCACGCCGACGAAGCCGACCGGCACGCCGCCGACGAACTTCACGTCGACCGGGGGCAGGATCGGCAGGCCGGTCTTCCGGTTGATCGTGTTGGCGGCGAGGTAGGTGAACTTCGCGCCGGCGAAGCCGTCCCCGTCCTGGCAGCCGTCGACCGGGTGGCAGCCGCCCTTGTTGATCCGGATCAGCTCGGCGACGCCCTCGTCGAACTCGTGGTTGCCGACGGAGCTGATCTCCAGCCCGACCTCGTCCATCAGCTCGATGGTCGGCTCGTCGTGGAACGCGGCGCTGACCAGCGGCGTGCCGCCGATCAGGTCGCCGGCGCCGACGGTGGTGGTCCGGCGGCCCTCGGCCGCGGCGTCGGCGCGCAGCTTCTTCAGCCAGGTGGCCAGGTATTCCACGCCGCCGGCGGGGGTGCCGTTGACCGCGGCCCCGCTGCCGCCGGGCGGGTCGATGGCGCCGTGGAAGTCGTTGTAGCTCAGGAAGTTGCCCTTGACCTCGCCGCCGGTGGGCGTGGCGTAGGAGACGGCGACCGGGGCCAGGCCGGCCGTCGGGTCGGTGGCGGCCGGTTGCGGTCCGGGCCGTCCGGTGGCGGGCAGGCTGGCCACGACGGCCAGCGCGAGGGCCGGTGCGGCGAGGTGACGCAGCAGGGCCCGACCGCGCGAGCGCGGTGCAGTCATGGTTGTTCTCCCAAGTCGTGTACGGGGGAGTAGTCGGGGGTTTCACCGTCATCGTTGCGTCTCGGGGACGAAGGCGCCAGAGGGGACCGCGTGACAGGTTCGTCTCACCACGCCGGTCCGCCGGATCGCGCTGACCGCGGCGTCGCGCCGGGGCGTGCGCGGGCGGGAAGTGTCCGGCCGGCGGCATAGACTCGGCCTGCGATGCATCCTCTCTTCGACATCCCCGCGTCCCCGCCCGCGCCCGAGCCTGCCCGCACCCCGCCGCGCCGGCCCGGGTCCTCCGCCGTGCACCTCGATCCGCAGGCCCTGGTCGAGGGGCTCAACGGTCCCCAGCGGGACGCGGTGACCCACGCCGGCGCGCCGCTGCTGATCGTGGCCGGCGCCGGCTCCGGCAAGACCCGGGTGCTCACGCACCGGATCGCGTACCTGCTCGCCGCGCGGGACGTGCACCCCGGCGAGATCATCGCGATCACCTTCACCAACAAGGCCGCCGGCGAGATGAAGGAGCGGGTGGCCCACCTGGTCGGCCCGCGCGCCCGGCTGATGTGGGTGTCGACGTTCCACTCCGCCTGCGTGCGGATCCTGCGCGCCGAGCACGAGCACGCCGGGCTGAAGTCCACCTTCTCGATCTACGACGCCGACGACTCCCGCCGGCTGATGCAGCTGGTCACCCGGGAGCTCGACCTCGACCCGAAGCGCTACCCGGCGCGCGGGCTGGCCGCCCAGGTCTCCAACCTCAAGAACGAGCTGGTCGACCCGGAGGCGTTCGCCGCCCGGGCCAAGGGCCCGAACGAGCGGGCGCTCGCCGAGGCGTACACGCTCTACCAGCGCCGGCTGCGCGAGGCGCACGCGCTGGACTTCGACGACCTGATCATGACGACGGTGCACCTGCTCCAGTCGCACCCGCACGTCGCCGAGAGCTACCGCCGCCGGTTCCGGCACGTGCTGGTCGACGAGTACCAGGACACCAACCACGCGCAGTACACGCTGATCAAGGAGCTGGTCTCCGGCACCGAGGGGATCGAGCCGGCCGAGCTCTGCGTGGTGGGCGACGCCGACCAGTCGATCTACGCGTTCCGCGGCGCGACCATCCGCAACATCCTGGAGTTCGAGCGGGACTTCACCGACGCCCGGACGATCCTGCTGGAGCAGAACTACCGCTCGACCCAGACCATCCTCAACGCCGCCAACGCCGTGATCGACCGGAACACCTCGCGCAAGCCGAAGCGGCTGTGGAGCGACGCCGGGGCCGGCGAGCAGATCGTCGGCTACGTCGCCGACACCGAGCACGCCGAGGCGGACTGGGTGGGCCGGGAGATCGACCGGCTGGTCGACGCCGGCGACACCCGCCCCGGCGACGTCGCCGTCTTCTACCGCACCAACGCCCAGTCCCGGGTCTTCGAAGAGGTGTTCATCCGGGCCGGACTGCCCTACAAGGTGGTCGGCGGGGTGCGCTTCTACGAGCGCAAGGAGGTCCGCGACGCGCTGGCCTACCTGCGCGCGGTGGTCAACGACGACGACACGGTCAGCCTGCGGCGGGTCCTCAACACCCCCCGCCGGGGCATCGGCGACCGCGCCGAGGCGTGCGTGGAGGCGCTCTCCAGCCGCGACCGGATCTCGTTCGGCGCCGCGCTGCGCCGGGCCCGGGAGGCGCCGGGCATCTCCACCCGGGCGGCCAACGGCATCGCCGACTTCGTCGCGCTGCTCGACGGCGCGCGGGAGCTGGCCGAGACGGGCACCCCGGAGGAGGTGCTGGAGGCGCTGCTGACCCGCTCGGGCTACCTCACCGAGCTGGAGGAGAGCCTCGACCCGCAGGACGCCGGCCGGGTCGACAACCTCCAGGAACTGGTCAGCGTCGCCCGGGAGTACACCGAGCGGATCGAGGCGCTGGGCGCCGAGGGCGAGCGGGCCACGGTGGCCGGTTTCCTGGAGCAGGTGGCGCTGGTCGCGGACGCCGACCAGATCCCCTCCGACGACCCGGACCACCAGGGCGTGGTCACCCTGATGACGCTGCACACGGCGAAGGGCCTGGAGTTCCCGGTGGTCTTCCTGACCGGCCTGGAGGACGGCGTCTTCCCGCACCTGCGCTCGCTGGGCGACAGCCGCGAGCTGGAGGAGGAGCGCCGGCTGGCGTACGTGGGCATCACCCGCGCCCGGCAGCGGCTCTACCTGTCCCGGGCGGTCACCCGCTCGGCCTGGGGGCAGCCGGCCTACAACCCGCCGTCGCGGTTCCTGGAGGAGCTGCCGCCGGAGCTGGTCCGGTGGGAGCGCACCGAGGGGTCGTACACCTCGTGGGCCGGCGGGGGAGGCGGCGTCGGCGGCCGCGCGGACCGCGCGCCCGGCGCGCGGGGCGGCTTCACCGGGGGTACGCCGAAGGCGGCGCAGCTGGCGAAGCGACTCGGGGTGGACGGCAGCCGGCTGGCCACCGCCAGCGAGCTGCCGCAGGGGCCGAAGGTGTCGGCCGGGGACCGGGTCAACCACCAGCGCTACGGTCTCGGCCGGGTGCTCGCCGTGGAGGGGCACGGTCCGGGCGCCCGGGCGCAGATCGACTTCGGGGAGCAGACGATGTGGCTGGTGCTCCGGCACGCGCCGATCGACAAGCTCTGAACGACATCGGCCCGGCCCGGCGGAGCGCCGGACCGGGCCGATGTCGCCGACGGGCTCAGCAGGCCACGGTGATGCCCCGGGCGCGCAGGAACGGCGCCGGGTCGATCTGGTTCCACATCTGACCCTGGTGCACCTCGAAGTGCAGGTGGGGGCCGGTCGAGTCGCCGGTGGAGCCCTCGTAGCCGATCACCTCGCCGGCGCTGACCCGGTCCCCGACGCCGACCTTGAGGCTGCTCTGGTGGGCGTAGTGGGTCAGGTAGCCGTTGCCGTGGTCGATGAAGACCGAGATGCCGTACCCGTCGCCGGCGTCGCCGGCCTTGACCACGGTGCCGGCGGCGACCGCGCGGATGGGGGTGCCGGCGGGCATCGCGAAGTCGATGCCGGCGTGCAGGGTGCCCCAGCGCGGCCCGTAGCAGGAGGTGATCCCCGCGCCGGCCATCGGGGCGACCCAGGACGGCTTCGGCTTGGTCGTCTTCCTGGCCGTCGGCTTCGGCTGCGGGGTGGCCTTGCGCGTCGGCGTGGCCGACGGGCTGGCGGTCGGGCTGGCCGTGGTCGCGCTCGGGCTCGCCGACGGGCTGGTCGGGGTGGCGGACTCGCGGGTGGAGCGGTCGGCGCGGGCGGCGGCCTCGGCGCGCGACCGGGCGTCCAGCGAGACGGCGGTGGTGGCGGGGGCGTCGTCGCGGTCGAACGCGACGGCGGAGGCGCCGGCGAGGCCGAGGCCGGCCAGCGCGACGGCGCCGACGACGAGCGCCCGTCCGCCGCGAGGCTTCCGCAGCCGGTGCCGGGCCGGGGCGGCCACGGTCTTCTCGTTCTGGGTGGGGGTGTCTTCCTGCACGGCTGACCTTCACACTCAGGGGGCTGGGACCTGCCCATCCTGGGTGTCACGCGGGTCGGCGGTGGGTACCGGTACCACGGTGCCGCCAGTGGCGGGCGGGGCAACTGTCCGCAGTTGTGCGGGCATGACCGCTTCTGCCCCGATAGCTGATCTTGCGCCCCGGTGGCGTCGGTCACAGTCTCGGGTGTGACCCAGCAGACTTCCGCCCACGAAAAACCGCCCGGATCGCGTGATCCGGGCGGTCAACGGGCGATACGGAGCGTCAGGAACCCGCTACCTCGCTGTAATATGCCTCGACTTGCAGCTTGATGTCCACTCCGCGCTCCTGGAGCCACGGCACCGGGTCCTTCGGCTCGCCCTTGACATGGATCTCCAGGTGCAGGTGCGAGCCGTACGAGTGACCGGTGTTGCCGACCAGGCCGAGCTGGTCGCCCGCCTTGACCTGCTGCCCCTCCTTGACGCTGACGGAGGAGGAATGGCCGTAGATGGCCTCGCTGCCGTCGGCGTGCTGGACGATCACCGCGTAGCCGTACCCGCCGAACCAGCCGGCCTTGGTGACGGTGCCCGAGTGGATGGCGACGTAGGGGGTGCCCTCGGCGGCGACCAGGTCGATGCCGGTGTGCAGCTTGCCCCAGCGCATCCCGTAGGGGGAGTTGAAGTCGTAGCCCTGCAGGGGCAGCAGCCACGGGTCCTGCTCGCTGGCGCTGACCTCGGTGTCGCGGGCGGTGTCCCGGGAGGCGCGGTCCGCGGCGTCGGCGCGCGCCGCCGCGTCCTGGCTGGTGATCGACGCCTGCTTGAGCTCGTCGAGGACCGACGGGCTGACGCTCTTGGCGTCCGGCAGCGCGTTCGCGCCCAGGGCGACGATGCCGGCGCCGACGAACGCGGTCGTGACGACTGCCGCGTAGCGGCTGCGTGGGGGGGTGGGTACGCGGCGGCGGCCGCGATATCTATCGGGCTCAGACGACAGGCGCTGGCGCACGCACACCCTCCGTTGTCGGGGATCCGATGCGACCGCCGGCCGTTCGATGAAGCTCGCTCGAACGTCCGTTGGCCGCGTCGTCACCCGTCCGTGGACCTGATGACAACCGTGGACACGTTAGCCCTCCGCCGCGCCGGTCACAAGCGGAACCACCGAATCGGCGAGTCTTTCTGTCCCTTTCCGTCCGTCATTGTCATATCTCGGGACGCCAGACGGACGTCCCCGTTACTGCCCGTTCGTCGCGCAGAGTGACCGATCGGCGGAGGCGTCCGGCTTCCCGAGGGGGTCGCCGGACGGTAGGGGTGTGGCCCGGATTTCCCGCCCCCGCCCGGGCGGGTTACCGTTCGTTCAGGTGATAGCCGCGGAGCCCGTGAAAGGTGTGCGCTGATGAGCTCTCGTATCCGGGTCGTCGTCGCGAAGCCGGGCCTCGACGGCCACGACCGCGGCGCCAAGGTCGTTGCGCGCGCCCTGCGGGACGCCGGCATGGAGGTCATCTACACCGGCCTGCACCAGACGCCGGAGCAGATCGTGGAGACCGCGATCCAGGAGGACGCCGACGCGGTCGGCCTCTCCGTGCTCTCCGGGGCGCACATGACGCTCTTCCGCCGGGTGCTGGAGCTGCTCGCCGAGCGGGACGCCCGCGACATCGTCGTCTTCGGCGGCGGCATCATCCCGGACGCCGACATCCCCGAGCTGCAGCAGCTCGGCGTGGCGAAGATCTTCACCCCGGGCGCGACCACCCAGTCGATCGTCGAATGGGTCCGGGGGAACGTGGCCCAGTCCGTCGCCTGACGGCAGCGCGACGGTCGGGCTCCGCCCACTCCATCTCCTGCATACGGCGGTATCCGGGTCACCGGATGCCGCCGTGCGGCGTACCTGGAGTGGATCAGTCGGCCGGATCTGGGCACGGGGGAAGGGCCGGACGCACCCCTCACACGCCCGGCCCTTCTATGCACGATGCCCCGCCGCCACCCCTCGACCGACAGGGCATCGGCCGCTCCCGTCCTCGCGCTGAATCAGCGCTCCGACATCAGACTCAACGACGCCCCCACCAGGGGGTTACGCGTCCTCGACGACATCATTCGGGGCGGCCGCCGGCCCGGCCCGCGCACCGGCGAGTCGCGGACGGCGCGCTGTGCATTACCGCACACCGCGCACCCGCTCGGTTGCCGCTGGTGCCCATCTCGCTAGGCTGCGGCCGATGGCCCGTTTCAACTGATGACGGGCGTCAACGGAGTTTCCACAACGCTGGTGGCGGCGCGACGGCGCGCCGCGGAGACGGGACGGGACGCGCAATCGTGGACCTGTACGAGTACCAGGGGCGGGACCTGTTCGAGCGGCACGGTTTGCCCGTGCTCGCCGGCGGCGTCGCCACTACCCCGGAGGAGGCCCGCGCGATCGCCGAACGCCTCGGCGGTCGGGTGGTCGTCAAGGCGCAGGTGAAGGTCGGCGGCCGAGGCAAGGCCGGCGGCGTCAAGCTGGCCGAGGGCGCGGAGGAGACGGTGGCCCGCGCCACCGACATCCTCGGCATGGACATCAAGGGTCACACCGTCCACAAGGTCATGATCACTGTGACCGCGGACGTGGCCGAGGAGTACTACTTCTCGTACCTGCTCGACCGGGCGAACCGCACCTTCCTCTGCATCGCCAGCGTCGCCGGCGGCATGGACATCGAGCAGGTCGCCGCGGACACCCCCGACAAGGTGGTCAAGGCCCCGATCGACGCCGTCAAGGGCGTGGACGAGGCCAAGGCCCGCGAGATCGTCGCCGCCGCCGGCTTCCCGGCCGAGGTCGCCGACCAGGTCGTCGAGGTCGCGGTGGGCCTGTGGAAGGCCTTCGTGGCCGAGGACGCCACGCTGGTCGAGGTGAACCCGCTGGCCAAGACGGGCGAGGGCAAGCTGCTGCTGCTCGACGCCAAGATCACCCTCGACGAGAACGCCGGCTTCCGGCACCCGGACCACGAGGCGCTGGTCGACCAGGCCGCGGTGGACCCGCTGGAGCAGGCCGCCAAGGAGAAGGACCTCAACTACGTCAAGCTCGACGGCGAGGTCGGCATCATCGGCAACGGCGCGGGCCTGGTCATGTCCACGCTCGACGTGGTCGCCTACGCGGGCGAGCGGCACGGCAACGTCAAGCCGGCGAACTTCCTCGACATCGGCGGTGGCGCGAGCGCCGCGGTGATGGCCAACGGCCTGGAGATCGTGCTCTCCGACCCGTCGGTGAAGAGCGTCTTCGTCAACGTCTTCGGCGGCATCACCGCCTGCGACGAGGTCGCCAACGGCATCGTGCAGGCGCTGGCCCTGCTGGAGCAGCGCGGCGAGAAGGTCACCAAGCCGCTCGTCGTCCGTCTCGACGGCAACAACGCGGAGGCCGGTCGGGCGATCCTCGACGCGGCCGACAACCCGCTGGTGCAGCGGGTCGACACCATGGACGGCGCGGCCGAGCGGGCCGCCGAGCTGGCAGCTGCGGGGGTCTGAGCATGGCTATCTGGCTGACCAAGGACTCGAAGGTCATCGTCCAGGGGATGACCGGTTCCGAGGGTTCCAAGCACACCCGGCGGATGCTCGCCGCGGGCACCAACGTGGTCGGTGGCGTCAACCCGCGCAAGGCGGGCCAGACGGTCGACTTCGACGGCACCGAGCTGCCGGTCTTCGCCTCCGTCGCGGACGCGATGAAGGAGACCGGGGCGGACGTCACGGTCATCTTCGTGCCGCCGCAGTTCACCAAGGGCGCCGTGGTCGAGGCGATCGACGCCGAGATCCCGCTGGCCGTGGTGATCACCGAGGGCGTCCCGGTGCACGACACCGCCGCCTTCTGGGCGTACAACGTCAGCAAGGGCGAGCGGACCCGGATCATCGGGCCGAACTGCCCCGGCATCGCCTCGCCGGGCGCCTCCAACGCCGGCATCATCCCGGCCGACATCACCGGCTCCGGCCGGATCGGCCTGGTCAGCAAGAGCGGCACGCTGACCTACCAGATGATGTACGAGCTGCGCGACATCGGCTTCTCGACCTGCGTCGGCATCGGCGGTGACCCGATCATCGGGACCACGCACATCGACGCCCTCGCCGCGTTCGAGGCCGACCCGGAGACCGACGCCATCGTGATGATCGGTGAGATCGGCGGCGACGCCGAGGAGCGGGCCGCCGAGTTCATCAAGGCCAACGTCACCAAGCCGGTGGTCGGCTACATCGCCGGCTTCACCGCGCCCCCCGGCAAGACCATGGGGCACGCCGGCGCGATCATCTCCGGCTCGGCGGGCACCGCCGAGGCGAAGCAGGCGGCCCTGGAGGCCGTCGGCGTGAAGGTCGGCAAGACGCCGACCGAGACCGCCAAGCTGATGCGGGAGATCATGTCCGGCCGCTGAGCGGGCGGAAGCGTCACCGTCGGCCGCTGAGCGGACGGGTGGGACACCGAGGGGGTCGACCGGGGACGGTCGGCCCCCTCAGTCGTTGTCCCAGAGCGGATACGTCCCGCTGGCCCGCCAGATCGCGGTACCGATGATGTTGAGCACGCCGAAGGCGATCGCCAGGTAGCCGAGCACGGGGGACTGGCCGTACCGCTTCGCGTCGCGGATCGACAGGTAGCCGAAGATGATGCCCAGGATGCCGCAGCAGACCAGGCCCAGGATGATGCCGAGAACACCCCAGAGCGTGGTGCGGTCCTTACCGGCCGCGGGCGGTGGCGGGGGCGGCGGGTACGGAGCGTTCACGGCTTCCTCCCAGCGCATCGTGCCGCGACTGCAGTCGCGTCCTGGGCCGAGGCTAGACCGGTTCGGAGCCCGGAAACAGGTGGATCACGGAACTCGCCGGGATCAGGTGGGGCCGCCGGGCAGCCGCCGACCGCGCGGCGTGCCAGAGTAGAGCCGATGTCCTCGGTCACCCCTGATCAGCCCCGCCGTCCCGCCGCCGGCGTCCGCGCCGACGCCCGCCGGGACGATGCCCGTCCGGCCGACGCCCCTCGGGACGACGTCCGGCGGGCGGAGCCCCACCGCGAGGACGCCCGCCGGGAGGACCCGCGCCGGGAGGACGCCCGGCCGAAGGGCCGGCCGGCGTCGGGTGCCCGCGTGCCCGCGCCCCGCCGGTCCGAGCCGACCCGGGGGCGGGCGCCGCTCGTCGTCGCCGCCGGGGTCGCCGCGGGCTGGGCGGCGCTCACCTCGTACCTGCCGGTCGCCCTGGTGCTGGGGCTGGCCCAGTTCAGTGAGGACGCCGGTTCCCTCGTTGGTGCGCTGCGCGCCGGGCTGGCCGGCTGGCTGCTCGGCCACGGCGTGCCGTTGCAGACCGCCGCCGGCCCGCTCGGCCTCGTCCCGCTGCTCCTCTCCGGGCTGGCGCTCTGGCGGCTCACCCGGGCCGGCGTGCACACCAGCCGGGCCATGGGCGCGCGGGGCGGGCGCTCGCCCCGGCAGGCACTCACCGCCGCGGCCGCGGTCGGCCTCGGGTACGGGCTGCTCGGCGCCCTCGCCGCGGTGCTGGTGAGCACCGGCGACCTGCGGGTCTCCCCGGTCCGCGCCGGAATCACCCTCGCGATCTTCGGCGCGTTCGCCGCGCTGGTCGGGGCGCTGCGCACCACCGGGGTGGCCGGTGTGCTCGCCGACCGCGCGCCGGCGGTGCTCCGGGACGGGGTGCGCACCGGGCTGGTCGCCGGGCTGCTGCTGCTCGGGGCGGGGGCCGGCGCGGCCGGGCTGGCGGTGGCCACCGGCGGGGGCGACGCCGCCGACATGATCGGCGCGTACCGGACCGGGGTGGCCGGACAGGCCGGCATCACCCTGGTCAGCTTCGCGTACGCGCCGAACGCCACGGTCTGGTCGACCGCCTACCTGCTCGGGCCCGGCTTCGCCGTCGGCACCGGCACGGCGGTACGCACCAGCGAGGTCTCCGTGGGCGCGCTGCCGGCCGTACCCCTGCTCGCCGGCCTGCCCAGCGGCCCGGTCGACGGATTCGGCGCGGCGCTGCTCGCGGTGCCGGTGCTGGCCGGGATGGCCGCGGGCTGGCTGCTCGCCCGGCGGCTGCTGCGCGACACCGAGGAGCGCGCGGCACCGGACCGGGTCGCGCTGCTCGGCTCGGCGGCGCTCGCCGGCCCGGTGGTCGGCCTGCTCGCCGGTCTGGCCGCCGCGGCCTCCGGCGGGCCGCTGGGTGGCGGCCGGCTGGCCGAGATCGGCCCGGTGCCCTGGCAGGTGGCCGCCGTCTCCACCGCGGTGGTCACCATCGGCGCGCTGCTGGGAGCCGCCGCCGCCAAGGTGCTCGCCCGCACCGGCTCCCGCGCCTGACCCGACGCCGGGTCGCCCGGTCGCACGAACACCGCGCCTGACCGTCGCCGCCTGAGCGCTCGGCCGTCCGAACCTCCGTGCCCGACCCGCCGTCCCCTGGGTGCGGCGACCGGAGAAGCACCCGGCCCGACACGACGGAAGGGGCGCCCCGGAGATCCGGGGCGCCCCTTCCGTCGGTTGGACTCAGGAGTTCGGCATCGCGATGCCGGCGGCGATCGCCACGATCTGCAGGATCCCCAGCGCCAGACCGATCCCGCCGCAGATCAGACCCGCGAGGGCCTGGCCGCCGTTGCTCGCCAGCCCCTGGCCGGCCTTCTGCCGGCCCAGCCACCCGGTGATCACGGCCGCGATCCCCAGCGGAATGCCGAGGTAGCAGCAGACGATCGGAATGGAGACGATGCCCAGGATCATCGACACCAGGCCGAGGGTGTTCTGCTGGCCCTGCGGCTGCGGGTAGCCCGCGTGGGGGTAGGCCGGCATGCCGTACGGCTGCTGGCCGTACGGATCCTGGTAGGGCTGCTGCCCGTACGGCTGACCCGGCGCCCCGTAGGGCTGGCCCGAGGTGGGCTGGCCGTAGGGGTCACCGGAGACCGGCTGCCCGTACGGCTGGCCCGAGGTGGGCTGCTGGCCGTACGGGGCCTGCGGCGGCGGGGCGTACGGGTCGTGCGGCTGCTGCCCGTACGGCGCCTGCGGAGGCTGGGCGTACGGGTCCTGCGGCTGCCCGTACGGCTGCCCGGAGGCGGGCTGGCCGTACGGGTCGTGCGGTGGCTGCTGGCCGTACGGGTCCTGACCGGGGTGTCCGGGCTGCATGGCGGATGCTCCTCAGTCGAGGGTCGTCAGTAGCTGCTGCTGCTGGTGTCGGAGCCCATGATCCCGGCCAGACCGCCCGCGAGGCAGCACAGCAGAACGATCACGAGCCAGACGGCGCCGATGATGATCGCCCACTTCGACCACTTCTTCGACTCGTTCGCCGCGGCCTGCGCGCCCGCGTAGTCGCCCTGCTGGAGCAGCGGGTTGACCTTCGAGGCGTTGATGATCGCCGGGATGGCCAGCGGCCAGAAGAAGAAGATGGCGACGATGGACATCGTCATGTTGTTGTTGATCGGCTGCTGCTGCGCAGGGTTGGGGTAACCGGGCTGCATGGTGCTCCTCGCTCCGTCGGCACTGTCCGTGCCTGATCATTTGAAGGGTGCGGCGGCGAGCATGAGGCCGGCCACCGAGCGACCGGCAGCGTATCGCGTGCGTGCCACCCGCGTGATCACCCGAATCGCCGCTGCCCGATCGCTGGGAGTCCTGACCTGCCCGATAGGGTGGCCGCGTGACCGAGCCCGCGTCCGTCGCCCGCCTCGTCGTCCTCGTCTCCGGTTCCGGCAGCAACCTCCAGGCGCTGCTCGACGCCACCGCCGACCCCGCGTACGGGGCCCGGGTGGTGGCCGTCGGCGCGGACCGCGACGGGATCGCCGGCCTGGACCGGGCCGCCGCCGCCGGGGTGCCGACCTTCGTCGACCGCGTCAAGGACCACCCGACCCGGGAGGACTGGGACGCCGCGCTCACCGCGCACGTCGCCGAGCACCGACCCGACCTGGTGATCTCGGCGGGCTTTCTGAAGCTGGTCGGGCCGCACTTCCTGGCCGCCTTCGGTGACCGCTACCTGAACACGCACAACACCCTGCTGCCGGCGTTCCCCGGCATCCACGGTCCCCGCGACGCGCTGGCCTACGGCGTCAAGGTCACCGGGGCCACTCTCTTCTTCGTCGACGCCGGGATGGACACCGGCCCGATCGTCGCGCAGGTCGCCGTGCCGGTGCGCGACGACGACGACGAGGAGACGCTCACCGAGCGCATCAAGGAAGCCGAGCGGCGTCAGCTCGTCGAGCAGGTCGGGCGGCTGGTCCGTGAAGGTTGGACGATCACCGGAAGAAAGGTCACGGTTCCGTGAGTTCCACTGAGGACGGGCGTCGCCCGATCAGGCGGGCACTGGTCAGCGTCTACGACAAGAGCGGCCTGGTCGAGCTGGCCCGGACCCTGCACGGCGCCGGGGTGGAGATCGTCTCGACCGGCAGCACCGCGTCGACGATCTCGGGCGCGGGCGTGCCGGTGACCCCGGTCGAGCAGGTGACCGGCTTCCCGGAGATCCTCGACGGCCGGGTGAAGACCCTGCACCCGAAGATCCACGGTGGTCTCCTCGCCGACCTGCGCAAGGGCTCCCACGCCGCCCAGCTCGACGAGCACGGCATTGCCGGGATCGACCTGTTGGTCTCCAACCTCTATCCGTTCCAGGCCACGGTCGCCTCCGGCGCGAGCCAGGACGAGTGTGTGGAGCAGATCGACATCGGCGGGCCGGCGATGGTCCGGGCCGCGGCCAAGAACCACGCCTCGGTCGCGGTGGTGACCGACCCGGCGGCGTACCCGGCCCTGGTGGCCGCACTCGCCGAGGGCGGCTTCACGCTCGCCCAGCGCCGGGCTCTCGCCGCCCGCGCCTTCGCCGACATCGCCGAGTACGACGTCGCCGTCGCCGAGTGGTTCGCCACCACCCTGGCCCCGGCCGCCGACGGGTGGCCGCAGTTCGCCGGGCTGAGCCTGCGCCGCGAGGCGGTGCTGCGCTACGGGGAGAACCCGCACCAGGCGGCGGCCGTCTACGCCGACCCGTCCAGCCCGGCCGGCCTGGCGCAGGCCGAGCAGCTGCACGGCAAGGAGATGTCCTACAACAACTACGTCGACGCGGACGCGGCCTGGCGGGCCGCGAACGACTTCGCCGACCAGCCGGCGGTGGCGATCATCAAGCACGCCAACCCGTGCGGCATCGCGGTCGGGGCGGACGTGGCCGAGGCGCACCGCAAGGCGCACGCCTGCGACCCGGTCTCCGCGTTCGGCGGGGTGATCGCGGTGAACCGGCCGGTGAGCGTCGAGCTGGCCCGGCAGGTCGCGGAGATCTTCACCGAGGTGCTGGTCGCGCCGGAGTTCGAGGCCGGCGCCCGGGAGATCCTCCAGGCCAAGAAGAACATCCGGCTGCTGCGGGCCCCGGAGTTCCGGCCGCTGCCGGCGGAGTGGCGGCAGGTCACCGGTGGGATACTGGTGCAACTGCGCGACGGGATCGACGCCGAGGGCGACGATCCGGCCAACTGGCGGCTGGCGACCGGCGAGGCGGCCGACGAGGCGACCCTGCGGGATCTCGTCCTGGCCTGGCGGGCGGTCCGCGCGGTGAAGAGCAACGCGATCCTGCTGGCCAAGGACGGTGCCTCCGTCGGCGTCGGCATGGGCCAGGTCAACCGGGTCGACTCGGCGCGGCTGGCGGTCAGCCGGGCCGGCGCGGACCGGGCCCGCGGCTCGGTGGCGGCCTCGGACGCGTTCTTCCCGTTCGCCGACGGCCCGCAGATCCTCATCGACGCGGGCGTGAAGGCGATCGTGCAGCCCGGTGGCTCCATCCGCGACGAGGAGACCATCGCCGCCTGCAAGGAGGCCGGCGTGACCATGTACCTCACCGGCACCCGCCACTTCTTCCACTGACCGCGCCGGCCGAGGGGGCGGCCCGGCCGCCCCCTCGGCCGAACACCCTGCCCAGGGCAGGGCAGCTCGGATCGGCGCCGGCGTCCGGCCGCCGCTGCTCGCCTCCCCGGGTGGCGCAGGGAGGGTCAGCCGGCCCGGTCAGTCGAGCCGCCGTTCGATCGGTAGGCGGGACCGGGTCAGCAGTCCGGCGCCGAGCATGGCGACCAGCGGCACCACGGCCAGCGCACCGAGGACGGACCACGGGACGACGATCGGGTACGGGTCCCCGCCGGGCCAGGTCCCCAGGTATGTCTGGTTGACCGCGGTGAGGATGGCGACGCCCGCCACGAGGCCGACGGTCATGCCGAGCAGCGACCCGAGGCCGGCGATCACGCCGGACTGGCTCAGCGACAGCTTCCGGCGCACCAGGGGGCTGGCGCCGACGGCAGCCAGGATCGACAGGTCCGGTCGGCTGTCGGCGGCGGTGAGCCCGGTCGCGATCCCGACCGCGCCGAGGGTGATCAGCCCGGCCGCCACCGCCAGGACGAGCAGGACCGGATCGCCCGACGTCGCGGGGCCCCGCTCCACGCTGACGCGCAGGCCGGCGGAGAGGGCGCTGACCTCGGCGCGGAAGCGGTCCTCCGCCGCCGTGTCGGGAGCCCGCGTGGCGATCACGAAGCCCCACTGGTGTGCGACGAGTCCGGCGCGGGCCAGCGCCGCCGGCGAGATGATCGTCCGATCCGACCGGATCCCGGTGGCGAGGGCGTACCCCGGCAGCGTGAGGGTGGCCGGCTCCTTGGCCCCTTTCAGCGGTCCTCCCCGCGTCGGCACCGCAGGTGGCTGCACCGTCACCGTTCCATCCACCACGTACCGGGAATCGGTGACGACCACGCCGCCGGCCCGCAGCGTGTCGACGGCCCGGGCGAGGTCGTCGCCGTGGGCCCCGGTGAGGGGCGCCACCGCGCTGCCGTCGTCGACGACGAGCCAGGCGTAGTCGCGCGAGTACGTCTCCTGAGGCGAGTGGCAGCGGGCGTCGGCGCGGGCCTGGCGCTGCTCCTGGGGAGTGAGGGGCCGTTGCAGTTCGAAGAAGGGGCACTGCTGCTGCGGCGGAAGCACCAGGTCGACGGAGGTGTTGGGGCAGTCACCGGGGTCCCAGCCACGGCAGCCCGGGACGCGTATCTCGGCCACCCCGGCGGCGGGCAGGGTACGGTCGGCGATCGCCGCGAGCCGGTCGACCGGGATCGGACGCTGATCCGGCCTGAGGGGATTCACCACGGTCACGTGACCGGTCGGCGTGCTCGGGCGGTAGGCCGCGTCCGACCGGGCGTCGCTGCTGTTCTGGTAGACGCCCAGGCAGATGGTGCCGGCGACGGCGGCCATCACGGCGGAGATCGCCGGGGCGGTCGCCGCCCGGTTGCGGCCGGCGTCGCGGAGCGCGATCCGCGGCGTCAGCGGCAGGTGCCGGCCGAGCCGGGCGAGCAGGCCGACCAGGGCCGGGGTGCAGAGCACCAGGCCGAGCTGGGTCAGCATCAGCCCGGCCAGCAGCAGATTCGTCGACGCCCGGACGGCGGCGTACGCCGCCAGACCGGTACCGCCGGCGGCGAGCACCAGGCCGACGGCCACCCACCGCCGCCGGGACCGCGTCACGCCCCGACGCCCGGTCAGCGCGACGACCACGTTCTGCCGCGCCGCCACGAACGCGGGCACCAGCGCCGCCACCACCCCGGTGAGTACGGCCAGCCCGGCGACCGCGAGCAGGGCGAGCGGGAAGAAGCGGTACCCGCCGGCCCGCGCCTGGGCCAGGTGCTCCTCGACGAGCGGGCGCCCGGCGACCGCCAGGATCGCGCCCAGCAGGATCCCGGTGACGGCCCCGGCCAGGCCCAGCACCACGCCGTCTGCGAGCACGATCCGGCGGAGGTGGGCGGGGCTGCCACCGTTGGCAGCCACCAGAGCGAGGTCGCGCTGGCGACGCCGCGCACCGATGGCGAACGCCGGCCCGGCCAGCAGCACGATCTGCATGGCGCCGAGCCCGCCGAGCAGCACGCCGATGCCGACCGACCGGGCGTCCACCTTCGACGGGGGAGTCTGCTGCACCGGCGGCGGGTCGCGCAGCACCGCCCGGGAGATCACCAGGAGGCCCTCGGCGTTCAGCCGTCTGACCTGGTCCCAGGCGACCGGGGCCGGGGCGTCGACCAGCCACGCGTTCGGCGGGTCGGTGCGGGCGGCCGGGGGCAGCACGACGACCTCGCCGAGATCGTCCGGGAGTTCGACGATCCCGACCACCGTGAACCGCCGCGATCCCTCGGCCAGTTCGACGGTCCCGCCGAGGGCCACGCCGAGCCGGCGCAGGGCGGCCTCGCTGGCGGTCACCTCGGTCGCGCCGGTCGGCGCCCGACCTTCCCGCAGGCGCGCCATCCCCTCGGTGACCGGGTCCGCCAGGTCCAGTCCGTACGACGGGACTCCGCCGACGCCGTCGGCGGTCCGCCAGTCCCACCGCTGCTCGTCCCAGACCGGGACGACCCGGCTGCCGGACGGCAGGGCGGTGGCCACCTCGGCGGTGGTCGCCGGCTCGTGGTCGGCGGCGGCGCTCCTCCGATGGATGCCGGTCGCGGTGAGGAGGTCACCGTCGGGACTCTGCTCGACGGCGCCGACGTAGTCCCAGGTCACCCTGGCGTCGGCGGCGCCGAGCGTGCGTTGCAGCCGTTCGTCGTCGGTGAGCTGGAGCATGTCGTAGGACGCGGCGGCGAAGCTGAGTGCCAGGACGGGCGTGGCGATCATCGCCACCACCAGCGCGCTGCGCCCCTTGGCCCGGCGGGTCTCGCGCCACGAGATGCGCAGCGCGGTACGCCACGAGACCAGGGCGTCCGACAGGCGGTTCGGTCGCCGGGTCATCGGGTCGTCCCGTCCAGCAGTCGCTCGGGCCGGTTCAGCGGCCCGGAGGTGCCGGTGACCACCCCGTCCTGCATGAACACCACCCGATCGGCCCAGGCCGCGTGTCGCGCCTCGTGGGTGACCAGTATCGCGGCGGCCCCGGCGTTCACCCGGGAGCGCAGCACCCGCAGCACCGCCTCGCCGGTCTGCGAGTCGAGCGCCCCGGTCGGTTCGTCGGCGAGGACCAGCCGGCGCCGGCCGATCAGGGCCCGCGCGATCGCCACCCGCTGCTGCTGGCCGCCGGAGAGTTCGTCGGGGAAGCGCTGGGCGAGGTCGGCCATGCCCACCTCGTCGAGCGCGGCGGCGGCGCGGCGGCGGGCCTGCCGTACGGAGGTGCCGTCCAACTCGAGCGGCAGCGCGACGTTCTCCACCGTGGTGAGGCCGGGCAGCAGGTTGAGGTGTTGGAACACGTAGCCGATCGAGCGTCGGCGCAGCGCGGAGAGCCGCGCGCGGTTGAGCGTGTCCAGCCGTTCGCCCTCGACCCACACCTCGCCCCGGGTCGGCCGGTCCAGCCCTCCGGCCAGGTTGAGCAGGGTCGACTTGCCGGAACCCGAGGGCCCCATGACGCCGACGAGTTCGCCGGGGCGTACGACGAGGCTGACACCGCCCAGCGCGGTCACCGCCGCGTCGCCGTTGCCGTGCCTCCGGTACGCGTCGCGGATCTCCAGCACGTTCACCGGGCCGATTCCCACCGGTCCGTGGCGGGCGCGGTACGCGGCGCCGTGGTCGGCGGTGGAGCGGATTCGCGAGGTCGCGTGGCGTTCCGCCGGCGGGCGAACGGAGCGTGAGGATCATGACAGACGGACATGGATACTGAGTATGCATACCAGGTATGCAGCGCGCAATGGTGACCCGCCCCGTACCTGTCCGTACGGGGCGGGACCGGGCCGGGTCAGGCCGCCGTGGGGCGGACTTCGGCGAAGTGGCAGGCCGAGGGGTGCGGATCGGCGGCGCGCGCGATGGTCAGCGGCTCCTCGCGGGCGCAGACCTCCTGCGCCTTCCAGCAGCGGGTGCGGAAGCGGCAGCCGGACGGCGGGTCGGCCGGGCTCGGCACGTCGCCGGTGAGCCGGATGATGGTCCGGTCGTTGCGGACGTCCGGGTCCGGCACCGGCACCGCCGAGAGCAGCGCCTGGGTGTACGGGTGGGTGGCCCGCTCGTAGATCTCCTCCTCGGTGCCGATCTCCACGATCTTGCCGAGGTACATCACCGCGACCCGGTCCGAGATGTGCCGGACCACCGACAGGTCGTGCGCGATGAAGATGTACGAGAGCCCGAACTCGTCTTGGAGCTGCTCCAGCAGGTTGATCACCTGCGCCTGGATGGAGACGTCCAGCGCGGAGACCGGCTCGTCGCAGACGATGATCTCGGGGCGCAGGGCGAGCGCCCGGGCGATGCCGATGCGCTGCCGCTGGCCGCCGGAGAACTGGTGCGGGTAGCGGTTGACGTGCTCCGGGTTGAGCCCGACCACGTCGAGCAGCTCCTGCACCCGCCGCTGCTTGCTGCCCTTCGGGGCCGCCTCCGGGTGGATGTCGAACGGCTCGCCGATGATGTCGCCGACCGTCATCCGCGGGTTGAGCGAGGTGTACGGGTCCTGCATCACCATCTGCATGTTGCGCCGCAGCCGGCGCAGCTCGCCCCCGGACGCGGAGAAGAGGTCATTCCCCTCCAGGGTGGCCCGGCCGGAGGTCGGCGTCTCCAGCCGCATCAGCAGTCGGGCCAGCGTCGACTTGCCGCAGCCGGACTCGCCCACGATGCCCAGGGTCTCGCCCCGGCGCAGCTCGAAGCTCACCCCGTCGACGGCCCGGACCGCGCCGGTCTGCTTCTGGAACAGCACGCCCTGGGTGATCGGGAAGTGCTTGACCAGGTTGTCGACGGAGAGGATGGTCTCGCCCCGGACCTTGGCGGGGCTAGCGGGCGCTGTCATCTCGGACCTCCTGCGCGAAGTGGCACGCGCTGGTCCGGCCGTCGCCGAGGACCAGGTCGTGCGGCACCACGTCCACGCAGACCTGCTGCGCGTACGGGCACCGGGGGTGGAACGGGCAGCCGGAGGGGATCCGCATCAGGTTCGGCGGCAGCCCCTTGATCGTCGACAGCTCCTGGCCGCGCACGTCCATGCGCGGGATCGACTCCAGCAACCCCTTCGTGTACGGGTGGGCGGGCGTCCGGTACAGCGAGCGCACGTCGGCGTGCTCGACGATCCGGCCGGCGTACATGACCGCGATCCGGTCCGCGACGCCGGCGACCACGCCGAGGTCGTGGGTGATCAGGATCATCGCCATGTTGAGGTCCCGGCGCAGGTCGGCCAGCAGGTCCATGATCTGGGCCTGCACGGTGACGTCCAGCGCGGTGGTGGGCTCGTCGGCGATCAGCACCTTCGGGTTCATGGCCAGCGCCATCGCGATCATGACGCGCTGCCGCATGCCGCCGGAGAACTGGTGCGGGTAGTCGCCGAGGCGCTTCGCCGCGGCCGGGATGCGGACCAGGTCCATCAGCTCGACGGCGCGCCGGCGGGCGTCCGCCTTGGACATCCCCTCGCGCTGGCGCAGCGTCTCGCCGATCTGCCAGCCGACCGGGAAGACCGGGTTCAGCGCGGAGAGGGCGTCCTGGAAGATCATCGCGATCTCCTTGCCCCGCACCTGACGGCGCTGCTCCTCCGACTGCTTCAGCAGGTCCCGACCCTGGTAGAGGATCTGACCGGAACGGATCACCGCCGGCGGCGTGTCCAGGATGCCCATGATCGCCTGGGCGGTGACCGACTTGCCGGAGCCGGACTCGCCGAGCACCGCGAGGGTCTCGCCGGCGTCCAGGTGGTACGAGACCCCGTTGATCACCTTGGCGACGCCCTCGTTGGTACGGAACTCGACGTGCAGGTCCCGGACGTCGAGCAGGTGGCCGCCCTCGGGCGTGGGGGAGGCCGGCGTCGGGCGGACAGCGGACTGGGTCATCAGGTTCACCGCAGCTTCGGGTCGAAGGCGTCGCGGATGGCGTCGCCCAGCATGATGAAGGCGAGGACGGTCAGCGCGAGGAAGGCGGACGGCACGACCAGCGGCGTCGCCGACTCGCGCATGTGCACCCGGCCGGCGTCGATGTCGATGCCCCAGGAGATGGTCGGGGCCTTGAGACCGATGCCGAGGAAGCTCAGGGTCGCCTCGGCGGCGATGAACGAGCCGAGCGCGATGGTGAGCACCACGATCGCCGGGGCGAGCGCGTTCGGCAGGATGTGCCGCCACATGATCCGGCCGTTGCCGGCGCCGAGCATCCGGGCCGCCGCCACGTAGTCCTGCTCCTTGGCGGTGATCACCGAGGAGCGGACCACCCGGGCGGCGGTGGTCCAGCCGAGCACCGCCAGCACGAAGATCACCGCGAACAGCCGGACGTTGTCGCTGCTGGTGCTGACCCGCTTGAGCAGCACGATGGCGGCGAGCAGCAGCGGGATGCCGAGCACGATGTCGATCACGCGGGAGAGCACCGCGTCGACCCAGCGGCCGAAGTAGCCGGCCAGCATCCCGACCACCAGCGCGATGATGCCGGTGAGCAGCGCCGAGAGCGCGCCGACCAGCAGCGAGGCGCGGGCACCGTAGACCGCCCGGGCGTACGTGTCGCAGCCCTGGAAGTCGTACCCGAAGACGGCCCCGCCGGACGCCCCGGCGTGCTGCCGGGAGAGCAGGCAGTCGCGCGGGTCGTTGGCGGTGAAGAGCGAGGGCACGGCGGCCATCGCGGCGACCACCACGACCAGCGTGAGGCTGATCCAGAAGATCGGGTTGCGGCGCAGGTCGCGCCAGGCGTCGCCGGCCAGGCTGCGGGCCTTCTGCGGCGCGCCGACCTGCTCCGTCGCCGCCACGGTTGCAATGTCACTCATAGCGGATCCTCGGGTCGAGTACGGCGTACAGGACGTCCACCACCAGGTTGGAGAGGAGGTAGACCACGACGAGCACGCTGACGATGCCGACCACCAGCGGGCCGTCCTCGGTGCGGATGCCCCGGAAGAGGTTGAAGCCGACGCCGGGGATGTTGAACACGCCCTCGGTGATGATCGCGCCGCTCATCAGGTTGCCCAGCTCGACGCCGAGGAAGGTGACCACCGGGATGAGCGAGTTGCGCAGCACGTGCACGCTGACGATCCGCCGCTTGACCAGGCCCTTGGAGCGGGCCGTCCGGACGTAGTCGGCGCGCAGGTTCTCCGCCACCGAGGTGCGGGTCAGCCGCAGCGCGGTGGCCAGCGAGAGCGAGCCGAGCACGATGCCGGGGAGCAGCAGCGCGTACAGGTTGGGCTCGGCGCCGGCGGTGGGCGGGAAGAGCTGCCACTTGACGCCGAGGAAGTACTGCGCCAGCGGGGCCAGCACGATGGTCGGGATGCCGAGCACCAGCAGGGTCAGCACCAGGGTGGAGTTGTCGAAGATGCTGGCCCGGCGGATGCCGGCGAGCACCCCCGCGGTGACGCCGAACAGGATCGTCACGGCCATCGCGATGAGCGCCAGCTTGACCGTCACCGGCCAGGCGGCGGCGAGGATGTCGCTGATCTGCCGGCCGGTCAGCGACTGCCCCAGGTCTCCCCGGAGCAGGTTGGAGATGTAGTCGAAGTAGCGGTAGAAGAAGCCGCCGACCCCGGTCTGGTCGAGGTGGAACTTCTGCGTCAGGTATGCCCGCTGGGCGGCGGTGACCGGACGCTCGCCCGCGAGCGCCTGGATCGGGTCGCCCTGACCGGCGAACATCAGTGCGTAGACGATCAGCGTGGTCCCGAAGAAGGCCAGGACCATCTGGAGCAGTCGCCGCAGAATGAAGCGGAACATACTTGAAATCTCTCTGAAAAGGGGCAAAGGGCGCGGGCGGGTCGGGCCACCGCACGGTGGCCCGACCCGTTGAGCGCTGTTACTTGACGGCCTCGAGCTTCAGCAGGTCGATCCGGTCGAAGAGATCCATCTCCACGTTCTTGACCTTGGTCGAGTGGCCGAAGTTGTTCTGGCCGTACCGGAGCGGGATCACCGGCAGGTCCTCGGCCAGGAGGTCCTCCGCTGCCTGGTACTTCTTGATCGCCTCGTCCTCGCTCGGCGCCTTGGCGCCCTCGGCCAGCAGCTTGTCGAACTCCGGGTTGCTGTAGCCGTAGTAGTTCGAGGAGCCGTTGCTGCTGTACAGCGGGCCCAGGTAGTTCTCCATGGACGGGTAGTCCATGACCCAGCCCATCCGGAACAGGCCGACCGGCTGCTTGGCCTTGAGCTTGGTCAGCAGGTCCGCGAACTTGGGCTCGGCGGTGCCGACGCACTCCACGCCCAGGTTGGCCTTGAGCTGGTTGCAGGTCGCGTCGACCCAGTCCTTGTGGCCGCCGTCGCCGTTGTACGACAGCTCGATCGTGGACGGGCCGCCCGCGGCCTGGTACATCGCCTTGGCCTTGGCCGGGTCGAACTCGCCCGCCGCGCCGATGGTGTTCTCCCGGTAACCCGCCACGACGGGCGAGACGAAGGAACGGGCCGGCTGCTGCGAGTCCTTGAAGATCGACTTGGTGATCTCGTCCCGGTCGATCGCCATCGAGATCGCCTTGCGGACCTCAGGGTTGCTGAATTCCTTCTGGAACGTCGGGAAGGCCAGCACCTGCAGCGACGACGCCGGGCTCTGCTGGAACCGGTCACCGAGGTCGGTGGCGGCCGTCGACAGGTTCTCCGTCGGGATGGTCTTGATGACGTCCAGGTTGTCCGAGAGCACGTCCGCGTACGCCGCGGTCGGCTGCTGGTAGATCCGGAACTCGACGCCGGCCACCTTCGGCTTCTCGCCGGGGAAGGCGTCGTACTTCTCGACCTCGACCTTGGCGTCGTGCTGCCAGGTGCCCTTGATCTTGAACGGGCCCTGCCCGATCGGCGCCTGCTCGTAGCCCTCGGCCAGCACGCCCGGGGCGGAGAAGGCTGCCTTCGGCAGCGGGTAGAAGGCCGTGTAGCCGAGCATCGTCTTGAACTCGCTGTACGGCTCGGTCAGCGTCACGGTGAAGGTCAGGTCGTCGACCTTCTTCAGCCCGGAGAGCGTCTTCGCCGCCGGCTTCTCGCCCTGGAGGTCCTCGTAGCCGGCCACCTTCTCGAAGAAGTAGCTCGAGTTCTGGCCGTTGGGGGCGTACGCGCCGTAGTTCCAGGCGTCGAGGTAGTTGTCGGCCGTGACCTTCTCACCGTTGTGGAAGGTGTAGCCGTCCTTCAGCTTGACCGTCCAGACCTTGTTGTCCGACGACGTCACCGACTCGGCCGCCACCTCGTACGGCTTGTTGGCCTCGTCGTAGTCGACCAGCGGGCTGAACAGGGCGGCGAGCACCTGCGAACCACTGGTCTCGTTGGTGTTGGTGGGCACCAGGTGCTGCGGCTCGGCGATCTCGATCCGCACGGCCGCGTTGGGGTCGCTCTGCCCTGATCCGCTGTCGCCGCCCGAGCCGCAGGCCACCAGGCCAAGCGTCACCGCGAGCGGGAGAGCGGTCCAGGCGGCAAGCCTACGAACTCGCATTGAGTCTCCTCGTCTCCTCACGCTGCGCGGTCAGGCCCGGTGCTGGGTGACGCTGCGCAACGTTGGGCAACGGTAGGTCGGTACGGCCGCTTCGGCAACGAGAGCGTTGCGAACCAGTAACGGATGGCCCGCTCCCGTCTTGTCGCCTCCCGCCGCCTCTGCTACGTGTGAAGCAGCGTATGTGCTGCTCAATGTCGCTTTCTGGTGCGGCTTCCCGGGCCTGCCGCCGACTCCGGACCAGCCTGCGCGGTTGCCATCCGGCTGTCCGCTCTGTGCCGGCTGATGATCCGGTGTCCGCCTCGGCTTGTGGTCGGATCCACATGGGGTGACGCTGGGTGATGAAGCCCACCTAACGGAACGTCACGGTTTGCCGTCGTCCCAACCATGGCCGGTCGCCGTGAGACGATCTGGACGTGACGGCGACGATCCTGGACGGCAAGGCGACCGCGGCGGAGATCAAGGACGAGTTGCGGACGCGGGTCAAGGCCCTGGCCGAGCGGGGCATCACCCCCGGTCTCGGCACCGTCCTGGTCGGGGCCGACCCCGGCTCCCAGGCGTACGTCAACGGCAAGCACCGGGACTGCGCCGAGGTCGGGATCGCCTCCATCCGCCGCGAGCTGCCCGCCGACGCCACCCAGGAGCAGGTCGACGCGGTCCTCGCCGAGCTGAACGCCGACCCGGCCTGTCACGGGTACATCGTCCAGTTGCCGCTGCCGGCCCACCTGGACACCCAGCGCGCGCTGGAGATGATCGACCCCGACAAGGACGCCGACGGCCTGCACCCGGTCAACCTCGGCCGGCTGGTGCTCGGCTACGACGGCCCGCTGCCCTGCACCCCGCGCGGGATCGTCGAGCTGCTCCGCCGGTACGACGTGCCGCTGCGCGGCGCGACCGTGGCCGTGGTCGGCCGGGGCAACACCGTCGGCCGCCCGCTGGGCCTGCTGCTCACCCGGCGCAGCGAGAACGCCACCGTGACGCTCTGCCACACCGGCACCCTCGACCTCGCCTCGCATACCCGCGCCGCCGACATCGTGATCGTCGCGGCGGGCGTACCCGGGCTGCTCACCGCCGACATGATCACTCCGGGCGCGACCGTGGTGGACGTCGGCATCACCCGGGTGATCGGCGCGGACGGCAAGGGCCGCTACACCGGGGACGTGGACCCGGAGGTGGCCGAGGCGGCCGGCAAGGTGGTCCCGATGCCCGGCGGCGTCGGCCCGATGACCCGGGCCATGCTCCTGACGAACGTGGTGGAACGGGCGGAGCGGGGCTGAGCGCGCCCATCGGTGTCATAACCGTCCGCCCCTACCCGGTTCGGTGCCAGGATGGCTGATACGGTCCGGAAAACCGACTGGTATCAGGGAGTGGGACGACCATGGGTAAGAAGGTCACTGTCGTCGGGGCCGGCTTCTACGGCTCCACCACCGCACAGCGCCTGGCCGAGTACGACGTCTTCGACACCGTCGTGATCACCGACATCGTGGAGGGCAAGCCGGCGGGTCTCGCGCTCGACCTCAACCAGTCCCGCGCGGTCGAGGGCTTCGAGACCAAGGTCGTCGGCGTCACCACCGGCCCGGCCGGCGAGGGCTACGAGGCCATCGAGGGCTCCGACGTCGTCGTCATCACCGCCGGCCTGCCGCGCAAGCCGGGCATGAGCCGGATGGACCTGCTGGAGACGAACGCCAAGATCGTCCGCCAGGTCTCCGAGAACGTCGCCAAGTACGCCCCGAACGCCGTCGTCATCGTCGTCTCCAACCCGCTGGACGAGATGACCGCGCTGGCCCAGCTCGCCACCCAGTTCCCGAAGAACCGGGTGCTCGGCCAGGCCGGCATGCTCGACACCGCCCGGTTCACCAACTTCGTCGCCGAGGCGCTGAACGTACCGGTGAAGTCCGTGAAGACGCTGACCCTCGGCTCGCACGGCGACACCATGGTCCCGGTACCGTCGAAGAGCACGGTGAACGGCAAGCCGCTGCGCGAGGCCATGCCGGCCGAGCAGATCGAGGAGCTGGTCGTCAAGACCCGCAACGGTGGCGCCGAGGTCGTGGCGCTGCTGAAGACCGGCTCGGCGTACTACGCCCCGTCGGCCGCCGCGGCCCGGATGGCCAAGGCCGTCGCGGAGGACTCCGGCGAGGTCATGCCGGTCTGCGCCTGGGTCGACGGCGAGTACGGCATCTCCGGCGTCTACCTGGGCGTCGAGGCCGAGATCGGCGCCGAGGGCGTCAAGCGCGTGGTCGAGACCGACCTGGACGCCGACGAGCTGGCCAGCCTGAAGGAGGCCGCCGAGGCCGTCCGCGCCAAGCAGGCCGACGTCGCCAACATGTGATCCACCTCCACCTGCACCACCCGAAGGGGGCACGCCGGCACACCGGCGTGCCCCCTTCCGCATCCCACCCCGCACCCCACCGGCCGCCCCTCCCGGCGTTGATCAAGAAGTTTGCGTCGGAAACGGCACCCGGGGTGACGCAAACTTCTTGATCAACCAGGCGACGCGCGGGGGTGCGGGTGGGGGTCAGAGGGGGGTGAAGGGGGTGCCGAGGTGGGGGGTGGCCAGGAGGGTCGGGGGGCCCTCGGCCAGGGTGTGCAGCAGGGTGGTGCGGGAGGTGCGGGCGGTGGCCGGGTCCTCCTCGTGGGCGTACGCCAGCTCGGGGTCGACCAGTTGCACGGTGTGCACCAGGAGGTCGCCGGTGAGCAGGAGCCGCTCGTCGCCGGCGTCGATGAGCACCGACTGGTGACCGGGGGTGTGCCCGGGCGTGCTCAGCAGGCGTACCCCCGGGGTGAGCGGGGTGTCGCCGTCGACCACCCGGAGCTGGCCGGCGGCGCGCAACGGGGCGGCCAGGCCGGCCGGCAGCCCCGGGTTGATCGTCTCCATCGCGTCCAGCTCGGCCCGCTGCACCAGGTAGTCGGCGTTCGGGAAGTACGGGCGGCCGGGCGTGCCGGTGACCGCCCACCCGATGTGGTCGCTGTGCAGGTGGGTGAGGACCACGGTGCCGACGTCGGCGGGGTCGATGCCGGCGGCGGCCAGTTCGGCGGGGAGCCGCCCCGGCACCGGCGCCCAGCTCGCGGCGGGGGAGCCGGCCGGTCCGATGCCGGCGTCGACCAGCGTGACCGGTCCGTCGCCGTCGCGTAGCGCGAAACTGCGGAACGGCAGCCACCAGCGGCCGTCGGCGGTGACCGAGGTGGGGTCGCACCGGTCCGCCTCGCGCCAGTGCGTCGCGGTGGCGTCGGGGAAGGCCTCGGTGCGGGGCTGGAAGAACGGCCCCTCGCCGTCGGTGAGCGCGGTGACCGTGATAGACCCGAGGTTACGGCTCAGTGGCATCGGGAGATGGTGCCAGTGATCTCCCCGCCGGGCACCCGGTTATCCGGCCGACCGAGGCCGGCTGGGGGGTGCCGGTCAGTTTCCAGTACGCTCGTACTGCTTGAGCACGTGTCCCCCGAGAGGAGCGCCGGTCGATGGCGAAGATCAAGGTAAACAACCCGGTCGTGGAACTCGACGGCGACGAGATGACCCGGATCATCTGGAAGCAGATCCGTGAGCAGCTGATCCTGCCCTACCTCGACGTCGACCTGCACTACTACGACCTCTCGATCCAGCACCGCGACGAGACCGACGACCAGGTGACCGTCGACGCCGCCAACGCCATCAAGGAGCACGGCGTCGGCGTCAAGTGCGCGACCATCACCCCGGACGAGGCCCGGGTCGAGGAGTTCGGCCTGAAGAAGATGTGGCGGTCGCCGAACGGCACCATCCGCAACATCCTCGGCGGCGTCGTCTTCCGCGAGCCGATCATCATGTCCAACGTGCCGCGGCTCGTCCCCGGCTGGACCAAGCCGATCATCATCGGCCGGCACGCCCACGGTGACCAGTACAAGGCCACCGACTTCGTCGTCCCCGGCCCGGGCACGGTGACCATCACCTACACCCCGGCCGACGGCGGCGCCCCGATGGAGATGGAGGTCGCCAACTTCCCCGGCGGCGGCATCGCCATGGGCATGTACAACTTCGACGAGTCGATCCGGGACTTCGCCCGGGCCTCGTTCCGGTACGGCCTGGACCGCAACTACCCGGTCTACCTGTCCACCAAGAACACCATCCTCAAGGCGTACGACGGCCGGTTCAAGGACATCTTCGCCGAGGTGTTCGAGACCGAGTTCAAGGCCGAGTTCGACGCCGCCGGCATCACCTACGAGCACCGGCTGATCGACGACATGGTCGCCGCCGCGCTCAAGTGGGAGGGCGGCTACGTCTGGGCCTGCAAGAACTACGACGGTGACGTGCAGTCCGACACCGTCGCGCAGGGCTTCGGCTCGCTCGGCCTGATGACCTCGGTCCTGCTCTCCCCGGACGGCCGCACCGTCGAGGCCGAGGCCGCCCACGGCACGGTCACCCGGCACTACCGGCAGTGGCAGAAGGGCGAGAAGACCTCGACCAACCCGATCGCCTCGATCTACGCCTGGACCCGGGGCCTGGCCCACCGGGGCAAGCTGGACGGCACCCCGGCGGTCACCGAGTTCGCCAACACCCTGGAGCAGGTCATCGTCGACACCGTCGAGGGTGGCCAGATGACCAAGGACCTCGCGCTGCTCATCTCGCGGGACGCCCCGTGGCTGACCACCGACGAGTTCATGACCGCCCTGGACGAGAACCTGGCGCGTCGGCTCGGCGCCTGATCGGCGTACCGGCCCACCGATCGAGCCCGCCGGCATCGCGCCGGCGGGCTCCGTCGTACCCGGGGCCGCCCACCCTCGGCGTCACCGGGGTGGGCGTGGGTCGTTGAAGTGGGTGGACGTGATGCCAGTCGCGTCTGAGGAAGGTTGACCGCGGTCGCCTCGCGGCACGAGTGCCGACCAGCCAGCCTTCCCGGCTGTCGCGCACAGCCAGCCGTCCCTTCCCTGCGGGGGGCCCTGTCCCGGGCCCCCCGCGCCCTGTTCCCCGACGTGCGGCCCCGGCCCGGTCCTCGGACGCCGAAGCGGTCAGACGGCGCGCAGCAGCTCCGCGGCCCGCTCGGGCGCGATGTCGTTGATGAAGACGCCCATGCCGGACTCCGAGCCCGCCAGGTACTTCAGCTTGTCCTTCGCCCGCCGGATGGTGAACAGCTGAAGGTGCAGGTGACCCAGCTCCCGGTCGATCCGCACCGGCGCCTGGTGCCACGCCGAGATGTACGGCATGGGCAGGTCGAAGAGCCCGTCGAAGCGGCGCAGCACGTCCAGGTAGAGCGGGCCGAACGCGTCCCGCTCGGCGTCGGTCAGGGCCGGGATGTCGGGCACCGGCCGGTGCGGGGCCACGTGCACCTCGAACGGCCAACGGGCCGCCGCCGGGACGTACGCCGTCCAGTGCTCGTTGCTGGTGACCACCCGGTCGCCGGCGGCCCGCTCGGCGGCGAGCACGTCGGCGTAGAGGTTGCCGCCGCCGGTGCGCTCGGCGTGCCGGCGGGCGGCGGCCAGCAGCGACCGGGTCCGCGGCGTCACGAACGGGTACGCGTAGATCTGCCCGTGCGGGTGGTGCAGGGTCACCCCGATCTCCACGCCCCGGTTCTCGAAGCAGAACACCTGCTCGACGCCGGGCAGCTCGGCGAGGGCCACGGTCCGGTCGGCGAGCGCGTCCAGCACGGTGCGCACCCGGCGCGGCGGCAGGCTCGCGAACGAGGCGTTGTGGTCGTCGGTGAAGCAGACCACCTCGCAGCGGCCCAGGCCCGGGCGTACCGCGGTGAACGGGGTGATCTCGGCCGGCTCCTCGGCGACCCGCTGGCTCAGCGAGGGAAACCGGTTCTCGAACACGGCCACGTCGTAGTCCGGGGCCGGGATCTCGCTGAGCCGGTCGCCCCGGGTGGGGCAGAGCGGGCACTGGTCGGCCGGGGGCAGGAAGATGCGGGTCTGCCGGTGCACCGCCACCGCCACCCACTCGTCGGTCAGCGGGTCGTAGCGCAGCTGCGAGGCCTGCGGGGGAGCGGGCAGGTCGCGCCGGTCCGGCTGGTCGCGGACCGCGTCGTCCCGCTCGTCGAAGTAGATCAGCTCGCGGCCGTCCGCCAGTTCGATCGCCGTACGCTTCACCGCGCCGTCCCCTCCGTCGTCTCCCGGCCCGTGCTCGCCACGACCACCAGCTCTCCCACGTTCTCGTCGAGTACCCGGCGCGCCTCGGGGGCCAGCCGGTCGTCGGTGACCAGCACGTCGGCGGCGCCGAGGCCGACGATCGAGGAGATGCCCACGGTGCCCCACTTGGTGTGGTCGGCCAGCACCACCAGCCGGTCGGCGGCGGCCACCAGGGCCCGGTCGGTCTCCGCCTCCATCAGGTTCGGCGTGGTGAAACCGGCCCGTTCGGTGATCCCGTGCACGCCGAGGAAGAGCAGGTCCAGGTGCAGCGAGCGGATCGCCGCCACGGCCAGCGGGCCGACCAGCGCGTCGGACGGGGTGCGTACGCCGCCGGTGAGCACCACGGTCTGGTCGGGGCGGCCCTGCGCGTGCATGATCTCGGCCACCGGCAGCGAGTTGGTCACCACGGTCAGCCCGGGCACGTCGACCAGCCGGCGGGCCAGCTCAGCGGTGGTGGTGCCGGCCGACAGCGCGACCGCCGCGCCGGGGCGGACCAGTTCGGCGGCGCGGGCGGCGATGGCCGCCTTCTCCGCGAGCTGCCGCACCGACTTGGCGTGGAAGCCCGGCTCGTCGGTGGAGCCGGAGCCGGGGATCGTGGCGCCGCCGTGCACCTTGGCCAGCAGGCCCTGCTCGTGCAGCGTCTCCAGGTCACGCCGGATGGTCATGTCGGAGACGCCGAACTCCGCCGCCAGGTCGGTGACGCGTACGCCACCGGCGGTCCGGACCCGGTCGAGGATGGCCGCCTGCCGCTGCCGCGCCAGCATCCGCCCGCACCTCCGGCTCCCACGCACTCTCACGCGCTCGAACGTGTTCCAACAAAGATGAACACTAGCGCGCAGCGGGCAGCGACGGAAGGCGGCCCGGCGGGAATCAGGCGGACTGGAGGCGGGGCTCCACCCAGCCGGTCTCGGTGAGGTGGTTCATCACCGACAGCACGGCCTCGTCGACGCTCAGGTCGGTGGTGTCGACCACGATGTCGGCGTCGATCGGCTCCTCGTACGGGTCGTCGACGCCGGTCATCCCGGTCAGCAGGCCGGCGCGGGCCCGGGCGTACAGGCCCTTGCGGTCGCGCTGCTCGCAGACCTCCAGCGGGGTGGCCACGTGGACCAGCACGAAACCGGCCCCGGTCGCCAGCGCCATCTCCCGGGCGACCGCCCGCGCCTGGGCGTACGGGGCGATCGGGCAGCAGATGCCCACCCCCCGGTGCCGGGCGATCTCGGCGGCCACCCAGCCGATCCGGCGGACGTTGGCGTCCCGGTCGGCCCTGCTGAAGCCCAGCCCCGCCGACAACTCCCGGCGCACCACGTCGCCGTCGAGCAGGGTCACCGTCCGGTCGCCCTGCTCGCGCAGCACGTCGGCCAGCCCCCGCGCGATGGTCGACTTGCCGGAGCCGGAGAGGCCGGTCAGGAAGACCACCAGGCCCCGGTGCCGCCGTGGCGGGCGGGCCCGGCTCAGCTCCTTGGCCACGGCCGGCGGGGTGTGCCACTCGGGCAGCGGGAAGCCCCGGTCCAGCAGGTCGTCGATCTCCTCCTGGCTCAGCGCCAGCCGCCGGTTGCGCGGCGGGATGTCCTCCCGCCAGCGCCACTGCCCGTCCCGGTTGTCGTAGGCCAGCTCGCGGGGGACCAGCACCCGCAGGCCGGCGCCGGAGAGCATGTCGCCGGTGGAGAGCAGGTGGGTCACCCCGTACGCGGCGGAGATCCGGGCCCGCAGCAGGGCGTCGCTGATCTCGTCGCGGCGGCGCGGGATCGGCACGGCGATCAGGGTCGCCGGGGGCATCCGGTCGCGGGCGGCGAAGACGCTGCGCACCAGGGCCTCCGGCGGCAGGCCGCCGTTGCCGTCCTCACCCACCGGGATCATCACCAGCAGGTGCGCGCCCAGGGTACGGGCGGCGTGCGCGATCTGGGCCAGCTGCGGCCGGTGCAGCGGCCGGTCGGCGATCACGCCCAGTACCCGGCCCGGGGGCAGCAGCGCGCGGACCTCCTCCGGGGTGCGGCGCAGCCGCTGGAACGGGCCGTGCCCGCCGTCGCCGAGCCGGCGGACCGTGCCGCCCACCCCGGCCACACCCTCGCGGGCCGCCCAGACGTCGGCGACCTCCAGCGCCGCCACCGGCGCGCCCTCGCCGTCGCTGAGCACCAGCGTGCGGCGCCCCGGGTCGGCCGGGTTCAACCCGTCCGCCAGCGCCGCCGGCACCTGGAGGGCCACCGGTACCGGCCACGGCGTGCCGTCGGCGAGCCGACCCCGACGGTGCAGCGAGGCCAGGTCGGCGCGGGTCATGAAGCCGGTCAGCGGCGCGTACGCCCCGGTCAGCAACAGCTCCAGATCGGCCAGCTCATTCGGGCGCGGCGTGTACGCCGGCGCGTCCCGAAGCACCTCGTCGGGCAGCACCCACCCGTTGCTCATCCGCACCCCTCACTCGCTGACCGGCACACAGTTTCGCAGCCGACCGGCGATCGGTCGAGAGCGCCACTCCACTGCGGCCCGGGAGGGTGGTCACGCCTCAGCCGGTCGGGGCCAGCGGGGCGGCTCCGAACGACACCGAGAACCGCTTGCACCAGATCGACACGCTGGTCAGTCCGGCCAGGTCGGTGCCCTTCGGGATGTCGTACGCCTGGTCGCCCCGGTTGCCCTTGAGCCGGCCCAGCTCCACCCACCTGCCGTCGTCGAAGACGCCCCAGCCGGCGCGACCGGCGCGTACCGGCTGGTCGGTCAGCCAGACCCGCAGGTCGGGGCCGTTGGAGGTGGCCAGGCCCACCAGTTCCAGCCGGTGGCGCCCGTCGGCGGCGCGGATGATCCGGGCGGTGCCCGAGGTGTCGTGCTCGTGGGTGACGAACTCGCCCCGGCTGACCAGCGTCGGCCCCGCCGGGGTCGCCGTCGGCCCGGCCGGGGTCGCACCCTCAGTCGGCGGGGGACCGGCCGACGGCGGGGTGGCCACGTCCACCTCGGACAGCCGCTCGTCGACCCGGTTGTCGGTGACCGCCTTCCAGGGTTGGAACCACCAGAGCCCGACGGCCGCCCCGGCGGCGAGGACGACGACGGCGGCCCAGGTCAACGGCGTACGCAACAGGCGGGTGAGCACGGGTCCAGTCTGTCCGGTCCGGGCCGACCGGTCACCCCGCCGCCGGGTTACGAAACCCTTACCGGCACCCCGCGCGCTGCGGGGGAGGGGAACCCGGCGGGTCACCCGGACGGGTTCTCAGGGGCGACCCCGGGCGATTCCTGATACCCGCACGGGCATCCCCTTCCTACGCTGACGGGCGTGACACTGATAGCGACCGAGTCGCTGACCAAGACGTACGGAGGTCGGGTCACCGCGTTGGCCGACCTGACCGTCGCGGTGGAGCCCGGGATCGTCGGCCTGGTGGGCGCGAACGGCGCCGGCAAGTCGACCCTGATCAAGATCCTGCTGGGCCTGCTCGCCCCGACCAGCGGTCGAGTCTGCGTGCTCGGCCTCGACCCGACCACCGACCCCGCGGCGGTGCGCGCCCGGGTGGGATACATGCCCGAGCACGACGCGCTGCCGCCCGACCTCTCCGCCGCCGAGCTGGTCACCCACCTCGGCCGGATCAGCGGCCTGCCCCGGACGACGGCCCGCGAACGGGCGTCCGAGGCGCTGCGGCACGTCGGCCTCTACGAGGAGCGCTACCGCCCGGTCGGCGGCTACTCCACCGGCATGAAGCAGCGCGTCAAGCTGGCCCAGGCCCTGGTGCACGACCCGGACCTGCTCCTGCTCGACGAACCGACCAACGGCCTCGACCCGGCCGGCCGGGACGACATGCTCGCCCTGGTGCACCGCATCGGCACCGAGTTCGGCATCTCCGTGCTGGTCTGCTCGCACCTGCTCGGCGAGGTGGAGCGGATCTGCGACACCCTGGTCGCCATCGACGGCGGCCGGCTGCTGCGCGCCGGCCCGATCGCCGCCATGACCTCGGCCACCGACGTGCTCGCCGTCGAGGTCAGCGAGGGTACGGACGAGTTGGCCACCCGGCTCACCGCGCTCGACCTGCCGGTCACCCGCGACGGCCGGATGCTGCTCGTCCCGCTCGCCGACGAGGCCACCTACGACCTGATCCTCGGCGCGGTCGCCGAGCTGGACCTGCCGCTGCACCGGCTCGACCAGCGCCGGCACCGGGTGGCCGAACTCTTCGCCACGAGGGAGCCCAGCCATGTCTGAGCCGACCGGCGTCATCCACGACATCGGCTACCAGCGCTACACCGGCCCCCGGCTCGGCCGCCGGCACGTCTTCGGCGCGCTCTACCTGCACGGCGTGCGGACCGCCTTCGGGCTGGGCCGCAGCGCCAAGGCCAAGATCTTCCCCTGGCTGGTGGTCGGCATTGTCACCCTGGTGGCGGCCGGCGCCACCGCGGTCCGCAGCCAGATCGGCGAGGTGGTGATGACGTACGCCCAGTTCGCCGACTCGATGAGCTGGCTGGTCATCTTCTTCGCCGCGGTGGCCGCGCCGGAGCTGGTCTCCCGCGACCTGCGCAGCGGCGTGCTGCCGCTGTACTTCTCCCGGCCGCTGCCCCGCGGCGACTACGCCCTGGCCAAGCTGCTGGCCCTGATCAGCGCGCTCTGGCTGCTGCTCGGCGCGCCCCAGCTGGTGATGTTCCTCGGCGCGGCGTTCACCACCGGCGACGGGATGCGCGGCGTCTGGAACGAACTGCTCGACCTGCTGCCGGGGCTGCTCTACGCGGGCCTCTGGGCGGTCGTCTTCGCCTCGGTCGGTCTGCTGGTCGCCTCGCTCACCGGCAAGCGGGCGTTCGCGGCCGGCGGGATCGTGGCGGTCTTCCTGATGACCACCCCGATCGTCGGCACCCTGTCCATCCTGCCGTCCCGCACGGTCAACGAGCTGGCCGGACTCGGCTCGCCGTCCACCATCGTGCAGGGGGTCGGCATCTGGTCGCTGGGCGACCTGCTGATCACCGAGGAGCAGGGCGGGCCGGGCATCGGCGACTTCGGCCCGGTCTACGCCCTCGCCGCCGTGCTGCTCGTCGCCGCCTGCGTCGCCCTGCTGCTGCTGCGATACCGGAAGGTGGCCGCCCGATGACCACGATCAGCGCCGATACCCGGGCGAGCGCCCCGACCGCGCCCACCAGCACCCTCGACCTCGCCGGCGTGTCCCGCTGGTACGGCAACGTGGTGGCGGTCAACGACGTCACCATGCGGCTGGGCCCCGGGGTGACCGGCCTGCTCGGCCCGAACGGGGCCGGCAAGACCACGCTGCTGCACATGATGGCCGGCTTCCTCGCCCCGTCCCGGGGCCGGGTCACCCTCGACGGGGAGCCGACCTGGCGCCACCCGGAGGTCTACCGCCGGCTCGGGCTGGTCAGCGAGCGGGAGGCGGTGCACACCTTCCTCACCGCGTACGAGTTCGTGCTGGCCAGCGCGAAGCTGCACCGGCTGCCCGACCCGGCGGCGGCGGCCCGACGGGCGATCGCCCTGGTCGAGCTGGAGGGGGCGCAGGACCGGCGGATCGGGACGTACTCCAAGGGCATGCGGCAGCGGGCCCGGGTCGCCGCGGCCCTGGTGCACGACCCGCAGGTGCTGCTGCTCGACGAGCCGTTCAACGGCATGGACCCGCGCCAGCGGCTGCACATGATGGGGCTGCTGCACTCCCTGGGTGACGCCGGCCGGACCATCCTGTTCAGCTCCCACATCCTGGAGGAGGTCGAGCAGGTCTCCGGCACCGTGCAGGTGATGGTGGCCGGCCGGCTCGCCGCCTCCGGGGACTTCCGGACCATCCGCCGGCTGATGACCAACCGGCCGCACGTGTTCACCGTCCGCTCCACGGACGACCGGGCGTTGGCCGTCGCGCTGATGGCCGAGCCCTCGGTCACCGGCGTCGAGCTGGACCGCACCGGCCTGACCGTCAAGGCCGGCGACTACGGCGCCTTCACCCGGGCGCTGCCGAAGATCGCGCTGGCCCACGGCGTCCGGGTCCGGCAGCTGCTGCCCGAGGACGAGTCCCTGGAGAGCGTCTTCTCCTACCTGGTGGAGGCCTGATGTCGACCGTTTCCTGGATCACCGCGCGCGGGCTGTTCGGCCGGCGCCGGTTCCTGATCCTGCTGCCGTTGCCGCTCCTGCTGCTGGGGCTGGCGATGCTCTGCCGGTCGCTGGGGGTCCAGCCGAGTGACTGGGGTCCGCCGGTGCTGGTCGGCCTCGGCCTGGCCGTGGTGCTGCCGGTGGTCGCCCTGATCGTGGGCACCGGTGTGCTGGGGGCCGAGATCGACGACGGCACGGTGGTGCACATCCTCACCAAGCCGCTGCCGCGCTGGCAGATCGTGCTGCCGAAGCTCGCGGTGGCCACCGTGGTCAGTGCGGCCACCATCGCCGTGCCGATCTTCGTCGCGGGCGTGCTCGCCGATTCGGTACGCCTCGGGCTGGCCCTCGCCGCGGCGTCGGCGCTCGGCGCGCTGGCGTACTCGGCGCTGTTCCTGGCGCTGAGCCTGCTCACCCGGCGGCCGGTCCTGCTCGGACTGGTCTACGTGCTGATCTGGGAGGGGCTGCTGGGCAACTTCGTCAGCGGCACCAAGGTGCTCTCGGTCCAGCAGTGGGTGGTGGCGATGGCCGACCGGATGGCCCCCACCGACCTGCTCTCCACCACCGTCTCCGTGCCGGTCGCGGCGGTGCTGACCGCCGTCGTCGCGGTCGGCTTCACGGTGCTGGCGATCGACCGCCTCCGCTCCTTCAGCATGGCTGGCGAAACGAGCTGACCGCAGCGCACCCGCCCCGCCCCGCCGAAGCGGGGCGGGGCGGGCGGGTCAGAAGGCGCAGGCGATGACGAGTTCCGGGGTGCGGTCCGGGAGCAGGTCGAGCTTGGCGATGCGGCCCGCCGCCCGGACGTCGTCGGCGATGACGGTGAGCTGCTCCAGCAGGGCGGCCGGGCCGAGCGCCTCGGCCAGCGGCACCTCCGCCTTCATGGACAGCTTCCGCTCCGACTTGGCCCGGCGCACCTGGCCGAGCGCGTCCCCGGCCAGCCGCAGCAGCTGCGGCTCGGCCGGACCCTGGACCGCCCGCCCCACCTCGTACGTGGTCGGCCAGGTGGCCCGGTGCACCGAGCCGTACCGCCACCAGGACCAGACCTCCTCGGTCACGTACGGCAGGACCGGGGCGAAGAGCCGCAGCTGCACCGAGAGCGCGGTGGCCAGGGCCGCCCGCGCCGACTCGGCCCCCGGCCCGGAGCCGTAGGCGCGCTCCTTCACCAGCTCGATGTAGTCGTCGCAGAACCGCCAGAAGAAGGCCTCGGTGGCCTGCAACGCCGCCGTGTGGTCGTAGGAGTCGAAGGCGGTGGTCGCGGTGGCGACCACGCCGGAGAGCTCGGCGAGCATGGCGGTGTCCAGCGGCGCGGTCGCCGGGGCGCGCAACGCGTCCGCGGCGCCCAGCCCCAGGGCGAAGCGGGAGGCGTTGAGCAGCTTGGTGGCGAGCCGCCTGCCCACCTTGATCTGCGCCGGGTCGAAGGCCAGGTCCATGCCCGGCTTGCCGTTGGCCGCCCAGTACCGCACCGCGTCGGAGCCGTGCTGCTCCAGCAGCCCCATCGGGGTGACCACGTTCCCCTTGGACTTGGACATCTTCTTGCGGTCCGGGTCGAGGATCCAGCCGGAGAGCACCGCGTCGCGCCAGGGCAGCACGCCCTGCTCCAGGTGGGCGCGGACCACCGTGGCGAAGAGCCAGGTCCGGATGATCTCCTGCCCCTGCGGGCGCAGGTCCATCGGGAAGACCCGGCCGAACAGGTCCGGGTCGGTCTCCCATCCGCCGACGATCTGCGGGGTCAGCGAGGAGGTGGCCCAGGTGTCCAGCACGTCCGGGTCGCCGACGAAGCCACCCGGCAGGCCGCGCTGCGACTCGTCGAACCCGGGTGCCGGATCGCTGGACGGATCGACCGGCAACATCGCCTCGTCCGGTGTGAGAGGGTGGGACCAGTCCGGCTCGCCAGCGTCGTCGAGCCGGTACCACACCGGCACCGGCACGCCGAAGAAGCGCTGCCGACTGACCAGCCAGTCACCGGTCAGCCCGCCCACCCAGTGGTCGTACCGGTGCTTCATGTGCTCCGGCACCCAGCGCAGCTCACCGCCCCGGGCCAGCAGCGCCTCCCGCAGGTCGGCGTCCCGGCCGCCGTTGCGCAGGTACCACTGCCGGGTCGAGACGATCTCCAGTGGCCGGTCGCCGCGTTCGTAGAACTTCACCGGGTGGGTGATCTCGCGCGGCTCGCCGACCAGGTCGCCGGCGTCGGCGAGCATGCCGACCAGCGTCCGCCGGGCGCCGTTGACGGTCTGCCAGGCCAGGGCCGCGTACGGCTCGGCCGGCACCCCGGCCGGCGGCTCGGGCAGCAGCCGGCCCTCCCGGCCGATCACCACCCGGGTGTCCAGTTGCAGCTCCCGCCACCAGGTCACGTCCGTCAGGTCGCCGAAGGTGCAGACCATCGCGATGCCGGTGCCCTTGGCCGGGTCCGCCAGCGGGTGCGCGCGCACCGGCACCTCGACTGCGAAGACCGGGGTACGCACGAGCGTGCCCACCAGGTCCGCGTACCGCTCGTCGTCGGGGTGGCAGACCAGCGCCACGCAGGCCGGCAGCAGCTCCGGCCGGGTGGTGTCGATCAGCACCTCGCGCCCGCCCGGCCCGGTGAACCGCAGCCGGTGGTACGCCCCCGGCCGCTCCCGGTCCTCCAGCTCCGCCTGGGCCACGGCGGTGGCGAAGCCGACGTCCCAGAGCGTCGGCGCCTCCGCCTGGTACGCCTCGCCCCGAGCGAGGTTGCGCAGGAACGCCCGCTGGCTCGTCGCCCGCGCCACCCGCCCGATCGTCGTGTACGTCAGGGACCAGTCCACCGACAGCCCGAGCCGCCGCCACAGCGCCTCGAAGACCTGCTCGTCGGCGGCGGTCAGCCGCTCGCACAGCGCCACGAAGTTGCGCCGGTCGATCGGCGTCGGGTCCTTGCGCCGCTCCTCGCTCACCGGGGTCGCCGGCGGTTGCCAGTGCGGGTCGTACGGCAGCGACGGGTCGCAGCGCACCCCGTACACGTTCTGCACCCGGCGCTCGGTGGGCAGGCCGTTGTCGTCCCAGCCCATCGGGTAGAAGACCGTCCGGCCGCGCATCCGCTGGAACCGGGCCACCATGTCGGTGTGGGTGTACGAGAAGACGTGCCCCATGTGCAGCTCGCCCGATACGGTCGGCGGCGGGGTGTCGATCGCGTACACGTCCGACCGCTCCTTCGAGCGGTCGAACGCGTACGTGCCCTCCTCCTGCCAGTGGCGCGCCCAGGTCTCCTCGAGCCCGTCCAGGGTCGGACGCTCGGGGACGCCGGCGCGGGCCGTCCTCGCCGTATCAGTCATCCGTCGATGGTAGGCAGCCCGCGTCGACCTGCCCACGGCTTATCCGCCGGTGTCGCCTAACGGTTCGTGGAGCCGATCGGGTCGAGCAGCGGGCCGCGGGTGGCGAGCTGGATGCCGAGGCCGGTGTTGGCGTTCACCCGGTCCAGGATGGTGGAGACCGGCATGTAGAAGTTCTGCTCGTTCGGGTTGGTGCAGGCGCCGCTGCCCGGGTCGCCGTCGTTCAGGATGCCGAGCGCCCGGCCGTCGGACTCGGTGAAGAGCGGGCCGCCGCTGTCACCGGGGCGGGCGCAGACCCGCACGTTGATGCGGCCGTTGGTCTTGCTGGTGACGGTGCCGCAGCGGGTGCCGGGAACGTAACCGGCGCCCGCCCCGGAGTCGACGTACACCTCGCCCGCCTTGGGGGTGTAGGCCGAGCCGGTCGCGCAGACGACCCAACCGACCTGCACCGCGCTGTAGGGGGTGTATCCGGTGATCTTCACGTCGCGGCTGGTGGCGCAGGCCGGGTTGTCGGTCACGCACCAGTAGTTGACCAGGCTGGCCTGGTCACCGCCGCTCCGCCGCGGGTAGGCCCACCGGTCGATCGCGCGGTCCTGGTACGGGATCACCGCGTAGTCGTGGGTGGTGGTGTTCTCGGCGACCACCGGGCTGGTGGACTCCACGCCGACCGGCACCTTCGGTCCGAGGAACTGGTGCCAGGTCCGGTCGACGAGCTGGTGCCGGCCGCCGACCACGCAGTGCCCGGCGGTGAGCACGTAGTACCGCCCGGACTTTGCCCGCAGGTTGAAGCCGCTGGTGCAGCCGCCGACCGTGTTGTCGTCCCGGGGCACGTCCAGCCGGATGCCGCCGCGCATCGGCGCCTGGGCGCAGTAGCGCGGGTCGCACGCCTTCTCGATCGAGGGCGGGAGCTGCCGGGTCCGGGCCGGCACCCCGGCGGCCTCGATCGCGCCGGCCAGCCGGGCGTCGTCCGCCGCGACCGCGTTCCCGGTGAGGACCAGGACCTCGTTGGCCTGCTCGTCGACCACCACGTCGGTGCCGGCGGTCACGCCGAGCGCGCCGGCCACGCGGGTCGCCGCCTCGGTGAGTTCGCGCAGCGAGTGGCGCACCGGGACGACCTTGACGTGGGCGGCGTCCGGCACCCCGGCGACCGCCTTCGCGACCGGGGCCGGGTCGGTGGCCGCGATGGTGAGGACCCCGCCGCCGGCCTGGTCCAGCCACATGCCGGCGTATTCGGCGGGGTACGTCGCGGCGAGGGTGGTCGCGAGCGGCGCGGAGAGCTCCTGGAGGGCGACCCGACGGGCCGCCTCGTCCGAGGTGATCCGGTAGCGGTCGCTCAGGTAGCTCACCGAGGCCGGGGCGTCCTTCGCCACCTCCTTGACGGGCCGCGCGACGGCCGTGACCGGGCGTGCCTGCACGGTGGAGCGCGGGGCGCCGGCGCGGCTGCCGATGCCGCTGTCCGCGCTGGGCGGCGCGTCCGCCGGGGCGGCCACGGCGGCGCGCTCCGTGCCCACCGTCGCGGCGGCCGGCGCCGGACCGGCGTCGCCCTCCCGGGCCAGCGCGACCGTCCCCGCGCCCACCGTGCTGACCACCAACGCTGCCGCGACAACCATCCGTCGTCGAATTCTCACGCCGCAACCTCCCCGTGTGTTCGGCGGTGCCCGACCGGTCTCCACCGCACGTCGCCCACGGGCGATCGCCGGGCCGATCGACGAGCGGCAGTCTAGCGGGGCGGCCGGCCCACGGGTCGCCCCCTTCGCGAGGGCGGCGCCCGGGGCGACCGGCGGGCCGGCGTCCGCCACGGCACGTCGGCGGGAGCCGGCACGCGACGACCGCACCGGTCAGACCAGCGAGTCGCGCCACTGCCGGTGCAGGGCGGCGTACCGGCCGCCGTCGGCGGCGAGCCGGGCCGGCGTGCCGTCCTCCACCACCCGGCCGCCGTCGAGGACCAGCACCCGGTCGGCGGTCTCCACGGTGGAGAGCCGGTGCGCGATCACCAGCGCGGTGCGGTCCCGCAGCACGGTGGCGAGCGCCCGCTGCACCAGCCGCTCGGTAGGCACGTCCAGCGACGAGGTCGCCTCGTCCAGGATCAGCACCCGCGGGTCGGCCAGAAACGCCCGGGCGAACGCGACGAGCTGCCGCTGCCCGGCCGAGAGCCGACCACCGCGCCGGTGCACCTCGGTGGCGTACCCGTCGGGGAGCGCGGCGATGAAGTCGTGCGCGCCGATCGCGCGCGCGGCGGCCTCCACCGCCGCGTCGTCGGCGTCCGGGCGGCCGAACCGGACGTTCTCCGCCACCGTGCCGTTGAACAGGTGGTTCTCCTGGGTCACCAGCACCACCGCGCGGCGCAGCTCCGGGTCGGCCAGGTCGCGCAGGTCGACCCCGTCCAGCTCGACGGTGCCGCTGTCCGGGTCGTGGAAGCGGGCCAGCAGCTTGGCGACGGTGGACTTGCCCGCGCCGGTCGGTCCGATCAACGCGACCGTCTGCCCGGCCGGCACGTGCAGGTCCAGCCCGACCAGGATCGGGGTGCCCGGCCGGTAGCCGAAGGAGACCGAGCGGAACGCCACCGCCCCGCGCCCCGGCCCGGCCGGCAGCGGCACCGGCCGCGCCGGTTCCGGCACGTCGGGCCGCTCGTCGAGGACCCCGGCCAGCTTCTCCAGCGCCGCCGTCGCCGACTGCAACGAGTTGTAGAACTGGCTCAGCTCCTGCATCGGCTCGAAGAAGCGGCGCAGGTAGAGCAGGAAGGCGGCGAGCACCCCCACCTCCGTCGCGCCGCCGAGCACCCGCCAGCCGCCGTAGCCGAGCACCACCGCCACGGTGACGTTGCCGATCACCTTGATCCCCGGCGAGTACGTGGCGATCAGCCGGAACGCCCGGAGGTTCGCCCGCCGGTACCCGTCGTTGACCGCCCCGAAGATCTGCTGGTTGCGCGGCTCGCGGCGGTACGCCTGCACCGCGCGGATGCCGCGCAGCGACTCGACGAAGTGGACGATGACCAGTGCCACCGCCTCCCGGCTACGCCGGTACGCGTCGGCCGAGGCGCGGGCGAACCAGCGGGACAGCAGATAGAGGAAGGGGAAGGCGAGCAGGGTCACCGCGGCCAGCGGCAGGTCCAGCCAGAGCAGGATGGCGGCCACGGAGAGCACCGACAGCGCGGCGGTCACCAGGCTGTCGGCGCCCCCGTCCACCAGCTCGGCGATGGATTCCAGGTCGCTGGTGAGCCGGGAGACCACCCGACCGGAGGTGTAGCGCTCGTGGAAGCCCACCGACAGGCGCAGGAAGTGCCCGTACACCCGGCGGCGCAGCTCCAGCAGGACGGCCTGGCCGATCCGCGCGGAGAGGGTGAGGAAGCCGCGCCGGGCGGCGTACTCGGTCACGGCCGCGACGACGAAGGCGGCGGCGACGGCGGCCAGCGGGCGGGCGTCGCCGGCCCGCAGCGGCGCGATGGCCCGGTCGATGCCGAGCATGACCAGGTACGGCCCGGACATGGCGGCGGCGTTCTGCGCGAGCAGCAGGGTCACGGCCAGGCCCAGCCGACCCCGGTGCGGGCGCAGCAGCTCGCGCAGCAGCACCCGGCTGCGGGCGCGCAGCCGGGCCACCGCCTCGGGTGCGGTGTCCTCGGCGCGACTGCGGTCGGCGTCCGGGTCGGTGGCCAGCCCCCGCCAGCGGGACTCCTCGGGTGGCTCCGCCCGCTGCCGAGGCAGCCGGGGCGTCACGAGCGCACCAGGCCCTGGGCGGAGGACGGCTCGGCGGAGAGCACCGCCCGGTACGCCGGCACGGTGGCGAGCAGTTCGGAGTGCCGCCCCACGGCGGCGATCCGGCCCCCGTCCAGCAACGCCACCCGGTCGGCCAGCGCGACGGTCGACGGGCGGTGCACCACCAGCAGCGCGGTGCTGTCCCGCAGCACCCGCTTCAGCGCCCCCTCGACCAGCGCCTCGGTGTGCACGTCGAGCGCGGAGAGCGGGTCGTCGAGCACGAGCAGCGCGGGGCGGCCGAGCACCGCCCGGGCCAGCGCCAGCCGCTGCCGCTGCCCGCCGGAGAGCGACAGCCCCTGCTCGCCGACCCGGGTGGCCAGCCCCCACGGCAGGTCGTACGCGAAGTCGGCCTGGGCCAGCGCCAGCGCGGCCCGGACCTCCTCCTCGTCGGCGTCGGGGCGGCCCAGGGTGAGGTTCTCCCAGACCGACATGGAGAAGAGCGTCGGCTCCTCGAAGGCCACCCCGACCAGCCGGCGCAGCGAGGCCAGCCGCAGGTCGCGCAGGTCGTGCCCGTCCAAAGTGATCCGCCCGCCGGTCACCTCGTGCAGCCGGGGGCCAGGGAGAGCAGGGTGCTCTTGCCGCTGCCGGTCGCGCCGACCAGCGCCAGCGTCTCGCCCGGCTCGATGGTCAGCTCGATCTCGCGCAGCACCGGCTCCGGGGCGCCGGGGTAGCGGAACGAGACCCCCTCGAAGCGCAGCCGGCCGTGGACCGCCGCCGGGGCGAGCGTGATCGCGTGCGGGGCGTCCACGATCGACGGCGGGGTGTCCAGCACCTCCTGGATCCGGTCGGCCGCGGTCGCCGCCTCCTGGGCGTTGGCGATGATCCAGCCCAGCGACTGCACCGGCCAGATCAGCATCAGTTGCAAACTGACGAAGGCGACCAGCTCCCCGATGGTGAGCACGCCCCGGGCGGCGAGCGCCGCCCCGCAGACCAGCACCACCCCGAGGGTCAGGTTGGGCACCAGGTCGAACAGCGCGGAGGTGCGGGCCAGCAGCCGGGCCTTGTCCACGCCGGTGTCGTGCAGTGCCCGGGCCCGCGCGCCGAACCGGGCGGCCAGCTCCGGCCCCCGCCCGTACGCCTTCATGGTGCGCAGGCCCTGGGCGGTCTCCTCGACCAGGGTGGCCACGTCACCCTGCTGGTCCTGCATCCGGCGGGACGCGGCGTGGTAGTGCCGGGCGAACCGCCGGCTGATCAGGAACAGCGGCACCGCGCTGGCCGCCACCAGCAGGCCCAGCGGGCCGTGCAACCGGACCAGCAGCACCACCACCGCCAGGTAGGTGACCAGGTTGAGCACCAGGAAGAGCAGGCCGAAGGAGAGGAACCGGCGGATCACCGACAGGTCGCTGGTGACCCGGGACAGCAGTTGGCCGGACTGCCACCGGTCGTGGAAGCCGGCCGGCAGCCGTTGCAGGTGGGCGTAGATGTCGGCGCGGATGGCCGCCTCCATGCCCACCGACGAGGAGGACTGGGTCCACCGGCGGATGAAGATGAGCACCGCCTCGGCGAGCCCGAGCAGCAGGGCCAGGCCGCCGAGGCGGAGCAGTCCGTCCACGTCGTGCCGGGCGATCGGGCCGTCGACGACCCGCTGCACCACCAGCGGCACCGCCAGGCCGGCCGCGGTGGCGGCCAGCGCCGCGAGCAGCAGCCAGCAGTACTCGCCCGCGTAGGGACGCAGGTAGCGGCGCAGCCGGCGGAGATTGTGCAGCGGGCGCGGCCGGGCGTGCACCCGGTGGGTCGGGTCGCCGTCGCGCTGCGCGGGCACTACCCGACGGTAGCGTCAGATTGCGGCCGCGCCGCTGTCAGCTTGCCGTCAACCGCCGCTCGTGACCGAGAAGCCAGTTCTTCACATCGAGCCCCCAGCGGTAGCCGCCGAGGGACCCGTCGGTGCGCAGCACCCGGTGGCAGGGGACGAAGAGGGCGGCGGCGTTGCGGGCGCAGGCGGCGGCGGCCGCCCGTACGGCGGCGGGCCGCCCGGCCAGCCCGGCGAACCCGGTGTACGTCACCGGATCGCCCGGCTTCACCTCGCGCAGCACCTCCCAGGCGTGGGTCATGAACGCACCCCCGCTGTGCTGCCGCACCGGCACCCCGTCGATGGCGGTCAGGTCACCGTCCAGGTAGGAGCGGACGGCGACGGTGACCGGGCCGAGGTCGGCGCGCTGCCGCAGCGTTCCGCGCAAGCTCGGGTGCACCAGCGGGAGCAGGTCCTCCGGCGCCGGGGTGAAGCCGGCCGCCCGGACGGCCCCGTCCGAATCGACGAGGACGCTCAGCGGGCCGACGGGGGTGTCGATGACGGTGCTGTCGATGCTCATGCTGCTCTCCAGAGTCGGATCACCGCGTACGAGCGCCAGGGGCGCCAGCGCTCGGCGTGGGTTTCGAGGGTCTTCGGGTCGGTGGGCAGGCCGAGGGCGGCGGCGCCCCGGCGTACCGCGAGGTCGGTGGGGAGCAGGACGTCCGGGTCGCCGAGGGCGCGCATGGCCACGTAGCCGGCCGTCCACGCCCCGATGCCCGGCAACGCGGTCAGCCGCCGTACGACCTCCTCCCGATCCCCACCCGCCTCAAGATCGATTTCCCCCGCCGCCACGGCCCGCGCCAACGCCCGCACCGTCTCCCGCCGCCCCACCGGCATCCCGAACGCCCCGTCCCCCAGCTCCGCAACCTCCTCCGCCCGCGGAAACCCCCGCAGCTCCGCCTGTCGATCATGAAGTTGACGGCAGTCGTGGAGATCGGCATCGCCGTCAACTTCATGATCGACGGGGGTCTGCGGGGTGGGGGAGGGGGTGAGGAGGCGGGTGAGGGTGGTGCGGGCGGAGCGGACGGAGATCTGCTGGCCGACTATGGCGCGTACGGCCGCCTCGAAGCCGTCGGCGGCGCGGGGGACGCGGATGCCGGGTTCGGCGGCGATCACCGGGGCCAGGGCGGGGTCGGCGGCGAGGGTCTCGTCGACGGCCTGCGGGTCCGCGTCCAGGTCGAGCAGGCGGCGGCAACGGGCCACCGCGGGGGCCAGGTCCCGCATGTCGGCCAGGCGCAGGGTGGCCGAGACGTGCCCGGCCGCCGGGGTCAGCGCCACCTCCGCGGCGCCGTGCGGCAGTCGCAACCCCCGGCGGTACGTCCCGTCGCGTACCTCCTCCACGCCCGGCAGCGCGCGGACGGCGAGGAAGTCCAGCAGCGCGGCGGCGTGCAGCGGCGGACGGTACGCCAGCCGCAGCGTGATCGTCCCCGCGCCGCCCGGCACCGGACGACCGCCCCGCGCCACCCGCAGCTCCGACGGGGCGGTGCCGTACACCTCGCGGACCGTGTCGTTGAACTGCCGGACGCTGCCGAAGCCGGCCGCGAAGGCGATCTCGGCCATGCCCAGCCCGGTGGTCTCGATCAGCGTGCGGGCGGTCTGCGCCCGCTGGGCCCGGGCCAGCGCCAGCGGGCCGGCGCCCAGCTCGGCGCGGAGCATCCGGTGCAGGTGCCGCTCGGTGTAGCCGAGGCGGGTGGCCAGCCCCGGTACGCCGTCCCGGTCGACCACCCCGTCGGCGATCAGCCGGACGGCCCGCCCCACCACGTCGGCCCGGACGTCCCACTGCGGCGAGCCGGGCGCGGCGTCCGGGCGGCAGCGGCGGCAGGCGCGCAGCCCGGCGCCCTGCGCGGCGGCGGCCGACGGGAAGAACCGGACGTTCTGCCGCTTCGGCGTCATCGCCGGGCAGGACGGCCGGCAGTAGATCCCGGTCGAGGTCACGCCGGTGTAGAACCAGCCGTCGAAGCGCTGGTCACGGCTGTCCACGGCCCGGTAGCACCGTTCGAAGTCCAACTCCACGCCACCGATGATGCCCGCTGGTCAGTGCCGGTGGCTCGCGGGAATCGGACGTGAGCGTGGTGACGCCCGCCGCCCCGGGCCGAGGTGCGACCCGGGGCGGCGGGCGCCCGCAGTCAGCGCGGCGACGGGCTGCCGGGTGGTACCGGCATCGGCCTGCCGGGCGGTACGTCGGTGCCGACCGGGCTGGGCACCGCCGTCGGTGCGGCCGGGACGGGCCGTGCCGGGCGCGACGGCCTGCCCGGCGCGGGCGCGACGGGGCTGGGGGTCGCCGCCGGGGGAGTGGACGGGGCGGGCAGCGGTGGCCGCGGCGCCGGTGTCGCGTCGGAGCGGGGGGTCGGCTCGGCCGGGCGGGGCGGCGGGGCGGTGGGGGCGGCCGGCCGCGGCGTGTCCGAGCTGGTCTGGGCGACGGCGAGCGGGGCGGCGATCAGGACGGCGGCGAGCGTGCCCACCGCGCCCATGGTCACCGTGGCGCGGCGTCGGGTCCGGGCCCGTCGTTCCGCCGGTTGCAACTGGTCCTGCACTGTCGGTGCCTCCTCGGCAAGGTCGGTCAGGGTGGTGCGGATCAGGTCTTCGAGGGGGGACGTCATCGCCGTACCTCCAGGAGTTCGACGTCCGGCAGGAGTTCGCGCAGCCGGGAGACCGCGCGATGGGTACGGCTGCGGACGGTGCCGACCGAGCAGCCCAGCGCCTGGGCGACCTGGGTCTCGGTGAGGTCCTCGTAGTAGCGCAGGACCACCACGGTCCGCTGCGCCGGTGGCAGGTGCCGCAGCGCCGCCCGCATGGCCAGCCGCAGGTCGGTGCCGCCGCTGGTGTCGGCGGCGGGCACCTCGTGCGCGCCGGTGAGCAGCGACTCCCGGTACCGGCGCAGCCGCCGCCACCAGCTCACCTGCTCCCGGTACATGACCGTGCGCAGGTAGCCCTCCGGGTCGGCGTTGCGCAGCGTGCGCCAGCGCGGGATCGTCCGCGCCAGCGCCGACTGGAACAGGTCCTCCGCCGCGTGCCGGTCGCCGGTGAGCAGGTACGCGACCCGCATCAGCGCCGGAGTGCGGCTGGCCACGAACTCGGCCAGCCGGGCCCGTTCGTCCTCGTCCACGCGTCCTCCCCGCTTCGCTCCTACCGATACAGACGCCGCAGCTCGGGCCAGCTATCCGTTGCCGGGCACGGAATCGGACGCGAGAAAGTGTCGGTAGTGGTCGGTACGGTCCCGCCACCAACTCAAGAAGGGTGCGGGGGCGATGGCGAGCGTGGCCGGGCGAGGTGCCCGCTGATGCGGTCGGGGCGGGCACGGCTCGACCGCGCGGTGGTGCAGGGCTTCTACGACCGGATGCGGGCGGTGGCGCCGGCGGCGTACGGGGCGATCGAGCGGGACCGGGTGGGCGAGCCGGGGCGTCCGTTCGGGGAGACGGCGTGCGGCCGGCTCGCCGCGTCGCTGGATCCGGCCGGCGTGCGGGCGCTGGGCATGTGGGCGCACCACTGGTGCATGCGCTTCTACGACGACGACACCCGGCCGGGGCTGCGGCTGGTCCGGGAGATCGCCGGTCGGCGGGGGCTGGGCTGGACGGTCGACGAGGTGCGCTGGATGCTCGGCGAGTCGTACGCGGCAGGCCCGTCCGCCGCGCACCGGTTCACCCTGCCGGTGGCCGCGGCGGCCGAGCTGCCCGCCGGGGCGCTACCGGAGGCCGACGCGCTCGGCGCGGACTGGCGCCTGGCCGGCTGACCCTCCCCGCCCGGCCGGGCGGGCAGCTGCGCCACCACCATCGCCGCCACCGCCAGGCCGAAGCCGGCGAGCTGGGTCGGGGTCAGCGCCTGGCCCAGCACCATCCAGCCCAGCGCGGCGGCGGTCAGCGGGCTCAGCGCGCCGAGCACCGAGACCTGGGTCAACGGCAACCGGCCCGCGCCCCGGAACCACAGCACGTACGCCAGCGCGGTGCCGACCAGCCCCAGCCAGGCGTACCCGAGCAGGGCCGGGCCGTCCGGGGCCGGCGGTGCGCCCTCGACCGCGACCGCGACCGGCATGACCAGCAGGCCGCCGGCGGTGAGCTGCCAGCTCGTCGCGGCGAGGGTGCTGATCCCGGCCGGGCGGCCCCAGCGGCGGGTGAGCACCAGGCCGGTGGCCATCGCGGCGGTGCCGGCGAGCCCGGCGGCCACCCCGAGCGGATCGGTGCCGGCGTCCGGCCGGAGCACGACCAGGGCGACGCCGAGCGGGGCGGTCACGGCGGCCAGCAGGGCGAGGCGGTGCGGCCGGTCCCGCAGCACCAGCGCGGTGAGGCCGGCGACGAGCAGCGGCTGCGCGGCGCCGAGCACGGCGGCGGTGCCGCCCGGCAGCCGGTACGCCGCGAGGAAGAGCAGCGGGAAGAACGCGCCGATGTTGAGCGCGCCGAGCAGGGCGGCCCGCCACCACCAGGAGCCGTGCGGACGGCGGCGGGTCAGCGCGAGCAGCAGCAGCCCGGCGGGCAGCGCCCGCAGCGTGCCGGACCAGAGCGGCCGGTCCGGCGGGAGCAGTTCGGAGGTGACCAGGTAGGTGGTGCCCCAGACGGTGGGCGCGAGGGCGGTCAACGCGATGTCGGTGCGACGACTCATCGGACCCTCGATTCTCTTTGCGGTAAGTAGCTTAGCGCTAAGCTAATCACCGGCGAGAGGAAAGGGGAAGGGCGACGTGGGGCACAATCCGGGGGTGACCGAACGGGACGACGTCGACCGCATCGTCGAGCAGTGGCGGCGCGAGCGCGCCGGGATGCGGCCCGAGCCGATGGCCGTCTTCGGCCGGATCTACCGGCTGGCCCGGATCGTGGGCGACGCGCAGGAGAAGGTCTACGCGGACTGGGGCATCGGGCGTGGCGAGTTCGACGTGCTGGCCGCGCTGCGGCGCAGCGGCGAGCCGTACACGCTGGCGCCGAAGGAGCTGACCGCCGCGCTGATGCTCACCTCCGGCGGGATGACCGGCCGGCTCGACCGGCTGGAGCGGGCGGGGCTGGTCCGCCGCGGGCCCGACCCCGCCGACCGGCGCGGGCTGCGGGTCACCCTGACCGACGCCGGCCGCCGGGCGGTCGAGGAGGCCGCCGACGCGGGGCTGGCCGTGCAGCGGAGGATCCTCGACGCCCTGCCCCCGGCCGACCAGACCCGCCTGGGCGACCTGCTGCGCGCCCTGCTCGCCGCCGCCGAGGCGGGCTGACCGGGTACGAGGCCGGGCCGGCGATGACGCAGGATGAGGGCGTCACCAAGCCCCGACGGAAGGATCATCCGTGCCCGCCAGCGAACCCACCATCGTCGCGACCAGCATGGGCTTCAGCAGCCGGGACCGGGGGCCCTGGGACGCGAAGCCCGGCCCGGTCTTCGACCTGATGGCCGAGCTGGCCGGGGCCGACGAGCCGCGGATCTGCTACCTCAACCAGGCGGTCGGCGACCAGCCCACCTCGTTCACCGTCTTCTACGGCGCCTTCGCCGGCACCCGGTTCCGCCCGTCCCACCTGGCGCTGTTCCCGATGCCGACGGTCGACGACATCCGCGCCCACCTGCTCGCCCAGGACATCATCTGGGTGGGCGGCGGCAGCGTGGCCAACCTCTGCGCCGTCTGGCGGGTGCACGGCCTGCCGGAGATCCTGCGCGAGTGCTGGGAGGCCGGGGTGGTGCTCGGCGGTGTCTCCGCCGGCTCGATCTGCTGGCACGTCGGCGGCGCCACCGACAGCTTCGGCCGCACGCTGCGCGCCTTCAGCGACGGTCTGGGCTGGCTGCCGTACGGCAACGGGGTCCACTACGACAGCGAGAAGCAGCGCCGGCCGCTGATGCACCGGCTGGTCGGCGACGGCACCCTCCCGGTCAGCCACTGCACCGACGACGGGGTGGGGCTGGTCTACCGGGGCACCCGGCTGGTCGAGGCGGTCGCCGACCGCGAGGGCGTCGCCGCGTACGAGCTGACCCCCGACGGCGCGGGCGGCGCCCGGGAGACCCGGATCGAACCCCGGCTGCTCACCGCCTGAGCGCCGGGCCGTCCGCCTCGACGTCTGCCGTCACGTACCGCTCCGGCGGCGGCCCGCCCGGCCCGCTCGTCATCGGCGCGAGGCGTACCCCGGGACGTCTTTTCCCCCGGCGGACGGGCCTGCCTGCCGGGTGCCGGCAGGTGGCGGCGTAAGCTGGCTCGTCGTGAGTCTCACCATCGGCATCGTCGGCCTGCCCAACGTCGGCAAGAGCACCCTCTTCAACGCGCTCACCAAGAACGACGTGCTCGCCGCGAACTACCCGTTCGCCACGATCGAGCCCAACGTCGGCGTGGTCGGGCTGCCGGACGAGCGGCTGGGCAAGCTCGCCGAGATCTTCTCCTCGCAGAAGGTGCTGCCCGCGCCGGTGTCGTTCGTCGACATCGCCGGCCTGGTGCGCGGCGCCTCCAAGGGACAGGGCCGGGGCAACGCCTTCCTGGCCAACATCCGCGACGCCTCGGCGATCTGCCAGGTGGTGCGCGCGTTCTCCGACCCGAACGTGGTGCACGTCGACGGCAAGGTCTCCCCGGCCGACGACATCGAGACGATCAACACCGAGCTGATCCTCGCCGACCTGCAGACCCTGGAGAAGGCGCTGCCGCGGTTGGAGAAGGAGGCCAAGCTCCGCAAGGACCGCGCCGCCGCCGTCGCCGCCGCCAAGGCCGCCGTCGACGTGCTCGACGGTGGCACCACGCTCTACGCCGGCGCCGCCGCCGCGAAGATCGAGCTGGAGCACCTGCGCGAGCTGCACCTGCTCACCACCAAGCCCTTCCTGTACGTCTTCAACGTCGACGAGGCCGAGCTGGCCAACGCCGAGTTCCTCGACGAGCTGCGTGCGCTGGTCGCGCCCGCCGAGGCCGTCTTCATGGACGCGAAGATCGAGTCCGAGCTGGTGGACCTGCCCGAGGAGGAGGCCCGCGAACTGCTGGAGTCGATCGGGCAGCACGAGCCCGGCCTCGACCAGCTCGTCCGGGTCGGCTTCCGCACGCTCGGGCTCCAGACGTACCTGACGGCGGGTCCCAAGGAGGCGCGCGCCTGGACCGTCCCGGTCGGCGCGACCGCGCCGGAGGCCGCGGGCGTCATCCACAGCGACTTCCAGCGCGGCTTCATCAAGGCCGAGGTCGTCTCCTACGCCGACCTGGTCGAGGCCGGATCGATGGCGGCGGCCAAGGCCGCCGGCAAGGTCCGGATCGAGGGCAAGGAGTACGTCATGCAGGACGGCGACGTGGTGGAGTTCCGCTTCAACGTCTGAACCCGGCCCGTTCCCGCAGGTCAGGCGGTTGGGCCGGCGCTCTGGGGCACACCGGGGGCACAGCCCCATGCGTCATCGACGGCGCGACGGGTGCGTTCCTCGGGGTCCGGCATCAGGTGGCCGTAGGTCGACAGGACCAGGGTCGCGTTCTCGTGCCCCAGCCGGTCGGCGACCACGATGACCGACTCGCCCTGCATCAGCAGGACCGAGGCGTAGTGATGCCGCAGATCGTGACTCGTGGTGCTCTTCGGCAGTCCGGCCCGCTCGACCGCTGATGAAAAGATCAGCGAGCCGTAGTAGTCGTGCCGGTACGGCCCGGCGAAGCGGGTGGTGAAGATGGTGCCGTCAGTCGTCGGCGGAAACTGTGCCGAGTGCTCACGGATGGCGGTCGCCACCACCTGGGGAAGCGGGGCGGTCCGGGACCGGCGGGTCTTCGGTTCGATGCGCACCTTGGATTGCGGCGCGAACTGCCATTCGATCCGAACCGTCCGAGTGGCGTAGTCGACTTCCTGGACGCGCAGCGCGAGCAGCTCGCCGAGGCGCAGCCCGAGGCCGGCTTGCACGATCACCATGGCGCGGTTGCGGGCGGGCATCGCGTCGGCCAGGGCGCGGACCTGGTCGACGGTGAGCGGCACGATCCGCTCTCGATGGGCTGACGGCAGGCTGACCCGGACCACGGGGGAGCGGCCGACGAGCCGATCCAGCACCGAAGCCTGGCCGGGCCACGGTCGCAGGTCAATGAAACAAGTAGCCGAGATGAGGACGTTCGTCGCGACGCTCCCGACGACTCTGGAGGGCGTTCCTCCGACCCCGCCCGGCGGTGAGCAACGGCACCCTCAGTGGGTCAATCCGGGCCAGCAAGAGTCGGAAAGGATGTCTCCATGGTGACTCTGTTGGACGGCGTACTGGCAGACCTGGGGCTGAGGGACCTCGCCGGGCCCCGGCTGGCCGGAGATCCACAGCCTGCGGTGCTGGCTTCACCGCTCGCAGTCGCCGAATGCGCAATCGTGTCCGTGGCCGCCAGTCTCACGGCTGCCGCTGATCTGGCTTCTGCGCGCACCGGTCGGCGGCCTGACATCGCGCTCGACACGGAACATGTGGCGGCGGCGATGCGCAGCGAGGTTTGGCTTCGCGACGCAAACGGGCGGGGGATCGACGGCTTCGCTCCACTGTCCCGATTGTGGCGGGCTGCGGACGGTTGGGTGCGCACCCATGCCAACTACCCGTGGCATCGGAAGGCTCTGCTGGCGTCCCTCGGTGTGAACGACGGTCGAGACGCCGAGGTTCAGGCGCAGTTGGCTGACGTCATTGCCGCGCGCCCGGCGTTGGAGGTCGAGCGTGTCGTGTACGCCGCGGGAGGGCTGGCCGTGGCGGCTCGTACGCAGGCCCAGTGGCAAGTAGACAGCCAAGGCAGCACGGCGGGGACGTCGCCGCTCGTGAGCATGGTGCCGCTCAGCAGTGGCTCGCTGCCGCTGGCCGAGCCGGGCCAGCTTCCGGCGTCGGGGTTGAAGGTGCTTGATCTGACGCGAGTCATCGCAGGCCCCGTTGGTACCCGGATGCTGGGCGCGCTCGGTGCCGACGTGCTACGAGTCGATGATCCGCATCGCCCGGAGTTGGCGCTGCATGCCGTCGATGGAGTGGTCGGTAAGGCAAGCGCAAGCCTGGATGCCAGCACGGCGGACGGCCGTCAAGCTCTGCATCGCCTTCTCGACCAAGCCGACGTTCTCGTGACCGGCTACCGGCCCGGAGCGCTGCGCCGTCTCGGTCTGGACCCTGACCAGGTTGCGGACCAGCACCCCGGCACCATCGTCGTCACGCTTTCGGCTTGGGGCACGGCCGGAACCTGGGGCGCACGGCGCGGTTTCGACAGCCTGGTGCAAATCGCCACCGGCATCGGCTGGGCTACAAGCACGGATGGCATCCAACCCGGCGCGCTGCCCTGCCAGCTGCTCGACCACGCCACCGGCTACCTCATCGCTGCTGGTGCACTGGCCGCACTGGGTCGACGCGCCCGCACCGGCGACGCCACCCACGTCTCTGTATCCCTCGCCAGGACGGCACGATGGCTGCTCGACCAAGGCATCATGCCAGCCAGGCAGAGCGCGGGCGATGACCCGAAGCGCCAAGCCGACACCTACCGAACAGCACTCGGGAACGGGTGGAGCACGATCAGCCCACCAGGTCAACTCGACGGCCGCCCGCTGAGCTGGCCCCACCTACCACCCGCCTACGCTCAAGCGCCGCCCGATTGGAGCTGAACGCCTGCGGCCATCCTGCGAGGGGGCTCGAGCTACGCCATAGGTCCGGCGGCGACCATGAACAGTGGACCTGAAGAAACGGCGTCACACCATCCGCTATTGCCGCGATGCGCGCCCCTGTCGCGGACCGTGAGGCCTCCGCGACTCCTCTTGAGGATCATGTCGGGCATCAGGTGGGACGCGAGCGTCAAGCATGTCCCGTGACAGGACACCGACCGGCTGCCGGATGTCGGGTCTCAGGACCTGCGTGACAGATCAGTCTCGGAACGTGCGCGACACGTCTGGCTAGACGATCTTCACGCCGAGTTCCTGCGCCGACGAGAGGGCTGCGATCATCAGCAGATGGAGTTCGTGCTGGATCCGCCGCACGGGGTCGGCCCGCTGCGGCTCGGGATGACGATCGACGAGGCCCGTGCCGCGCTCGAGACGCTCGGTCCGCTGAGTTCGACCGCCTACGGCGAGGTTGCCCTGCACCTGCCGAGCGGGCTTGGGTTCAGCCTGGGCTTCGGTGTCGGTCCGACAAGGGATCGGGTCAACGGGATCGAGGTGTGGCGCCCGACCGAACGGGACGTCGTGCGGTACCGGGACGTAGACCTATTTGGGCTGCCAGCACTAGAAGTCGTGGAGCGCCTACGTCGCCATGTGGACCTCAGACCGAACGAGGACGACGACGGCTTCACCGCGCGGGAGCTGTACCTCGCCCTGTGGCGACCGTCCGCCGCAGACGACGACCCGGACGAGGAACAGGGTTACTTCTTCCAATCGGTACTCCTGGCTCGGCCCGGCTACGACGACACACCAGCCGAGGCGGCAGCACGCCTCGCCGCTGGCGGCCAAACGGGCTACTGATCTACCTGAACCCCTAACCGACGTGGGTCAAGGAGTCTGCCGGGGCACACACGGGGCACAAGACAGCGTGAAACGTCGGCAAGGACTGGCGAATGACGTAAGTCGAAGACGGGCCGTGACCAGCGCGCCGGCCAGGCTGCCGCAGGTCACGCGACCGCCCGTCTAAGTTCCGCTTCAACGTCTGGGCCCGGCCTGTTGTCGCAGGTCACGGCCGGGTGGCGCCCCTTCCTGGAAGGGCGGGCCGGCGGCATACGGGATGGCATCGCGCCTCATGGGGTCATTCGACCAGCGGAGCACCGCGCCAGCGCCATTCCTTCAGCTGGGATCGTCCGGGCAGCTCGATCCGGCCCGTGGACCACCGCAGCGCCGCCCACGGGTCCACCCGGGCCAGCTCCTGCGCCGCTTCGGGGAACAGCCGAGCGAGTACCCGGGTGCAGACGTCACGTGGTGGATCGACGGCGAGACCGAGGCCCTGCGCGATGTCGTCGCCGTGCAGCAACGTCTCCACGCACCCCATCGCGGCGAAGCCTTCCGGATCGGCTCGACCGGTGGGGTGGTAGGCCCGAACCTCCGGTCCGGACGCGCGTACCGTGGCTGCCAAAATACGGCCACCCGCCTCAGCGAACTCCAGTACCTCTTCCGCGGAAGCGTCCTTGTCAGCGTTCGCCATGAAGCGCACGTACCGCTTCTCAGGCCGGGCCACGAGCTGGCCCGCGAACGACATCAGGCAATCACCGATGTGCTCGGCGGTGTGCCAGCAGTCCCACTCCAGGCTGCCTGCCCGCGCGGACCAGTCCAGGCCCGTCGCTGGTCGTAGGGTGGCGACAACGCTGGACATTGCTGCGTCGAGATCATCGGCGGTGACCGCCACGATTTCCTCCAGGTTTGCGAGGCCGATGCCGCACCGGCCGTGGTCAGTGCAGCCAACCTGCCTGATGGGTGTGACGAACTGTGCGACAACCGTCCGATTTCGGCCTGTTCCTCCCCGGTCAGGACGGCAGCGGGGACGGCGTCGGCGAGGCGGCCTGCCCCGACGCTGACGAATGGCCGGTGTCCCATCGGGTACGCGGGCTGCGGAACGCGAAGGACCGATTGTCCGGTGCGGAGACGCACGGCTGAACCGACGTACGCGAGAAGGGATGCCTGCGATGAAGGACAGAATCCTGAAGGGGTTGCGCAGGAGGGTGAACGCGGTCGTGGTGCGCCGTCGGGGCAAGGACGCCGTGATCAACAAGCCGACCGGCGCCAAGCGGCCCGGCAGGCGTTTTCAGTGAGAGCGCGACCGGCCGGGGGCTGATGGCCTCCCGGCCGGCGGCGAGCCCGGGATCAGGTAGCGGACCGACCAGCGGGCGTCAGTGGCAGAGGGACTCGATGAACGGCTCGAAGTCGGGGAACTCGGCCTGCGCCGCCTCGATCACCTCGGACGCGGTCTGTCGCGCCTGCGGCGCGTACCGCTCGGCGATCGCGGCGCGGCGCACGTCCGGGCGGGGCCGGTGCTCGTGCCGCGGCCACATCGTCGCCTCCAGCGGGCCGAAGCCGCCCGCGAGCAGCCAGAGGTAGGCCGCCAGATCGCGGGCGACCACGGACATCTCACCCTCGGAGCCGAGGAACACCACCGGCTGCCGTTCGATCGGCTCGCCGGGGCGGACCAGCCAGCAGGCCGCCAGCCCGCCCGTGCCGTCCTGGCCGAAGATCCGGAACTCGACCCCGTCCATCGAGGGGTTGCCGCTCCACGCCTGCCACCACTCGGCGGTCTCGGCGAGGGTGAGGAAGGCGTCGTACGGCTCGAAATCGATGCCGTCGCCGCCGTCGTAGTCGAAGCCGCCGTCGTGGGCCTCCCGCAGCGCGGCGGGGAGCGTGAGTTGTCCTCCGGTCACCGCCGCACCCTAGCGGCGGCCCCCGACACGTCCGCTCGGCTCGACGCCTGCGACTCGGTCTCCTGCCTCGGTTGCTGGTCCGGGCGGCGGACCAGCAGGTAGCAGCGCTGCGTCTCGGCCTCCTGCGGGTGGTGCGCCCGCTCCAGCCGCGCCTCCTCAATGAAGCCGGCCTCGCGCAGCGCCCCGGCGACGGTCTCCACCTCGAAGAAGTGGAAGTCCACGTCGACCTCGTGGCCCCACCAGTCGGTCAGGCGCCGGACCTCGGCTCCGACGTGGAAGGCCACCAGCAGCACGCCGCCGGGTCGCAGCACCCGCCGCATCTCGACGAAGGCCGGCCGCAGCTCCGTGCGCCGCAAGTGGATGACCGAGTAGAGCGCGACCGCCGCGCCGAACTCACCGTCCGCCGCCGGCAGGCTCAGCAGGTCGCCCTCGCGGAACTCCACCCCGGGGTACGCGCACCGGCCGGCGGCGACCATCGCGGGGGAGAGGTCGACGCCGACGGTCGGGAGGCCGCGCTCCGCGAGCCAGGCAGCGACATGCCCCGGCCCGCAGCCCAGATCGGCCACCGGCCCGTCGCCTACCCCCTCGACCAGCGCCGCGAGCAGCGCCCGGTCCAGTGGCTTGGCGGCCAGTTCGACGCCGATGCGTTCCCGGTACGTCTCGGCCACCGTGTCGTAGCTGCGCCGTACCCGGTCGTGGTCTGCGGCGCGGGACATGGCACCAGCCTGCCAGGGGCGGGCCGGTGGCCCAGGAGGCGGGTTCAGCCCGCGGGCGACGGCGGGTCGACCCACTGGGTCATGTCGACGAGCACGTCGCAGTAGTCGTCGGGTACGTCGATCCGCGGCTGGATCGCCAGGTCACCGACCCGGATGAGGGACTCGAGTTCCTGAGGCAGGCTCGCGGCGATCCCCCGGATGGCGTGGCCGTTGGCGTGCCTGAGTGGAAAGTCGGTGCCGTAGGTCGTGCCGTCTTCGGCGGCCCTGAGGTACGCCCGGCACCGCTGGCCGGCCTGGAGCATGAATCCGGTGAACGTGAAGACCTCGGCGAACCACGGTGGATCACCGCCGTAGGCGAGCATGGCGAACAGCCGGGCAAGGCCGTGCTCGGGACCGACCCGACCGGCCAGCGCGGCGATCTCCGCCGGCGATACCGCCACGATCGCGTTCTGGTGATTGTCCCGGGTGAGCGACGGGTCGCTGCGATGCCGCTCAAAGTCGGCCGTCAGGACGGTGCGGACATGGTCGACTGCCGCCTCCGCGCGCAGTACCTCGCCGTTGTCGGCCAACCTCTCCAGCGCGAACTCGGCGGCGACCCCGGGCCCGGCGTCGCCGGTCCACAGCGCGATTCTCGTGTGCCCGTCGTCCGCGCGGACGATGCCCCTGACCGTGGGACGACCTGGGGACGCCGTCACCAGAAGCGGCAGCGTGCTCCGCAGCATGAACTGGTGGACGGCGTCCCTCAGGCTGTGCGCCATTCTCCGGCAACTCCTCGATTCAGTTCCGAGCTACGACGGGACCTTGTTGACCCAGTCAGGGCACTTGTTCTCGCCCTGGCAGTAGGCGGTGATCACGCCGACCGGTTTGCCGTCGGGAGTCACGTAGGCGTAATCGCTGCTGTGGCTGGCGTTCTGCGTGATGACCCGGACAATTTTGTGGATCGCGCCGCTGCCCGTGTTCACCACGTAGGCGATGTACTCGATCCGGTTGCCGTTTATCTTGTCCGGCTTGGTCGTCTTGAAGGCGGCTTCCAGGGGAGCGAAACTCCGGAGATTGTGCCGAACGGCGTAGTGATTGTATCCAAGTGCGCCGTTGCCCAGTCGGACCGGCACGGTCCGCTTGGACCGGTCCCGGTACTCCTTCAAGATGATCCACCACTCGGCCGGCTTGCCGCCGCCCGGATCCATCCCGATCCCAGGAGCGGCGCCGGACGCCTGCCTGTCGCTCGTGGCGACCGTGACCCTGGCCTCGTCCGCCAGCTCGGACACCTTCGGCGGGACCGTGGCCGGCACGCCCCACTGCTGCTCGTACTGCTCGGGTGAGAGGAAGGTGACGGTCGCTGTGGCCGGCTGGTCGGTGCCTTCCGGCGCCGCGTGGACGGCGGTCGCGCCGGTTGTCAGGACGCCGACGATGGTGGCAGCCGCTACGACTCCCCGCACCGTGGCCAACGACTTCTTCATTTCTTTCCTGCGCAAGGCGCCTCCCCGTGATAGCCAGTCCGATCTGGTAGGAGGCTAGTCGAATGTGGATTGCGATGTATGTCGATGCATCTGTGACAAGGTCCACAGGATTCTCGGACTCGTCGATATTTACGACTGCAAATATTGGCGCGAAGTCTCCGGATCAGCTGATGTAGTGCAGGATCACGTTGTGCACGTGGTGGCTCTTCTGCGCGCCCCGGAACTCCACCTCGTAGGTGTGCGTTCCGACGTGGATGGCGATCGCCCCGGTGGAGAAGAAGGACCCGCCCCACGACTTGTTGCTCACCACGCTCACGCTGGTGATCTTCGAGTACGGGATGCTGGTGATGGCGTACCGCTTGCCGACGAAGGACCGGTCCTGGATGATCACGCGCCGGTCGGTGAGTCCGATGAAGCCGGTGCCGGTGCCGACGGCGTCGTAGACGGCGATGATCTGCTCTCCGTCGAGCAGTCCACTCTGGATCTGCTGGAACTGCTCCTTGCGGTCGTACGTCGCATTGGCCATGGGTCCCACGGTAGGAAGCGGACGCCAGCGGCCCGGTCGACTAGTCTGCACGCCGCACGGGGGATGCGGGGGAAGGAACCTGACATGACCACGGATGAGACCAGGGCGAGGCGACCGGCAGGCCCCACCGAGCCGGCCGCGGGCGAGTGGGAGCCGTGGGCGGGAGCCCCGCCGCGCGGCCGGACGAGCCGCCTGGCCGTCGCCGCCTTCGTCCTCGGGCTGCTGGGCGGCGTGCTGGGGGCCGTCCTCGGGGTGGTCGCGCTGCGCCGGATCGGACGGACCGGAAAGCGGGGGCGGGGCCTCGCCGTCGCCGGGGTGGTGCTCTGCGGCGTCTGGGCGCTGGTGCTGGTGCTGGTCCTGACCGGGGTGCTGTCCCGGCCCGACCCGGCGGGCGGCGGCGTCCGGGGCCTGCGGGCGGGTGACTGCTTCCGCGTCGACGACACCCCCACCGGTACGCGCACCGCGCCGGAGGAGGTCAGCACGGTGCTCTGCACCGCACCGCACGACGCGGAGCTGGTCGACCGCGTCCCCGGATACGAGCGGCACGCCGACGAGGCGTACCCGGGCACGGCCGCGCTGTCGGCACGGGCCGAGACGGCCTGCCGGCAGCGGCAGCGCGGCTACGTCCTCGACCCGCTCTCGCTCCCGACGGACGTGCGGCTGCGCTGGTACGTCCCGTCGCGGGTCGAGTGGCAGACCTATCCGCAGATCACCTGCTACCTCGCCGGGTCGACGCCGCTGACCCGGCCACTGCGGCAGGACGCGACGGTGGTCCGCCCCGAACAGCTCGCCTACCTGACGGCGACCCGGGAGCTCGACGAGGCCCGGGCCGTCCTGGCCGCCCAGGGCGCGACCGCCGCGCCGGCCGAGCTGCGCGCCATGGTGGAGCGTGCGGCGACCGCCAACGGCAGGTTCTGGCTCGCGCTCAGCGCCTACGCGTGGCCGGCGGAGGCCAAGGAGCCGATGGTGAAGCTGATCGCTGAGGCGCAGGAGGCCGCGGCGTCCTGGCGGGATGCCGAGAAGGCCCCCGACCGCGACCGGATGCTCCGGCTGGTGGCGCAGGCCGAGCAGCGCCGCGAGCCGCAGACCGAGCTGGCCGTACGCCGGGCCCTGGGGCTGTCCACCGTGCAGGGCGAACCGGCCCGCTGACACACCCAGCCCCGCCGGTCGCGTCGGAAGGACGCGGCGCGGCGGGGCTGCGGGGGTCAGTGGTTGGTGCGCGGGTCGTCGTCGCGGGTGCGGCTGCCCGACTTCGCCAGGCCGCGGCTGACCAGGTAACCGATGGTCAGCAGGGTGATGTACCACCAGGCCTTGTCGGCGGCGAAGTAGTCTCCGCCGTTGTCGGCGGCCCCGTCGCCGACGGCGTTCGAGGCGATCAGCACGCCGATCACGGAGAGCAGGTAGACGGCCAGCTCGGTGGTCTTCCACGAGGGCTTGGTCTCCTCGCCGTGCCGACGCGCGACGCGCACGTCGTGGTGGCCGAGGTGGTCGCCGTGGTGGTCGACGCCGTGGGTGGTGAGGTTGGTGCCGGTGGGCGTGGTCATCGTCAGCTCCTGAGGGGCGTGGCTTCGGGGTAGTTCGTCCTCTATCGGGCGGTATCGACCCGCCCGTACCGAAGCTTGTACCCTGGGCCTGTTTGCCCAAACGACGGATTCTCAGGGAAGTCTCAGGAGAGGCCGCTCGGCCGGTCCGGTCCGCACGTTCCGGCGAGGCCGGGTGGCAGCGGTGGGAACTAGCCTGGCAGTGACGCCGCCGGTCGCCCGGGGGCGCGGCGGACGGGGGCCGACGATGGACACCTGCCACAGGGCTGCGGCGGTGCGCCGTGCCGCTCAGGGGCCGGTGACCGCCCGGTACGCGTCCTCGATGCGGGCGGCCAGCAGGACCTCACCCTCGGTCAGCGGCTCGCCGTCGCCGTGCCCGACCCGGATCTGGGTCTCGTCGTCCCGGCGGCTGATCTCCGGACGCAGCCGGAGTGCGTCCGCGACCACCTTGACCCGCTCGGTCAGTGCGGCGTGCTGGGTGTCGTCCATGACGAGGATCCGCCGGATCTGCTCACCTTCCCGGGTCCACCCGGTGAGGAGCGTCAGCGCGTCGCTGAGGTAGTCGTGCTTCGCCCGGCTGTTGAACAGCCCGCGCATCACCGCACCTCCCAGGCGTCGTTGCCGGCTTGTGGCCAAATCGTCGCCGTCCCGTGTCCTCGCGATGTTTACCAGTCTGTCGTCGGCGGGACGGTGTGTCCACGCCCACACTTCCGTGTTCTGCTGACCTACCGGTCGGGCACGGTACCCAAACCGACGATTGATCTGGCACGCTGGACGCCCGTGCGGACCGAACGGGTAGGCGGAAGCGGGCAGGCCGAGCGGCGTGAGCCGAAGGTGGTCGTCGGAGCGGCGATCATCCGCGACGGGCAGGTGCTGGCCTGTGCGCGGTCGGCCCCGCCGGAGGTGGCCGGGATGTACGAGTTCCCCGGCGGCAAGGTCGAGCCGGGTGAGAGCGAGACCGACGCGCTGGTCCGCGAGTGCGCCGAGGAGCTGGCCGTACGCGTCGAGATCGGCGACCGCGTCGGCCGCGACGTCCGGATGGCCCATGGCCGCTCGGTGCTGAAGGTGTACGTCGCCCGGCTCCTGCACGACGACCAGCCCAAGGCGCTGGAGCACCAGGGCATGCGCTGGCTCTCCGCCGCCGAGCTGGACTCCGTCACCTGGCTCCCCGCCGACGTTCCCATCGTGGCCGCCCTCCGCCCTCTCCTGCGTCCCGCCCCCTGATCCCGCCGGCGCTGCCGTCGGGCATGAGGGTGGTGCCGCGACCCGTCGACTCGACAGGCGTACCTCGCGCGGGAAACCGACAGGGAGGCGGAAAGGGGACGGGGGCCGACGGCTGTCGCCGCGGCCCCCGTCGTTGCTGTCGTGCTCAGTGCTTCTTCTCGTCCTGGCTCGGGTGGGCGAAGTTGAGGTGCTCCGGCGGCAGCGGGAAGGTGACGTCGTCGCCGAACGGCGACGGCGCGGCCGCCCGGTCGAAGGTCAGCTCCGTCAGCGGCAGCTTGCCGGTGGCGTCGACCGCCGGGGCGGTCGGGTGCGGGACCTCGCGGTGCCAGTTCACACCCTGCTGGGCCTGGATCTCGGCGCTGGGGTCGTGCGACCTACCGGCGTGCGAGTGGACTCCAGCCTGACGAGCGCTGCTGTGCACCACGGACTCCTTCCCCGCGCTGCTCGCGGTGCTCTGGGGCGTGTCACCCCGACGGAAGATCTTGCTACCAAGCCACACGAGGGGATCGTACCTGCGGTCGACGACCCGCTCCTTCATGGGGATGATCCCGTTGTCAGTGATCTTGATGTGCTCGGGGCAGACCTCGGTGCAGCACTTGGTGATGTTGCAGAATCCGAGCCCCTGCTCGGCCTGCGCGTACTCCCTGCGGTCGGTCTTCGCGTCCAGCGGGTGCATGTCCAGCTCGGCGGCCCGGATGAAGTACCGCGGGCCGGCGAAGGCCTGCTTGTTCTCCTCGTGGTCGCGGATCACGTGGCAGACGTTCTGGCACAGGAAGCACTCGATGCACTTGCGGAACTCCTGCGAGCGCTCCACGTCGACCTGCTGCATCCGGTAGTCACCGGGGGCCACGCCGGCCGGCGGCGCGAAGGCCGGCGTCTCCCGCGCCTTCTCGTAGTTGAACGAGACGTCGGTGACCAGGTCCCGGATGACCGGGAAGGTGCGCAGCGGGGTGACGGTGACCGTCTCGCCCTCCTCGAAGGTCGACATCCGGGTCATGCAGCTCAGCCGCGGCTTGCCGTTGATCTCCATCGAGCAGGAGCCGCACTTGCCCGCCTTGCAGTTCCACCGGCAGGCCAGGTCGGGTGCGTCGGTGGCCTGGAGCCGGTGGATGACGTCGAGGACCACCTCGCCCTCGTTGACCTCGACCATGTAGTCCTGCAGGTCGCCGCCGCTCTCGTCGCCCCGCCAGATCCGGAACTGTCGCTTGTTGCCCATTACTTGCCCGCCTCCTCAGCGAGGGCGTCGAACGCCGCAAGCTCCTCGTCGGTCAGGTACTTGGCCAGCTCGGCACGGTCGAAGAGGCCGATCAGCTCCGGCCGCATCGTCGGCAGCGGCTTGTGGTCCAGGCGTACGGTGTCGCCGTCCAGGGAGCAGACCAGGTTCACCCGCCGCCACTTCGGCTCCATCGCCGGGAAGTCCTCCCGGGTGTGCCCGCCTCGGGACTCCTGCCGCTCCAGCGCGGCCTTCGCGGTGCACTCGGACACCACCAGCATGTTGCGCAGGTCCAGGGCCAGGTGCCAGCCCGGGTTGTAGCGCCGCCCGCCGCTGGCGCTGACCTTGGCGACCCGCTCGCGCAGCTCGGCCAGCCGGCGCAGCGCGTCCACCAGCTCGCCCTCCCGGCGGATGATGCCGACCAGGTCCCCCATCACTGCCTGGAGGTCCTGCTGGAGGGTGTACGGGCTCTCGCCGGTGTCCCGTTGCAGGGGCGCCAGGGCCGTCTCCACGGCCGCCTCGACGGCGGCGATCGACACCTTCGGCCGCCCGCCGAGCTGCTCGGTGTACGACGCCGCGTGCCCGCCGGCCCGCTTGCCGAAGACCAGCAGGTCGGACAGGGAGTTGCCGCCGAGCCGGTTGGAGCCGTGCATGCCGCCGGAGACCTCGCCCGCGGCGAAGAGCCCCTGCACGGTGCCGTACGCGGCGCCCGAGTCCGGGTCTACCTCGACGCCGCCCATCACGTAGTGGCAGGTCGGGCCGACCTCCATCGGCTCCTTCGTGATGTCGACGTCGGCCAGCTCCTTGAACTGGTGGTACATCGACGGCAGCCGGCGGCGGATCTCCTCGGCCGGCAGCCGGGAGGCGATGTCCAGGTAGACGCCGCCGGCGGGGGTGCCCCGGCCGGCCTTGACCTCACTGTTGATCGCCCGGGCCACCTCGTCGCGGGGAAGCAGCTCCGGCGGACGCCGGTTGTTGTCCGGGTCGTCGTACCAGCGGTCGGCCTCCTCCTCGGTCTCCGCGTACTGCTTGCGGAAGACGTCGGGGACGTAGTCGAACATGAACCGCTTGCCGTCGGAGTTCTTCAGCACGCCGCCGTCGCCGCGGACCGACTCGGTGACCAGGATGCCCTTCACCGAGGGCGGCCAGACCATGCCGGTGGGGTGGAACTGGAGGAACTCCATGTTGATCAGCGTCGCCCCGGCGCGCAGCGCCAGCGCGTGGCCGTCCCCGGTGTACTCCCACGAGTTCGAGGTGACCTTGTAGGAGCGGCCGACCCCGCCGGTGGCCAGCACCACGGCCGGGGCCTCGAAGAGGATGAACTCGCCGGACTCCCGGTAGTAGCCGAACGCGCCGGCGACCCGGTCGCCGTCGAGCAGCAGCTCGGTGATGGTGGTCTCGGAGAAGACCTTGATCCGGGCCTCGTAGTCGCCGAGGTCGCGCTTGTCCTCCTGCTGGAGCGAGACGATCTTCTGCTGGAGGGTGCGGATCAGCTCCAGGCCGGTGCGGTCGCCGACGTGCGCCAGCCGCGGGTACTCGTGGCCGCCGAAGTTGCGCTGGGAGATCTTCCCGTCCTTGGTGCGGTCGAAGAGCGCCCCGTACGTCTCCAGCTCCCAGATCCGCTGCGGCGACTCCTTCGCGTGCAGCTCGGCCATCCGGAAGTTGTTGAGGAACTTGCCGCCGCGCATGGTGTCGCGGAAGTGGACCTGCCAGTTGTCCCGGTTGTTCACGTTGCCCATGGCGGCCGCCGCGCCGCCCTCGGCCATCACGGTGTGCGCCTTGCCGAAGAGCGACTTGGAGATGATCGCGGTCTTCTTGCCGGCCAGCCGGGCCTCGATCGCCGCGCGCAGGCCGGCGCCGCCGGCCCCGATCACGACGACGTCGTAGTGGTGTCGTTCGATTCGCGTCTCAGTCATGTCCAGGGGCCCTTAGTTGATGAACCGCAGGTCGTTGATCCACTCCGCGGCGACCGCCATGACGTAGAAGTCCGTCAGGGCGAGCGTGCCGAGGGTGATCCAGGCGAGCTGCATGTGCCGGACGTTGAGGGCGGAGATGAAGGTCCAGGCCTTGTAGCGCATCGGAGCCTTCGAGAAGTGCTTGAGCCGCCCGCCGATGATGTGCCGGCAGGAGTGGCAGGAGATGGTGTACGCCCAGAGCATCACCACGTTGCCGAGCAGGATGATGTTGCCCAGCCCGAAGCCGAAGCCCTTGGGGGAGTGGAAGGCCAGGATCGCGTCCCAGGTGTTGATCAGCGAGATGATCGCGGCGGCGTAGAAGAAGTAGCGGTGCAGGTTCTGCCCGAGCAGCGGGAACCGCGTCTCGCCGCTGTACGCCTTGTGCCCGTCCGGCACCGCGCAGGCCGGCGGCGACAGCCAGAACGAGCGGTAGTACGCCTTGCGGTAGTAGTAGCAGGTCAACCGGAACAGCAGCAGGAACGGCAGGGTCAGCGCGGCGTCCGGGATGATCCACCAGCCGGGCAGGAACCGGCCGAAGTGCGAGGCGCCCTCGATGCACCGGTCGGTCACGCACGGGGAGTAGAACGGGGTCAGGTAGTGGTAGGTGTCGACCCAGTACCACTTGTGCATGAAGACCCGGACCGTCGCGTACGCGACCCAGGCGCTGAGCCCGAGGAAGGTGAGCAGTGGGGCGAGCCACCATCGGTCGGTCCGCAACGTCTTCGCCGCGATGGCGGCGCGCGCCCGCGCCAGCGGCCTCGTTGCCGTTGATGTCATTCGAGTCGTCTCCCTGACGGGGCCCTCGCGGGCGGCGGATCACGTTCCGAACGGTCAGCGGACCGGCGAGACCGCGTCCACTGTCACGTCTTGCGCACACCAACGACCGCACCGGCATGTCGGCGCAGCTAAGTGACACACGTTACGCCGATCTCCACGGCCCGGCCGCGCAACGCAGTGTCCCGTGTGTCCCGCAGGTTGGAAAGACCCGGAGCATGATCAATGTCCGGTGACGAGAAAAGATCGTCTCTCGTCGACCCGGCCGGTCAGCCGGAGGCCCCGCCGGTGAAGTTCCACGCGGCCAGGCGCAGCGGGGGCGCCTCCCACCAGACCCCGTCCAGCCGGTCCGGCTGGCGGACCGGCCGGCGGCCGAGGCCGAGCACCGCGCCCGGCGCCAGGGCCCGCGGGTACGACTCGGTGAACCGGAGGTCGCGTACGGCCCGGGTCGGCACGCCGTCCTCGACCAGCCACACCCCGTTGCGGGTCAGGCCGGTGATCACCAGGCTCTTCGGGTCGAGCACCCGGGTGTACCAGAAGTCGCTGACCAGCAGCCCCCGCTGCATCCCGGCGACCAGCGCGGCGGTGTCCCGGTCCACCAGCGCCCCGGGTGCGGGGTCGGCGTCACCGTCGAGCTGCCCACCGTCGCCGGCCGGGGCGAGCAGGCGCAGGTTGCGGGGGATCGGGCCGAAGGTGGACGCGCCGACCATCCCGTGGCCGGTGGACCCGGTGCCCACCTCGGCGCCGCTGCGCCGGTCGTGGGCCACCGCCCGGGTCACCCCGGCCTCGACCAGCGGCAGCGCCCGCCGGGCGGTGCCCTCCAGGTCGTACGGGAGGGCGGAGGCGTGCAGCGGGTCGTCGACCAGGGTCACCGACGGGTCGAACTGGTCGGCGCCCGGCTCGGCGAAGGACTGCCGCTCGGCGTACCGCTTGCCGTTGAAGCCGTACCAGGAGAAGTTCTGCAACAGGTCGGCCACCGCGGCCGGCTCCAGCACCACCTCGTACCGCCCCGGGGGCAGCTCCACCGGGTCGGCGGCGGCGCGCGCCTTGCCGGCGGCCCGGGTGCCCAGCGCCGCCCCGTCGAGGTCGGCGAGGCGGTCGGTGCAGAGCCGGGCCACCCCGTCGGCGCCACCGGCCCGGGCGATGCCGTCCATCGCCGCCTCGGTGGTACGCCCCTGCGCGGTGTGGCCGGCGGAGTTGGCGAACGCCCCGGACCGGTACGACGTCCGGCAGTAGCCGGCCGCCTCCAGGCCGCCCACCGCGTCGACGAAGGCGCGGACCCGATCCGCCCGGGCGTCCGGCTCTGCGTAGGCGGTGTCCTCGTCGAGCAGGCCGCTGGAGCGCACCGCCGTGGGTGGGGTCACCCCCGGCCAGGCCGGGTCCGGCGGGCAGAGCCGGGCCGCCGTCACCGTCCGCTCGACCAGCGCGCGCAGCCCGTCGGCGTCGACCAGGCTGCCACCGCCGGCGGCGGTCCGGCCGTCGACGTGCAGGCGCAGGCGCACCGAGACGCCGGATTCGGCGACGTTCTGGTGGATGAACGAGTTGGCGAACCGGGTCAGCGCCAGGTCGTGCCGGGTCACCGCCACCTCGGCCTGCGCGTCGGGGCCGGCGATCCGGCGGACCAGCTCGACCACCTGACCGGCGACGTCCAGCTCGGTCATGCGCGTACCCCCACTCGGACGCCGCGGAAGCGGGCAGGCGCGGCCGGGTGGCCGGTGTGGCCGACCTGGCCGGGCTGGCCCTTTCCACAGTTGGGCGTGCCCCAGGCGACGGTCTCGGAGGAGAGCATGTCCATCGAGCGCCAGAAGAGCGGACCGATGCCGGTGTAGGTGGGGTTGCGCAGCATCCGCCCGCGCCGGCCCTTCTTCACCTCCCAGCCGATCTCGCAGCCGAACTGGAAGTTGAGCCGCTTGTCGTCAATCGACCAGGAGCGGTTGACGTCCATCAGCACCCCGTCGTCGGTGGCGGCGATGATCTCGTCGAGCGTGTGCGGGCCGGGCTCCAGGCCCACGTTGGTCATCCGCACCATCGGCAGCCGGGCCCAGCCGTCGGCCCGTACGCTGCCGCCGTGGTCGAGACCGGCGACGGCGGCCGAGTCCCGACCGGCGAGCACGCCCACCCAGCGCCCCTCGCGGACCGCGTCCCGGCGCACCGCCGGGGAGCCCTCGTCGTCGAAGCCGAAGCTGCCCAGCGCGCCCGGGATGGTCGGGTCGATGGTGACGTTCATCAGCTCGGAGCCGTAGCGCAGCGAGCCGAGCTGGGCCAGGTCCAACCAGGACGTGCCGGCGAAGGCGGCCTCCCAGCCGAGGATGCGGTCCAGCTCGATGGCGTGGCCGACCGACTCGTGGATCTGCAACGCGAGTTGCTCGCCGCCGAGGATGAGGTCGGTCTCGCCGGTCGGGCACTCGGGCGCGGTGAGCAGCGCCCGGGACTCCTCGGCGATCCGGGCGGCGTGCGCGGTGAGGTCCAGCGACTCGACCAGCTCCCAGCCGGTGGTGCCGTACTGGCCCCGGTAGCTGGGGTAGGAGCGGCGCTGGGTCTCGCCGTCGCCGATGGAGGTGGCCGAGATGCCGCCGCCGCACTCGCGGATGCGCTGGTCGATCCGGTGCCCCTCGCTGGAGACGAACCACTTGGCGGTGTCCCAGATCTGGTAGAGCCCCTCGGCCAGGTCGGCGCCGTGCTCCCGCATGGTGGCGGTGGCGCCGACCAGCAGGTCGCCCTTGTCGGAGAGGGCGACCCCGAGCGGGTCGACCCGGCAATCAGAGGCCCAGCTCGCCACGGCCGCCTCGGTCCGCACCAGGTCGATCGGCGGGCCGGGCACCCGCGCGCTCGCGGCGGCGACCGCCGCGGCGCGCCGACCGGCATCGCGGGCGGCGGCGTCGGACAGCTCGGGTACGGCGTGGAAGCCCCAGCTCGACCCGACCAGCGCCCGCACCCCCAGGCCGATGCTCTCGTCCTGGGTCAGCTCCTCGATCGCGCCGTTGCGGGCCGACATCGACTCGTAGCGGCGGTGCATCACCCGGGCGTCCGCGTACCGGGCGCCCGCGTCGAGAGCGGCCTGGACGGCGGCCGACGCCGCGTCGAACTCGGTCATGCGCCCGACCCTAGGCGAGCCGGCCGACATCCGTCAGCCGACGAGATCCTCGGGCCGGATGGTGGCGTGCACGGGCTCGGTCAGCGTCAGGGTCTCGCCGCGCTTGACCGTGAGATGTTCGACGTAGTTGCGGCCCCGGCGGCGGAAGAGGCGCAGGCCCCCTGTCTCCTGCTCGACCAGGAGGTACCACTCGATGCCGGCGGCGGCGTAGTAGTGCATCTTCAGCACCTTGTCGGTGGCCGCGTTGCTCGGCGAGATGATCTCGCAGATGAGCCGGACGTCGGTCGCCTCGATCATGAGTTCGTCCAGGTCAACCGGCCCAGTGATGACAAGATCGGGAATGGGGATCCGGCCCGGTCGGAGCCGGACGTTCACCGACTCCAGGAGTTCCAGCCCGGCGGTCTCCGCCGCGGCTTCGAGGATGTTGCCGAACTTGCGCGAGATGCGCTGGTGGCGGGGAGTGGGGGCTGGGGTCACGTGGAGGCTCCCGTCGAAGAGTTCGACGCGTTGCTGCGTCTCGCCGAGGGCGAGGTACTCCTCTTCGGTCCACGGTCCCTCGTGGCCGAACACCGCCGCGGTCATGGTCACCTCCACCTCGTGCCGGCGGGAATCCTCCCGTGGGTGCCGTCACCATGGTCGCACCCGAGGTGCGGCCGTGGTGGCACGACATCGAGTTGCCGAGGTGGATGTCCTGGTGAGGACTGTTCACGCCCGTTGTCGACTCGTTACGCTGTGGGACGCTGACAGCTCCGCCCTTGTAGCTTATTTTCGCCCTCAGAACTTTGTTGTAGGTTCTCTACAACCTGAGGGAGGCGGTCGTGGACAGTCCGGAACCCGTGCCGTCCGCGCAGTCGGACGACCGCCCCGGCGTGTCGGAGCAGCGCGCCGACGAGGCGCCCCACCTGCGCGTCGAGGACCTGCGGGTGCGGTTCGACACCACCGACGGCGTGGTGCGCGCGGTCGACGGGGTGTCCTTCTCGGTGGCGCGCGGGCGCACGCTCGGCATCGTCGGCGAGTCCGGCTCGGGCAAGAGCGTCACCTCGCTGGCCATCCTGGGCCTGCACGACGCCAAGCGGACCACCATCACCGGCCAGATCACCCTCGGCGGGCGGCAACTCGTCGGCCTCCCCGACGAGGAGGTGCGCCGGCTGCGCGGCCGGGACATGGCGATGATCTTCCAGGACCCGCTGTCCGCGCTGCACCCGTACTACACGGTCGGCCGGCAGATCGCCGAGGCGTACCGGGTGCACCACCCGGGGGCGAGCCGGCGGGAGGCCCGTACCCGGGCGGTCGACATGCTCGGCCGGGTGGGCATCCCACAGCCGGCCCGCCGCTTCGACCAGTACCCGCACGAGTTCTCCGGCGGCATGCGGCAGCGGGCGATGATTGCGATGGCGCTGGTCAACGACCCGGACCTGCTGATCGCCGACGAGCCGACCACCGCACTCGACGTGACCGTGCAGGCGCAGATCCTGGACCTGCTGACCGACCTGCAGGCCGAGTTCCACTCGGCGATCATCCTGATCACCCACGATCTCGGCGTGGTCTCCCAGGTCGCCGACGACGTGCTGGTGATGTACGGCGGCCGGGCGGTCGAGCGGGGCACCGTCGAGCAGGTGCTGCGGCGCCCGCAGCACCCGTACACCTGGGGGTTGCTGTCGAGCGTGCCCTCGCTGCACGGCGACGCCGAGGCGGACCTGCTGCCGATCCCCGGCACGCCGCCCTCGCTGATCAACCTGCCGCCGGGCTGCGCCTTCCACCCGCGCTGCCGGTACGCCGGCCGCAACGGCGACCGCTCCCGCACGGAGGTTCCCGAGCTGGGCCCGGCGGGCGAGGCCGGGCACCTGGTCGCCTGCCACCTGCCGGCGGCCGACCGCAGCCGGCTCTACCAGGAGGACGTGGCACACGTGGGGGTGGCCCGATGAGTGAGACCGAGCCGCTGCTGCGGGTACGCGGGCTGAGCAAGCACTTCCCGGTGCGTACCGGACTGCGCAGCCGGGGACTGGTGCGCGCGGTCGACGGGCTGGACTTCGACGTGCGGGCGGGGGAGACCCTGGGCCTGGTCGGGGAGTCGGGCTGCGGCAAGACCACCACCGGTCGGATGCTGGTGCGGCTGCTGGAGCCCAGCGCCGGGACCATCGAGTTCGACGGCCGGGACATCACCCACGCCCGGCGGCGGGAGCTGCGGCCGCTGCGGCAGGACCTCCAGATCATCTTCCAGGACCCGTACGCCTCGCTGAACCCCCGGCACACCGTCGGCCGGATCGTGGCGATGCCGTTGCAGGTCAACGGCATCGACCCGCCGGGCGGGGTGCGCAAGCGGGTGCAGGAGCTGCTGGAGCTGGTCGGGCTCAACCCGGAGCACTACAACCGCTACCCGCACGAGTTCTCCGGCGGGCAGCGGCAGCGCATCGGCATCGCCCGGGCGCTGGCGCTGCGGCCGAAGCTGATCGTCGCCGACGAGCCGGTCTCCGCGCTGGACGTCTCCATCCAGGCGCAGGTGATCAACCTGCTCCGGGACCTGCAACGCGACCTCGACCTGGCGTTCGTGTTCATCGCCCACGACCTGGCTGTGGTGCGGCACTTCTGCCAGCGGGTCGCCGTCATGTACCTCGGGCGGATCGTCGAGATCGGCGACCGGGCGGACATCTACGAGCGGCCCCAGCACCCGTACACCCGGGCTCTGCTGTCGGCGATCCCGGACGTGACGGCGCTCGGCCCGGCCGGGCGGATCCGGCTGGCCGGCGACGTGCCGACGCCGCTGGACCCGCCCTCGGGCTGCCGGTTCCGGACCCGGTGCTGGAAGGCGCAGGACATCTGCGCCACCGAGGAGCCGGCCCTGGTGCCTCGCGACGGCGGCCGGCAGTCCACCGCCTGCCACTTCCCCGAAGGGGAATCGGCCGGCACGAGCCCGGAGTCGGGCCCGGTGGCCGCCGCCGGCCCGGCGGTCCCGGTGCAGGCGACGGCCACGGCGGAGTCGACGGCTCCGGCCGGATCGGTGGGCGCGAGCGGCGAGGAGGTGGCGAAGTGAGTCTGTCCCCGATCGAGGGCGTGGCGCTGGCGGAGATCGAGTCCGGCGGCGACGGCGACGCGCCGCGGAGCAGAGGCGTCGTCGGCCGGTCACCCGGCCAGCTCGCGCTGGCCCGGCTGCGCCGGGACCGGACCGCCCGGGTCAGTGCCGCCCTGCTGGTCTTCTTCGTGGTGGTCGCGCTGGTCGCCCCGCTGTTGTCCATCGTGTACGGCGTCGGTCCCGGCGAGGACTTCAAGGACAAGCTGGACCGGTGCTGCGGAATGCCGCTGGGCTACCTGGGCGGCATCTCCGGCGAGCACTGGTTCGGGCTGGAGCCCGGCACCGGCCGGGACATCTTCATCCGGATGGTGTACGGCCTGCGGACCTCCCTGCTGATCGCCTTCTCGGCGGCGGTGCTCAGCACCGCGCTCGGCGTGACGCTCGGCGTCGTCGCCGGCTACCTGGGCGGCTGGGTGGACGCGGTGATCACCTGGATCACCGACCTGGTCCTCGCCATGCCGTTCCTGATCATCGCGCTGGCCCTGGCGCCGACCCTGGTGCTGCGCTTCTACGGCGAGCGCGACGCGGTGCCCGAGGCGTTTGGGGTGGGGATGCTGATCGTGATCTTCGCGGTCTTCGGCTGGACCAGCACCGCCCGGCTGGTTCGCGGGCAGGTGATCGCGCTGCGCGAGCGGGAGTTCGTCGAGGCGGCCCGGGCCAGCGGTGCCGGCCTGGGGCACATGCTCTTCCGGCAGCTGCTGCCGAACATCTGGGCGCCGATCCTGGTGGCCTTCTCGCTGGCGGTGCCGCAGTTCATCACCAGCGAGGCGGCGCTGGCCTTCATCGGCGTCGGGCTGACCGACGAGACGCCGAGCTTCGGCCGGATGATCTACCGGAGCCTGGACTACCTCCAGACCGACCCGGCGTACGTCTTCTTCCCCGGCGTCACCATCTTCGCGCTGGTGCTGGCCTTCAACCTCTTCGGGGACGCGCTGCGCGACGCGCTCGACCCGAAGTCGTCGCGGTAGGGGTGCCGACATGGCCCGTTTCCTGATCAAGCGGATCTTCTCCGCCACCCTCACCCTCTTCGTGGTGAGCGTGCTGACCTTCCTGATGTTCTTCGCGCTGCCCCGCGACCCGGTCAGCGGCATGTGCCCGAAGAACTGCAACCCGGAGCGGCTGGAGCGGGTCCGCGAGGAGCTGGGGCTGCGCGACCCGCTCGTCACCCAGTACGCCGGCTACATGAAGGGCATCGTCACCGGCCGGGACCTGGGCAGCGCCCAGGGTGGCCGGTGCGACGCGCCCTGCCTGGGCTGGTCGTACGTGGCCAACGAGGCGGTCTCCGACACCATCGCCCGGGTGCTGCCGGTGACCCTGAGCATCGTGATCCCGGCGGCGATCCTCTGGCTGCTGCTCGGGGTCGGCCTCGGCATGGTCTCCGCGCTGCGCCGGGGCACCTGGGTGGACCGGGCGGCGATCGGCTTCTCGCTGACCGGCGCGTCGTTGCAGCTCTACTTCGTCGGCGCGGTGCTGATGCTGGTCTTCGTCTACACGACGCGCCTGCTGCCGGTGCCCGGCTACACGTCGATCCTCGACAACCCGTTGAAGTGGGCGAGCGGGCTGGTACTCGCCTGGGTCGCGCTGGCCTTCCTCTTCTCCGCGATCTACGCCCGGTTGTCCCGGGCCCAGATGCTGGAGACGCTCTCGGAGGACTTCGTCCGGACCGCGCGGGCCAAGGGCCTGGCCAAACCCCAGGTGTACGGGCGGCACGCGCTGCGCGCGGCGATCACCCCGGTGGTGACCATCGCCGGCCTGGACGTCGGCGGAGCGCTGGGCGGCACGGTGATCACCGAGCTGACCTTCGGCCTGACCGGGCTGGGGCGTACCGCCGTGGACGCGGTCAAGGCCGGTGACCTGCCCACCATCATGGCCACCGTGCTGATCTCGGCCTTCTTCGTGGTGGTGGCCAACCTGGTGGTGGACCTGCTCTACGCCGCGATCGACCCCCGGGTTCGGCTCGGCTGACGCCGTCGCGCGTTCGGACACCCGCCCCGGGTGGCGTCAAAATTTATCGACAACTGTTACACAACTCGAAGGTTTTCTTCTTTACGATCCTCGGGACGTCGGCGGTTTCCCGCCCGGCGCCCGCAGAGCACACGGTGGAGGAGGTACGACATGCGACCACGGGTGGCGGCAGCCGCATCCGGCGCCATCGCACTGGTTGTGGCGTTGGGCGCGTGCACGAAGAACACGGACGACGGTCCGGTGGTGGACAACAACCGGAAGCAGACCGGGGTGATCGCGACCGACCCCAAGGACTCCCAGGGGCCTGCGGCCGAGGTGGACGGCGCCCAGAAGGGCGGCACCTTCACCATCATCCGGGAGACCCCCATCTCCCACCTGGACCCGCAGCGGACTTACTCGTTCGCCGGCCTGATGGCCAACCCGCTCTTCGCCCGCTACCTGACCACCTGGAAGGACGACGGCAAGGGCGGCCTGGTGCTCGTCGGTGACCTGGCCGAGACGCCCGGCACCAACGTCAACAACGACTGCAAGGTCTGGGAATTCAAGATCAAGGACGGGGTGAAGTTCGAGGACGGCAGCCCGATCACCGCCAAGGAGATCGCGTACGGCATCGCCCGTTCCTTCGACCCCGACCTGCCCGGCGGCCCGACCTACATCCAGGAGTGGCTGGCCGACACCGCGCAGTTCGACACCAAGTGGGACTTCAAGAAGAACAAGACCGGGCTGCCCCCGGGGCTGACCGCGCCGGACGCGAAGACGCTGCGCTTCGAGTTCGCCAAGCCCCGCTGCGACCTGCCGTTCGCCGTCTCGCTGCCGACCACCGCGCCGCTCAAGCCGGAGATGGACACCGGCGTCAACCTGGACCAGAAGCCCTTCTCGTCCGGGCCGTACAAGGTCGCCAAGCACCAGGTCGGCGTGCAGCTGACCCTGGACCGCAACCCGCACTGGGACCCGAAGACCGACCCGGTGCGCCACCAGTACCCGGACCAGTTCGTCTGGACCTTCGGCCCGACCGCGGACGCCGCCAACAACCGGGTGATCGCCGACAACGGCGCCGACCAGAGCGCGCTGGCCTGGAACTTCGTGCCCGCCTCGCTGGTCGCCAAGGTCGCCGGTGACGCCAACCTGAAGTCGCGGAGCATCCTCTCCCCGACGCCGAGCGCCAACCAGCTGGTCATCAACACCCAGCGGGTCACCGACCTCAAGGTCCGGCAGGCGCTCAACTACGCCATCGACCGGGACGGCCTGATCAAGACCATCGGTGGCTCCACCGTGGCGGCCCCGCTGACCACGCTGATGCCGCCGGCGACGATCGGCTACAAGGCGTACGACGCGTACCCGGCGGGCGCCAGCGGCGACATCGACAAGGCCAAGGAACTGCTCGGCGGTCAGACCCCGCAGCTCGTCCTCGGTGCCTCCGACGACTCGGAGGAGCAGGAGATGGCCACCCAGATCAAGAGCAACCTGGAGAAGGCCGGCTTCAAGATCACGATCCGGAACATCCCGGACGACGCCAAGCTCGACGAGATCAAGAAGAAGAACAACCCCTGGGACCTGTACATCGGCAACTGGGCGGCGGACTGGCCGAGCGGCGCGTCCATCCTGCCGGTGCTCTACGACGGCCGGTCGATCAAGGCCGAGGGCAACAGCAACCAGTCCTACTTCAACGACCCGGCGATCAACGCCGAGTTCGACCGGATCCTGGCCATGCCCCCGGCCGACCAGGGCGCGGAGTGGGGCAAGCTCGATGAGCGGATCATGAAGGAGCACGCCCCGGTGGTGCCGCTCTACGTCGACGTGGCCTACGTCGTGCACGGCTCCAAGGCTGGCGGTGTCTTCATCTCCAGCGTCTTCGGCTACCCGGCCTTCGTCAACGCGCACGTCAAGCAGTAACCCGCGGTAGGGACGGGCCCCGGTCGACAACGGTGTCGGCCGGGGCCTTCCGCGTGTCAGAGGTGCGTGCGCAGGAAGTCCAGTTCCAGCCGCAGCAGCCGCTCGGAGAGCCCGTCCGCGGCCAGGTGGCTGGCCCCGGTCAGCGGCAGCACCGCGTGCGGGCGCCCGGCGGCCAGCAGCGCCGCCGACAGCCGCAGCGTGTGCGCGGCCACCACGTTGTCGTCGACCAGGCCGTGCACCAGCAGCAGCGGCCGGGCCTGCTCCGCCTCCCCGAGCGGCTCGGCGGCCAGCTCCACCAGCGAGTGGTGGCCGTACACGTCGATGCCGTCGTCCGGCAGGCCCAGGTAGCGCTCCGTGTAGGCGGTGTCGTACAGGTGCCAGTCGGTGACCGGGGCCCCGGCGATGCCGCAGCGGAACAGCTCCGGATGGCGCAGCACCGCCAGCCCGGCCAGCCAGCCGCCGAACGACCAGCCCCGGATCGCCACCCGGTCGAGGTCCAGGTCTGGGTGCTTGCCCGCCAGCGCGGTCAGCGCGTCCACCTGATCGGCGAGGATCACGTCGGCCAGCCGGCGGTGCACCGCCTTCTCGAACGACGGCGCCACCCCGGGGGTGCCCCGGTTGTCGACGGTCACCACCGCGAAGCCGCAGTCGGCCCACCACTGCCGCTCCAGCCAGACCGCCCGCGCCGCCACCACCTCCTGGTGCCCGGGGCCGCCGTAGACGTCGAGCAGCACCGGCAGCCGGGTGCCCTTGACGTGGTCGCTCGGGTAGAGCACCCCGGACGGCAGCCGCCGGTCGGTCACCCGGACCAGCATCGGGCGCGGGGCGTACGGCGGGGTGGCGGCCAGCGACCGCAACTGGGCCACCTCGCGGTCGCCCCGCCAGACCGACCAGCTCGTCCCGGCGTCGTCCAGCGAGGCGCTGCCCACCACCAGCACGTCGCCGCCGACCGCGGCGGTGTGCCAGCCGGGGGTGCCGCTCATCCGGCGGGCGTCCACGCCGCCGCCGATCACCGTGCGGACCCGGTACAGGTGGCGCTGGCTCGGCTCGCCCTCGCTCGCCTCGACCAGCAGGTCCGCCGGGCCGTTGCCCGTCGGCAGCCGTCCCACCACCCGGCGTACGTAGAGCGACGGCGGGGTGAGCAGGGTGCCGTCGGCGAAGAGGCAGCGCGCGTCGTACCCGTCGTGGGCCAGCTCCCCGCCGACCAGCACCCGGCCGTCGGGCAGGTGCGCCGGGGTGCCGGGGATCGGCTCCACCCAGCGCGGGTCGGCCAGCTCGGCGTGCACCTGCGTCTCCCCGGTACGCGGGTCGACGGCCAGCACCAGGCCGTGCTGCTGCGAGCGGCGCAGCACCGTGATCAGCGGCCCGCCGTCGGCCCAGCCCACCGAGGCCAGGTAGGGGTAGGTCTCGCGGTCCCAGTGCACGTCGACCCAGCCACCGTCGAGGTCCAGCAGATGCAGGCTGACCTCGGCGTTCGGGCCGCCCGCCCGGGGGTACGCGACGGTGGTCGGCGGGCTCGTCGGGTCGGCCGGGTCGTGCAGGTGCCAGACCGGCAGCCGGGACTCGTCCACCCGGGCGGCGAGCACCGCCCGGCCGTCCGGCGCCCACCAGTAGCCCCGGAACCGGTCGAACTCCTCGGCCGCGACGTGCTCCGCCAGCCCCCAGGTCACGCCGGAGTCCTCGCCGGCCAGCAGGTTGTCGGTGCCGTCGGACTCGACCACCCGCAGCTGGCCCCGCCGGACCCCCTCGGCGGCGTCGGTGACGTACGCCAGTCGCTCGCCCGTCGGGTCCGGCCGTGGGTCGATCACCGGCCCGACGGTGTTCACCTCGACCACGTCGCCGTGCACCAGGTCGGCCCGGAACAGCCGCCCGGCCAGCGCGAAGACCGCCACCCGACCGGCCGCGTCGAGGGCGTACGAGCCGATGCCGGCGCTGCTGAGCCGCAGCCGCTCGCGCAGCGCCCGCTCGCCGGGGGCGAGCGTCCCCGACGCGGCCTCGCTCCCGAGTAGGACGGCCGGGTCGGCGATCAGGCGTTCCTCGCCGCCGGCGACGTCGAGCGACCAGAGCGCCTCGGCCGGATCCTCGGGACCGCCCGAGCGGAGGAAGACCACCCGGGAGCCGTCGTCCGCCACGGAAACGGCGCGCGGCGCCCCGTTGCTGAACCGACGGGTGCGGGCGGCCAGCTCGGGAAAGTCCACAGCTCGGATCGTAGAGCGGGCTCGGGCGTGATGTGGCCGACCTGGGCGGACGCGTCCGCCTCGGCCGACGCAGACCGCCGGTTAGAGTGACGGTCGTGACGACGCTGCCCGACCGACGCCTGTTGCTGGTCCACGCGCACCCCGACGACGAGTCCATCGGCACCGGCTCGACGATGGCGTGGTACGCCGCCGACGGCGCCCACGTCACGCTGGTGACCTGCACGCTCGGCGAGGAGGGCGAGATCCACGTGCCGGAGCTGGCGCAGCTCTGCGCGGCCGAGGCCGACCAGCTCGGCGGCTACCGGATCGGCGAGCTGGCGGCGGCCTGCGCCGCGCTCGGCGTCACCGACCACCGCTTCCTCGGTGGCGCCGGTCGCTACCGCGACTCCGGCATGATGGGCCTCGCCACCAACGAGCACCCCCGGGCCTTCTGGCAGGCCGACCTCGACGAGGCCGCCGGGCACCTGGTGGAAATTATGCGCGAGGTCCGCCCACAGGTCATGATCACGTACGACCCGAACGGCTTCTACGGCCACCCCGACCACATCCAGGCCCACCGGGTGGCGATGCGGGCGCACGAGCTGGCCGCCGCCGAGGGCTGCGCCCCGGCCAAGGTCTACTGGACGGCCATGCCGCGCAGCGTGCTGGAGGCCGGCCTGACCCAGTTCACCGAGGCGGCGGACAACCCGTTCGACGGCATCGGCAGCATCGACGAGCTGCCCTTCGGCACGCCGGACCCGGAGATCGCCGCCCGGATCGACGCCACCGACCAGCACGCCGCCAAGGAGGCGGCGATGCGCGCGCACGCCACCCAGATCCCGGCCAACTCGTGGCTGTACTCGATCGCCGGCAACTTCGGCGCCGAGTTCATGGGCGTGGAGTACTTCACCCTCGCGGTGGGCGAGAAGGGCCCCGGCAAGGGCCCGTACGGCTGGGAGGACGACCTCTTCGCCGGGCTGCTCACGGACGGCCCGGACCGCTCCCCGGTCGCGGTGGCCGGGCTCCGGTGACCCTGCCCGCCGCGCCGATGCCGGTCATCGAGGAGCAGGTCGCGCCGACGCCGCCGCCGGGCCGGTCCACGCGGCTGGTCGACGTCGCCCTGCGGATCGCCGGTGGGCTGGTGTCGGTGGTCGGCGGGGTGCTGGTGGCCCTGCTCGGGCTGCTGCTCTCCACCGTCCGGGTGGGCGGCCACCTGATCGGGGTCTCGGTGCTGGTCACCATCGGTGCGGCGATCGCGGTGAGCTGGTTCGCGTACACCACGGTGGGCCGGAAATGGGCGGTCGCGCTGCCCGCGCTGCCGTGGTTCGTGCTGATGGCCGTGGCGGCGGTCCGCACCACCGAGGGCGACCTGCTCGTCGCCGGGGACAACTGGGTGGGGCTGGGCATGATCACCGCCGGGGCGATGACCTTCGCGGTGATGGCGTTCCGGCAGATCCTCGGCCCGCCGCAGCGACGTCACGACGGGTGATGACGCCACACCGGCTGTGGTGGTAGACATTCCTGCCAGAAGGCCCGCCACTGGGGCGGGCGGTACGGCGGGAGGCGTGCGATGGGGAATCGGTGGCGCGCGGTCGGCGTGCTCGCGGGGGCGCTGTTCGCGGTCAACGTGGTGGCTCGGGTGATCATCAAACTCGGCTTCGACGGGAACGACACCGCCGCCGACCGGGTATCGCTGGGCATGTTCGTGGTGATCGGGCTGATCCTCGCCGGGGTGGTCTTCGTCCAGGGTCGTACCCGTCCGCTCGGGCGCTGGGGCGCCGACGTGGGTGCGGCGGTGAGCGCGGCGCTGCTGCTGACCGTGCTGGTCGGGCCGCTGCTGGTCGGCGACAACCCGTTCGGCGGGGGCGCCGGGCTCTTCTTCGCCCAGATCTGGCTCTACCTGCTGGCCACCGGGGCCGGCGTGGCGATCGGCTACCTGGTGCTCACCGCACTCGGCCTCGACCACCGCTCGCAGCAGCTCAAGCGGTACGCCGAGGTCAAGCTGGCCAAGCCCCGCCGAGTCGTCCGCCGCTGACCCGTCGGGCCGTCCGGTCCCGTCCCGATCGCCGGGTCCACTCGTCGCTCCGGCGGGTCGGGGCGTGGGTGGCGACGTTGGTGTGAGCGACATTCCTGAGAGGCATATTTATGCCTCTCAGGAATGTCGCTCGTTGTGGTGTGTTCGTTCTCCCGCCGGGCCGGGCCGGGCCTGAGCCGGGGCCGGGGCCGAACCGGAGCCGAGCCAGAAGGGGAGCCGGGGCTCGACCCGGCCGGGTGTCTCGTTGACGCTCCCCCGACCCGGTGCCGCCGCCCGTCTAGCGGGCGGGGGAGGAAGCCGGGTCCCGAGCGTCCGTTCCCGGCAGCGGTGGGGTGTCCACCGCCGCGTCGGCCGCGCCGTTCCCGGCGGTGAGCACGGTGCCCTCCGGGGTGACCACCTCGTCGACCGGCTCCATCTCCGCCGGCACCATCGAGGTGAGCACCCGGTCGGCGGTCTCCAGGGTCAGCGTCGATCCGGTCCGCTCGTCCGGGGTCCGGACCGGCTGCCGGTCGGTGACGTCCCCGGCCGCGTCGTCGCGGCCGGACCGGGGCTGCGGGACACGGGCGCCGGGGCGCGTGGCCTCCGGCGTCGTCGACTCGGACACCGCCTCCTCCAGCTCCGCCGCGCGCCGCTCGACCTCCTCGACCTCTGTGGCCAGTGGCGTCACGTCCGCCAGCTCCGCCGCGCGCCGCTCCACCTCCGCCAGCTCCACCTCCGGGGCTGCCAGCTCCGGCGCGCCCGGCCGGGGACGACGCGAGCGTTCCGCGGTGGCCGACTTGCCGCCGGAGCCCGAGCCGCCGGAGTTGGACCGGCCGGGCTTCGAGGAGCCGGAGTTCGACCGGCCGTTGTTCGAGCTGCTGGAGTCGGAGCGGCCGGAGTTTGAGCGGGACGTGCGGCCGGTGCCGGAGCGGGTGGTCTTGCGGCCCTCGCGCAGCGCCGTGATCAGGGCGTCGACGAGTTCGTCCTTGCGCATGTCGGCGGTGCCGGTGATGCCGCGTCGGCGGAGTCGGTCGCGGAGCTGGTCGACCTTGAGCCGGGCGATCTCGCTCTCGTTGACGTCGGGGGTGTTCGGGGTCTGGTTGCCCGGCTGCTCGCCGGTTCCGCCGCCACGGGAACCGGAGTTCGAGCCGGACGTGCGGCCGGTACCGGAGCGGGTGGTCTTGCGGCCCTCGCGCAGCGCCGTGATCAGGGCGTCGACGAGTTCGTCCTTGCGCATGTCGGCGGTGCCGGTGATGCCGCGTCGGCGGAGTCGGTCGCGGAGCTGGTCGACCTTGAGCCGGGCGATCTCGCTCTCGTTGATGTCCGGGGTGTTCGGAGTCTGGTTGCCGGGGACGTTCTTCGTCGCGGCCGAGCCGCTGGCGCGCCCCGATGCGTTGCGCGTGGCCATCGAGCAGGTCCTTCCTGGTCCGGGGTCCTGACGGGTCGCGACGTGCGTCGTGCCGCGTCCGGTCCTTCCCGTACCCCGAACGACCTGCGGGAACCTCCCGGTCCTCAGTCCGGGGCGACGCGGGTCAGGTAGGTGTGGTGGGTGGTGAAGCCCAGCCGCCGGTAGAGCGTCACCGCGGCGGTGTTGCGCTGTTCCACCTGGAGGAAGGCGTGCGTCGCCCCCTCCGCCAGGCCCCAGTCGACCAGGGCCCGCATCACCCGGACGGCCAGTCCGCGCCGCCGGGCCTCGGGCACCACCTCGATCAGGCTGAGCCCGAGCCAGCGTCCCTGCCCGGTGACGGTGCCCCGGCCGATCGCGACCAGCGTGCCGTCGGCGTACACGTGGGCGAAGCGGACCCGGTCCACGGCGGTGAGCACGTGCCGCGCGGCGTCCGGGAGGCCGCCCTTGCGGCCGGCGGCGATCGCGAGCCAGTCCTGCGACGGCGCGGCGGCCAGCTCGACCGGCGGCGAGCCGGCCCGGTCCGGTTCGGCCGGCGGCACCGCGGCGAGGGCGACGGTCTGCACCAGCACCGGCGGCCGGCTGCCCCAGCCCCGGGCGTCCAGCTCCGCGCCGACCGGCGCGGCCAGCGGCAGCGGAGTGTTCACCATGGCCGGTTGGCCGTGCTCGGCGTACCAGCGTTCCACCGCGTCCACGGCGGCGGGCAACGGCCGGTCCGGGTCGCCCACCGGCAGCGCCGAGTTGGCCCGGCCGCTCCAGCCGGCGGCGGCGCGCAGCAGCCAGTCGCCCAGCCGGCCCCGGACAGCGGCCGGCCAGGCCTCGTCGGAGGCCAGCTCCAGCTCCACCACCGCGGCGGCGGTCGGCCGGCGGGTCGGGGGGACCCGCTTGGCCCGGTGCACCTCGGTCACCGGCACCCGCAACCGGCCCTGCGTGGTGGCGAGAGTGAGATGGGTCTCGGTCAGCTCGACCAGCTCGCCGAGAGCGTCCGAGAAGAGGGGCCGGCCCTCACGAATCCCCACAATGCGGCGCACCACGATCCGGTGGCCCACGTCCTGCTGTCGGAGCACGATCGACCTCCTCCCCGGCGAGATACTAGGCTCTTACCGTCGCGGGTGATCGCGGCGAGTCTGCGGAGGAGAAGACCGGTGACCTACATCATCGCCGAGCCGTGCGTGGATGTGCTCGACAAGGCATGCATCGAGGAGTGCCCGGTCGACTGCATTTACGAGGGCAATCGGATGCTCTACATCCACCCCGACGAGTGCGTCGACTGTGGTGCCTGTGAGCCGGTCTGCCCGGTCGAAGCCATCTTCTACGAGGACGACGTCCCGGAGCAGTGGAAGGACTACACCGGGGCCAACTACGAGTTCTTCGAGGACCTGGGCTCCCCGGGTGGCGCGTCGAAGATCGGCAAGGTGGAGAAGGACGCCACCTTCGTCGCCGCCCAGCCGCCGCGCGGAGAGGGCCACTGAACCGGCCCGCGCCGGTCTCGTCGCGGCTGCCCGAGTTCACCTGGGACACGCTGGACGCCGCGGCCACCCTGGCCGCGGCGCACCCGGACGGTCTGATCAACCTCTCGATGGGCACGCCGGTCGACCCGGTGCCCCCGGTGATCCGGCAGGCGCTGGCGGACGCGTCCGACGCGCCGGGCTACCCCCTGACCGCCGGCACCCCCGCGCTGCGGGACGCCATCGCGGCCTGGGTGGCGCGGTCCTGCGGGGCGGGCGTGGACGGGCTCGGGGTGCTCCCCACGATCGGCTCCAAGGAACTGGTCGCCTGGCTGCCCACGCTGCTCGGCATCGGCCCCGGTGACGTGGTCGTGGTGCCGTCGATCGCCTACCCGACGTACGAGGACGGGGTCCGGCTGGCCGGTGCCACGACCGTACGCGCCGACTCGCTGACCGCCGTCGGCCCGACCTCCCGGGTACGCCTGGTCTGGGTCAACTCGCCCGGCAACCCGACCGGTCGGGTGCTGCCCGCCGCCCACCTGCGCAAGGTGGTCGACTGGGCCCGCGAGCGGGGCGCCGTGGTGGCCAGCGACGAGTGCTACCTGCCGCTGGGCTGGACGGCCGACGCCGAGCCGGTCTCGGTGCTCTCGCCCGAGGTCTGCGGCGGCTCGTACGACTCGGTGCTGGCGGTGCACTCGCTCTCCAAGCGCTCCAACCTGGCCGGCTACCGGGCCGGCTTCGTCGCCGGTGACCCGGCGCTGGTCGCCGAGCTGCTCAAGATCCGTAAGCACGCCGGCATGATCGTGCCCGCGCCGGTGCAGGCCGCCATGGTGGCCGCGCTCTCCGACCAGGCGCACGCCGACGAGCAGCGGGAACGCTACCGGGCCCGGCGGGAGACGCTGTTCGCCGCGTTCACCGGCGCCGGCTTCACGGTGGAGCATTCCGAGGCCGGGCTCTACCTGTGGATGACCCGGGGCGAGGACTGCTGGGACACGGTCGACTGGCTGGCCCGCCGGGGCATCCTGGTCGCCGCCGGCGTCTTCTACGGCCCCGGCGGCGCCCAGCACGTCCGGGCCGCGCTGACCGAGTCCGACGCGCACGTCGCCGCGGTCGCCGCCCGGCTCGCGCAGGCCTGAGGCGCCGATGGGCGGGGCCGGCGGGGTGCTCCGGGCGGCGGTGGTCGGCACCGGGCTGATCGGCGGTTCGGTGCTGCTCCGGCTGCACGCCGCCGGGCTGGACGTGGCCGGCTGGGACCCGGACGAGGCGACCCGGCGGCAGGCCCGGCGGGTCGGCGTACCCATGCCGGAGCGGCTGGTCGACGCGGTGGCCGACCGGGACGTGGTCTTCCTCTGCGGGCCGCTGCCCACCCTGCCGCAGACCCTGGTGGAGGTGGCCGCGGTGACTGGCGAGGACTGCCTGCTGACCGACGTCGGCAGCACCAAGGCGGAGCTGGCCGCGTTCGCCGCCGCGCGGGGGCTGACCCACCGGTTCGTCCCCGGTCACCCGATGGCCGGCACCGACCGGGCCGGCCTCACCGCCGCGGTGCCGGGGCTCTTCGACGACGCCGCGTGGGTGCTCTGCCCCGCCCCGGGGCGCGGCCTGGCCGCCTTCCGCCGGCTCACCGTGCTGGTCATGGAGGTGTTCGCCGCCCGGGTGGTGCCGATGGCGGCCGACCGGCACGACGCGGTCGTCGCGCTCGCCTCGCACGTGCCGCACCTGCTCGCCGGCGCCCTCGCCGGCGCGGCCGAGCGCTCCCCGCTGCGCGACGCGGTCCTCGGCCTCGCCGCGGGCAGCTTCCGCGACGGCACCCGGGTCGCCGGTACGCCGCCGGAGCGGACGGCGAACATGCTGCTCTCCAACCGGGCGGAGGTGCTGGTCGCGCTGAGTTCGGTCACCTCCTTCCTGGACGAGTTGGCCGCCGCGCTGCGCGCCGACGACCGGGCCGCGCTCACCGCCCGGCACGCCGAGGGCACCAACGCGCGGTCCGCGCTGGCCGGCCGGGCCACGGTCGAGCTGCGGCAGGTCTTCCCGCTGGCCGGCGACGGGGACGCGGAGCTGCGCTTCCTGCACGAGCTGGGCGCGGCCGGCGGCCACCTCGACGGGTGCCGGACGACCGGCGACGAGGTCGAGTACTCGGCCCGCCGGTTGGTCGTGGAATCGGGCGGCCCACCGACCCCGCCGCTAGGGTGAGGGCGTGACGGACGGACCGGTCGTGGCGGTGCGAGGCGAGGCGTACCGGGAGGTCGCGCCCGAGCTGGCCCGCTTCCAGGTGACCGCGACGGCCCGCGAGCGGGACCGCGAGGTCACCCTGACCCGGCTCGCCGAGCGGGCCGCCGCCGTACGGGTGCTGCTCGACGAGCACGCCGCCGCTCTCGACCGCCGAGAGGCCGGTGACCTTCGGGTACGCCCCGAGACGAACCGCTCCGGCGAGCGGGTGGTCGGCTACCACGGCAGCGTCACCACCGCCGTCACCGTCACCGACTTCACCGTCCTCGCCGAGCTGATGCTGCGCCTGGCCGACCAGGAGCAGGTCGAGGTGGCCGGTCCCTGGTGGTCGCTGCGGCCGGACAGCCCGGCCCACCGGGAGGCCCGGCACGCCGCCATCGCCGACGCGCTGCACCGTGCCCGGGAGTACGCCGACGCGCTGGGCTCCCGGCTGACCGCCCTGCTGGAGCTGGCCGACGCCGACGACGGGTTCGCCCCGATGGCGACCGGCGCCGCGTTCTCCCGTATGGAGAAGGGCGCGCCGCCCGAGCTGGAGTTGGACCCGCAGCCGCAGACCGTGCACGCCGTGGTGCGGGCCCGGTTCCGGATCAGCGACCCGGTCCTGCCCTGATGACCGAGGCCACCGCGCTTCCGCTCGACGACCTGCTGGCCCGGGCCCGGGCCCTGGCCGAGGCCGGTCCCCGGCAGCTGCTCGGCATCGCCGGCGCGCCCGGGGCGGGCAAGTCCACCCTCGCCGAGCGGATCGTCGCGGCCGTCGGCCCGAGCGCCCGGCTGGTGCCGATGGACGGCTTCCACCTGGCCCAGGCGGAGCTGGAGCGGTTGGGCCGGGCCGCGCGCAAGGGGGCGATGGACACCTTCGACGCCAACGGGTACGTCTCGCTGCTGCGCCGCCTGCGCCGGCTGGAACCGACCGCGGTCTACGCGCCGCTGTTCCGCCGGGACCTGGAGGAGCCGGTGGCCGGGGCGATCGAGGTGCCGCCCTCGGTGCGGCTGGTGGTGACCGAGGGCAACTACCTGCTGCTCACCGACCCGCCGTGGGACGAGGTGCGGCAGCTGCTGCACGAGACGTGGTTCCTCGACCTGGACGCCGAGTCGCGGCTGCGCCGGCTGGTCGCCCGGCACGAGGCGTACGGGCGGACGCCGGAGCAGGCGGCGGCCTGGGCGCACGGCAGCGACGAGGCCAACGCCGCCCTGGTCCGCGGCACCGCACACCACGCCGACCTGGTGGTACGCCTGACCGACCCGCTGCCGGGGTGACGGGACCCTCCGCAGCAGCAGCCGGGCGAGTGCACCCCTGACGCCCGGTTCCGCCCACCCTCCGAACCGCGGTTTCAGCAGCTCGGCGGCTACTCCAGGGTGCGTACCGGTCGGGCGGGGTTACCGACGGCGACCACGTTGGGTGGCAGGTCCTTCGTCACCACGGCACCGGCGCCGACCACGGTGTTCGCGCCGACGGTGACCCCGGCGAGCACGATGGCCCCGCCGCCGAGCCAGACGTTGTCGCCGATGGTGATCGGTGCCGCGGCCTCCCACTTGTCCCGGCGGGGCCCCGGCTCGACCGGGTGGGTGGGGGTGAGCAGCTGCACGTTCGGTCCGATCTGGACGTCGGCACCGATGGTGATCCGGGCGACGTCGAGGAAGACCGCGTTGAAGTTCACGAAGCAGCGCGGCCCGAGGTGGATCTGCCAGCCGTAGTCGCAGTAGAACGGCGGGCGCACCCAGGTGTCCTCGCCGAGCGAGCCGAGCAGCTCACGCAGCGCGGCCAAGCGCCCCTGCGGGTCGGTGGCGGCGCTGGTGTTGAAACGCTCCATCAGCTGGGCCGCGCGGTCGAGGTCGGCGATGATCTCGGGCTCGTTGGCGATGTACGGCTCGCCGGCGAGCATCCGTTCCCTCATGGACGTCACCGGCCGATCATCCCTGGCCGGGCCCGCCCCGAGTGCCGGGACCGTCATATTCCGGACTTCATTTTACATACCCGGTATGTATTCTGTTCCCTGTCAATGTGACTCCCGTCTATGAGGACGCTTCACGAGGAGGATCCGTTGCACCGATCCCGAAGAAAAACCGTCGCGCTCGGTCTCGTGCTCGGCCTGGCGCTCGGCACCCCGGCCACCGCATCGGCCGCCGCGCCGGCCCCGGCCGATCCGGCCCGGGCAGCCCGCCCCGCCGGGACACCGCCGACGGCGACCGGAGCGTCGACCAGCGTCACCCTGCTCACCGGGGACCGGGTCACCGTCACCGCCTCCGGCGACGCCGCCGTCCGGCCCGCCGCCGGCCGGGGTGACGTGCGATTCGTGGTACGCCGGGAGCGCGGCCACCTCACCGTGGTGCCACAGGACGCCCTGCCGCTCGTCCGCTCCGGCAAGGTGGACCGTCGGCTCTTCGACGTCACCGAGCTGATCTCCGCCGGCTACGACGACGCCCGCCGCGACGACCTGCCGCTGCTGGTGTCGTACGCCTCGGGCGAGGCCCGGCGCGGCGTGGCCGCGCTGCCCGGCACCCGGGTGACCCGGGACCTGCCGGCGATCCGCGGCGCGGCCCTGACCGCCGGCAAGTCCACCGCCAACGACGTGTGGGCGGCGGTCACCACCGGCTCCACCGGCACCCGGCTCGGCGCGGCGGGGGGCGTCGAGCGGATCTGGCTCGACGGCCGGCGTCGGGTCACCCTGGACCACAGCGTTCCCCAGATCGGGGCGCCCACCGCGTGGTCGGCCGGCTTCACCGGCAAGGGCGTCACCGTCGCGGTGCTGGACACCGGCGTCGACGCGGCCCACCCGGACCTGACCGGCAAGGTGGCCGAGTCGCGCAACTTCACCGAGGTCACCGACGACCGGGACACCGTCGGCCACGGCACCCACGTCGCCTCGACCATCGCCGGCAGCGGCGCCGCGTCGGGCGGGAAGTACAAGGGCGTGGCCCCGGACGCCACGCTGCTCAGCGGCAAGGTCTGCGAGGACATCGGCTGCAGCGACTCGGCCATCCTGGCCGGCATGCAGTGGGCCGCCGTCGACAAGCGGGCCGCCGTGGTCAACATGAGCCTCAGCGGCTGGGACTCCCCGGAGGTCGACCCGCTGGAGGAGGCGGTGCAGACGCTGACCGCCGAGACCGGCACCCTCTTCGTCACCGCCGCCGGCAACGCCGGTGCCGACGGCTCCGTCGGCTCGCCGGCCAGCGCCGACGCCGCGCTCGCCGTCGGCGCGGTGGACCGCGACGACCAGCTCGCCGACTTCTCCAGCCGCGGGCCCCGGGTCGGCGACGACGCGATCAAGCCCGACATCACCGCGCCCGGCGTCGACATCGTCGCCGCCCGCGCCGCCGACGGCGTCATCGGCGACCCGGTGGGGGAGAAGTACGTCGCGCTCTCCGGCACCTCGATGGCCACCCCGCACGTGGCCGGCTCGGTGGCGCTGCTGGCCCAGCAGCACCCGGACTGGAAGGCCGGCCAGTTCAAGTCGGCCCTGATGGCCGCGGCGAAGCCGCACCCGGCGCAGAGCGCGTACGAGCAGGGAGCCGGCCGGGTCGACCTGACCCGCGCGATCGGCCAGCAGGTGACCAGCGACCCGGTGAGCGTCTCCTTCGGCCGCGCGCTCTGGCCGCACGGCGACGACGCGCCGATCACCCGCACGGTGGCCTGGCGCAACGCCGGCCCGAACCCGGTCACCCTGGACCTCACCGTCGAGGTCACCGGTCCGGGTAACCGGCCGGCGCCGGCCGGCATGTTCCGCCTCGGCGCGACGCGGGTGACCGTGCCGGCAGGCGGCCGGGCGGAGACCACCGTCACCGCCGACACCCGGCTCGGTGAGGTCGACGGCTACTGGACCGGCCGGGTCGTGGCCCGCTCCGGCGCCACCGTCGCGGTGACCCCGGTGGCGGTGAACCGGGAGGTGGAGAGCTACACCCTGACGCTGACCCACCTGGACCGGTCCGGCAAGACGACGGGCGACTACTACACCAGCCTGGCCGGGCTGGACCGCTTCGACATCCGGGACGCCTACGACCCGGACGGCGTGGCCCAGGTGCGGCTGCCCAAGGGGCGCTACGGCCTGAGCGCGCTCATCTTCGAGCCCGCCCCCGAGGGCGAAGCCGGCGGGCTCACCATGTTGGCTCAGCCCGAGCTGACCGTCGACCGCGACCTGACGCTCACGGTGGACGCTCGGCGGGGCAAGCCGGTCCTGACCACGGTCCCGAAGCCGGACGCGGCGCCGCTGCTGATCGACGTCAGCGCGGTCTTCTTCGGCGACGAGGGCATCTACAACTTCGGGCTCTGGGCCGACAGCTTCGCCGGCCTGACCACCGCCCAGCTCGGCAGCCCGGTCTCCGCCGACCGGTTCGTCTCGACGGTCAGCAGCCAGTGGGCCGACCGGGAGGCGGCGAACAGCCCCTACCTGTACGCGCTGAGCGAGGCCATCCCCGGTCGGATGCCCACCGGCTTCGTCCGGCACTACCGCAAGGGTGACCTGGCCACCGTGGTGCACCGGTTCCGGGGCGGCTACCCGGGGATGACCGCCGAGCGGATCGTCATCCCGGTGCTGGAGTACAACACCGGCGCCTCGGCGATCATCCTGCCGACCGAGGTGCCCGGGGAGCGGGTGGAGCACTACAACACCAGGGGCGTGCGGTGGGAGTCCGAGATCGACTTCGGGGTGGTCGGCGAGGACGGCTGGCTGGAACCGAAGGCGGCGCTCTTCTCCGTGCCAACCGCCTACAAGGCGGGGCGGACGGTCCGCGAGACCTGGAACCAGGCCCCGTACGGGCCGTCCTTCCCGGCCCCGCGCTGGCCGGAGGAGAGCGTCACCCGCACCGGTGACCTCATCTTCGTCGGCCTGCCGGTGCACAGTGACGCCGCCGGGCACCCCGGCGGGTCGATCACCGACACCGCCCGGACCGCCCTGTGGCGCAACGGGAAGCTGGTCGGCGAGACCGAGTACGCCGGCTACGGCGAGTTCACGGTGCCGCGCGCGGCGGCCGACTACAAGCTGACCGTCTCGGCCACCCGCAGCTTCACCGACCTGAGCACCGAGGTGGAGTCGACGTGGACCTTCCGGTCCGGTCACGTCGCCGGTGAGACCCCGGCCCGGCTGCCGCTGATGGCGGTGCGTTTCGCCCCGCCGCTGCGGGTCGACAACAGCGCGCCGGCCGACCGCCTCTTCGCCGTGCCGGTGCAGGTGCAGCGGCAGCCCGGGGCACCGGCAGCCGGGGTGGAGAAGCTGACCGTCGACGCCTCGTACGACGGCGGGAAGACCTGGCACAAGGCCGCCGTGCTCAAGGTGCCCGGCAAGGGCTGGGCCGCGCTGCTGCGGCACCCGGCCGGCCCCGGTCACGTGTCCCTGCGGGCGACCGCCCGGGACACCGCCGGCAACACGGTGACCCAGCGGATCGTCCAGGCTTACCGCCTGCGGTGATCAGGGCCGGGCCCGCGGTCTCACCGCCGCGGGCCCGGACGCCGGTCGGGGTCGGGGCGGTTCGCCCCGGCCCCGACTCCGTCAGTCGTTGGCGTGCAGCGCGGCGTTCAGCTCGATGCCCTTGCCGGCGCGCTGCTTCGCCTCCAGCGCCCCGGTGACCGAGTTGCGCCAGAAGAGCAGCCCGTCCACGCCGGAGAGCTCGCGGGCCTTCACCACCCGCCCGTCGGGCAGGCTGATCTTCGAGGCGGCGGTGATGTAGCAGCCCGCCTCGACCACGCAGTCGTCGCCGAGCGAGATGCCGACGCCGGCGTTGGCGCCGATCAGGCTCCGCTCGCCGATGCTGACCTTCTCGGTGCCGCCGCCGGAGAGGGTGCCCATGATCGACGCGCCGCCGCCGATGTCGGAGCCGTCACCGACCAGCACGCCCTGCACGATGCGCCCCTCGACCATGGAGGTGCCCAGCGTGCCGGCGTTGAAGTTGACGAAGCCCTCGTGCATCACGGTGGTGCCGGCGGCCAGGTGCGCGCCGAGCCGGACCCGGTCCGCGTCGGCGATCCGCACGCCGGAGGGGACCACGTAGTCGGTCATCCGGGGGAACTTGTCCAGCCCGTACACCGCGAGGTGGCGGCCGGCGGCCCGCTCGATCACCCGCAACTCGTCGACCCGCTCCGGCGGGCACGGCCCGGCCGAGGTCCAGGCCACGTTCGCCAGCTTGCCGAAGATGCCGTCGAGGTTGAGCTCGTTGGGCCGCACCAGGCGGTGGGAGAGCAGGTGCAACCGGAGGTACGCGTCGGCGGCGTCCTTGATCGGGTCGTCCAGCGAGCCGATCACCGTGGTCACCTCGACCGTACGCAGACCCGGCAGCGCCCGCTCGCCAATCGCGCCCGGCGGCAGGTCGAGCACGTCGGCCTGGTCCTCGCCGGGGACCAGCGGCAGCTCGCCGAGTCCGAGCTTGCCGGTCGGGTACCAGGTGTCGAGCACCTGGTCGTCAGCGGTGACGGTGGCCAGGCCGATGCCCCAGGCGGGTACTGCGGACGTCACTGTTACACCTCTCGTTAGCGGCTGCGGGGCACGCGGGCGCACTCTCCGCGCACACCGAATTTGACGGTACCGTGCCCAGCATGGAGAACCCGCTGACCCCCGAGGTCTTGGCTGATCCGGTGGCGCTGACCCGTGCCCTGGTCGACATAGAGTCCGTCTCCCTCAACGAGAAGGCCATCGCCGACTGCGTCGAGGAGGTGCTGCGGGGCGTGCCGCACCTGGCCACGTTCCGGCACAACAACACGGTGATGGCCCGTACCGACCTGGGCCGGGCGTCCCGGGTGGTGCTCGCCGGCCACCTGGACACGGTGCCGCTGAACGACAACTTCCCGTCCACGATGCGCGGCGACCTGATGTACGGCTGCGGCACCTCGGACATGAAGTCCGGCGTGGCGTTCGCGCTGCACCTGGCGGTGACGCTGCCCGACCCCCGCTACGACGTGACGTACTTCTTCTACGAGGCCGAGGAGATCGAGTCGCGGTACAACGGGCTCACCCTGGTCGCCCAGGCGCACCCGGAGTGGCTGGAGGCCGACTTCGCGGTGCTGCTGGAGCCGACGTACGGGATCGTCGAGGCCGGCTGCCAGGGCACCATGCGGGCGGTCGTCACCACCCGCGGCGAGCGCGCCCACGCCGCCCGCTCCTGGCACGGCGTGAACGCCATCCACGGTGCGGGCGAGGTGCTGCGTCGGCTGGGGGCGTACGAGGGCCGGCGGGTCACCATCGAGGGCTGCGACTACCGGGAGGGGCTGAACGCCGTCCGGATCACCGGCGGGGTGGCCGGCAACGTCATCCCGGACCACTGCGAGATCGAAATCAACTACCGGTACGCCCCGGACCGTGACCCGGCGGGCGCCGAGGCGCACCTGCGGGAGGTCTTCGCCGGCTTCGACCTGACGGTGACCGACGCGGCGGCGGGCGCGGCGCCCGGGCTGGAGTCGCCGGCGGCGCAGGAGTTCCTCGCCGCCGTCGGGGCCGCGCCGATCGGCAAGCTGGGCTGGACGGACGTGGCCCGGTTCGCGGCGATGGGCATCCCGGCGCTGAACTTCGGCCCCGGCGATCCCAACCTGGCCCACCACAAGGACGAGCACGTCGAGATCACCAAGATCCGCGACGGCGCCGCGACCCTGCACCGCTGGCTCGCCGCCTGACCCCCGCACCCGGCCCCGGCTCGGCTCGGCCGGTCCGGCGCGCTCGGTGATCAAGAGGTTTGCGTCTCGAAGGACGCTTCAGGGAGACACAAACCTCTTGATCACCACGGGTCGGCCGGCGGGGCCGGCGGGTGCGCCCGGGGCTCGGGGCCGTGGGCGCGGCGGTGGGTCGTCAGGCCGTGGTCAGGGCGGGAGTGTCGGTGGTGCCGGCGTCGGCGGACGGTGCCGCCGGGGACTCCAGCTGTCGGGCGCGGCGGCGCTCGGCCACCACGTCCCGGATGCGCCGCTGCATCTGCCGGCGGATCCGCATCCGCTCGTTGTTGTTGATCACGCTTGCTCCTCCCCCGAAGGCGCGCGCCGGGGCATACCCGGTATGTGAATAGTAAGACGTGCGAGCGACAGAATTAGTTGCCCAAGATCGCGAACTTTTTCTCCGGCTCGCCTGGCACCGCACCCGGCCGGTGCCGCTCCACTACGGTTGCTCCCATGAGCCAGAGCAACGGGCGGCAGCCGGGCCGCGATCCGGAGCGGCACCGGGGCGCGGTCACGCTGCGCCGCGGCGCGATCCCGACCAGCACCGCCGACCAGCGGCTGCTCGACTCCCGGGGCCGGGGCGACTGGAAGACCAAGGACGCCTGGCGCGCACTGCGGATCCTCTCCGAGTTCGTGGAGGGCTTCGACACCCTGGCCGACCTGCCGCCCGCCGTCAGCGTCTTCGGCTCCGCCCGCAGCACCCCGGACAGCCCCGAGTACGCGCTGGCCCGGGAGCTCGGGGCCGCCCTGGCCCGCGCCGGCTACGCCGTGATCACCGGAGGCGGGCCGGGCGTGATGGAGGCGGCCAACCGGGGAGCCAGCGACGCCGGTGGGCTCTCCGTCGGGCTCGGCATCGAACTCCCCTTCGAGCAGGGGATCAACGACTGGGTCGACCTGGCCATCGACTTCCGGTACTTCTTCGCCCGCAAGACCATGTTCGTCAAGTACGCCCAGGCGTTCGTGGTGCTGCCCGGCGGCTTCGGCACCATGGACGAGCTCTTCGAGGCGCTCACCCTGGTGCAGACCGGCAAGGTCACCCGGTTCCCGGTGGTGCTGATGGGCAGCGCGTACTGGCGGGGGCTGCTGGACTGGCTGCGGGACAGCATGGCCGCCGAGGGCAAGATCGGGCCGGTCGACCTGGAGCTGATCTGCCTCACCGACGACGTGGACGCCGCCGTCCAGCACATCGTCGAGGCGGAGGCCGCCCTCTCCGCCGAGCAGGAGGCCGTACGCGAGGAGGCCGTCGCGCGGGGCGCCGCCGACCGGCAGGCCGCCACGGACAGCACGGGCAGCGGCGGACCGGCCGGCCCGAGCGGGTCGGGCGCGGGCCGGAAGGGCTGAGTCGTGGCGGCGATCTGCGTCTTCTGCGCCTCCTCCCGTACCCTCGACCGGCGCTGGCTGGAGTTGGCGGCCGAGACGGGCGCGGAGCTGGCCCGGCGCGGACACACGCTGGTCAGCGGCGGCGGCTGCGTCGGGATGATGGGCGCCCTGGCCGACGGTGCGCGGGCGGCCGGCGGCCGCACCATCGGGGTGATCCCGCAGGCGCTGGTCGACCTGGAGGTGGCCGACCTGGCCTCCGACGAACTGCTGGTCACCGACGGCATGGCCAGCCGCAAGACGCTGATGGTCGACAAGTCGGACGCCTTCCTCACCCTGCCGGGCGGGCTGGGCACCCTGGACGAGCTCTTCGAGGTCTGGACCACCGCCACGCTGGCCCTGCACGCCAAGCCGATGGTGCTGGTCGACACCGACGGCTTCTACCGCCCGATGCTGGACTGGCTGGCCACCCTCGCCGACCAGACTTTTCTCAAGCCGGCCGGCCTCGACCTCCTGCTGGTCGCCGACACCGTTCCCGCCGCCCTCGACGCCATCGAGTCCCGCCTGAGCTGACCTCATCGATCATGGCCTGATCACCGCCCGGGCCCGACGACGTCATGATCGACGAGGTCGGGCCGGGGGTGGGGGCGGGCTGGTGTCGTACCGGCGTGGTGGGATGTGGGGGTGCAGGGGTACCGGCTGGTGCGTCGGCCTGCCGGACCGGGCCCGGGGGAGGAGCGGTCCGCCGCGGCGGTTCGGGGGGACCGTCCAGCCGGCGGATCGATCCAGGGGCACGGCCGGGCGGGCGCGGGCGTCGAGGGGGAGCCGCGGTCCGAGGGGTCGGCGGGCGATGGCGCGCATCCCGGCACCCGGCTGACCGACCCGCTCCAGGCGGAGATCGTCGGCCACACCGACGGGCCGATGCTGGTCGTCGGCGGCCCCGGCACCGGTAAGACCAGCACCCTGGTCGAGGCGGTCACCGCCCGGGTGGCCGAGGGGGTCGACCCCGAGCGGATCCTGGTGCTCACCTTCGCCCGGCGGCAGGCCACCGACCTGCGTCACCGGATCGAGGCGCGGATCGCCGGGGCCGGCCACCGCGTGGTCCGCGAGCCGCTGGTGCGCACCTTCCCCGCGTACGCCTTCGGGCTGCTCCGCCGGGCCGCCGCCGAGCGGGGCGAACCGTCCCCCCGGCTGCTCACCGGCCCCGAGCAGGATCTGATCATCCGCGAACTGCTCGACGTGGTGGGTGAGGAGCCCGGCGACGACCCGGTCGGCTGGCCGGAGGACCTGCGCCCCGCCCTGCGTACCCGGGCCTTCGCCGGGCAGCTGCGCGACCTGCTGATGCGGGCCGCCGAGCGCGGCGTCGGGCCGGTCGAGCTGGCCCGGCTCGGCGAGAAGCTGGGCCGCGCCGACTGGCCGGCCGCCGCCCGCTTCCTGCGCGAGTACGTCGCCGTCCTCGCCCTGCGCGACGTCGGCAACCGCGGCTCGATCGCGTACGACCCGGCGGAGCTGGTCCGGGCCGCCACCGGGATGCTGCTCGACGACCCGGAGCTGCTGGCGGCCGAGCGACGCCGGCTGGCCCACGTCTACGTCGACGAGCTGGCCGACACCGACCCCGCCCAGCACGACCTGCTCGCCGTCATCGCCGGCGGCGGCAAGTCCCTGGTCGCCTTCGCCGACCCGGACTCCTCCACGTACGCCTTCCGGGGCGCCGACCCGGCCGTGGTGCACAGCTTCCCGCACCGGTTCCGCACGGCCTCCGGGGCGCCGGCCGCGCAGGTCGTGCTGACCACGTCGTACCGCGCTGGGGCGGGGCTGCTGGCCGCCACCGGGCGGCTGGCCCGGCGGCTGCGCGGCCCGGCCGCGCACCGGGCGCTGCACCCGCTGCCCGACGCGCCCGCCGGCACCGTGCAGGTGCGCACGTTCCGCTCCGGCACCAGCGAGTCGGCCTGGCTCGCCCACGCGCTGCGCTCGGCGCACCTGCTCGACGGGGTGCCCTGGTCGCGGATGGCGGTGCTGGTCCGCTCGACCCACCTGCACCTGCCGTCGCTGCGCCGCGCCCTGCACACCGCCGGGGTGCCGACCGTGGTGCACGGCGAGGATCTGCCCCTGCACCTGCAACCCGCGGTGGCGCCGCTGCTGCTCCTGCTGCGCTGCGCGCTGGAGCCGGACCGGCTGGACGAGGAGACCGCCGTCGCCCTGCTCCACTCGCCGCTGGGCGGCGCCGACCCGCTCGCCGAGCGGCGGCTGCGCCAGGGGCTGCGCGCGCTCGCGCTGGCCGCCGGCGACCGCCGCCCCTCCGGCGAGCTGATCGTCGAGGCGCTGCGCGACCCGGCGGAGCTGGCCGGGATCGACCGGCGCTGGGTCGAGCCGGCCCGTACGGTGGCCGAACTGCTCGCCACCGCGCGGGCCGCGGCGGCCACCCCCGGCGCCACCGCCGAGGACGTGCTCTGGGCGGTGTGGCGGGCCAGCGGGCTCGCCGAACGCTGGGCCGGGGCGATCAACCGGGGCCGGGCAGCGACCGGCGAGCACGAGACCGCGCAACGCTGGCGGGCCGAAGCCGCCGACCGCGACCTGGACGCGGTGATGGTGCTCTTCGACGCCGCCGCCCGCTTCACCGACCGGCTGCCCGGCGCGCGTACCGAGGTCTTCCTCGACCACGTCCTCGGCCAGGACCTGCCGGCCGACACCCTGGCCGCCAGCGCGGACCGGGGCGAGGCGGTCCGGCTGCTCACCGCCCACGCGGCGAAGGGCCTGGAGTGGGACCTGGTCGCCGTCGCCGGGGTCCAGGAGGGGATCTGGCCCGACCTGCGGCTGCGCGGCAGCCTGCTCGGCTCCGAGCGGCTGGTCGACGTGCTCGCCGGCCGGGCCGACGGCGCCGGCACCCGGGCCAGCCTGGTCGGCCAGACCTCGGCCCTGCTCGACGAGGAGCGCCGGCTCTTCCACGTCGCGGTGACCCGGGCCCGGCGCCGGCTGCTGGTCACCGCGGTCGCCTCGGCGGCGGTCGGCGGCGACGACCACGAGGAACAGCCCAGCCGCTTCCTGCACGAGCTGGGCGTCACCGAGTCACCCGCGACCGGGGCGGGCGGCCCCGCCCCCGGCCCGACGCCGCCCGGCCCGCCACCGGACCGACGGGGCGACGAAGACCCAGCGACCGCCGGGGCGCCGGAGCAGTCCGGCGACCGGGCGGCAGTGACCGGCCCGACCGACCGGCTGGAGGACGGCGCCGCCCCGGCCGGCTTGGTGGCAGCGGAGCGGTCCGGTGGCACCGTGTCGGCGGCGGTGGACGGCGACGAGCCCTACCGGCCGGGGGAGCTGCCGGTCGGGCGTCCGCCCCGGGCGCTCACCCTCTCCGCGCTGGTCGCGGAGCTGCGTACCGCGGTCACCGACCCGGCGGCGCCGCTCGCCCGGCGGCGCGCGGCGGCGGCCGAGCTGGCCCGCCTCGCCGCCGCCGGCATCCCCGGTGCCCACCCGGACGACTGGTGGGGGCTGCGCGGCCTCTCCGACGACCGGCCGCTGGTCGACGAGGGCGAGCCGGTCCGGGTCACCCCGTCGGCGATGGAGAGCGCGCTGCGGTGCAGCCTGCGCTGGCTGCTCGAACGGCACGGTGGCAGCGGCCCGGCCAGCGCCGCGCAGGGCGTCGGCAACCTGGTGCACGCCGCCGCGATGCTCGCCGAGGACGCCAGCGCCGACCGCACCGCCCTGCTGGAGTACGTGGCCGCGCGGTTCGACGCGATCGAGCTGGCCGCCCGGTGGATGGTCGGCCCGGAACGGTCCCGCGCCGAGGCCATGGTGGACAAGCTGCTGCGCTGGCTCGCCGGCAACCCGCGCCGGCTGCTCGCCATCGAGCACGAGTTCGCGGTCCGCCTCGACGACCCGGCCCGCCCGGTCGAGCTGACCGGCCGGGTGGACCGGCTGGAGGTCGACGCCGACGGCCGGCTGGTGGTGATCGACCTGAAGACCGGCAAGTCGACGGCGGTCACCGAGCGGGAGGTCGCCGAGCACCCGCAGCTCGGGGCGTACCAGGCGGCGGTGGAGGCGGGGGCGTTCGCCGAGTTCGGCGAGGAGTCCGGCGGCGCCGCGCTGGTGCAGCTCGGCACCGGGGCGAAGGACGCCAAGGAGCAGGCCCAGGCCGCCGCCGGGGAGGGCCCGGAGGCCGGCTGGGCCACCGCCCTGGTCCGGCGCACCGCCGATACGATGGCCGCCGCCACCTTCGCCGCCGTCGCCAACTCGAAGTGCCGGGTCTGCCCGGTGCGGACCAGCTGCCCGGTCTCCGGGCAGGGGCGTCAGGTCGTCGAGCCGCCGACGACCCGCACTCCGGAGGACCACCCGTGAGCGTGCGAGCCCCGCGAATCAAGGCGGAACAGTGACCCAGCCGACCCTGTTCAGCACCGCCGCCCCGGCACCCCGGGCCGCCGACGCCGGGCCCCGCTACACCCCGGTCGAGCTGGCGAAGCTGCTCCGGCTGCCGGCCCCGACCCGGGAGCAGGCGGCGATCATCGCCGCGCCGGTGACACCGCTGCTGGTGGTCGCGGGCGCCGGATCGGGCAAGACCGAGACGATGGCCGCCCGGGTGGTCTGGCTGGTCGCCAACTCCTACGTCCGGCCGGAGCAGATCCTCGGCCTCACCTTCACCCGCAAGGCCGCCGGTGAGCTGGCGCACCGGGTGCGTACCCGGCTCGACCAGCTGGTCCGGCGGCTGGGGCGGCGCGGGCGCGACCCGCTGGACGACCCGCTCGCCGGCGAGCCGACCGTCTCCACCTACCACTCGTACGCCGGCCGGATCGTCACCGAGCACGGGCTGCGCGCCGGGTACGAGCCGACCACCCGGCTGCTCACCGAGGCGTCCCGCTGGCAACTGGTCGACCTGCTGGTGCGCAACTACGACGGCGACATGTCCGAGGTCGACCGGATGCCCAGCACCATCACCGACGCGGTGCTGGCGCTGGCCGGGGAGCTGGACGAGCACCTGGTCGACCCGGACGAGCTGGCCGCCTGGACCGGCCGTTTCTTCGCCGACGTGCAGTCCCGCCCCGGCCGGGTCTACGCCGACGTGCGCAAGGCGTTGCAGCTCCAGCAGACTCGGCTCAAGCTGCTCCCGCTGGCGCGGGCGTACGCCCGGCGCAAGGACGACTTCGAGGCGATGGACTTCGCCGACCAGCTCGCCCGCGCCGCGCGGGTGGCCCGCGACCACCCGGCGGTGGGCGCGGTCGAGCGGGACCGCTTCCGGGTGGTGCTGCTCGACGAGTACCAGGACACCAGCCACGCCCAGGTGGTGCTCCTCAACGCCCTCTTCGGCGGCGGCCACCCGGTCACCGCGGTCGGCGACCCCTGCCAGTCCATCTACGGCTGGCGCGGGGCCAGCGCCGGCACCCTGGAGCGCTTCCCGACGGAGTTCGCCCGCGCCGACGGCACCCCGGCCGAGGTGCTGAGCCTCACCACGAGCTGGCGCAACCGGCCGGAGATCCTCGGGGTGGCCAACGCGCTCTCCCTGCCGCTGCGCGCCGCCGGCGCCCGGGTGCCCGAGCTGCGCGCGGCGCTGAGCGTCAAGGACCCGATCCCGCACCGCAGTCCCGGCGGCCACGCCGCCGGCACCGTGCACTGCGCGCTGCTGGAGACGTACGCCGACGAGGCGGACTGGATCGCCGACAGCGTGCTCGCCGCCTGGCGGGGCGCCGCCGGGATGCCCGGGGCGCTGCCCGAGCACATCCCGGTGCCGCAGCGCCCCACCACCGCCGTGCTGGTCCGGCTGCGCAGCCAGATCCCGGCGATCGAGGCGGCCCTGCGCGCCCGCGGCCTGCCGGTCGAGGTGGTCGGTCTGGGCGGCCTGCTGGACACCCCCGAGGTCCGCGACGTGGTCTGCACCCTGCGGGTGCTCGCCGACCCGACCGACGGGGCGGCGCTGCTGCGCCTGCTCACCGGCGCGCGCTGGCGGATCGGGCCGCGTGACCTGGTGGCGCTGCACCGGCGGGCGCGGGCGATCGCGCGGGCCCGGCACCGGCTCACCGGCGACGACGGGCCGGAGATCGCGGTGGACGTGCTGGACGAGGCGACGCTGGTCGAGGCGCTGGCCGACCTCGGGCCGGCGCAGGCGTACTCGGCCGAGGGGTACGCGCGGCTGCGCGCGTACGGGATGGAGCTGGCGCTGCTGCGCTACCGGCTCGACCAAACCCTGCCGGAGCTGATCGCGGACATCGAGCGGACCATCGGCCTGGACGTGGAGGTGGCGGTCCGGGCCGGCCGGGACGGCGCGGGCGACGCCGGACTGGCCCGCGGCCACCTGGACGCCCTGGGCGACGTCGCCGCCCGGTTCAGCGGCGAGACCCCGGGGGCCACCCTCGCCGGGTTCCTGGCCTACCTCACCGCCGCCGAGGACGAGGAGCGCGGGCTGAGCCCCGGCGAGGTCGAGGTGGTCGAGGGCGCCGTGCAGGTGCTCACCGCGCACGCCGCCAAGGGTCTGGAGTGGGACGTGGTGGCGGTGGCCGGGCTGACCCGGGGAGTCTGGCCGGGGCCGGTGCGCAACTCCGACCACTGGCTGGGCGGGCTCGGGGTGCTGCCGTTCCCGCTGCGCGGCGACGCCGACGGGCTGCCCGAGCTGGAGCTGGCCGGGGCTGAGGACCAGCGTGGGGTGGCCCGGGCGGTGGAGGACTTCACCGACGCCTGGCGGGCGCACGACGAGCGGGAGGAACGCCGGCTGGCGTACGTGGCGGTGACCCGCCCGCGCCGGCTGCTGCTCTGCTCCGGCTACTGGTGGGGGGAGGGGACCAAACGCTTCCGTGGCCCCTCGGTCTTCCTCCGCGAGGTGTACGACGCGTGCCTCGACGACACGTCCGGCCATCTGGTCGACGCCTGGGCGCCCGAGCCGGCTGGGGACGCGGTCAACCCGACCACCGAGATGGTGCTGCGGGCGGAGTGGCCGGCGGACCCGCTGGGCGCCCGCCGGCCCGCGCTGGCCGAAGCCGCCGCCCTGGTCCGCCGGTACCTCGCCGACCCCGACGCCGCCCGCCGCGATTCGGCCCCGGCCGAGGATCAGGCTGAGCCGGCCCCGGGTGAGGATCGGCCTGAGTCGGCCCCGGGTGACGTGCGGCCGACCGAGGTGGACGATCCGGAGGTGACGCGCTGGCGGCGGGAGGCCGACCTGCTCCTCGCCGAGCGGGCCGAGCTGCTCCGGCAGGCCGAGGCGGTGGAGGTCGCCCTGCCCGGGCACCTGTCCGTCACCCAGCTGGTGGCGCTGCGCCGCGACCCGGAGGCGTTGGCCCGGACGCTGCGCCGGCCGATGCCCACCGAGCCCAACCCGTACGCCCGGCGGGGCACCGCCTTCCACACCTGGCTGGAGCAGCGCTTCGGCGCCGACCGGCTGCTCGACGTGGACGAACTGCCCGGCGCGGCCGACGCGGACGCCGCGCCGGACGAGGCGTTGGCCGAGTTGCAGGAGCGCTTCCTGGCCAGCGAGTGGGCCGAGCGGGTGCCGGTGGAGGTGGAGGTGCCGTTCGCCACGGTGCTGGCGGGGGTGGTGGTGCGGGGCCGGATGGACGCCGTCTTCGCCCGCCCCGGCGGCCGGTACGACGTGGTCGACTGGAAGACCGGCCGGCAGCCCTCGGGCCGGGAGGCCGAGGCGGCCGCGGTGCAGCTGGCCGTCTACCGGCTGGCCTGGGCGGAGCTGGCCGGGGTGCCGGTCGACCGGGTCGGGGCCGCCTTCCACTACGTGCGGGACCAGGTCACGGTGCGGCCGGCCGACCTGCTCGACGCCGACGGGCTCACCGCGCTCATCGCCGGCGTACCGGAAATTCCGGCGGGGGGTGGCGCGCCCGGCAATCCGTGATAGGTTGGTCTTGTTGCAGTTTTGGTTACCAGAGACTCTGTGTGCGCCTGGCGGGATTGTGGCCCCAGGCGCTCTTTGTTGTGTCCGGAGTTCTCCGGGCGGGGCGACCAGAAGCGACAGGCGATTCGCGCATTCCCGCGCGGGGCGCTCCTCTTCGAATCCGCAACAAGTGCGGGTTCGACGTTCCGTCAAGGAGACGAAACACATGGCTATTGGCACCGTGAAGTGGTTCAACGCTGACAAGGGCTTCGGCTTCATCACCCCGGACGGCGGCGGCGCCGACGTCTTCGCCCACTTCTCGGCGATCCAGTCCTCCGGCTACCGGAGCCTGGACGAGAACCAGCGGGTCGAGTTCGAGGTGACCCAGGGCCAGAAGGGCCCGCAGGCGGAGAACATCCGTCCGCTCTGATCCTCGGATCAACCCGTAACACCCTCCGCGCCCTCCGGGCGTGGTGACGGGACCGGTCCGCCGCGCCGCCCCCCGCTCCGGCGGGGGTGGCGTGCTGCGGCGGACCGGCCTGTACCCCTTCGGTTCGTGCTTGTGAGTCGTGGCGGATCTACTCCGCCGGCGACAGCGCCGATTCACCGGTGCCCTCCCTCGACACGTGCCGCGTCGAGGAAGGCATTCTCCGCATGACCATGACCGTTCCCACCTTCGCCGCGACCGGCCTGGCGCCGGCGCTGCTCACCGAGCTGACCGCGCAGGGCATCACCGAGCCGTTCCCGATCCAGACGGCCACCCTGCCGGACTCGCTCGCCGGCCGGGACGTGCTCGGCCGGGGCCGTACCGGCTCCGGCAAGACCCTCGCCTTCGGGCTCCCGCTGCTGTCGCGTACCGCCGGTCGGCGGGCCCGCCCCGGCCGCCCGTTGGCGCTGGTGCTGGTGCCGACCCGTGAGCTGGCCCAGCAGGTCACCACCGCGCTCGCCCCGTACGCCCGCGCGGTCGGGCTGCGCTGCGCCACCGTGGTCGGCGGCCTGTCGTTGCAGCGGCAGGCGGACGCGCTGCGCTCCGGCGCCGAGGTGGTGGTGGCCACCCCGGGCCGGCTGCACGACCTGATCAACCGGGGCGACGCCCGCCTCGACCAGGTCGCCATCACCGTGCTCGACGAGGCCGACCAGATGGCCGACATGGGCTTCCTGCCGCAGGTCACCAAGCTGCTGGAGCAGGTCGCCCCCAACGGCCAGCGGATGCTCTTCTCCGCCACCCTCGACGGTGGCGTGGACAAGCTGGTCCGTCGCTTCCTGAGCAACCCCGTCTCGCACTCGGTCGACCCGGGCACCGCCACGGTGACCGCGATGACGCACCACGTGCTGCACGTCGACGCGGCCGACAAGCCGGCCGCGCTCACCCAGATCGCCGCCCGCGAGGGCCGCACCATCCTGTTCATGGCCACCAAGCACCGCGCCGACCGGATGGCCCGCCAGCTGCTGTCCAAGGGCGTCCGCGCCGCGGCCCTGCACGGCGGCAAGTCCCAGCCGCAGCGCACCCGGATCCTGGAGCAGTTCCGCACCGGCCAGGTGACCGCCCTGGTCGCCACCGACGTGGCGGCCCGGGGCATCCACGTCGACGGGCTGGACATGGTGGTCAACGTGGACCCGCCGACCGAGGCGAAGGACTACCTGCACCGCGGCGGTCGTACCGCCCGGGCGGGCGAGTCCGGCACCGTGGTCACGCTGGTCCTGCCGGAGCAGCGCCGGGACGTCTCCCGGCTGATGAGCGTGGCCGGCATCAAGCCGCAGTCCACCCAGGTACGACTCGGCGACGAGGCGCTGGCCCGGGTGACCGGTGCGCGGGAGCCGTCCGGTGTGCCGGTGACCATCGTCGCCCCGCAGCCGACGCCGGCCGCCCATACCGCCAACGGTGGCGCGGAGGGCGGGCGGTCCCCGCACCGCACCTCCGGTCGTTCCCGGCGCCCGCGCCGTCCGCGTACCGCCTGATCGTTTCGGCCCGCAGCGGCCGCGCACCGCCCGTCGGCGGCGCGCGGCCGTTGCGCCGTTTCCGGGGTACGCGCGGAGTCGGTCGAGGGAGCCGGGTAGCCAGGATCGTTGACATGGCGGGGCGGGGTGGACACGCTGGGTGAGCGTCCGGCCGGCTGAGTCGGCAAACAGCGGCGGTTGGGTCCGATCGACGACTGTCCCGAGGCCCGTGCCTGGTCGAAGCTTGTCCCCGGGGGGAAGACCCGGCCGGGGGCGGCCGGGCAGGGAGGGGTGACCATGGCGGGCGACGCCGATTCGGGGGCGGTGCGCGAGCTGCTGGTGGTGTTGGCGGTGGCGGGTGCTGGGCTGGTGCTCGCCATGGTCGCGGCGTTCGCGCCGTGGCACCCGAGGTCGGGCCGGCCCGCCCCGGCCGGCCTGGTGGAACTGCGCAGCCCGGCCGGCTCGACCGGTCCGGCCGTGGAGTTGACCGCCGGCTAGGCGGGGCGGTGGGTGGTACCGCGGCCGGTGAGGGGCCGGCACGCGGGGACCGGGTGGCCGGTCGGGCTCCGGGGGGAGGACCGACCGGCCGTCACCCGACGGCGGAGGGTTCCCGACGGACCAGCAGGTCGGCCAGCGTGGTCCGGTCGACCACCACGGCGATCGCGCCGTGCACGGCGAGCCAGACGTCCCGCAACCCGGTGGCCACCCCGTGATAGCCGGCGTCCTCCGCCGGGAGGCCGCGCACCGTGGTCAGCGAGCCGCCGACCGCGCGCAGCACGTCCCCGACGCTGATCTCCCCGGCGGGACGGGGCAGCGCGTACCCGCCCTCGGTCCCGCGGTGACTGTGCAGCAGCCCGGCCCGGCGCAGGTCGAGCAGGATGCCCTGCAGGAAGTTGAGCGGGATGCCCTGGCTCTCGGCCAGGGCCGCCGCCTTGACCAACTCGCCGGCCGACCCGCCCGCCGGACCGGACCCGTCCGTCGGCCCCGATCCGTCCGGCGACGCCGACCCGGGGCCGGTCGAGGACCCGGCACCGGCCGGGCCGTCGCCGCCGCCGGTGGAGGCGGCGGCGACGGCGAGCATCGCCCGGAGCGCGTAGTCGCTGCGCGCGGAGACGTACACGTCACTGACCGGCCTGGTCCAGTACGCCCCAGCGGCGCCGGATCGCCTTGTCCGCCGCGCCGAAGGCCGCGTCGACCAGCAGGCCGACGATCAGGATCACGATCATCGTGGCGAGCAGCCAGGGTGAGTCCGCCAGCTCCCGGGCGTAGGTGAGCTGGGCGCCGAGCGAGGTCTGCGAGATGCCGACCACCAGCAGCTCACCGGCCATCAGGCTGCGCCAGGAGAAGGCCCAGCCCTGCTTCAGGCCGGCGACGATGGCCGGCAGCGCGGCGGGTGCGATGACGTACCGGTAGAGGTTCAGTCCCCGGGCGCCGAGGTTGCGGCCGGCGCGCAGCAGCAGCGGCGGCACGTAGTCGACGCCGCTGATCACGCCGTTGGCGATGGACGGCGCGGCCCCGAGCACCACCACGAAGAAGATCGCCTTCTCGCTCAGCTCGAACAGCAGGATCGCCAGGGGGAACCAGGCGATGGAAGGCATGGTCTGCAGGGCGGTGATCATCGAGCCGATCGCCGCCCGGAGCACCCGGGACCGGGCCACCGCGAGGCCGACCAGCAGGCCCACCGCGACCGAGAAGACGTACCCGACGGCCGCCCGGCGCAGCGTGATCGCGATGCCCTCCCACAGTTGGGCGCCGCTGGCCTGCCGGATCAGCTCCTCGCCCACCACCACCGGCCCGGGCAGCGACCACGGTGGCTTCCAGCCGCTCCAGACCACCACCTGCCAGATGGCGATGGCCAGGGCCAGCGCGGCGAGCTTGGGCCAGGTGGCCGCCCAGAGCCGGGCGCCCCGGGAGACCTCCTTGTCCCGTCCGGCGATCTCCAGCGCGTCCAGTCCGGAGATCTCCGCGTCGGTCCGCGGTGCCTCGGTGAGGGTGTCACCGGCCATGGCGGCCCACCTCCGTACGAAGTCGGTCGGTGACCTCGGCGGCGATCGACGCGACCTCGGGGGAGTCGATGCGCCGGGGTCGGGGCACGTCCACCTCGGTCGACCAGATGATCCGGCCGGGTCGGCTGCTGAGCAGGATGATCCGGTCGGCGAGCCGGGCCGCCTCCCGGACGTTGTGGGTCACGAACAGCACGGAGAGCTTCCGCTCGGACCAGATCCGTTCCAGCTCGTCGTGCAGGATGTCCCGGGTCATCGCGTCCAGCGCGCCGAACGGCTCGTCCATCAGCAGGACTGGGGTGTCCAGGGCGAGGGTGCGGGCCAGCGCGACCCGCTGGCGCATCCCGCCGGAGAGCTCGTGCGGCCGCTTGCGGCCGAACTCGGCCAGGTGGACGGTGCGCAGCAGCTCGGCCACTCGCTCGCGCCGCTCGGCCCGGGGCAGCCCGCGCAGCTTCAGCGGCACCTCGACGTTGGCCTCGACGGTCAGCCACGGGAAGAGCGCCGCCTCCTGGAACATCAACCCCGGGCTCGCGTCGCCGGCCAGCGCGATCCGCCCGCCGCTGGCCCGGTCCAGCCCGGCCACCAGGTTGAGCAGGGTGCTCTTGCCGCAGCCGGAGGCGCCGACCAGGCAGACGAACTCGCCGGGCGCGACGTCGAGGCTCACCCCGTCGAGGGCGAGGACGGCGTTCGCCCCGCGCCCGTACACCTTGGTCACCCCGGAGAGCGCGACCGCGGTGGTCGCGCTCCCCGGCGCCGTCGTGGTCGACGTCATGGCTGGGCGACCTCGGTCTTGCCCTGCGTCTTGAGCACCTCGTTCAGGTGCCTCAGGTCGTAGAGGCCGTCCAGGCTGGTCGGCTTGGTCAGCTCCACCGCGACCGCGTGGTCGAGCCCGGTCTTCAGGGAGGAGGCGATGGGGTCGTTGGTGAACTCCAACGTCGGCCAGGCCTGCTTGATCAGCTTGACGTCCAGCGGCTTGCCGGTGATCTTGCCGATGTGGTCGGAGATGGCCTGCTGGGACTCGTCCGGCCTGCTGTTGACGAACTCGTTCGCGGCCACCTGCCCCTCGACCAGCTTCTTCACCACGTCGGGGTGGGCCTTGAGGAACCTGGTGCTGACGACCAGGTTGGTGATGACGAACTTCCGGTCCGGCCAGAGGTCGCGCTCGTCGACGAGCACCTTGCCGCCGGCGTTGACCAGTCGGGAGACGAACGGCTCGGGCACCCAGGCGCCGTCGATCGCGCCGCTGCCGAAGGTCTCCACCGTCTGGGCGTTCTCCTGGGGGACCACCGTGACGTCGCCGCCACCCTCCTTGGTGGTCTTCAGGCCCTTCTCCTTGAGCCAGTAGCGCAGCGCGACGTCCTGGGTGTTGCCGAGCTGCGGGGTGGCGACCTTCTTGCCGCGCAGCTGCTCCACCGAGGTGATCTCCGGCTTCACCACCAGGGCCACGCCGCCGGAGGCGGCACCGGAGATCACCCGGACCGCCTCGCCCTTGGACTTGGAGAAGGCGTTCACGGTCGGGTTCGGACCGATGTACGTCGCGTCGAGCGCGCCGGAGAAGACCGCCTCGATGGCGGCCGGTCCGGCGTTGAAGGTCTTGGTCTCCAGCTTGACGTCGGTGCCGAGCTGCTGGGCGAAGATGCCCTTCTCGACGCCGACCACCGCCGGTGCGTGGGTGATGTTGGGGAAGTAGCCCAGTCGCAGGCTGACCGGGCCGGAGCCGCCGGCCTCGCTGTCGTCGCCGCACGCCGCCGTGGTCCCCGCCGTCGCCACGCCGATCACGGCGAGGGTGGCGAGGGAGACCAATCGACGGAAGGGGAGCCGTCTCATCGTCCATCCAATCCGGAGTATTCCTATTTAGTTGGTAGGAAGAGTGGGGCAGTGGTCGGCCAGCGTCAAGACCGATCCACGATCCGGGACGGATGGATCGCGGAATCTCGGTAATTCCCACCTGTTCGGCGGGGTTGTCGGTGCCGGTCGGTCCACCGGCGGACCACCCGTCCGGCTTCACCCCCACCCCGCCCGCGGGTCGCCGTCGACCGCCGCCCGCGAGGGCGCCGACCGCTGCGCGAAGGTCGCCGGTGCCGGGGGTGCCGACGCGCTAGGGTCGATCTCGTGCCGACGCGCAGAGTCAAAATCCCCGCGACGAAATATCCGGTCGAGCGGTACACCCTCGACAACGGCCTGCGGGTGGTCCTCACCCCGGACCGCAGCGCCCCGGTCATCGGGGTCGCGGTCGTCTACGACGTGGGCATCCGCTCCGAGCCCGAGGGGCGTACCGGCTTCGCCCACCTCTTCGAGCACCTGATGTTCCAGGGCTCGGAGAACCTGGAGAAGCTGGCCCACTTCCGGCACGTGCAGGGCGCCGGCGGCACCTTCAACGGCTCCACCCACCTGGACTACACCGACTACTTCGAGACGTTGCCGAGCAACGCCCTGGAACGGGCGCTCTTCCTGGAGGCCGACCGGATGCGCGGCCCCCGGCTGACCGAGGAGAACCTGCGCAACCAGGTCGACGTGGTCAAGGAGGAGATCCGGGTCAACGTGCTCAACCGGCCGTACGGCGGGTTCCCCTGGCTGACCCTGCCACCGGTCATGTTCGACACCTTCCCCAACGCGCACGACGGCTACGGCTCCTTCGTCGACCTGGAGTCGGCCACCGTCGCCGACGCCGCCGACTTCTTCCGCCGCTACTACGCCAGCGGCAACGCGGTGCTGGCGGTCAGCGGGGACATCGACGTCGCCGAGGCCACCGCCCTGATCGAGCGGCACTTCTCCGACGTGCCGGCCCGGCCCGCGCCGCGGCGGCCCGACTTCACCGAGCCGGACCTGACCGCGGAGCGGCGCGAGTCGTACACCGACCAGCTGGCGCCGCTGCCGGCGGTCGCCGGGGCCTGGCGGGTGCCCGACCCGATCGACGACTTCGCCGGCTACCTGCCCTACGTGGTGCTGGCCGAGGTGCTCACCGACGGCGACGCCTCCCGGCTGGTGGAGCGGCTGGTCCAGCGGGACCGGTCGGTCACCGGCCTCGGCGGCTACCTCGGCTTCATGGGCGACCCGTTCGATGTGCGGGACCCGACCGCGCTGCTGCTCCAGGCGCACCTGCCGCCCGGCGGGGACGTGGACAAGGTGCTGCGCACCATCGACGAGGAGGTGGACCGGCTGGCCACCGACGGGCTGACCGAGGGCGAGCTGGCGCGGACCCAGGCCCGGATGGCCACCCACCTGCTCCGGGACACCGACGCGGTGCTCGGCCGGGCGCTGCAGATGGCGGTGCTGGAACAGCAGCGCGGCGAGCCGGGCCTGCTCAACGAGCTGCCCCGGCTGGTCGGCGAGGTCACCGAGGAGCAGGTCCGGGCCGCCGCCGCCACCCTGCGGCCGGAGCGCCGCGCCGCCGTCGAGGTCATCCCCGGAGGTGCCCGGTGACGATTACCGCCCCCGCCACGCCGCGCGCGCTGCCGCTGCTCGGCCCCACCCGCAAGCTCAAGGTGCCGAAGCAGGCCGAGCGGCGGCTGTCCAACGGCCTCACCGTGATCGCGGTACGCCGTCCCGCCGTCCCCCTGGTCGAGTTGCGGCTCTGGCTGCCGTTCGGCCGTACCCACCTGGCCCGTGGCGCGATGCTCTCGCAGACCATGCTCGCCGGCACGCAGACCCACACCGCGACCCAGATCGCCGCGGAGCTGCAGAAGGTCGGCGGCGGGCTGTCGGCCGGCATCGACCCGGACCGGCTGATGGTCTCCGGGGCCGGGCTGGTCACCGGCCTGAACCGGATGCTGGAGCTGCTGGCCGACGTGCTGACCGGGGCGACGTACCCGGCCGACTGGGTGGGCACCGAACGGGACCGGCTGATCGACCGGATCCAGGTGGCGCAGAGCCAGCCGGCGCACCTGGCCCGCACGGCCCTGCTCAAGCGGATCTACGGCGGGCACCCGTACGCGGTGCAGACCCCGGAGCCCGACCAGATCCGCGCGGTGAAGCCGCCGGCGCTGCGCAAGCTGCACGCCGAGCGGGTGCATCCGGCCGAGGCGGTGCTGGTGCTGGTCGGCGACGTGCGGCCGGAGCGGGCACTGGACGCCGCCGAGCAGGCGCTGGCGGGATGGCGCGGCGACACCCGCGGCGTGGACCTGCCGCCCACCCCGCCGCTGGAGCCGGGCCCGCTGCTGCTGGTGGACCGGCCGGGCTCGGTGCAGTCCTCGCTGCGCATCGCGCTGCCCGCGGTGCCGCGCACCCACCCGGACCATGCCGCGCTGCAACTGGCCAACCTGGTCTTCGGCGGCTACTTCTCCTCCCGCTGGGTGGAGAACATCCGCGAGGACAAGGGCTACACGTACGGGCCGCACTCGGCGGTGGAGCACTCGGTCGCCGGCTCGGTGCTGGTCGCCGCCGCCGAGGTGGCCACCGAGGTGACCGGCCCGGCGCTGCTCGAGACGACGTACGAGCTGGGCCGGCTCGCCTCGTTGCCGCCCAAGCCGGACGAGCTGGAGCAGGCCCGCCAGTACGCCCTCGGCACCCTGCAGCTCGGCATGTCCACGCAGGCCGGGCTCGCCTCGCTGACCAGCGCGTACGCCGGCAACGGGCTGCGGCTGGACTTTCTGGCCGAGCACGCCGCCCGGCTGGCCAAGGCGACCGCGGAGGACGTCGCGGAGGTGGCGTCCCGCTACCTCGCGCCGGCGAAGGCGGTCACCGTGGTGCTGGGCGACGCCGACCGGATCGAGGGACAGTTGGCCGCGCTGACCCCGGTGCGCCGGGAGTCGGAGTGAGCGGCGAGGCGGCCCCGCCGCTTGCCCGCACCACCCTGGACCGGGCGGCGCACCGGCGTACCGACCGGGACTGGCTGGCGCAGGCCTGGCGGCGGGCCCGGGTGCTGGTGCTCGACTCGACCCGGGAGGGGATGGCGCTGGTGCGTACCGACGCCAACCCGCCGGTGCTGGTGCTGCGGGATCCGGCCGAGCTGGACGGGATCGCCGACGCCGCGCCGCTCTTCCTCGGCGTGGAGCCGGACGGGGTGCCAGTCTTCGCGGTGGACGCGCCGCTGCCCGACCTGCCGGGCACCCGGCCGGTCAGCCTGCGGGAGATCGGGCACCTGCTCGGCGACCGGGACGCGGGCATCTTCACCACCGCGCTGGCACTGGTCAACTGGCACCTCGGGCACGGCTGGTCGCCGCGCACCGGGCACCGCATGGAGGTCGACGAGGGCGGCTGGTCCCGGGTGGACGCGCAGGGTCACCGGGCCTGGCCGCGGACCGACCCGGCGATGATCGTGCTGGTGCACGACGGGGTGGACGGCCCGGACGGGCGCTGCCTGCTGGGCAACAACGCGACCTGGCCGCGCACCGCCGGGGAGCGCCGCTTCTCCTGCCTGGCCGGTTACGTCGAGCCGGGGGAGTCGGCCGAGGCGGCCGTGCTGCGCGAGGTCCGCGAGGAGGTCGGGGTCGCAGTCGAGCGGATCGAGTACGCGGGCAGCCAGTCCTGGCCGTTCCCCGGCTCGCTGATGCTCGGTTTCCTGGCCGAGGCGGACCCCGGCGAGCCGATCCGGGTCGACCCGACCGAGATCGCGTACGCCCGCTGGTTCTCCCGCCGGGAGGTCGGCGCGGTGCTGGCCGGGCGGGCGGTGGACGCGGGCGACGGCGACCGGGTGATCCTGCCGCCGCCCTCCTCGATCGCCCTCTTCCTCATCCACCGCTGGCTGGACGGCCACTGCTGACCCGTCGGCGGCCCGACGCGGTCCCGGCCCGGGACCGTCGTTGCCGCGACGATCCCGAGCCGGGAACACGGACCGTCGTGGCGGATGGGGCGAGGAACGCGGCGGGGGAGCCGGTCCGACCACGGCGGACGTCGATGGTTTTCAGGTGCCGGTGCTCTCCCACCACGGCTGGTGGACACCGGGGGGCTCGTCGAGCGGGAGCACCTTGACCCGTTGCCGGCCGGAGCGGACCGCGCCGACGGTGGCCAGCGCCCGGGCGAGCAGCAGCGCGGCGTCGCGGTCCTCGGCGTGCACGATCTGGCGGCGGGGTTCGGGCGCGGTCGTCTCGTCGCGCAGCAGGCCACCATCGGCCCAGGCGGCGGCGATGTCGTTGTCGGCGGCGGTGCGGATGTCGGTACGAACGATCAGGAAACGCATGGCTGTCTCCGGATGGACCGCGACGGACGAGTACGCAGTGGAAGTTCCACGTCACTCTGTCGTCATGTTACGCCCGGACGCCGTCCCAGCAAGTGAAACGCGGCTATCGGTCCGGTCTCGTCCGATCATCTGATGCCTGGTCAGGACGTTCGCGCCGGCGCAGACGACGAGAGGCCGCCGGCGTCGTGCCGACGGCCCCTCGCTGCGTCACCGGATCAGTTCAACGCGAACTGTCCGTTCTTTGCGCCGCCGATGAAGCCGAGCCAGCCGGCCCGGTTGAACAACAGCACCGGCCCGCCCGGGTCCTTGCTGTCGCGCAGCGCGACCACGGCCGGGCCGGTGCCCAGCGGCGCCACCTCCACGCAGTTCGAGGTCTGGCTGCGGGTGCTCTTGCGCCACGAGGCGTCGGCGAGCTGCCGGGCGGAGACGGTCTTGCGGATCTCGTTCATGGTTCTGCTCCTGCTCCTGGAACTCCGATGGGGACGAGTGACCCGCCCGGCCCCGACGGAGGTCCGGTGTGGATCACCGGTCCGTCAGGCGCCCGGAGTGTCGTCGGCGCTGGACCGGCGCCGCTGCCGGCCCAAGGGCCGGCGTGGACGGGGCTGCCGATTCGGTCAGCCGCCCCGTCGCCTCGAAGAGCCAGGAGAGGGTGTCCGATGCGGAGAGCGCCGCCGAGCATAGCCACTCGAAGGTCACTTTATAGCGATTTACCGGGTTTGCCTCGTGTGACATGACGTCGATGAAGCCCCCTTCGATCGCCAACGTCTCCGGATCCTGCGGATCGGCGAAGCGGTAGAGCGAGAAGGCGGTGGGCGGCAGGTAGAAATCGCCGATGACCGTGTCGCGTTGCAGCAGGAGCAGCGTGACGTTCGGCAGGATGGCCAGCTCACAGAGCTTCACCAGCTGCTCGTGCAGCACCTCCGGCGGCCCGGCCCGGCGGCCCAGCGCGGCCTCCTCCAGCACCGCCGTGTAACGCGGACCGTCGGCCCGGTCCAGCAGTGACTGGCGGGCGAGCCGGGCGCGTACCTCGGTCTCCGGGTCCTGGCCGGCCTCGGGGTCGCCGGTCGCGGTGGCCGCCCCGTCGGCGGAGACGATCCGCAGCCGGGCGTAGCCGGGGGTCTGGAGCAGCCCGGGAACCAGCACCGGGTTGTACTCGCGGATCTCCGCGCAGCCGGCCTCGATCTCCGCCCAGCCGAGCTGCTGCTGCGTCATCACCGGGTACGACTTGCGCCAGCCGCGCATGTCGCCCGCCTCGTGGGTGATCCCGATCAGGTCGTCGCGCTGCTCCGGCTCGGCGCCGTAGAGGTCCAGCAGGAGGCGGACGTCGTCCGGGTCCGGGCGGCTGCGCCCGTTCTCCAGGCGGGACAGCTTGGACGCCGACGCCCAACCGATCCGCTCGATGACCTGGTCGCCGGTGAGCCCCGCCGCCTCGCGCAGGCGGCGCAGTTCGGTGCCGAGCCTGCGTCGGCGCAGGATCGGACTGGGTACGGCAGGAGGCACGGGTGTCCTCGTTTCGCCTCGACCGCCGCGGACGCGACGGTAACTGTATGAATTTCGCCCCCCACGGTCAGTATGGACGGCGCGACCGGTGCCGGAGGTTCCGGTGAGGGCGTGTCACGAGACAAAAAGAGGACTGTGGAAGGTGTCAGCCGTCCGGGCGACGATGACCGGGCCGGCCCGCACCTCCCCCTTGACGCGCCCGACCGGCGCCATCCCCGCGGAGGGACCCCCATGCGCACCGTCCTGCGCCGCCCCGACTTCCGACTGCTCTTCGGCGCGCTGCTGGCCAGCATGGCCGCCGAGTCGATCCTGCTGCTCGCGCTCGCCATCTGGGTCAAGGACCTGACCGGGTCCGACGGGCTGGCCGGCGCGACCATCTTCGCGATCATCGCCCCGATGACGCTGGCGCCGCTGGTCGGCTGGGTGGTCGACCGGTACCGCCGCCGGCCGTTCTTCGTCGCCGCGAACCTGGGCACCGCGATGCTGCTCACCCCGCTCTTCACGGTCCGCGACCGGGCCGACGTCTGGATCATCTACGTGGTCGCCGCGCTGTACGGCTTGTCGTATCTCACGCTCAGTGCGACGCTCAGCGGCCTGATCCGGCAGCTGGTGCCGAGCGAGCTGCTCGCCGACGCGAACGGGGCCCTGCAGACCGTGCGGCAGGGGCTGCGGCTCGGCGGCCCGCTCGCCGGGGCGGCCGTGTACGCGGCCGTCGGCGGCTGGCTGCTCACCACCCTGGCGATGGTCGGGTTCGTCACCGCCGCCGCCGTGGTGGGGCTGCTCCGGGTGGCCGAGACCGAGCCGGCGGCGGCCGCCCTGCGCTGGCCGGCCGAGCTGGGTGCCGGGCTGCGGCACCTGGCCGGCGAGCCGGCGCTGCGGCGGGCCCTGCTCGGCTACGGGCTGGGCTCGCTGGTGATGGGCTTCAGCGAGTCGCTGATCTTCGCGTACGTCGACCAGGGGCTGGGGCGCGACGCCGCGTTCGTCGGGGTGCTGGTGACCGTGCAGGGGGTGGGTGGGCTGGTGGGCGGCCTGCTCTCACCCGCCGTGGTCCGCCGCACCGGCGAGGTCGGTGCGCTCGCCGCCGGGGTGACCTTCTTCGGCCCGGCCGCGCTGGCGCTGGCCTGGCCGGACCTGCGGCTCGGGGTGCTGGCGCTGCTGCTGGCCGGGGTCTCGCTCCCGCTGACCATGGTGGGGCTCGCCACCCTGATCCAGCGGCGCACCCCGCCCCGGCTGCTGGGCCGGGTCACCGCCGCGTCCGAGGCGCTGATCAGCGGGCCGCAGGCGTGCTCCATCGGGGCGGGCGCGCTGCTCGTCGGGGTGTTCGACTACCGACTGCTCTTCGTCCTGGTCGGGCTGGTCACGACCGCCGCCGGCGTGTGGCTCTGGCGGGGTCGGCGGCTCTCCCCGCCTCCCGGGATCGCCGCCCGCCTGCCGTCGCCCCGCCGCCCGCACCCGGCGGAACACCTCGCCCCCGACGCCACCCGTCTCTGACCCGCACCGCGCCCCGGACACAGGCCCGGACACGGAGAAAGTGGCCGTTCCGGGCGGAACGGCCACTTTCTGCCGGGCGGGGTCCGGTCAGCCGGCGAGGCTGGCCAGGTGCTGCTTGACCTGGACGATGGAGGGGTTGGTCAGCGCGCTGCCGTCGGCGAAGCGCAGCGTCGGGACCGTCTGGTTGCCGCCGTTGACGCTCATCACGAAGTCGGCCGCCTTCGGGTCCTGCTCGATGTCGACCACCTCGTACCCGATGCCCTCCCGGTCCAGCTGCGACTTGAGCCGGTGGCAGTAGCCGCACCACGAGGTGGAATACATCGTCAACATGGTCGGATCCTCCAAGGGGTTCTTCGCTGCACCCGGTCCGGTCAGGCCAGGCTAACGGGTGCAACATCAGCCGGAGCTGAGATGATTCCTCGCTGTGGTGGTTCACTCAGCGTCGGAACTCGTGCTCGCCGGGCTCGACCCGGAGCAGCGCTCGGCGGTGACCGCCCCGGCCGGCCCGGTCTGCATCCTGGCCGGCGCGGGCACCGGCAAGACCCGCGCGGTGACGTCCCGGATCGCCCACCGCACGCTCTCCGGGGAGATCTCGCCCCGGCACGTGCTGGCGGTCACCTTCACCGCCCGGGCCGCCGCCGAGATGCGAAGCCGGCTCACCGCACTCGGGGTGCCGGGCGTGCAGGCGCGGACCTTCCACGCCGCCGCGCTGCGCCAGGTGCGCTACTTCGCGCCCCGGCTGCTGGCGGGCCGGGCCATGCCGGAGCTGCTGGACAGCAAGGTGCGGGTGGTCACCCTGGCCGCCGCCAAGGTCGGCCTGCGCGCCGACCGGGCCGCCGCGCGCGACCTCGCCGGTGAGATCGAGTGGGCCAAGTCGTCGCTGGTCGAGCCGGGGGAGTACGTGGTCGCCGCAGCCAAGGCGCTGCGCGAGACGCCGTACGAACCGGCGAAGGTGGCCGAGGTCTTCGACGCGTACGAGCGGCTCAAGCGATCGAACGGCGTGATCGACTTCGAGGACATGCTGCGCGCCGCGGTCTGGGGGATCGAGGAGCACCGGGACGTCGCCGAGCAGGTACGCGGCCAGTACCGGCACTTCGTCGTCGACGAGTACCAGGACGTCAACCCGTTGCAGCAGCGACTGCTGGACGCCTGGCTCGGCGGCCGGGACGACCTGACCGTGGTGGGCGACGCCAGCCAGACGATCTACACGTTCACCGGGGCCACCTCGTCGTACCTGGTCGACTTCCCGCGCCGGCACCGGGGCGCGACGGTGGTCCGGCTGGTCCGCGACTACCGCTCCACGCCGCAGGTGGTCGGGCTGGCCAACGCGGTGATCTCGCAGGCCCGGGGCGCCGAGGCCCGGCTGCGGTTGGAGCTGCACGGGCAGCGCCCACCCGGCCCGGAGCCGGAGCTGAGGATCTTCACCGACGAGCCGGCCGAGGCCAACGCCGTGGCCGCCCGCTGCCGGACCCTGGTCGACGGGGGCACCCCGGCCAAGGAGATCGCGGTGCTGTTCCGCACCAACGCCCAGTCCGAGGCGTACGAGAAGGCGCTGACCGAGGCCGGCGTGCCGTACGTGGTGCAGGGCGCGGAGCGGTTCTTCGAGCGGGTCGAGGTGCGCCAGGCGATGGTCGCGCTGCGGGCGGCCACTCGCTCGATCCCGGGCCAGACCCCGCTGCCGACCGCCGTGGTGGAGGCGCTCGCCGCGGTGGGCTGGGCCCCCGACGCGCCTCCGCCCGGTGGCGCCGCCCGGGAACGCTGGGAGGCGCTGGCCGCGCTGGTCCAGCTCGCCGAGGAGTACGCGGCGACGCCGGAGGTGCTGCCGATCGGCGAGGCGGGCGCGGTGGAGCGCCCGGTGACCCTGAGCGACTTCAACGAGGAGCTGGCCCGCCGGGCCGCCCAGCAGCACGTGCCGACCGTCGACGGGGTGACCCTGGCGTCCCTGCACTCGGCGAAGGGGCTGGAGTGGGACGCGGTCTTCCTGGTCGGGCTCTCCGAGGGCACCCTGCCCACCACGTACGCCCGCACCCCGGAGCAGGTCGAGGAGGAGCGCCGGCTGCTCTACGTCGGGATCACCCGCGCCCGGCAGTGGCTCTGGTTGTCGTACGCCTCGGCGCGCTCGCCGGGTGGGCGGGCCCGGCGCCCGTCGCGGTTCCTGCCGCAGCTGGACCGCTCCGGCGGCGGTGAGCGGGCCGGCGGCAGCGTGGCCAAGCGGACCGCCGCCCGCCGGCCGGCGACCCAGGTGGTCTCCTGCCGGATCTGCGGCGCGACGCTGCTCGCCGGCCCGGACCGGAAGCTGGGCCGCTGCCCGACCTGCCCGTCAGACATCGACGAGGAGCTGTACGAGCGGCTGCGTGACTGGCGGGCCCGGGTGGCCGGCGCGCAGAAGGTCCCGGCGTACGTGGTCTTCACCGACGCCACCCTGACCGCGCTGGCCGAGCGGCGGCCGGGGCGGCCCGAGGAGCTGATCGCCATCGCCGGGATCGGTCCCCGCAAGCTGGGCCTGTACGGGGAGGCGGTGCTGGCCCTGGTGGACGGCGCGGCGGTGGACGACATCGCGCCGGAGAAAACTTTCGAAATCTCGTCGTAAATTCGTTTGCCCTCGCCCCCGGGCGAGGAATAGCCTCATGACACACCTCGGGAGCGGCGCATTCCGGCTGCTCACGGGGTGGGAGACCAAGTCGGCACGAGGAACGTGAGGGAGGTGGCACCCGTGGAGATCTTCACCTATGAGCGTCCGGCGGCGATGCCAGCTGCCTGCGCTCCGCTGTCGGCTGTCCGGGTGGCCCTTGCCGCCACGCGACCGTCGGTTCCGCAGGTGCACCAGGTCCAGGCTCAGGCCGAGCTGACCCTGACCGTCGCGCCGATCGGAGTCGAGGGGACCAGTGGCTTCACGGGCATGGGCATCAATGTCGCCAAGAAGCGCATGGATGTCCGCGGCGTTCCACCTCGAGGTAGACCGGTCTGAATACAGACCACCGGCTCACCTCGAGGCCGCGGAACCCGCTCACCGGGATCCGCGGCCTCAGTTTTTTGCCCGTCGTACGTCGGAAATGCGATCCACGAGATCGAAGTGAGAGAGAGGTGACCGGGCGATGAGTCTGGCGTTGGCCCCCCTCGACGTGAGCGTCGAGATGGAGGCGAACCTGCCCTGCCGGAAGTTCGACCCCGACCTGTGGTTCTCCGACCAGCCCGCCGAGCTGGAGTTGGCCAAGTCGCTCTGCGGGGACTGCCCGCTGCGCGTCGAGTGCCTCGCCGGTGCGGCGGAGCGGGCCGAGCCGTGGGGCGTCTGGGGCGGCGAGATCTTCGAGCGTGGCGCGGTCGTCCCGCGCAAGCGGCCCCGTGGCCGTCCGCGCAAGGAGGACCTCGCCCGCGACGCGGCGCTCCGGGTCGAGGCCGAGGCGCGACTGGCGGCCAGTGGTGTGGCCGCGTCGCGCAGTGCGGTCCGGCTGGCGGCCTGACAACTTCCCGATCCAACCAACCGCCGGTGTCCCGCACCGGCTGCGAGAAAGCCGAAAACCGATGCTGAACTACCCGAACGGAACCGAGATGCAACTACTTCACGAAGCGTTGTCCCGTGCCCGAATGCGCCGGCCTCAGGCCGGTCGTACCACCACGAGCACTGAGGCAACCCGTTCCGCCCGTACCGTCGCGATGAAGAGCCGGAGCCAGTCGGCTCGCGACCTGGGCGCCCTCTAGATCCGCACCGATACGCCAGGGGCGGTGACCGGACCTCCGGTCACCGCCCCTGGCTGCGTTCCACGCCCCGCCTCAGGGCACCGGCGCGAAGCCGGGCAGCCAGCGTTCCAGGATCCCGCGGTACGGCGCCTTCGCCTCCAGCTGACACAGCACCCCGATCGAACCCAGCGTCACCCGGTGGATCATCAGGTACGACGGGGGCAGGTTGAGCTGGCGGCTGAGCTGGTAGGTCGGCGACTTCGGGCTGGCCAGGCGGGCCGCCTCGGACCGCAGCCAGGCCCGGGTGAAGCGGAACTCCTCGGCGGCGATCGGTGCCAGCATCGGGCGGAGGAAGTCGAGCACCCCCTGGGCGTCGATCGGCTCGGTCGAGCTGACGAAGCCCTCCTTCCGCAGGCCGTTCACCACCCCGTCCGCGTCGCCGCGCAGCGCCAGCCCGGCGATCCGGCCGATCGGCTCCGGAGTGCCCTCCGGCATTCGCGCCACCGCGCCGAAGTCGATCACGCCGAGCCGGCCGTCGGGCAGCAGCCGGAAGTTGCCGGGGTGCGGGTCGGCGTGCAGCAGGCCGGCCCGGGGCGGCGCGGACAGGTGCAGGGTCGCCATCAGCCGGCCCGCCTCGTCCCGCTGCTCCTCGGTGCCCTCGCGGATGATGTCCGCCAGCGGCGTCCCCTCGATCCACTCGGTGACCAGCACCCGGGGCGAGCTGGAGAGCACGGCCGGGATGAAGATCTCCGGGTCGTCGGCGTACGCGGCGGCGAAGGCGCGCTGCGACTCGGCCTCCAGCTCGTAGTCCAGTTCCTCGGTGACCCGCTCCCGGAGCTCGACCAGCAGCGGTTTGACGTCCAGACCCGGCTGGAGGGCGCGGAACATCCCGCCCAGCCGGGAGAGCTGCTTGAGGTCGGCGAGCAGGGCGTCACCGGCGCCCGGGTACTGGATCTTGACGGCCGCGGTCCGCGCCTCGCCGGTCTCCGGGTCCCGCCAGATCGCCTTGTGCACCTGGCCGATGCTCGCCGCGGCGGCGGGAGTGTCGTCGAACTCGACGAACCGGTCCCGCCAGTCCGGCCCGAGCTGCTCGGTGAGCACCTTGTGCACGCTGGCGGCCGGCAGCGGCGGCGCGGACTCCTGGAGCTTGGTCAACGCCTGCCGGTAGGGGGCGGCGATCTCGTCCGGCAGTGCCGCCTCGAAGACCGACAGCGCCTGGCCGAACTTCATCGCCCCGCCCTTGAGCTGCCCGAGGACGCTGAAGAGCTGCTCGGCGGTGCGCTGCTGGATCTCGGCGGAGATCACGTCGGAGGCGAGCCCGGTGACGCGCTTTCCCATGCCGAGGACGGTCCGCCCGGCGAAGCCGAGCGGCAGAGCGGCGAGCTTGGCGGTCCGGGACACGGCCCGGCGCGGGATGTCGGTCACCCGGCCATTGTTACCGACCGGGCGGGCCCGCTGCTGCTGGAGAAGCCGGGCCCGCCCCGGCTTTCCGCCGCCGTGTTCCCTCTGTGCCCGTCCGCCCCGCCGCTCGGCGCCCGCGCGTCCCGCCCGCCGTGGCCCGTCGGGACCGGTCCGAGCCGGCCGCATCGGCCCGTCACCAGCGTCGACGTCGCCGCCGTCGGCGGTCAGCGGCGGCGGCCGGCGCAGCCGCAGGACGGGTGCGGCGGCCAGACCCGACGCCGGAACCGGCCGGCCGCGCCGATCTCCACCGCGCAGCCGAGCGTCTCCGGGACGCCGCCGTCGAGCTGGGCCAGCACCTCGGCGACCGCGTACCCGACGGCGGCCAGCAGGGTGGCGGCGGCGCACGCCTGGTCGGCCGGATCCGCCGCGAGCTGGGCGGCGAGCCCGGGCCAGCCCGGGTCGCGGTCGGCCCGGTGCAGGTCCAGGCAGTGCAGGCAGGGTCCGACCGGCGGCCGGACCAGCGGCCCGACCACGGGTACGCCCTCACGCAGGCCGAGCAGCAGGTGTGGCTGGCGGCGCTGCGCGTACCCGGCCGCGAGCAGGGCGGCCGGCCGGTCCGTGCCGAGGTGGACCACCAGTTCCACCCGGCTGCGGTGCAGCGGGCGGGTCTGCGTACCGGGGGCGGTCCGGTCGATCGCCGAGCGGAGCGCGGCGGCCAGCGGGCGACCGGTGTCGGACGCGGCCAGCCCGGTGCCGACCAGGTCGGCGGGGCCGACCGTGCCGCTGAGCTCGGGCACCACGTGACCCACGCCGGCGTGCGCCAGCGCGACGGCGACCGGGGCGCCGAGCCGGCCGGCGCCGGTCACCACCACCCGGGCGGCCCGCCGGCGGCGCAGCAGCTGCGCCGGGGTGCCGGGCAGCGCGGGAGCGACCAGCGCGAGCGCGCCGGCCTCCGCCGCGAGGCGGCTGCGCGCCGGACCGGCCAGGTCCCGGGGAAGCAGCGTGTGGGCGGGTACGACCAGACCGGCGGCGTACAGCGCGTCGAGCAGTTCGCGGGCCTGGTCCGGGGCGACCCGGGCGGCCGCGGCGTGCGCCAGGACGCCCCGCTCGCTGCGGCTGCCGTCGAGGAGGTCGAGCAGCCGCGCGGCGCGCGGGTCGGCGACCTCGACCAGGACGGCACGGCCCGGGTCGAGCCCGAGTTGCAGGGTGTGCCGGTCGCGCCAGAGCCGGGTCAGGCCGGGCAGCAGCGTCGGGCGGGGCAGGGGCGGGCGGATTCGCGGGGCCGGGCGCGTCGACGGGCTCATGACGACGGATCGTGACCGAGTCCGTGCTGTCCGTCGATCGTTGTCCACAGGTGCGCGGCGCTCTGTCCAGCGCTGTCCACAGGATTCAGCGGGATATCCACAACCGCCGGGTAACTCTGTCGCCCACCCGACAGCCTCGATTCACGGTACGGACGAGACGGGGGAGGGGCGGCCACCGGCCGCCCCTCCCCCGGAACCCGTACGGGTCAGACCTTGGCCTTGCCCAGGATGCGGTTCACTGTTGTGCCGCACACCGGACACTTGCCCTTGGCCATGTTCATCCCGGTCTTCGAGACCTCGATGCGCCCCTCGAAGTCCCGCTTCTCCTTGCACTTGACGCAGTAACCGTTGTAGGTCTGGGCCTGGTCGGCCACGGTAGCCCTCCTCGTCTCGTCCGCCGGGCGAGCCGGCCCGGCGGGTCTCCCGGCGGCGGGCCCCGCGGGGCCCCGGCGCTGGGTCTTGCTCAGCGGACACCCACGTGACCGCTGGATGGCGGACCCTACCCAGATCTGGGCGGATCCATGTCAGCTGTGCATCGACACTGTGAGGAAGTCGACGTCGAGAGTGTGCATGCCGAAATAGGCCGGATTAGTGAGTTTGCCGGGGACACGCCGGGGCAACGCCCGCAAATACGCCCTGGCGGGGCCCGAGCGGCGCTGCGGACGGTGATCACCTACGGTGGGGGGAGATGCGGGCCCGGCCGCCACGAAGGGTGATCGGGGCGGCCCGACATGGTCATCCACAGATTTTTTCGGGACTCCCCACAACCAACCACCATTTTCCGGGCGCGTGTCGCGGTGTTGACTCTTGCGGACCCCTGGTCAGTACGCATTAGCTTTCCCTCGTGGCAGGAATGCACGGCTGCGCGGCCCGCTGATGGCGGGGGCGCGGAAGCCGGTCGTCGAGGTACGGCGCAGTCAGCGCCGGCGACGCACGGTGTCCGCCTACCGCGACGGGGAACGGGTCGTGGTGTTGATTCCCGACCAGTTCTCCCGCGCGGAGGAGAGCGAGTGGGTCGACCGGATGCTCGCCCGGCTCGCCGCCCGGGAGGGCCGGCTCGCCCGCTCCGACACCGAGCTGCTCGACCGGGCGCTGCGCCTGATCAACCTCTACCTCCCCGAGCACGGCAGCGACGCCCTGCCCGCCAGCGTCCGCTGGGTCACCAACCAGAACGGCCGGTGGGGATCCTGCACCCCGGCCGACCGGACCATCCGGATCTCGCACCGCCTCCAGGACATGCCGGACTGGGTGCTCGACTACGTGCTGCTGCACGAGCTGGCGCACCTCATCGTGCCCAGCCACAACGCCCGGTTCTGGGAGCTCGTCGCCCGGTATCCGAAGACCGAACGGGCCCGCGGCTACCTGGAGGGCGTCGCCGCCGCCTCCGGCGTCCCGCTTCCCGGCTGACCCCGGCTAGGGTCGGGGCGTGGCCCGACGTGTGGTGGTGGCGTTGCTCGCCCCGGTGGCCTGGTCGCCGCCGGGGATCGATCCGGTGGACTGGCGGACCGCGCTGGCCGAGGACGTGGTGGACCTGCTCGCCACGCTGAGCGAGGTCGAGACGGCGGTGGCGGTGACCCCGGCGGACCGCTGGCTGGCCGAGGCGGTGGTCTGGCCCGGGACCACCATCCACGAGGTGTCCGCGCCCACCGTCGACGCCGCGCTGGCCGCACCGACCGGGTACGACCAGGCGGCCGTGGTCGCCGCCGACGCTCCCGACCTGCCCGGCCTGACGCTGGGCAAGCTGCTCCGGCCGCTGACCAGCCGGCCCGTGGCGGTCGCCCCGGTCGAGGGGGACGGACCCGGGCTGCTCGGGGTGGCGACCCGGCTTCCCGTACCCGGCTGGTTGCCGGCGCTGGACCTCGACGTGGCCGGACCGGCGGACGTGCGCCGCGCGGCGCCGGCCCCGCAGGACGTGGCCGTCACCCCCGCCTGGCGGCGGCTGCGCGGCCCGGCCGATCTGGCCGCGCTGGACCCCGCGGTGGAGGGCTGGGAGGCCACCCGGGCCCTGCTCTCCGGCCGCCCGATCTGACCGACCCGCCGGCCGGGCGCGCGCGGAGGCGCGGCCCGGTCGGCGCGGAGCGGATCAGGACCGGTCGGTGTCGTCCCCGGAGTCGTCGGAGCGCGGCGCGGTGCCGCCGCCCGGTGCCTGCTCCTCCGGGCCGCCCGGCGCGCTGAAGTCGAAGTTCGCCAGCTCGTCGTCGAGGTCGAGCTGGGCGGTGGCGAACGCCACCGGGTCGGCGAAGTCGTCGTCGGAGGGGAGCAGGTCGGGGTGGCCCCAGACCGCGTCCCGGCCCGAGATGCCCCGGTGCGTGGTGAGCGCGGCCCAGAGCGCCGACGCCTCGCGCAGCCGGCGCGGCCGCAGCTCCAACCCGACCAGCGCGGCGAAGGTCTGCTCGGCCGGACCGCCGGCGGCCCGGCGGCGGCGGAACGCCTCGCCGAGGCGGACCACGTTGGGCAGGCGCTCGCCCGCGGCGTTGTCCACCACGTGGCAGACCCAGCCCTCGACCAGCGCGAGCACCGTCTCCAGCCGGGCCAGGGACGCCTTCTGCGCCGGGGTGTCCTCCGGGGTGAAGATGCCCTCCAGGGCGATGGCCTGCATCGACTCCGGGTCGGTCGGGTCGACCCGACCCATCGCCTCTTCGATCGCCTCCCGGTTGACCCGGATGCCGGAGGCGTAGTTCTCCACCGCGGTCAGCACGTGCCCGCGCAGCCACGGGACGTGCTCGAAGAGCCGCTGGTGGGCGGCCTCGCGCAGGGCCACGTAGAGGCGGACCTCGTCCTCGGGCAGCTCCAGGCCCGCGCCGTACGCCCGGATGTTGGCCGGGATGAGCGCGGCGGTGCCGGCCGGGCCCAGCGGCAGCCCGATGTCGCCGGCGGAGAGCACCTCGGCGGCGAGCGAGCCGAGCGCCTGACCGAGCTGCCCGCCGAAGAGCGCCCCGCCCAGGGTCGCCACCATCGACTGCATCGGGCCGAGCTGGGCCCGCGCCTCCGGCGGCACCAGGTCGCCCATCGCGCCGACCATGCGGCTGGCCACCGGGTCGCAGAGCTTGCGCCAGACGTCGAGGGTCTTGTAGATCCACTCGTTGCGGTTCCACGCCACCGAGGTACGGATGCCGGACGGCAGGGCGGACGACGGCTCCAGCCAGAGGTCGGCGATGCGCAGCGCCTCCTCCACCGCGTGCCGCTCGTACGGCGACACCGCCGGGTCGCCCGCGGCGGCGAGCTGGCTGGCGGCCACCTGCCGGGCCAGGTCCCAGTTGACCGGCCCGCTGCCCGACGCGGAGAGCAGGTGCTGCAACTGCGACATGAACTGCTGCATCTGCGCGGGGTCGTTGGGGTCTGGTGGTTGCCCACCCGGGAGCGCGAAACCGAACGGAATATCAGGCACGACGTCTACGGTACGCGCGCCGCGCCCCAGGTCGCCGCCGCTGGCGTTGCGCTGAGGGCGAAGTCGGCCTCGGCCGACCGGCCGGCACCACCCGAATCGGTACGCTCTGCCGCATGAGACGTCGCGGCGTGACCGTTCTCCTCGGTGCTCTGCTCACCACTCTGCTCAGCATCGGCGTGTTCGGCGCGCCCATCCCGTACGTGGTGCTGGGCCCGGGGCCGACGGTGAACACCCTCGGCACCTCCGACGGCAAGGAGGTCATCCAGGTCAGCGGCCGGTCGACCTCCACCTCCGCCGGTCAGCTGCGGATGACCACGGTGGGGGTGCAGCCCACGGTCAAGCTGCGCGCCGCGATCGCCGGCTGGCTCTCCGACGACGAGGCGGTGGTGCCGCGCGAGCTGGTCTACCCGCCGGGCGAGAGCCAGGAGGAGGTGGAGAAGCGCAACGCCGAGGACTTCCAGAACTCGCAGACCAGCGCCGAGACCGCCGCGCTGGTGGAGCTCGGCTACCCGGTGCAGGTGGTGGCCAAGGAGGTCGCCGCGGACGGCCCGTCGGCGGGGGCGCTGAAGGCCGGCGACGTCATCACCACCGTCGACGGCGTCCCGGTGACCACGGCGGCGAAGCTGGTGGAGCTGGTCCGGGCGAAGCCGGCCGGCACCGCGCTGCGGATCGGCTACTCCCGCGACGGCGTGGCCGGCACGGCCACCGTGACCAGCCGGGAGCAGGACGGCCGGCCGCGCGTCGGCCTGGTGCCGGAGCAGCGGCAGCCGCACCCCTTCACCCTGAAGATCGACCTGGGCAACATCGGCGGGCCGAGCGCCGGGCTGATGTTCGCCCTCGGCATCGTGGACAAGCTCGAACCGGCCGACCTGACCGGCGGGAAGATCATCGCCGGCACCGGCACCATCGACGACGAGGGCCGGGTCGGCCCGATCGGCGGCATCGCGCAGAAACTCGTCGGGGCGAAGAAGGCCGGGGCGAAGGTCTTCCTGGTGCCGGCGGACAACTGCGCCGAGGCGGTCCGCAATCCGCAGCCCGACCTGCCCCTGATCAAGGTCGGCTCGCTCGACGAGGCATTGACGGCGCTGGAGGCGTTGCGGTCGGGTGGGCAGCCCACGCGCTGCTGACCCGACGCGCTCCGGCAGTGCGGCGTGACCTTGACCCGACACGTTCAGGAACACCCCGTACTCTGGGTGCCTGTCCGGAGCCGATCACATCGAGCGTGCGGAGCCAACAGTGGTCATGCGTAGCAGTCCCCTGCCGAGAATGAGCCGGCGCGGACGCGTCACCATCGGCGTCCTGGTCGGGGTCTTCGTGCTCTTCACCCTGCTCGGCTGGGGTGTCCAGGCGTGGACGGACTGGCTCTGGTTCGAGGAGGTCCGCTACACCAAGGTCTTCACCGGAGTGCTGATCACCCGGCTGCTGCTCTTCCTCACCATCGGGGTGGGGCTGGCGCTCTTCGTCGGCGGCAACCTCTGGCTGGCGTACCGGCTGCGGCCGACGCTGCGGCCGCATTCGTTGGAGCAGGCCACCCTGGAGCGTTACCGGACGCTGCTCGCCCCCCGGATGGGCACCTGGATCAGCCTGACCGCGGTGGTGCTCGGGCTCTTCGCCGGCCTCTCCGCGCAGAGCCGGTGGAACCAGTGGCTGCTCTTCCGCAACGGCGGCGACTTCGGCGTCAAGGACCCGGAGTTCGGCGTCGACGTCGGCTTCTACGTCTTCCAGTTGCCCTTCTGGCGGTACCTGCTCGGCGTCGGATTCACCGCGGTGGTGCTGGCGCTGCTCGGCGCGCTGGCCGTGCACTACATCTTCGGCGGGGTGCGGCTGCAGGGCGTCGGCGACCGGATGACCAACGCCGCCCGCGCCCACCTCACCACCCTGGTCGCCGTCTTCGTGCTGCTCAAGGCCGTCGCGTACGTGCTGGACCGGCGCGCGATGCTGCTGGAGTACAACGAGGGCGCCAAGCTCTACGGTGCCGGCTACGCCGACGTCAACGCGTTGCTGCCGGCCAAGGAGATCCTGGCGTACATCTCGGTGGTGGTGGCGATCGCCATCATCGTCTTCTCCAACGCGGTGATGCGGAACCTGGTCTGGCCGGGCATCTCGCTGGCCCTGCTCGGCGTCTCCGCCGTGGCGATCGGCGGCATCTACCCGTGGGCGGTGCAGACCTTCGAGGTCAAGCCGAGCGCCCGGGACAAGGAGGCGCCGTACATCGAACGCAGCATCGGGGCGACCCGGGCCGCGTTCGGCCTGACCGACACGAAGACCACCGGGTACGCGGCGAGCAACCTCACCCCGCCGGCGAGCCTGGTGACCGACACCTCGGTGGTGCCCAACGTCCGGCTGCTCGACCCGCAGCTGGTCTCCGAGACGTACACGCAGCTGCAGCAGGTCCGGGGCTTCTACGACTTCGGGCCGAAGCTCGACATCGACCGGTACTCGGTGGCGAACAAGACCTCCGACTACGTGGTCGGCGTCCGCGAGATCAACTACAACGAGCTGACCGACCAGCAGAACAACTGGATCAACCGGCACACCGTCTACACCCACGGGTACGGCCTGGTCGCGGCCCCGGCCAACCAGGTCGTCTGCGGCGGCCAGCCGTACTTCGTCTCCGGCTTCCTCGGCGAGAAGGCGCAGGAGGCGTGCTCCTCGCAGGCCGAGCAGATCCCCGCCACCCAGCCGCGCATCTACTACGGCGAGCGGATGGGGGAGAGCGACTACGCGATCGTCGGGCAGGCCGACGACAACCGCAACGCCGAGTTCGACCGGCCCACCCCGACCACCGGCGGCGAGCAGTACTACACCTACACCGGTGAGGGTGGCGTCGAGATCGGCTCGTTCACCCGCCGGCTGCTCTACGCGATCAAGGAGCAGGAGTCGAACTTCCTGCTCTCCGAGGCGGTCAACGACAACTCCCGCCTGCTGTACGTGCGCAACCCGCGGGACCGGGTGGAGAAGGTCGCCCCCTTCCTGACCCTCGACGGCGACCCGTACCCGGCGGTGGTGGGCGGCCGGATCCAGTGGATCGTCGACGGCTACACCACGGCGGCGACCTACCCGTACGCCGAGCGGGTCAACCTGCAGACGGAGACCGCCGACGAGCTGACCAACCGGGGCACGTTCCAGCTGGCCCGGGAGAACGTCAACTACATGCGCAACTCGGTGAAGGCCACCGTCGACGCGTACGACGGCACGGTGCGGCTCTACGAGTTCGACGAGGCCGACCCGGTGCTCAAGGCCTGGAACAAGGCGTTCGGCGGGGACCTGGTGCTGCCGAAGACCGCCATCCCGGCGGAGCTGGCCGAGCACTTCCGCTACCCGGCCGACATGTTCAAGGTGCAACGGAACCTGCTCACCAAGTTCCACGTGACCGACCCCGGCGACTTCTACTCCGGCCAGGACTACTGGCAGGTGCCGAACGTGCCGGACGCCCCGGACAGCGGGCAGAAGCAGCCGCCGTACTACCTGTTCACCCAGTTCCCCGGGCAGCAGGCACCGCGCTTCCAGCTCACCGCCGCGGTCACCCCGAACGGGCGGCAGAACCTCGCCGCGCTGATCTCCGGGTCGTACGTCGACGGTCAGCCCAAGCTGGAGGTGCTGGAGCTGCCGGATCAGACCCGGATCTCCGGGCCGGTGCAGGTGCACCAGCAGATGACCAACAACGCGAACATCCGGCAGCAGCTCAACCTGCTCTCCTCCAACCAGGCGCAGGTGCATTACGGGAACCTGCTGTCGCTGCCGTTCGGCGACGGGATGCTCTACGTCGAGCCGGTCTACGTGAAGAGCAACCAGCAGGACGCGTACCCGCTGCTGCAGAAGGTGCTGCTCTCCTACGGCGACGGCGGCTCCTACGTGGTGCTGGCCGACAACCTCGCCGACGGCATCAAGCAGCTCGTCGACCAGGGCAAGCGGGCCGGTCAGGGCGCCCCGCCGCCGCCCGGCGGCACCCCGCCGCCGCCCCCGGGCGGCGCCGACCCGCCGCCGCTCACCGGTGAGCTGGCCGCCGCGGCGGAGCGGGTGCAGACGGCGATCGCCGAGGTCAAGGCCGCGCAGACGTCCGGCGACTTCGAGCGGTACGGCCGGGCGCTGAAGGCGCTGGACGAGGCGATGACCGCCTTCCAGCAGGCGCAGCAGGCCGGCCCCCGGCCGACCCCCACGCCGAGCGGCAGCCCGCCCGGTTCGCCGGCGCCGACGCCGAGCGGCTGAGCCGCCGCGCGGGACTCTCCGACGAGCCCGCGACCCGGGGACCGACGGTCCTCCAGGGTCGCGGGCTTGTCGCTTTTCCGACCCGACGCCTGCAACCGACCGGCCCCGTGGACCGTCTTGTCAGCAGGTGGGGGAAACGGGGAGGCGTGATGTGGGCATGAGGGACGCGCAGAGCTTCGACGAGTTCTACCGGAGCACGTCCGCGCGGACGCTCCGGTACGGCCACGCGGTGGCGGGTGACCACGGCGAGGCGCAGGACCTCGTGCAGGAGGCGTACGCCCGGGCGTGGCGGCAGTGGGGCAAGCTCGCCACCCATCCGGCGCCGGAGGCGTGGCTGCGGCTGGTGGTCAGCCGCCTGGCCACCGACCGGTTCCGCCGGCTGCGCGGCTGGCGGACGGCGGTGAGCCGCACCGGCCCACCCGACGTGGTACGGCCACCCGGCGAGGACACCGTCCTGCTGGTCGCTGCCCTGCGGCAGCTGCCGGCGAACCAACGGCAGGCGCTGGCCCTGCACTACCTGTTCGACATGCCGGTGGAGGAGATCGCCCGCGAGACGCGGGTGCCTACCGGCACCGTGAAGTCCTGGCTGTCCCGGGGCAGGGCGAGGCTTGCCGAGCTGCTGCCCGGAGTCTCGTCGAAGGAGCTGGAGGTCAACGATGTCGCGTGAACTGCCCGGTCTCTACCGCTCGCTCGCCGAAGACACCGATCCACGCGGCCTGGCGGCGCCCGACGTGGTGCGCCGGTACGCCGACCGTCGGGCGCGGACCCGCGCCGCGCTGGGGGCGCTGACCGCGGCGGCGCTGGTCGGCGGGACGGCCGTCGGTGCCCAGTTCGTCTTCGCCGCCGCTCCCGACACCCGGGTCGGGCCGCCCGCGGACAGCCCGGGCCCGCCCTCGCCCAACCCCGTGCCGTCGGAGCCCACGCCCACCCCGTCGGCGTCCTCGCCCGGCCCGAGCGGGTCGGCGTCGCGGCAACCGCCGTCGACGTCACCGACGCGCACCTCACCGACCGCCCGGACGCCGACCTCGATCCCCGATTCGGCCTTCTTCAAGCTGGCGGCGGCGAACGACACCGGGGCGGGGTCCCGGTTCGGCGGGGGTCAGGTGCTGCCCGCGCTCTGCGGGGCGGAGCCGGGCGCGTCGGGGACGGTGCGGCAGCGCGTCCGCTCGGTGCCGTTCAAGCTGGCCGGCACGCCGGAGGGGAACATCCCGGACGGTCTCTACCGGCACAGCATCACCATCTACCGCGACGGTAAGGCCGCCGCCGCGCTCGACGAACTGCGCGACGCGGTACGCGACTGCCCGGCGCAGCCGGTCGGCAACGTGACCTCCCGGCAGAAGCTGCTGGCCAGCGCCGGCTACGGCGACGAGTCGGTGCTGTTCGAGATGCGCGTGCCGTACCGGGACGTCAACGGCGAGCCGACCGGCGACGAGGAGCTGCGACTGATCCGGGCCATCCGGATCGGGAACGTGGTGACGGTGCTGTGGGACCAGGGCTGGGAGGGCAGCTCCAGCCCGAAGCCGCAGGTCGACGCGGACAGCCGCCGGGCGGTGACGGCGATCCGGGACTGGTTGCGCTGACTGCGTTCCGGGCCCGTTTTGCGGGTCCGGTGCCCCGTAGGCTACGGTTAACGAGCCGACGCGGGGTGGAGCAGCTCGGTAGCTCGCTGGGCTCATAACCCAGAGGTCGCAGGTTCAAATCCTGTCCCCGCTACCACGACGAACGGCCCGAGGATCAGATCCTCGGGCCGTTCGCCATTTCCGCCGCCGGCCGAACGGCTCCGGTGGCAGATCGGGGACCCGGGTGATCTCGGTCCGGGGGATGCGCTAGGCTTATGGAGTCGACGCGGGGTGGAGCAGCTCGGTAGCTCGCTGGGCTCATAACCCAGAGGTCGCAGGTTCAAATCCTGTCCCCGCTACCACGACGAACGGCCCGAGGATCTGATCCTCGGGCCGTTCGCCATTTCCGCCGACCGAGCGGCCTTCCGGCCGTCCGGCGTGCCCCGGTTGCCCGTCTCGGTCAGGATGGGGTCATGTCATCTTGGAACAGGTGGTGGGGCCGGCTGAGCGCGGTCCTCGGTGCGGTCGTGCTCTCGGTCTTCGTACCGGTCGCGGCCTGGGCGTCCACGAGCCAGGGCGAGCTGGTGGTGGAAGCCGCACGACGTAGGGGTCGGGGCGGTGGCGGCATCCTCGGCCTGCTGTGCTGCCTCGTCGTGGTGGGGCTGATCGTGTTCTTGGTACTGCGGCTGATGCGCAACCGCCGCAACCGTCCGCCGAGCTGATCCGTTCGACCCCGGCCGGCGCCCTTCGCGACGCCGGCCGGGGTCACTCGGCCAGCGCCCCCTGCGCCTGCGCCATGAACTTCGAGGTCGTGGCCCGCGCACCCGCCCGGCCCGACCGGACGTCCTGAGCCGCCGCCGTGAGCAGCGCACGCACCCGCGCGTGCCCCCGCGGCGGTGGTGCCGGGGCGGGCCCGACCAGGTCGTTCAGGGTGGTGCCGAGGGCGGCGACCCGCGAGACGACGGGATCGTCGAGCGCCTGGGTGACGGCCTGTCGCACGGCGAGGTCGGCCGGCAGCCCGCGCTCGGTGCCGAGGATGCGGCCCACCTCGACGTTGGTGGTCAGGAAGCTGACCACGTCGGCCACCACCCCGGGATGCCGGGTGCCTCGGAAACCGGCCCAGTACATGGAGGCCCGGTCCCACTGGGCGGCCGGCGGCCCGGGAAAGGCGGCCAGCGCCAACTCGTCGCTGGTGTAGCGCTGGAGTTCGGGAAGCTGGTGCGACCAGGCGAACGAGGCGGCGGTGTGGCCGGTGACCACCAGCTGACGCGCCGGTTCGCCGCCGTCGGCCCGGTCGACCAGGGCCGCGGCCGGCGTCGCCCGGTCGTTGCGGGCCCGCTGCCAGAGTTCGAACCAGTCGACCAGGGCCGCCGAGCTGAAGCCGAGTTGCCGCCCCTGGTAGAACTTGCCGCCCTGGCCGCGCAGCCAGAGCCAGAGCGCCCGGTGGTCGCCGGACGGGTCCATGGTGCCGGCCACCCGGCCACCGCTGGCCCGGGTGACCCGCGCCGCCCAGGAGAGGTAGTCGGCCCACGGCATGATCGTCGGTTCGGGCACTTCGAGCCGGCGCAGCAGGTCCTTGTTGTAGACCACGGCGACGTGGGTCTGCCCGGCCGCGACCCCGTGCAGCCGCCCGTCCACCCGGCCGTAGTCGGCCAGCCCGGGCGGCAGGCCGCCCAGGTCGAGCCGGCCGTCCGCGGCGTACGGGCTGAGGTCCAGGGCGATGCCCCGCTGCGCGTACTCGGTCAGCACGGCGTCGTCGACCTGGAACAGGTCCGGCACGTTGCCGCCGCCGGCCTGGGTGGCCAGCCGGTCGTAGTAGCCGCCGGCGGCCTGCCAGGTGACCCGGAAGGTGACCCGGGGGTTGCGCGAGGAGTAGAGCCGCAGCGCCCGCTCGGTGGCCTGCGCGCGTCGGGTGTTGCCCCACCAGAAGACCGACAGCTCGATCGGCCCGTCGTCGTCGACCCCGGCGCTCGGGTCGTCGCTGCACCCGGCGAGCCCGCCGGTGGCGAGGGCCGGCACCGCCAGCAGCGCGCCGAGCAGCCGCCGTCGGGCCGGGTCGGCGCCGGGCCGGGGGTGCGGGGGGCGGGCAGCGGGCACGGGGCGCTCCTGGTGCGCGGTGGTGAGGGCCGGACCATTCACGCAGGGACCGAGCCCGGGTGTCAACGCCCGCCGCCCACCCGGTCGGGACCGTTTTCGGCGCCGGGGTCCGATCCCGGTACCGGTGGCGGTGGGACGTCCGGTGGCCGCACCGGGCGTCCGCACGCCGTCTGGTGTACTAGGGTGCGTGGAACTTCTGCACTCGGGCAAGGTCAGGGACGTCTACGCCGACGGCGACGACCTGATCCTGGTCGCCTCCGACCGCATCTCGATCTACGACGTGGTGCTGCCGACGCCGATCCCGGACAAGGGCCGACTGCTCACCGCTCTCTCCGTCTGGTGGTTCGAGCAGCTCGCCGACCTGGTGCCGAACCACGTCATCTCGACCACCGACGTGCCCGCCGAGTTCGCCGGCCGGGCGATCCGCTGCCGGCGGCTGGAGATGGTCCCGGTGGAATGCGTCGCCCGCGGCTACCTGACCGGCGGCGGCCTGACCGAGTACCAGCGCACCGGCGCCGTCTCCGGCGTGGTGCTGCCGCGCGGCCTGGTCGAGGCGTCGATCCTGCCCGAGCCGATCTTCACCCCGTCGACCAAGGCGCCGGTGGGGGAGCACGACGAGCCGATCACCTTCGCCGAGGTGGTGGACAAGGTCGGCGCGGAGACCGCCGAACGGCTGCGGCAGATCACCATCGACGTCTACTGCCGGGGCGCGGAGCTCGCCGCCGACCGGGGCATCCTGGTCGCCGACACCAAGATCGAGCTGGGCTGGGCGCCGGACGGCACCCTGATGCTCGGCGACGAGCTGCTCACCTCCGACTCGTCCCGGTTCTGGCCGGCCGAGTCGTACCAGCCCGGCCGGACGCAGTTCTCCTACGACAAGCAGTACGTCCGGGACTGGGCGACCAGCAGCGGCTGGGACAAGCAGGGCCCGGCCCCCGAGGTGCCCGCCGAGGTGGTCGAGGCGACCCGGACCCGCTACGTCGACGTCTACGAGAAGCTCACCGGCAACCGCTGGGCGTAGTCACTCGACCCAGTCGAGGGTGCGGGCCACCGCCTTGCGCCACTGCCGCAGCTCGCGCTCCCGGTGCTCGGGCGTCATCGTCGACTCCCACTGCGCGTCCGAGCTCCACTGGGCGCGCAGGGTCGCCAGGTCCGGCCAGAACCCGACCGCCAGGCCGGCCGCGTACGCCGCGCCGAGGCAGGTGGTCTCGGTGATCCGGGAGCGGACCACCGGCACGTCCAGCACGTCGGCGAGGAACTGCATCAGCAGGCCGTTGGCGGTCATGCCGCCGTCCACGCGCAGCCGGCGCAGCGCCACGTCGGAGTCGGCGTCCATCGCGTCGACCACCTCGCGGGTCTGCCAGGCCGACGCCTCCAGCACCGCCCGGGCCAGGTGGCCCTTGGTGATGTAGCCGGTCAGACCGGCGATCACACCCCGGGCGTCACTGCGCCAGTGCGGCGCGAAGAGCCCCGAGAAGGCCGGCACCACGTAGCAGCCGCCGTTGTCGTCGACCGTGCGGGCCAGCTCCTCCACCTGCGGCGCGGTGGAGATCAGCCCGAGGTTGTCCCGCAGCCACTGCACCAGCGAGCCGGTGACCGCGATCGCGCCCTCCAGCGCGTACGCGGCCGGGTGCCCGTCGATCCGGTAGGCCACCGTGGTCAGCAGGCCGTGCCGGGAGACGACCGGGCTCGCCCCGGTGTTGAGCAGCAGGAAGCTGCCGGTGCCGTAGGTGCACTTCGCCTCGCCCGGCTGGAAGCAGGTCTGCCCGAACAGGGCCGCCTGCTGGTCGCCGAGGGCGCTGGCCACCGGCACCCCCGCCAGGAGCCCCTCGGCGGTGCCGTACACCTCCGCCGAGGAGCGGATCTCCGGCAGCATCGCCGCCGGCACCCGCATCGCGTCGAGCAGTTCCGGATCCCAGTCCAGGGTCTCCAGGTCCATCAGCATGGTCCGGCTGGCGTTGGTCACGTCGGTGACGTGCCGGCCGGTCAGCTTCCAGATCAGCCAGCTGTCCATCGTGCCGAAGAGCACCTCGCCCCGCTCGGCCCGCTCCCGCAGCCCCTCGACGTTGTCCAGCAGCCAGCGCAGCTTCGGACCGGCGAAGTAGGTGGCCAGGGTCAGCCCGGTGCGCTCCCGGAAGCGCTGCTCGCCGTACGCCTCGTGCAGCTCGCGCAGCAGCGGGCCGGTGCGGGTGTCCTGCCAGACGATCGCGTTGGCCACCGGGCGGCCGGTGGCCCGGTCCCAGACGACGGTGGTCTCCCGCTGGTTGGTGATGCCGACGGCGGCCAGCCCCTCCGGCCCGGTACCGGCGGCGGCGAGGGCCTCCCGGACGACCTGTTGGACGTTGTCCCAGATCTCCTCGGCGTCGTGCTCCACCCAACCGGGCTGCGGGAACAACTGCCGGTGCTCCCGCTGCGCCGCGGAGACGATCTCCCCGGCCCGGTCGAAGACGATGCACCGTGACGACGTGGTGCCCTGATCGATGGCGGCGACGTACTCTCCGGTCATTGCGGCACCGTACCCGGAAGGTCAACGCGCCGTCGCCCACGCGTCCGCCCGCCCGGTGACGTCCGTACGATCTGGACCGTGCGTGACATCGCCGTGTTCAGCGGAACCGCCCATCCCGAGCTCGCCGCCGAGATCTGTGCCCACCTCGACGTCCCGTTGCATCCCGTGCGGGTCTCCCGGTTCGCCAACGACTGCCTGGAGGTGCAGTTGCAGGCGAACTGCCGGGAGCGCGACGTCTTCCTCATCCAGCCGCTGGTGCCGCCCGTCCAGGAGCACCTGGTCGAGCTGCTGCTCATGATCGACGCGGCCCGGGGCGCGTCCGCCGGCCGGATCACCGTGGTGCTGCCGCACTACGCGTACGCGCGGTCGGACAAGAAGGACGCCCCGCGGATCTCCATCGGCGGGCGGCTCGTCGCCGACCTGCTCACCTCGGCCGGGGCGCACCGGGTGCTGGCGCTGACCCTGCACTCGCCGCAGGTGCACGGCTTCTTCAGCGTCCCCGTCGACCACCTGCACGCGCTGCGCGAGCTGGCCACCCACTTCCGCCGCTACGACCTGACGAACACCGTGGTGGTCTCGCCGGACCTGGGCAACGCCAAGGAGGCCGCGGCCTTCGCCCGGATGCTCGGCACCCCGGTGGCGGCCGGGGCGAAGCAGCGGTTCAGCGACGACCGGGTCGAGATCAGCACGGTGATCGGCGACGTGGACGACCGGGACGTGATCGTCCTCGACGACGAGATCGCCAAGGGCAGCACGGTGATCGAGCTGATGGCGCACCTGCGCGACCGGAAGGTGCGCTCGATCCGGCTCGCCTGCACCCACGGGCTCTTCTCCAGCGGCGCGCTGGAGCGGCTCAGCGGGCAGGAGGGGGTGCTGGAGATCGTCTGCACCAACACGGTGCCGATCCCGGTTCAAAAGCGGGTGCCGAAGCTGGAGATCCTCTCGGTGGCGCCCGCGCTGGCCGAGGCGATGCGGCGGATCCACAACGGCGAGTCGGTCAGCGCGCTCTTCGGCTGAGACCGGCCGGGTCAGTCGACGCTCGGGCCGCCCGCGGGGCGCAGCGCCTGGGTCAGCGCGCTGATCCGTACCGTGGTGCCGGCCGGGCTGGTCTCGACCTCCATGGCGTCGCTCAGCTCCCGGGCCAGCCAGAGGCCCCACCCGCCGGCGGTGTCCGGGGCCGGGCGGCTGCGGTCGTCGAGCCGCTGTGCGCTGATGCCCCGGCCGTGGTCGGAGACCTCGCAGACCAGCTCGTCGGCCCCCCGCCACAGCCGCAGCCAGCCCTGGCCGCCGCCGTGCCGCACCGCGTTGGTGATCAGCTCGTTGACGGCCAGCACGAAGTCGTCCAGGCGCTGGCCGTCCAGCCCGGCGGCGTGTGCGCAGGAGGTGACCGAGTGTCGCAGCTGGGTCACCTGGGCCTGGCCGAAGGCTTCGGCGATGAGGAGGGAGGGTTCGATGGGCACAACCGTACGCGGCGTGGGCGGTTCTGCGTTCGTCATGGCCCTGTCCCGACAGCGGGTCTTGCAGTTTTCGCGACATTTCCACCGTACGTCAGGGTTCTCCGTCCCGCGACCGGCGGCCCTGCCGGGCAGGCCGGTCGCTGTGGCATCGTGACGGCCATGTCGTCGCCACCGGCCGGTCTCGAGGGGCCGCTCTGGCGCTCCATCGCCGTCTTCCGCTTCGCCTCCCTGGGGTACGTCTGCCTGCTGGTGCTCCGCGACGCCGACCGGTACGCCCACCCGCTCGCCGCCGGCGCCGTCCTGCTGGGGATGCTGGCCTGGTCCGGGGTGACCGCCGCCGGCTACGCCCGGCCGGCGAACCGGCGCTGGCCGCTGCTCCTGGCCGACCTCGGCGTCGTGCTCGTCGTGCTCGCCGTCTCCCCGTGGGTGGTCGGCCGGGCGGCGCTGGCGGCCGGCGTGCCGACCCTGGCCGTGGTCTGGCTGGCCGGCCCGGTGCTGGCCTGGGCGGTCTCCGGCGGGCGGCGGCGCGGTGCGGTCGCGGCGCTGGCGCTGGGCGCGGCGGACCTGGCCAGCCGGGGGCGGATCGGCCCCTCCTCGCTCACCGGGGTGATCCTGCTGCTGCTGGCCGGGGTGATCGTCGGGCACGTGGCGCGGTTGGCGGTGACCGCCGAGGAGCGGTTGCACCGGGCGGTGCAACTGGAGGCGGCCACCCGCGAGCGGGAGCGGCTGGCCCGGGGCATCCACGACTCGGTGCTCCAGGTGCTGGCCCTGGTGCAGCGGCGCGGCGCCCACCTCGACGGGGAGGCCGGTGAGCTGGCCCGGCTCGCCGGCGAGCAGGAGGCGGCGCTGCGCGCGTTGATCTCCGGGGTCGACCCGGTGCCCGCCGCCGACGCGGCGGGCGGCACCCTGGACCTGCGCGCCCTGCTCGGCCGGTACGCCTCGGCGGCGGTCTCCGTCTCCGCCCCGGCGACCCCGGTCCCGCTGCCCGCCCGGGTCGCCCGGGAGTTGGCCGCGGCCACCGGGGCGGCGCTGGACAACGTGCGGCGGCACGCCGACGGCCGTGCCTGGGTGCTGGTCGAGGACGAGGGGAAGACGGTGACCGTGTCGGTGCGCGACGCCGGCCCGGGCATCGGAGAGGGCCGGCTGGCCGAGGCGGCGCGGCAGGGGCGGCTGGGCATGAGCCAGTCGATCCGGGGCCGGATCGCCGACCTCGGCGGCGAGGTGCGGATCGTCTCCGCGCCCGGGGAGGGCACCGAGGTGGAGCTGGTGGTACCGAGGGAGGACGGGTGAGCGGGGTACGGGTGATGGTGGTCGACGACCACCCCATGTGGCGGGAGGGGGTGGCCCGGGACCTCACCGAGGCGGGCCACACGGTGGTGGCGACCAGCGGCGAGGGGCGGCAGGCGGTCCGGGTGGCCGCCGCGGCCCGGCCCGACGTCGTGGTGCTCGACCTCCAGCTGCCCGACATCTCGGGGGTGGAGGTGATCCGGGGGCTGCGTGCCGTGCTGCCCGAGGTGCGGGTGCTGATGCTCTCGGCCAGCGGCGAGCAGCAGGGCGTGCTGGACGCGGTGAAGGCCGGCGCCACCGGCTACCTGATGAAGTCCGCCGCCCCGGCCGAGTTCCTGGACGCGGTCCGCCGCACCGCCGCCGGGGAGCCGGTCTTCACGCCCGGCCTGGCGGGACTTGTGCTCGGGGAGTACCGCCGGCTGGCCGTCGCCGGGGAGGGCGGGGCGCGGCCGGGCCGGGACGACGCGGCACCCCGGCTCACCGAGCGGGAGACCGAGGTGCTGCGGCTGGTCGCCAAGGGGCTGTCGTACCGGCAGATCGCCGAGCGACTGGGGCTCTCGCACCGCACCGTGCAGAACCACGTCCAGAACACGCTGGGCAAGCTCCAGCTGCACAACCGGGTCGAGCTGACCCGCTACGCGATCGAGCGCGGGCTCGACGACTGAGTGGCTGTCGGGGTCAGTGCGACTCCGGCGGCCGGGTCTCGTGCATCGCCAGCTCCTCGGCGGTGGCCCCGCCGCCGGCGGAGCCCGCGTCGTAGGCGACCGAGTCGGTCTCCTGGTCGGTGTGCGCCCCCTCGTCCGGTTCGACCAGCCGGCCCACCTGGGAGTCGGCGATCGTGCCCAGCTGACCGTGGTCGTAGATGGAGACCGGCGAGCGCGGGTCCGAGGTGGGACCGGGGTTCATCACGTCGGCGTCCAGCTGCGCCTCGGCGGCGGCCTCGTCGCTGTCCGCCTCGGCGGCGATGTCCGGGTCGACCGGGCCGGCCAGCGGGTCGTCGGCGGGGCGCTCGTACTGCTCCCGCTGGAGCTTGTAGTCCAGCGACTCCCCGTCGAGCTGCTCCTCGGCCGTGGTGCCGAACTTGTCCACCGCGACGGGCGTCCGGTCGCCGGGCAACTGGGCCGGCTCCGGGCCGTCCGCCTCGCGGCCGGTGTTGAGGTCGTCGTTGGCGGTGGAGTCGTCGTCGGCGGTCTGCGGCAGGCCCTCCGCCTCAGGGTCGGAGAGGGGGGTCGGGTACTCGTCGTCGCGCATGACTGATCACTACCCACTGCCATGCCCCGGGTAACCGGGAACGGACTCCGCGATCGGGATGAAACGGGAGAAGTCAGCCCTGGCGCGCGGCTTCGTCCTCGGCGTGCAGCACGCACCAGACCACCTTGCCGCCCGGGACCGGCGTGCTGCCCCACCGCCGGGCCACCGTGTCGATCAGCAGCAGGCCACGGCCCCCGGTCGAGGTGAGCGGGGCCAGGCCGGCGTACGCGGGCTGCCGCGGGGAGTGGTCGCGGACCGCCACGTGCAGCGAACTGTCGCGCGGCGCGATCCGGACCGTCATCGGGGTCCGCGCGTGGGCCACCACGTTGTTGACCATCTCGGTCACCGCGATGGACGCCGGCTCGGCCAGCTGCGGCACGCCCCAGCGGGCGCAACCGTCGGCGACCATCTCCCGGGCGTGGCGGGCCGCGCCCACCACGGGCGCGAGGTCGGCCGCGAGCAGCGCCGCCATCGGGGTACGGGCCAGCGCGGCGGTCGCCTCGTCGGCGGTCGGGTACACCGGCAGCCCGGTCGCGTCGGTGTCGGTGACCGTACCGGCCGGGTCGAGCACCAGCAGGTCGGCGGCGGGCCAGTCGGCGACCGTGCGGCGGACCTCGGCCAGCAGTCGTGCGGCGGTGTCGCCGGTGGAGCGCAGCAGGGCCACGTCGACCACGATCGGGCCGGGCCGGTCGGTGAGCCGGGCCAGCAGGGCGTCGCGTACCCGGTCGGCGGCGATCGGCTCCAGCACGCCGCTCAGCCGTACGGTCGCGGACGTCTCGTCCGCCTCCACCAGGCATCGCGCGTCGGTCGGCATGATCGTCCCATTGTGCATGCCGGGGGCGGTGCGCGCACCCGGCCGCTCCGGGCCGCTCATCGCCGTTCGGCCCGCGACCGACGGGTCATCGCGGCCACCGTACCGACCGCGGTGCCGGCGGCGGCCAGCCCGAAGGCGGCGCTCACCCGGACCAGTTGCCGGCGCCGGCCGTGCCAGCCACCCTCGCGCTCCGCCGCGGCGTCGGCGCGGAAGACGTTGCCGGTGCTGTCCGCCGCTCCGGACGGCCCGAACTGCGTCCGGTGCGCGTACCAGCCCAGGACCCGCTCGGCCAGCGCCGGCGCGAGCCGCCACTGCAGGCCGAGCAGCCGGGCCGCGCCGCCGGCGTACGCCTCCCGGCGGGGCCGGCGCAGCAGCCGGACGATGGTCTCGGCCACCATCTCGGGCGCGTACACCGGTGGCGGTGGGACGAGCTCGCGGCCGGTGTGGTTGCCGGCGTGCCGGAAGAACGGGGTGTCGATGGTGGCCGGCAGCACCGTGCAGATCGAGATGTTGCCCCGGCCGGTGACCCGCAGCTCCTGCCGGACCGTGTCGGCCAGTCCCCGGATGCCGTGCTTGGTGGCGTTGTACGCCGACTGGTAGGGCATCGCCACCTCGGCCAGCACCGAGGCGTTGTTGACCAGCACCCCGCCACCGGAGAGGCTCAGCCAGGGCAGTGCGGCCCGGATGCCGTACGCCGCGCCCAGCAGGTTGACCTCCAGTACCCGGCGGAACTCCGTCACCGGGATCTCGTCGAAGAGCCCGACCGCGCTGACCGCCGCGTTGTTCACCCAGCCGTCGATCCGGCCGTACTCGGCCGCCGCGCGGGCGGCCAGCTCCTCGACCGCCACCGGATCGGTGACGTCGGTGGGCACCACCAGCGCCCGTCCGCCCAGTTCCCGGGAGCGCCGGGCGACCTCCTCGAGGGCGGACTCGCTGCGGGCGGCGAGGACGACGTCGGCGCCCCGGCGGGCCAGCGCGTACGCCGTGGCGGTACCGATGCCGCTGGAGGCGCCGGTGACCACCACGACGGCGTCCGAGAGACTGCGGGTGAGCGGCATTCTTCGTCGGTACCCCGCCCAGGGTGGGTCATGCAGCCGGACCGGGACGGATCGCGGCCGCCGCGTGGGTCCGCCGTCCGGCGCTGCGGGCCACCGCCGGACGCCCGCTCCGGAGGCTGTGGAACCGATGACGTAAACGGATCACCCGGGCCGGCCGCCGGCAGGGCCTCGCCCGCCCGGCCCGGCACCCCGTCAGGGCGCATCGGACCTGCGGAAATCCGGGCGGCGGCGGCCGGCGGTCCGCCGCGTGCCACGGTGTCCGGACCTGGGCTGCGAAGCCCTTCCGACTGCTCCCGATCTGCCAGGTTTGGGCTCGTCGGGGCTCGGTTAATGGGACCCTCTGACCGGAGGACCATCCCTCACGAATCGCATGGAGGTGCACCATGCGCGTCGGCCTCGTCTGCGCGCACGCCGGCACGGCCCGGCATGCGGACGCCCCCGCCGTCGGCACCCACGAACACATCGCCCGGGTCGCCGCCGAGCTGGCCGGGCGCGGCCACGACGTACGGGTCTACGAGCGCCGGGAGGACTCCGCCCTGCCCGAGGTCGTCGAGGTGGACGGCTACCGCCTCGAGCGGGTGCCGGTCGGCCCGCCCGCCCCGCTGCCCACCGCCGAGCTGGTGCCCTACGTGTCGGAGTTCGGCCGCTGGCTGGCCGACCGCTGGTCCGGCGAGTGGACCCCGGAGGTGGTGCACGGGCACTACTGGATCGGTGGCCTGGCCGCCGCCCACGCGGTACGCGAGACGGACATCCCGGTCGTGCAGACCTTCCACTCCCTCGGCGTCGAGCAGCTGCGCCACCTCGGCCAGGAGTACGGCGGCCCGGGGGAGCGGATCCCGCTGGAGCGGGCGCTGACCCGGGCGGTGGACATCGCGGTCGCCCAGTGCAACGACGAGGTGGACGAGCTGACCCGGATGGGGCTGCAACGCACCTCGGTGGCGATGGTCCCCGCCGGGGTGGACATCGAGCAGTTCCACCCCGACGGCGAGGCGGCCCCCCGGGACCGGCGAGCCCGCATCCTCTCCGTCGGCGGGCTCTCGCCCGGCCACGGCCAGGAGGACCTGATCCGGGCGATGCGCCTGGTCGGCGACGCCGAACTGGTCATCGCCGGTGGCCCGCCGCCGGAGCAGCTGGCCACCCATGCCGAGGCCCGCCGCCTGCGCGAGCTGGCCGAGCGGACCGGGGTCGCCGACCAGGTGAAGCTGGTCGGAGCCGTGCCGCACGACCAGATGGCCACCTGGTACCGCTCGGCCGACGTGGTGGCCTGCACCCCGCACTACTCCTCCGCCGGCCGGGTGTCGCTGGAGGCGATGGCCTGCGGCGTCCCGGTCGTCGGGTACGCGATGGGCGGCATCGCCGACGCGGTGGTCGACGAGGTCACCGGGCGGCTGGTGCCCCCGGGTGACGTCCGCACGCTGGGCGTGACGCTGCGCCGGCTGCTGGCCGACAACGCCGGGCGGTTCGCGTACGGGCACGCGGCGGTGGACCGGGTGCGGTGCAGCTACACGTGGGAGCGCACCGCCAGCGCCCTGGAACGGCTCTACGAGCGGGTGGTGCTCCGGCGCAAGCCGGTCGAGGCCTGACCCCGACGGTCAAACTGGGGGCCGGCCGGAGCCGGCGCCGACCGCGACCCGGGCCCGGGGCCGGGCGACGGCGTGGTGGTGCTGCGGCTCGGCGTACCGGGTGAGCCCGATGACCGCGGCGAGGGTGACCAGGAAGCCGACCGCGGCCAGCCACTCCCGGCCCGGCCAGATCCGGTCGTTGAGCAGCACCAGGCCGACGATCGCCGCGGGCACCGCCCCGGCGGCGTCCATCGCGGCGACGGCGGCCGTGGTGGAGCCGCGCTGCATCGCCAGCCCGAGCAGCAACTGCCCGACCAGCGAGTGCGCGATCAGCAGGTAGAGCAGCGGGTCCTGGAGGAACGCCTCGGCCGACGACGCGGACGCCAGCGGCCGGGCCGCGACCGCGGCGGCGGAGAACGCCATCCCGGCCAGCGAGCCGAGCGCCACCGACCCGGGCGGCCCGTGCAGGCGTACGGCGAAGAAGCCGAGCACCCCGATGCCGCCCAGCGCCACGGCCAGGGCGACCAGACCGGCGGTGCCGAGGGACTTCGACGGGGCCGGCTGGGCGGAGAGCACCAACGCGGTGATCCCGCCGAAGAGCAGCACCAGCAGGGCCACCTCCGCCTTCGGCAGCCGCCACTTGAGCACCACCACGCCCAGCACGGCGGTGACGCCCAGACCGGCGGCCACGCTGGCCTGCACCAGGAACAGCGGCAGGTCCCGGCGGGCCAGGAAGGCCAGCACGAACCCGGCCACCTGGCAGAGCAGGCCGACCAGGTAGGTGCGGTGCACGGCCAGCCGCAGCAGCAGCCCCGGATCGAAGGTGTGGTGCACCGTCGTCCGCGCGGCGGCGACCGACTGCAACATGTTGGCGAAGCCGTACGCGACGATCATGGCCGCGAGGAAGCACCAACCGGAGGACACCACCTGGCGAGGATAGAGGGTGCCCGGGGGTCAGCGCTCGGTTGGCCGAGCCAGCCGGTCGAGGATGTCGGTGTGCAGCAGGCCGTTGCTGGCCACCGCGCTGTTCTCCCCGGAACCATTCCCGGCAGGGGCGGGACGCCCCGACAGGTCGGTGAAGGAGCCCCCGGCCTCGGTGACGACCGGCACCAGCGCGGCGATGTCCCACAGCGACAACTCGGGCTCCACCATGACGTCCAGTGCACCCTCGGCCAGCAGCATGTAACCGTAGAAGTCGCCGTACGCGCGGCTGCGCCAGGTGTCCCGCATCAGCTGGAGCATCGCGCCCAGCCGGCCCGCCTCCTCCCAGCCGGTGAGCGACGAGTAGCAGAAGCTCGCGTCGGCCAGGTCGCCGACGGCGGAGACCCGGATCGGTGTCCCGGAGGCGGCGTCCGGCCCGGCGTACGCGCCCTCGCCGAGCGCGCCCCACCACCGGCGGCCCAGCGCCGGGGCGGAGACCAGCCCGACCACCGGACGATCACCGTCCAGCAGCGCGATCAGCGTGGCCCAGACCGGCACCCCGCGGACGAAGTTCTTCGTGCCGTCGATCGGGTCCACCACCCAGCGCCGACCACCCGGCCCGGCGGCGGGCTGCTCGCCGTACTCCTCGCCGAGCAGGCCGTCGCCGGGGCGCCGGTCGGCCAGCAGCGCGCGGATCTCCCGCTCCACGGCGGTGTCCGCGTCGGAGACGGGGGTGAGGTCCGGCTTGGCCTCCACCCGCAGGTCGAGGGCGCGGAAGCGGGCCGTGGAGATGGCGTCGGCGGCGTCCGCGAGCTGATGGGCGAGGGCGATGTCGTCGGCGTACCCGGTCATGGCAGGAACGGTAGTCACGGCCGGTTCAGGACCCGGCGAGCGGGTCGCCCGGATTGCGCTGGTCGGCCTCGCCGCGCGGGTCACCCTCCCCGGACCGGGAGGCCAGCAGGCGACGGTACGACGCCAGCCGGCGCGGGTCGGCCTTGCCGGCGGCCACCCAGGCGTCCAGCGCGCAGTCCGTGGCGTCGGCGGTGTGCGGGCAGTTCGGCGGGCAGTCCACCGTCGCCTCGACCAGGTCGGAGAAGCCGTGCAGCAGGCTCTCCGCCGAGACGTGCGCGAGCCCGAAGCTGCGGACTCCGGGGGTGTCGACGATCCATCCCAGGTCGCCACCGGCACCCGGCGAGGGCGGCAACGGCAGCGCCACGGCGCTGGTCGAGGTGTGCCGGCCCCGGCCGATCGCGCTGACCACGCCGACCGCCCGCGCGGCGTCCGGCACCAGGCGGTTGACCAGCGTCGACTTGCCCACCCCGGAGTGCCCGACCATGACCGACACCCGGCCGGCGAGCAGCGCCCGCAGCGCGTCGAGGTCGGAGTCCGGGCGGATGAGCACGTACGGCAGTTCCAGCTCGGCGTAGTAGCCGAGCACCTGCTCCGGCCCGGCCAGGTCGGCCTTGGTCAGGCAGAGCAGCGGCTCGATGCCGGCGTCGTACGCGGCCACCAGGCAGCGGTCGATGAACCCGGTACGCGGCGGCGGGTCGGCCAGCGCGCTGACGATCACCAGCTGGTCGGCGTTGGCGACCACCACCCGTTCCAGCCGCCCCTCGGCGGTGGTCGCGTCGTCCTCGGCGGTCCGCCGCAGCACCGAGCGCCGCTCGGCGATCCGGACGATCCGGGCCAGCGCGCCGGCCGCCCCGGAGGTGTCCCCGACCAGCGCCACCCGGTCGCCGACCACCACCGACTTGCGCCCCAGCTCCCGGGCCCGCATCGCGGTCACGGTCTCCTCCACGGCGCCGCCGGGCAGCACGCAGGTGTAGCGGCCCCGGTCGACGGCGATCACGAAGCCGTCGACCGCGTCCTCGTGCCGGGGGCGGGTGCGGGTGCGTGGACGCGAGGACTTCCCGGGCCGGACCCGTACGTCGTCCTCGTCGTACTCCCGCCGTCTGGTCGCCAGGACCGCCCCCTTCTCGCCTCAGTTCTTGCCGGTCACCATTGCCGACCATAGTGCCGGGAACTCGGGCATGGTCTTGGAGGTACACGCGACGTCGTCCACCTCGATGCCGGGGACGGCCAGCCCGGCCACCGCGGCGGCGTGCGCCATCCGGTGGTCGGCGTACGTGCGGAAGGTGCCGCCGCGCAGCGGGCGGGGCCGGATCTCCAGCCCGTCGGCGGACTCGGTGAGGTCCGCGCCGAGCGCGGTGAACTCGTGGGCCAGGGCGGCGATCCGGTCGGTCTCGTGACCGCGGATGTGCTCGATGCCGGTGAACCGGGACGGGGAGTCGGCCAGCATGGCCAGCGCCGTCAGCGCCGGGGTCAGCTCGCTGACGTCGGAGAGGTCGGCCTCCAGGCCGTGCACGGTGCCGGTGCCGCGCACGGTCAGGCCGGAGGTGCCGAGGGTCACTTCGCCGCCCATCCGGTGCAGCAGCGACCGGAGCTGCTCGACCGGCTGCGCGCTGCTGCGCGGCCAGCCCTGCAACGTCACCTCGCCGCCGGTGACCAGCGCGGCGGCGAAGAACGGGACCGCCCCGGAGAGGTCCGGCTCGATCTCCCAGCCGCGCCCGGCCAGCGGACCGGGCTCGACCACCCAGACGTCCGGGACGCTGTCGTCGACCGCCGCGCCGGCCGCCCGGAGCATCTGCACGGTCATCCGCAGGTGCGGGGCGGAGGGGACGGGCGGGCCCTCGTGGCGGACCACCACGCCCCGGTCGAAGCGGGCACCGGCGAGCAGCAGGCCGGAGACGAGCTGACTGGAGGCGGAGGCGTCGATCACCACCTCGCCGCCGGTGACCCGGCCGGCGCCCTGCACGGTCAGCGGCAGGCTGCCTTCGGCCGGGGCCTCGACGCGGACGCCGAGCGACCGCAGCGCGCCGATCAGCGGGCCGAGCGGACGGACCCGGGCCTGCGGGTCGCCGTCGAAGGTGACCCGCCCCTCGGCGAGTCCGGCGACCGGCGGTGCGAAACGCATCACCGTGCCGGCCAGCCCGACGTCGACGTGGGCCGGCCCGACCAGCCGGTGCGGCCGGACCAGCCAGCGTTCGTCGTCGGAGATCGACATGTGCGCGCCCATCGCCCGCAGCCCGCCGGCCATCAGCTCGGTGTCCCGCGCGCGCAGCGGTCCGTGCAGCGTCGATGGACCGTTGGCCAGGGCGCTGAGCACCAGCGCCCTGGCGGTCATCGACTTCGAGCCGGGCAGGCGCAGCGTCGAGGCGACCGGGTCGCTGGCGGTCGGTGCGGTCCACGGCTGCGGCGGCCGGGTCGCGGTCGGATTCCCCACGGTTACATTCTGCCAAGGTCGCCGGCCCTGGGGAGCCGGCCGTCGGCCTGCTCCCGGTTGGCGGGACAGCCGGGAAGCCGGCGGGGCGTTAGCGTGTGCGCCATGTGCGGGAGGTACGCCACGACCCGGAGCGCCGGTGACCTGAGCGCGCTGTTCGAGTCGTACGACGACACCGACGGCCGGCTCGGGCCGGACCACAACGTCGCGCCGACCGACCCGGTGCCCCTGGTCCGGGTCGACGCCGAGGGTGGCCGGGTGCTGTCGGCCGGGCGCTGGGGCCTGGTGCCGCACTGGTCCCGCTCGGCGGCCGGCGCCGCCCGCATGATCAACGCGCGGGCCGAGACGGTCGCCACCAGCCGGGCGTACGCCGACCCGTTCGCCCGTCGGCGCTGCCTGGTCCCCGCCGACGGCTGGTACGAGTGGGTGCGGCGCCCCGCCGGCGGCAAGCAGCCCTACTACATGACCCCGCGCGACGGCTCGGTGCTGGCCTTCGCGGGCATCTGGTCGCGCTGGGAGTCGCTGCTCACCTTCAGCGTGCTCACCACCGCCGCGGTGGGGAAGCTGGCCGAGGTGCACGACCGGATGCCGCTGCTGCTGCCCGCCGACCGCTGGGCGACCTGGCTCGGGCCGGTCGACGAGCCGGCCACGCTGCTCGCCCCGCCGCCGCTCGACTGGCTCGCCAATCTGGAGATCCGGCCGGTGGGTCCGGCGGTGGGCGACGTCCGCAACGATGGTCCGGGGCTGATCGAGCGGGTACGGCTGCCCGAGGAGCGGGTCGAAGAGGAGGAAATGACGCTGTTCTGAGTGCGATTCGCGACATTGTCGCGTACGAATTGCCAGAGTTCCGGGCGAAATTTCGCTCGGATCTTCAGTCATCTTTGTGCACACCCCCTTGTCTGCGTGTCCGCGGGTGCGATAGAACACAGCGCCGGCACTGGGAGCGTCTTCGCGCGGTGCGTACGACGCCCGTCGATCTTGCCGGTCCCACGGGGGAGGTGGGTGTGATGACCCGGGCGCGTATGCCCCGACCGCACGAGGTGGCCGCCGCACGACGAGATCCGCGACTGTTGCGGGCGTTGCGCGAACGCCGCCAGGACGAGGCCTGGCGGACCAGAGGGACCTGTCAGAGCGTCGATCCGGAGACATTCTTTCCGGCGCCGAACGAGCCGGCCGACGCCGCCGTCGCGCTCTGCCGCAGCTGCGACGTGCAGGGGTCGTGCCTGGCCTGGGCGCTGGAGGTGGGCGACTGCCACGGCGTCTGGGGTGGCACCACGCCGCGCGAACGCCGGGCGATGCTGGTCGCCTGGCGCAGCGAGGTGCAACCGGATCCGGACGCCGCCGACGACGCGGGTCCACCGGTGCGCGACCGCCTGCTGACGCTGGTGCCGCTCAGCTAGCGCGCCGTGGCCCGGCCGCTCGGCTTGTCGGCCGGCTCGCCGTGCCGGGGCGCCCGGCGGCGCAGAATGGGTCGGTGCCGCACCACGACGAGATCGACACGCCACGGGGACCGGCCCGGGTCGAGACCGACCTGCCGACCGGCCCGCCGGCCGCCCTGCTCGTGCTCGGGCACGGCGCGGGCGGTGACGTGGACGCCCCCGACCTGCTCGCGGTCCGGGACGCGGCCGTCGGCGCGGGGGTGGCGGTGGCGCGGGTGACCCAGCCGTACCGGGTGGCCGGGCGGCGGGCGCCGGCACCGGCCGGGCACCTCGACGAGGCGTGGACGACGGTGGTCGCCGCGCTGCGCACCCGGCACCCGGACGTGTCGCTGCTGGTCGGCGGGCGGTCCAGCGGTGCCCGGGTGGCCTGCCGTACTGCGGCGGCGGTCGGCGCGGTCGGCGTGGTCGCGCTGGCCTTCCCGCTGCACCCGCCGGGCCGGCCGGAGCGGTCACGCGCGGCCGAGCTGCTGACCGGACTGCCGACCCTGGTGGTCAACGGCGACCGGGACCCCTTCGGCGTGCCCGACGCCGACGCCTCGGTACGCGTGGTCGTCCGCCCCGGTGAGCGTCACGACCTGCGCAAGGACCCGGCCGCCGTGGCCACGGCCGTGCTCGCCTGGCTCCGCGAGCGGGGCTGGGCGTCGCCCTGAGCCACGGCGGGTGGCCGGCCGCCGTCCATCACTGTCAGTGATCTGCTGGGAGTGGGATGCGGCCGCGAGCGTGATACCTCAGAGGCATCTTGATACCTCCGAGGTATCACGCTGACAACGGTTTCCCCGAGGGCCACGACCGGCGGCGAGGGCGGAACGGCCGCAGTCGTCGCCGCCCCGTACCCCGGGCGAGCGTGACCGGCGCGGCGCAGGGTCGTTGCATCGGATGGTGCCGGCCGCCCGGTTCGGGCGACGGCACCGTCCCTCCCAGGCCCTTCCTGGTCCCAGCGTCGGTATCCGCCGAGGCCGGGACCAGGAACGGGGACGACCGGCGGAATGTCCGGACCCCGACCGGGCGTTACCACCACCGGACGACACATCTGGCGAGGGGGGTGACCGGTGCCGACCGAGACACGGAGCCGGGAACGGGACGTACGGGAGACGCGGCAGCTCCGGCAGCTGCTGGGCGGACCCGACTGGCCCGCGACGGCGGGCGGCACGGCGGTGGTGAGAGCGGGCACACCCGGTGGAACCGAATCTGCGGGCAGGTCCGTGCGCGTATCCTCGGCGAGGAAGCATCCGACGCGAGGGGATGTGCGGTTGACCACCGAGAAGACGGACGAGCGCAGGGCCCGCTTCGAGCGGGACGCGATGCCCTTCGTCGACCAGCTCTACGCTGCCGGGTTGCGGATGACACGCAACCCCGCGGATGCCGAGGACCTGGTCCAGGAGACGTACCTGAAGGCGTACGCCGCCTTTCACCAGTTCGAGCAGGGCACGAACCTGAAGGCCTGGCTCTACCGGATCCTGACCAACACCTACATCAACTCCTACCGCAAGCGGCAGCGCCAGCCCATCCAGGCGCCCACCGACGAGATCACCGACTGGCAGCTCGCCGAGGCCGAGTCGCACACCTCCAGCGGTCTGCGCTCGGCCGAGACCGAGGCGCTGGACCGGCTGCCGGACAGCGACGTCAAGGAGGCCCTCCAGCAGCTGCCGGAGGAGTTCCGCCTGGCGGTCTACCTGACCGACGTCGAGGGGTTCTCCTACAAGGAGGTCGCGGACATCATGGGCACGCCGATCGGCACCGTGATGTCCCGCCTGCACCGGGGCCGCCGTAATCTGCGCAAGCTGCTCGAGCGCTACGCCGCGGAGCGCGGTTTCAGCTCCGCGCAGTCCTCGAAGGGCTCGACCGCCGCTGCCGGCCGGGAGGTGTGACGTGAGCTGTGGGAAGCCGCACGAGACGGACTGCCGAGAGGTGCTCGCGGAGGTCTACCTCTACCTGGACCTGGAGTGCGCGGAGGAACGGCGCACCCTGATCCGGCACCACCTCGAGGAGTGCGGGCCGTGCCTGCACGAGTACGGCATCGAGCAGGAGGTGAAGGCGCTCGTGGCCCGCTGCTGCGGCAACGAGATCGCCCCCGACCAGCTGCGCGAGCGGCTGCGGATCCGCCTCACCGAGCTGGTGGTCTTCGAGACCACCGAGTCGCGCGAACTGGCCGACTGAACGCACGCACGACACGACGGTGGCCCGGGTCGATCCGACCCGGGCCACCGGTCTGTCCGGCCCCGATGGGCCGGCGGTGCTGACTGCGACGGCGGAAACCCGCCGTGCGAGATCAGGAGTTGGGGCGCTTGCCGTGGTTCGCGCCGCTCTTCTTACGGGCCTTCTTCTTCCGGGCCTTCTTCGCCATGGTGACCTCCTCGTGATGGTCGGATCCCTGTTCGGCGCCCCTCGGCGCCGGTGCACGCACCGGTCCTCCCGACGCCCGGGTCCGACCCGCTGATGCTAGTGCGCTCGGTACCCGCCATCTTCCGCCGGGGCGGCCGGAGCGCCCGGCGTTTCCGGCCGCGGGCGTGGCCCCGCCCGCTCCCCGCCCATCCGATGCCGCCGCATGATTGGATACGTCGGCAGGCAATCGGGAGAGGGAGGGCCGGGAAATGGCCGAGGAGATCCGCGCCGAGATGGTGGCCAACGTCTGGAAGGTCGTCGCGTCGGCCGGGGACACCGTGTCCGAAGGGGACACGCTCGTGATCCTCGAGTCGATGAAGATGGAGATCCCCGTCGTCGCCGAGTCCGACGGCGTGGTCAAGCAGCTCGCGGTCAACGAGGGCGACGTCGTGCAGGACGGTGACCTGATCGCGGTGATCGATTGACCGGCCTGCTGGTCCGGCCGGCGACCCCGGCCGACTTCGCCGCGGTCGCCCGGCTGACGGTGGCCGCGTACGAGGCGGACGGGCAGCTCAAGGGCGAGCACGGGTACACCGCGGTGCTCGCCGACGTGACGCACCGGGCGACCCACGGCGAGGTGCTGGTGGCCGTCGACGAGGCGACCGGCGAGGTGCTCGGCTCGGTGACCTTCGTGCTGCCCGGCAGCCCGTACGCGGAGCTCTCCGGTCCCGGCGAGGCCGAGTTCCGCATGCTCGCCGTGGACCCGGCGGCCCAGGGCCGGGGGGCCGGCGCCGCGCTGGCCCGCGCCTGCGTCGACCGGGCCGCCGCGCTGGGCTGCTCGGCCGTGGTGATCTGCGTACGCGGCGGGTTCGCCGGGTCGGCGCATCGGCTCTACGGGCGGATGGGCTTCGTCCGGCTGCCGGAGAAGGACTGGTCGCCCGTGCCCGGGGTGGACCTGCTGGGTCTGCGACTGGACCTGACCGGTCAGTCCTGACCCGTGTCGGGCTCCTGCTCGCTGATCCCGGCGAGCAGTTCGTCGGCGACCTCCAGCGCGATCCTCTTGCGCTCCTCGTCGGTGATGTGCGGGGTACGCACGGCGAACCAGCTGCTGTGCACCGCGAAGAGGGTCAGCGCCGCGCGCAGCTGGGCGGCGGGTGAGTCGTCGCCCCGGCACAGCTCGTCGGCGAGGCCCAGCATCCGCTCGCGCATCTGCTGCCCGGCGGGGAGGCTCTTCAGCACGGTCTGGTTCTGCTCGAAGAACCGCATCACCGAGGGCTGCTCGCTGGCGAACATGGCGTCGGCGTACCGGTTGAGCAGCTTCCGTCGGGTGGCCCGGGTGCCCGGCTGCGACCGTGCCCAGGCGATCAGCTCGTCCATCCGCCGCAGGCGGTCCTCGACGAAGCTGTTGACGATCTCGTCCTTGCTCTTGAAGTGGTAGTACAGCGCCGCCTTCGTGACGTTGAGCCGCTCGGCGATCTCGCGCAGCGAGGTCCGCTCGTACCCCTGCTCGGTGAAGAGCTCCAACGCGACGGCCTGGATACGCGCACGCGTGCCGCCTGTGCTCTCCCTCACCCGTACCACCCAACTCGCATGACGGTTTCTCGCTGTCCGACTTACCGTGCGGCTAGTAAGGTAACTGGCCGGGCGGCAAGTAAGTGCGACAGATCTCCGGGGGAGCTTACCCATGAGCCAGGAAAGCCAGACGGCGGCGAGACCCAACATCCGGGTCGTGCTGTTCGGTCTGATGATCGCGATGATGCTCGCGATGCTCGACAACATGATCGTCAGCACCGCGCTGCCGCGGATCGTCGGCGAGTTCGGCGGCCTCGACCACTTCACCTGGGTGGTCACCGCGTACGTGCTGGGCACCACCGTCTCCACCCCCATCTGGGGCAAGCTCGGGGACCTGTACGGGCGCAAGGCGGTCTTCCTGACCTCGGTGGTCGTCTTCCTGATCGGCTCGGCGCTCTGCGGCATGGCCGGCTCGGAGATGCTCGGCGGTCCCGACGACGGCATGGTCGAGCTGATCGCGTTCCGCGCGGTGCAGGGCCTCGGCGCCGGTGGCCTGATGGTCGGCGTGATGGCGATCATCGGTGACCTGGTGCCGCCCCGCGAGCGGGGCCGCTACCAGGGCATGATCGCCGGCATCATGGCCATCGCCATGGTGGCCGGCCCGCTGGTCGGTGGCTTCATCACCGACAACCTCTCCTGGCGCTGGGCGTTCTACGTCAACCTGCCGCTGGGCGGTGTCGCGCTGCTGCTGCTGGCCACCACCATGCACCTGCCGAAGTACCGGACCGAGCACCGGATCGACTGGCTGGGCGCCGCGCTGCTCTCCGTCGGCATCACCGCGATCGTGCTGATCACCACCTGGGGCGGCAACTCCTACGACTGGGTCTCGCCGCAGATCCTCGGCCTGGCGGCGCTCGCCGTGCTGACCCTGGTCGCCTTCGGCCTGGTCGAGCGCCGGGTCCCCGAGCCCATCCTGCCGCTGGGGCTCTTCGCCAACCGCAACTTCGCCCTGATCTCGGTGCTCGGCTTCCTGCTCGGCTTCGCGATGTTCGGCGCGATGAACTTCCTGCCGCTCTACCAGCAGACCGTGCAGGGCGCCTCGGCCACCAACAGCGGCCTGCTGCTGCTGCCGCTGATGTTCGGCATGCTGGTGGTCTCCCTGGTCGTCGGCCGGGCGATCACCAAGACCGGCCGGTACCGGATGTTCCCGATCGTCGGCGGCGTGGTGATGGCCGCCGGCATGGCCCTGCTCAGCCGCCTCGACGTGGACACCGGCAAGATCGAGTCCTCGCTCTACATGATCGTGCTCGGGGTCGGCATGGGCTTCCTGATGCAGACCTCGATGCTGATCGCGCAGAACAGCGTCGAGCAGAAGGACCTCGGCGCGGCCAGCGGCGCGGCCACCTTCTTCCGCTCCATCGGCGGCTCGTTCGGCATCTCGCTCTTCGGCGCCATCTTCGCCAACCGGCTCGCCGACTCCGCCGCGGGCAGCGCGTTCAGCGGCGGCACCGGCGAGGGGCAGGGGATGGACCTGGCGAAGCTCAAGGAACTGCCGGCGCAGACGCGCGAGCTGGTGCTGGGCGGCCTCTCCGACGCGATCTCCCACGTGTTCCTGTGGGCGGTCCTCTTCACCGTCGTGGTGCCGGTGCTCGCCTGGTTCATCAAGGAGGTCCCGCTGCGGACGTCCAACGACGCTCCGCCGGCCGACGCGACCCCCGAGGAGCAGGCCGAGGCCGCCCTCGGCAAGGCCCCGGTCGCCTGAGGCGCCCCGTCGCGGCCGCGTCGTCCCTTCCCCGGGTACGACGCGGCCGCGCCCGCTTTCCGGGCCTCGTCCCGGTTCCGGCCGCGTCCCGCCTTCCGTGACCGACGCGGCGATCGCGGCGCATGATCGACGCGCTTTGCGGCGTGTCGGGGTCTCCGGTGCCCCCGACACCCCCACACGCCGCAAACCGGGAGCCGGCCCGGCCAGGCCGCCGGGTCGGGCGGCGGCGGCGGGTCAGGGGCGGTGGAAGGCGCGGGCCAGGCGGGCCAGGAGGCGGGACAGCAGTCCCGGGCGGCGGGACGGTTGCGCCGCCCCGGCGGCGACGATCCGCTCGGCGAGCGCGGTGGTCTCCTCGTCCAGGTCCGGGGTGGCCAGGGCCAGGTGGGCCAGCGAGGTGGCGATCGGCACCGGCCGGTCGCGGGTCACCTCGGCCACGTCGGCGAGCCGCTCGGCGACCACGCCGGCCACGTCGGGGCGTACCGAGGGGTCGACCCAGGCGGCGGTGACCAGGGCGAACAGTGCCGCCTCGGTGATCCAGTCCTCGACACCCCAGACCAGTTCGACCAGCACCCGGCGCCGGATCGAGTCCGCCCAGGGCTCGTCGGTGCGGTGGTGCAGCAGGCCGAGGCAGGCCCAGACCTGCACGCAGCGCACCCACAGCGACGGGTCCTGCCCGGTCAGCACCCGCCCCAGCGCGGTGGCCGGCGCCTCCGGCGGGTGCACCAGCAGCCCCAGCAGGTCGCCGAGTTCCAGAGTGGCCAGTCCCACCGCGGCGTCGTAGGCGGCCGGCGGGTGCGGCCAGGCGGGGTGCGCCAGGTGGCGTACCCGGTCCGCCGCGTCTTCGGAGGGGACCGGCAGGGTGGGGGCGGCCGTGCTGCCGTCGTAGCGCCAGAGCTGGCAGGTGGTGGCGCGGCGGGGCTCCCGCGGGTCCGGGTCGGCCACGCCGGTGACCTCGACGTCCAGCCCCGGCACGGCCGCGGTCACGGTACGCATCGCGCTCGGCGGTTCGACGGCCGCCAGCCGTACCGCGGTGGGCGCGCCGTCGGCGGCCAGCGCGCGGCGGAGCGCGTCGACCATCGCGCCGGCCGCCGGGGTGACCTGCCCGAGCCAGGGCCGGCCCCGGCAGCACTCGGCCAGGTCGCCGTGCTCGTGACTGTCGTCGGGGTGCTCCCGGGCGAAGTCGGCGAGGGCGACCAGGTGCGCCACGTTCCCGTCGCGCAGGTAGCGCAGCCGGTGCGCGGTGTGCACGGCGCAGTCGAAGGTCGGGTCCCGGGCCAGCGCCCGGTCGATCCACTCCAGCGCCGCGTCCAGCCGGCCGGTGTCGGCCAGGGTGCCGGCGATGTCGGCGTACACGGCGAGGTCGTCGGGGTCGTGGTCGACGGCGCGTTCCAGGGCGGCCAGGGCGTCGCGGGTGCGGCCCGCGCTGCGGTACGCGTACCCGAGCCAGACCTCGCCGAGTTTGGACGGCTCGACGCGTACCCCCCGGTTGGCCCAGCTGACGGCGAGGGTGACCTCGCCGAGGCGCCGGGCCAGCGCGGACGCCGCCCCCAGCAGCAGCGGGTGGCGCGGATGCGCGGCCACCGCGTGCCGGGCGAGGGTGAGGTACGGCAGCAGCGGCGGCCGGGCGGCCCGGGGCACCGGGTCGGGCACGGCGGCGCAGACCTGCATCAGGATGCGGGCGGTGCGTTCGGGGTCGAGTCGTTGCGCCAGCTCGGGGGCGGTCACCCAGGGCACGCCGGCCCAGTCGACGCCGGGCGCGTGCCCGGTGGCCGCGACCAGCAGGTCGAGCCCCTCGGCCGGGCGCCCGGCGGCGGCGAGCAGGTGGGCACGGGCCACCACGGCGCCGACGAATACGCGCTGGCCGAGCGGGAAGAGCTCCAGGTCGCCGCCGGAGGCCGCCGCGATGCGGGCCAGCGTCTCGTGCACCTCGGGCAGGGTCGGGGCCTGGACCAGGGCCGCGGCGAGGTGGCCGGCGGCGTGCGGCAGGTCGCCCTCGTCGAGCGCCAGCCGGGCGAGCGCGAGTTCCTCCGCGGCGGACAGCACGGGTTCGTCAGGTCCCTCCGTCACGTCGGCCTCTCACTCGCAGTTCCCGGGGCTGGGCAAGCCTAGGGGATGGTGCGTCGATTTGGTGATCCACTGCGCATTACTGCTCGTACGATTGATCAGATGCGAGCAATAGTGCAAGACTGAGCACGAAACGCGCGGCAACCGCGCAGTGGGAGGAGCTTCCGTGATGCGTCCAGGGGCCGGGATGGCCGCCGACATCGACGAGCAGCCAGCCGGTTACGCCCGGTTGCTCACCGCCGAGTACGCCGGGGCGATCGCCCGCGTCGCGGCGGTGATCGCGCAGCGGCGGCCCCGGCACGTGGTCTTCACCGCCCGGGGCACCTCCGACCACGCCGCGCTCTACGGGGCGTACCTGACCGAGATCCGGCTCGGCCTGCCGGCCGGGCTCGCCTCGCCGAGCGTGGTCACCCTCTACGGCGCCCGCCCCGACCTCTCCGACGCCCTGGTCGTCGGGGTCAGCCAGAGCGGCGGATCGCCCGACCTGACCGAGGTGCTGCGGGCCGCCCGCGCCGCCGGGGCGCTCACCCTCGCGGTCACCAACGCCCCCGGCTCACCGCTGGCCGAGACCGCCGAGCTCTCCGTCGACATCGCCGCCGGGCACGAGCGGGCCGTCGCCGCCACCAAGACGTACACCGCGGAGCTACTGGCCCTGCTGATGCTCGTCGAGGGCGTCCGCGCCGGCGACGGGGTGCTCCCGGCCGAGGAGCGGGCCGTGCTGGACGCCCTGCCCGAGCTGGCCGAGCGCACCCTGGCCGACCCCACCCCGGCCCAGCTCGCCCCGCGTTACCGCTTCGCCGCCCAGCTGGTCACCACCGGCCGGGGGTACGCGTACCCGACCGCGCGGGAGGCCGCCCTGAAGCTGATGGAGACCTCCTACCTGCCCGCGCTCGCCTTCTCCGGCGCCGACCTGCTGCACGGCCCGCTGGCGATGACCGACCCGGACGTGCCGGTGCTGGCCGTGGTCGGCTCCGGTCCCGGTGGCCGGTCGATGGGCGAGGTGCTGCCCCGGCTCGGCGAGCGCCGCGCCGACGTGGTGGTGGTCGGCTCCGCCGAGGTCGAGGGGGCCACCCGGATGGCCGTGCCCGAGGTCGACGAGCGGTACGCCCCGCTGCTGGACATCCTGCCCCTGCAACGACTCGCGCTGTCGCTGGCGCTGGCCCGGGGTGAGGACCCGGACGCGCCGCGCGGGCTGAAGAAGGTCACCGCGACGCGGTGAGGCTAGGCGTGGCACGCTGTGTCCCGTGTCCACGCTGCGCGACCTCGCCGAGGAGCACACCCAGCTCCGGCCGGCCGACATCGACCACCTGCACCGGATCGCGGGGGACTGGCAGCTGCTGTCCGACCTCTCCTTCGCCGATCTGCTGCTGTGGGTGCCGGTCGACGGCGACGGGACGTTCCTCTGCGTCGCCCAGGTCCGCCCGACGACCGCCCCCACCGCGTACCTCGACGACCAGGTGGGGCGGATCGTCGGCGGGCCGGAGGTGGCGCACCTGGAGGTCGCCCACCGGCAGGGCCGGATCTGGCGGGAGGGCGACCCGGTCTGGTACGGCGACGTGCCGGCCCGGCACGAGGCGATCCCGGTCCGGCTGCGCACCGCCGACGGGGAGGCCGGTGAGGTGGTCGCCGTGGTGGGGCGGGACACCAACCTCTCCACCGCCCGGACGCCCAGCCAGCTGGAGCTGAACTACCTCACCACCGCCGACGACCTGGCCCAGATGATCGCCGACGGCACCTTCCCGCCGCCCCGGCACCCGGGGGAGACCACCTCGGCACCCCGGGTCGGTGACGGCCTGGTCCGGCTGGACGCCAACGGCAAGGTCACCTATGCCAGCCCGAACGCGCAGTCGGCGTACCGGCGGCTGGGATTCGCCTCCCACCTGGTGGGGGAGGACCTGGCCAAGCTGCACCGGCGGCTGGCCAGCGACCCGCTGGAGGGCACCGACGCGGCCAACGGCGTGCTCGCGGCGCTGCGCGGCGAGGCCCCACCCCGCCGCGAGATCGACGCCCGGGGCGCCACCATGCTGACCCGGTCGCTGCCGCTGATGCCGGCCGGTGTGCCGATCGGCGCGCTGGTGCTGGTCCGCGACATCACCGAGGTCCGCCGCCGGGACCGCGCGCTGATCACCAAGGACGCCACCATCCGGGAGATCCACCACCGGGTGAAGAACAACCTGCAGACCGTCGCCGCGCTGCTGCGCCTCCAGGCCCGCCGGGTCTCCATGCCGGAGGCCCGGGTCGCGCTGGAGGAGTCGGTACGCCGGGTCGCCTCGATCGCCCTGGTGCACGAGACGCTCTCCATGTCCAGCGACGAGGCGGTCGAGTTCGACGGGATCGTCGACCGGGTGGCCAGCGCGGCCACCGAGGTCGCGGCGACCGAGGTGAGCGTCGGCATGCGCCGCAAGGGCAGCTTCGGCGTACTGCCCGCCGAGATCGCCACCTCGCTGGTGATGGTCCTCAACGAGCTGCTGCTCAACGCGGTCGAGCACGGCTTCCCGCCGGCCGGTGAGGACGGCGCCGCCAGCCCGGACGGCGCTGCCACGCCGCAGGTGGTGGTCACCGCGCACCGGTTCCGCAAGCAGCTGCACGTCTCGGTGGCCGACAACGGGCGCGGCCTGCCGGCCGAGTTCGACGCCGAGCGCGGCGGCCGGCTGGGCCTGCAGATCGTCCGGGCGCTCGTCACCGGGGAGCTGCGCGGCAGTATCGAGCTGCGCCCGGGCGCGACCGGCGGCACCGAGGCGGTGCTGGTGGTCCCGCTGGCCCGAGGGGAGCGCGGCTAGCGTCGCGCGGCGAGCAGCGCGGGCCCGGCGGGCTCCGGGCTGGTCGAGACAGCGCGGCTAGCCGCGGGCGGTGAGCAGGGCGACGGTGACGCCGGGACGCTGCCAGACCTGGCCGACGGTGAAGCCCGCCCGCAGCGCGTCGCCCTTGCCGTCGGGCACCGCCGCCAGCGGATCGGGCCGCCGCCCGGCGACCACCAGCCACACCCGCCGCACCCCGGCCAGGCACTCGGCCGGGCGGGCGCACTCGGTGGCCCAGAGGTCCGCGCGCCGTCGCTGGTCGCGGACCACCAGCACGTCGCGCGGCCGCGCTTCCCCCAGGTGGTACGCCAGCCCGAGGTCGAGGAAGAGCCAGCCCTCCCGCGGGTGCAGGACGACGGCGTCGCCGGGCTGCTGTCCGCCCGCGACGATCCGCGCCGCGCCCCGGTAGTCGACCGTCGCGCTGCGCGGCCAGCCGTGGGTCTGCCGCAGTGCCGCCTGGTCGGGCAGACCGAGCAGACCGGCGAGCACCATGACCGCCAGCGCCCCCGGCAACCCCGCCAGTGCCGCCCCGCTAGCGACTCGCGCCGTCGCCCTCGGCCCGGACGGCTGCGGTGCCGGCGGCCCGGGAGCCGGTGCCGGTGTCCCGGCCAGCGCCGCGCCGGCGAGCACACTGGCGAAGGGCACCGTGAAGACCAGGTAGCGGGGCACCCACAGCGCCACCGCCAGCCCGGCGACGAAGACCAGCAGCACGGGCAGGAGCACGCAGAGCCCCGGCAGCAGCGCCCGGCGGCGACCCGCCCGCGCCGCGCCGAGGGCGGCCAGCCCGACCAGCAGGCCGCCCACCACCGCGCTCTGCGCCACCCCGCCGGGCAGCGCCGCCAGGTCCGCCAGCCGGGCCGGTTCGACCCAGTCGAGCTGGCGGGAGCGCTGGGCCCGAGCGGTGAGCAGCAACGGGGTGAGCAGCGCGAGCGCCGGCAGCAGGGCCAGCACCCAGCGCACCGCCAACCGCCCGTCCCGGTCGTGCCCCGTCTCGTTCCGGTCGTGCCCCGTCTCGTCTAGGCCGCCTGCCTTGCCATCCCGGTCGTGAGTCGTCCCGTCCCGGCCGCGTACCGTCCCGTCCCGGCCGCGTACCGTCCCGTCCCGGCCGCGTGCCGTGCTGTTCCGGTCGTGCGCTGTGCTGTTCCGGCCGTGCGCGAGAGCGGGCGGGCCGTCGGGCGGCTCCCGGTCCGCCAGGCGCTCGGGCGGCGGGTCGAGGCCGGCCGCCGCCGGGCCGCGCCACCAGGCGACCAGCACCACCACCGCGTGCGCGGCCAGCACGGTGAAGGCCAGCAGATGGGTCAGTCCGAGCGCGGTGACGGCGGCCGAGTAGCCCGCCCAGCGGGCCCACGAGGGCCGACGCAGCGCCGCGACCAGCAGCACGCCGGCCAGCACCGCGAAGAGGCTGGCCAGCGCGTACGGGCGGGCCTCCTGGGCGTACCGGGACGTGCCGGGGAGGACCGCGAAGAGCAGGCCGGCGAGCAGGCCGGCCCGCGTCCCCAGCAGCCACCTGGCGAGTACGGCGGTGAGGCCGGCCGCCCCGGCCATGGCCAGCGCCGAGGGCAGCCGCAGCGCCGTCGCCGAGTCCCCGAAGAGCCGGACCCAGCCGTGCATGAGCACGTAGTACGGGCCGGTGGCGGCGTCCACGGTGCCGGCGAGCCGGAGCAGGTCGCCGAGCGGGCGGGTGGCGGCGCTCCAGGTGGCCAGCTCGTCCCGCCAGGGCTGGGCGTGACCGATGCCGTACAGCCCGGCGGCCAGGGTGGCCAGCAGCGGCGGCACCCAGACGAGTCGCGCCCAGCCCTCCACCGCATGCCACTTTCCGGACATACTGCCCACGCGCCCGAGCGTCCCACACCGCGCCGAGCCGCGCTGCCACAGCCGCCCCGGCAGCCGTGCTGCTCATCCGGCCGAAGGTGGCCGCCCACTTGGGTGCCGGCCCTGCGCAGCTGGCCGCGCGCCCCGTGGTGGCCCCGCAAGCTCGGCCACCCGCCCCGTGCTGGCCCGGCGCGGCCTCGGCCAGCCCCAGTGTTGGTCCCGCAGGCTCGGCCACCCGCCCCGTTTTGGCCCTGCACAGCTCGGCCACCCGCCCCGTTTTGGCCCCGCACAGCTCGGCCACCCGCTCAGCGCTGGCTTCAGGCAGCTCAATCTGGGCCTCCGGTTGGCTCTGCCTAGCTCGTCTGCACGCGTGGTGCTGGCCCTGGCCCTGCCAAGCTCGACCGGACACCTCCGATGCGGGCCCTTTCGAGCTGATGTCGTAGACGATTCACCCGTGCGTAACCAGCCTGCGCCGATCTCCCTCCGCCTCCGCCCCGGCTCGACAGGCGCGACGAACTGTTTCGCAGACCAGCCGGTGCGCGGTCTTGATTCATTCACGACATCAGCTCCAAAGGGCCCGCACCGGGTGGGTGGTGGCTGGGTCCGAGCCGGCAACGGGGTGGTCGAGGAGTGCGGGACGCGCCGTCTCGAGCGATGGGGGCGTTAAGACACCACCGGGGCGTGAAGAACCGCGGGGCGGTGAAGACCGCAGGGCCGCGAAGAACGGCGGGGCCGTGAAGAACCGCGGGTGCGTGAAGAAGCCCAGGCGCGTGAGGAACGACCGGAGCGTGGAGACCGACCGGGCACGTGCCGCCCCGCCGGGGCGGCCATTTGCGGTAATCGACGGATCACGGAGGCGGCGGCAGCGCGGTGGACGGTGACGGCGGGGGTGCGGCCCGTGATGTGGGATGCCGCACGCGCTCGTTGGCCGGCCCCCCGGGGGTGTGGCAGCATGACCGCATGACCGCCGCTGTCGTCCGCCGCTTCGTGGCCCGTCGCCACGTCGACTACGGCCGCGTGCGCAGCGCGATCTGTCCGGCCAACTGACGACGCCCGACCCATCCGTCTCGGGCGCGTAGTGCGCGCCGGCCGTTCCGACACCGTTGTCCTCGGCCCGTCCCACGGGTCGGCCGCCGCGCCCGCGCATCCACTGAGGCACAGCAGACAACGGAGGACGCCGCGATGGCGGTCAGCAGCACCCCGGCCCGCCCGGGGACCCCGACGCCCGCCGCCCGGGCACCCCGCCGTCCGCGCGGCGAGGGGCAGTGGGCGCTCGGCCACCGCGAGCCGCTCAACGCCAACGAGCGGATCAAGAAGGACGACGACCCGCTGAACGTCCGGGCCCGGATCGAGAACATCTACGCCCACCGCGGCTTCGCCTCCATCGACCCGCAGGACCTGCGGGGCCGGTTCCGCTGGTGGGGCCTCTACACCCAGCGCAAGGCGGGCATCGACGGCGGCCGTACGGCCGTGCTGGAGCCGCACGAGCTGGAGGACGAGTTCTTCATGCTCCGGGTGCGGGTCGACGGCGGGCAGCTCAACCTGGCCCAGCTCCGCGTGATCGCCGACATCTCCCGCGAGTTCGCCCGGGACACCGCCGACATCACCGACCGGCAGAACATCCAGTACCACTGGATCCGGGTCGAGGACATGCCGGAGATCTGGCGTCGGCTGGAGTCGGTCGGCCTGCAGACCACCGAGGCGTGCGGCGACTGCCCGCGCATCGTGCTCGGCAGCCCGGTCGCCGGGGTGGCCCGCGACGAACTGCTCGACCCGACCCCGGCGATCGACGAGATCGTCCGCCGGTACGTCGGCGACAAGGCGTACTCGAACCTGCCGCGCAAGTTCAAGACGACGATCTCCTGGCTGGTCGACACCCCGTACGAGGCGAACGACGTCGCCTTCCTCGGCGTCGACCACCCGGAGCACGGCCCCGGCTTCGACGTCTGGGTCGGCGGCGGCCTCTCCACCAACCCGATGCTGGCCAAGCGGCTCGGCGTCTGGGTGCCGCTGAACGAGGTGCCGGACGTGTGGGCCGGTGTGGTCGGCATCTTCCGCGACTACGGGTACCGCCGGCTGCGCAACCGGGCCCGGCTGAAGTTCCTCGTCGCGGACTGGGGCGTGGAGAAGTTCCGCGAGGTGCTGGAGAAGGAGTACCTCGGCCGCACCCTGCTCGACGGTCCGGCCCCGGAGCTGCCCGACCGGCCGGTCGACCACATCGGCGTGCACCGGCAGCGCGACGGCCGCAACTACGTCGGGGCCGCCCCGGTGGTCGGGCGGGTCTCCGGCGGGCAGCTCGCGAAGCTGGCCGACGCGGTCGAGGCGCACGGCAGCGACCGGGTACGGCTCACCCCGTACCAGAAGCTGCTGGTGCTCGACGTGCCGCCGGAGCGGACGGAGTCCCTGGTCGACGCGCTGCGCGGGATCGGCCTGGAGGCCCGCCCGTCGGCCTGGCGGCGCGGCACCATGGCCTGCACCGGCATCGAGTTCTGCAAGCTGGCCATCGTCGAGACCAAGGCGCGCGGCGAGGAGCTGGTGGCCCGGCTGGAGGAGCGGCTGCGCGACTTCGACGCCGACATCTCCATCCACCTCAACGGCTGCCCGAACGCCTGCGCCCGTACCCAGGTCGCCGACATCGGCCTCAAGGGGCAGCTGGTGGTCGGCCCGGACGGCCGGCAGGTGGAGGGCTTCCAGGTGCACCTCGGCGGCGGGCTGGGCATGGCTCAGGGGCAGACCGCCGGCTTCGGGCGCAAGCTGCGCGGCCTGAAGACCACCGCCGAGGAGCTTCCCGAGTACGTGGAACGACTGGCCCGCCGCTACCTGGCCGGCCGGACCGAGGGCGAGACGTTCGCCAACTGGGTGATCAGGGTCGACGAGGAGGAGCTTCGATGAGTAGCGAAACCCGTTCCGCGCCGCTGTACTGCCCGTACTGCGGCGAGGAGGACCTGCGGCCGAACGAGGCCGGGCACGGCGCCTGGGAGTGCCACGCCTGCGCTCGAGTCTTCACGGTGAAGTTCGCCGGCCTGCTCGCCAAGGCGGTGGCCCGATGAACCTGATGTCCGCCGCGAACCTGGGCCTGGTCGGCATCGGCGGCCCGAAGCCGGCCGAACCGGCCGGGCGCGACCCCGAGGAGCTGCGCGCGCTGGCCGAGCGGGCCGGCCGGGAGCTGGAGGGCGCCCCGGCGCTGGAGATCGCCCGCTGGGCGGCCGAGACCTTCGGCGACCGGTTCTGCGTGACCAGCTCGATGGCCGACGGAGTGCTGGCCCACCTGGTGTCCCGGGTCGCCCCCGGCGTCGACGTGGTCTTCCTCGACACCGGGCTGCACTTCCCGGAGACGCTGAAGGTGCGCGACGAGGTGGCCCGCCGGCTGCCGGTCAACGTCCGCTCGATCCGCCCCCGGCTCACCGTGGGCCAGCAGGACGGCGAGTACGGCCCCCGGCTGTTCAACCGCTCGCCCGACGACTGCTGCCAGCTGCGCAAGGTGGAGCCGCTGGAGCGGGCCCTGTCCGGGTACGACGCCTGGGCCGCGGGGCTGCGCCGGGACGAGTCGCCCACCCGGGCGAACACGCCGGTGGTGACCTTCGACGCCCGGCGCGGCAAGGTGAAGGTCAACCCGATCGCGGCCTGGACACAGGCCGACGTGGACTCCTACATCTCCCGCTACGACATCCCGGTCAACGAGCTGTTCAGCCGGGGCTACGGCTCGATCGGCTGCTGGCCGTGCACCCGGCGTACCAAGGCGGGCGAGGACCCACGGGCCGGTCGCTGGGCCATGTTCGAGAAGACCGAGTGCGGTCTGCACGTCTGACCGGGCCGGCTCCCGGCGCGGGGGAGACCGCGCCGGGGGCCGCCGGACCGGCCGCGCCGGTCGACGGCCGCCCCGGGTGGGCGGCGGCGAGTCGGCCCGGGCCGGTGCCGGGTGGCGTGCCGCCGGTGGTGCTGGTGGCGCACGGCAGCCGTGATCCCCGGGCGGCCGAGGCGACCCGGGCCCTGGCCCGGGCGGTCGAGGCGGCCCGGCCCGGGACGGCGGTCCTGCCGAGCTGGCTGGATCACACCGCACCGGACCCGACGGCGGTGCTGCGCACGTTGGCGGCGGCGGGGCACACCCGGGCGGTGCTGGTGCCGCTGCTGCTCACCGCCGCCTACCACCGGCGGGTGGACGTCCCGACGGCGGTGGCGGCGGCCCGCGAGACGGCGACGGAGCTGGGGGTACGCGTCACCGACGTGCTCGGCCCCGCCGACGGCACGGTCGACGCCCGGCTGCTGGCCGGGCTGCGGCGCCGGCTGGCGGACGCGACGCCGGGTGGCTTCGACGCCCTGGTGCTGGCGGCGGCCGGCACCAGGGACGCCCGGGCGCGCGGTTCGGTGGGCCGGGTCGCCGCGGCGCTCGCCGCCGACCTGCGGGTGCCCTGCACCGTCTCGTACGCCTCGGCGGCGCCGCCGACGGTGGACGTCGCGGTGGCCCGGCTGCGCGCGGCCGGTGCCCGACGGGTGGCCGTGGCGGCGTACTTCCTGGCGCCGGGGCTCTTCCACGACGCGGTGGTGCGGGCCGCCGGCGAGGCCGGCGCGGTGGCGGTCAGCGCGCCGCTGACCGATGCGCCCGAACTGGCCGAGCTGGTGCTGCGGCGGGTCGACGCGGTGCGGCGGTGGTGACCGGGCTCACGGTGCCGGTGATGATCGAATCGGTGCCCCGGCGGGTACCGGAGCAGCCGTGCGGCGTCCGGACAGCAGAACGCCCCGGCCGGTGGACCCGGCCGGGGCGTACGACTATGTGGTGGGTCAGGCAGAGTGAGCGCGCAGCACCCGGATGCCGCCGCGGCGCTTCACCGCGCGGCGCTCCTCCTCGCTCATCCCGCCCCAGACGCCGGCGTCCTGACCGGACTCCAGCGCCCACTGCAGGCAGTGGTCGGTCACCGGGCAGCGCCGGCAGACGGCCTTGGCCTGCTCCACCTGCAGGAGGGCCGGACCGGACGTCCCGATCGGGAAGAACAGCTCCGGGTCCTCGTCGCGGCAGACGGCATCGTGGCGCCAGTCCATGGCGGCAACACTCCTCATTCTGGATGGGTGGCAGATAACGCTGGTGCTTTTTCTATATGCGTCCGCAGTGCCGGTCGTGACGGTTCGCGTCCGACTATTCGGCAGTGCGTGAGCAGGTTTGTTCAGCCCCTGGACCTGCTGGAACAGCTCAACCTGACGAGCATATCCAGGCAATGTCCCGGTAACTCAAGTTCGCTTGTGAATACTTTCACGAACGCCGTCGATGTCAAGGGTGACGCGAGGAAAAACTCCGTACGGTGAGCAAGCTCACGACACTTTTGTCCGGATTTCAGGCGTCCCTGGTTACCCGGCGTACCACAGTCGAGGATCAATATAGTACACTGCGCGTGACATTGCTGACATTTCCGGCACCACCCCTTCTCGTGGCGGCGGCCACCGCGTCGTGCGGTGTAACGACCCGCCGACCTAGGGCGTTACCCGAGACCTAGCAGATTACTCTCAGTGCGTCGGGAACGGATGTGAATCTGACTTTCTCCCGTTCGCCAAGGTAGTCGCCATCGAGCTGGAACGCCTGCGGGCGGGCGCTGATCAGCGTGAACTCGGCCACGTCGTGCAGCCGGAGCACCTGCTTGCCCCGCGGATCGGGGTGTCGGGACAGGAACTGCGTCACTGTGCGTGTGGTGCTGGCGACCCGGAGTTGGCGCAGGGCCAGCACGTCCAGCCCCAGGTCGAACGACGCCTCCGGGTTCGGGTTGATCTCCCGGTCGCCCAGGTACGTCCACGGGGAGCAGTTCTGGATGATGACCGTGGCCAGCTCTCCCTCGGCCACCTCACCGGGGCGCTCCAGGCTGATCGCCGGGTGCCGCCGGTCCGAGCCGAGGAAGTACTGGCTGAGCGTGGAGCGGAAGTAGAGCGCCGGTGTGGAGACCCGGCCGCGCCGGCGGGCCTGCTCCACCCGGTGGATCACCGCGGCGTCCACCCCGAAGCCGGCGCAGAAGGTGAAGTAGCGGTCGTCGGCCCGGCCCAGCCCGATCGTCCGCGAGCGGCCCAGCCGCAGCCCCTCCAGGATCATGCTGGTGCCCTCGGGCCACTCCCGGGGGAGCCCCAGGGCGCGGGCGAAGACGTTCGTCGAACCGCCCGGCACGGTGGCCAGCGCGGGCAGTCGCTCGGCGGACGTACGGCCGGGACGGGTGGCCGCCGGCGCGGCAGCCATCAGGCCGTTCACCACCTCGTTGACCGTCCCGTCGCCACCCAGGGTGACGACGACGTCGACCCCCTCGGCGGCCGCCTCCTTGGCGATGTCCATGGCGTGACCCCGTCGCCGGGTGTACCGCACCGACAGGTCTACTTCGCTGCGCAGCGCCCGGACCAGCACGTCCCGGCTGCGCTCGCTGGTGGTGGTGGCCTTCGGATTGACCACCAGGACGGCCCGCATGGGCGGCACTGTACCGCGATCCGCCACGAGTATCGTGGCGCGCGTGACCATCGACTCCGACCCGGTACCCGACACCCTCCGCTGGGCGGTACGGCTGCTGCGCGGCGAGGCGGTCGCGCTGGCGCTGCTCGCCGCCTGGCTGATCTGGGCCGACCTGACCGCCGCCAAGACGGATCTGGTGTCGGCACTCTTCGTGACCGGGTTCGCGGTCGCCGGTGCCGCCGCCCTCTGGGCCCTCGGCGCGGCGCTGGCCCGTCGGCGGGCGGGTGCCCGGGCGCCCGCGATGGTGCTTCAGCTGATGCTGCTGCCGGTCGGCTGGTTCATGATCTCCGGCGGCATGGGGTGGCTCGGCGTACCGCTGATGGCGCTCGGTGTCGGTGTCTGCGCGCTGCTGGTCAGCCCGCCCACCACGCGGGCCCTCGGGTTCCGGTGACCGCCGGAGGCGGCCCCGCGGCTCAGTAGCCGGAGGAGCGGCGGGTCAGCAGCGAGATGGTGGCCCGGCCGTCGGCCGCCTCGGCCGAGGCGGCCGTGGTCAGCGCGGTGAGCACCTTCCAGGCGAACGAGGACTCCGACGGCAGCGTGGCGCCCCGCACGGTCGGCACGGTCACCTCGACGGTGAGCGCGTCCTCGGTGACCGAGAATCGGCACTCCAGTTCGGCGTCGCGGGTCGCGATGGCGAGGAGCATGGCGCAGGCCTCGTCGACGGCGATGCGCAGGTCCTCGATCTCGTCGAGGGCGAACTGGAGGCGGGCCGCGAGCCCCGCCGTGGCGGTGCGCAGCACACCGAGGTAACCGCCGTCGGCGGGCACGGTGAGGTGCACGACGTCGTCGTCGGTCGTCGGCTGGCCGGTCAGTTGAGTCACGCCTCATCCCCCCGGTCGGGGACTCTACCCCCTCAGGCGTCCGGCCGGGTGGGGGCCGTGGTCGACTGCGCGGCCAGCCCGTGCAGCGCCGGCCCGCTGAGCCGGTACGGCACCCACTCGTCCAGCTGCACCGCCCCGATGGAGGCGTAGAAGCGGGCCGCCGGATTCCAGTTGATCATCCACCACTCCAGCCGCTCGTAGCCGCGCTCCACGCAGATCGCGGCGAGCGCGGCGAGCAGCAGGCGGCCGGCGCCGGTGCCCCGGTGGTCGGGGCGGACGTACAGGTCCTCCAGGTAGACGCCGTGCACGCCGGCCCAGGTGGAGAAGTTGAGGAACCAGAGCGCGAACCCCACCGGCTCGTCCCGGTCGTCCACCGCGACGTGCCCGAACAACGCCGGCGCGGTCGCGAACAGGGCGGCGTCGAGCTGCTCCGGGGTGAGCCGGCACTGGTCGGCGGCGCGCTCGTAGTCGGCGAGTTCGTGCACCATCGCGACGACGGCCGGCACGTCCTCGGGACGCGCCGGCCGGATCGTCGGTGCCGGGGAGGCCAGGGTCACGCCTTCTTGGTCTCCCAGAAGATCTTCGAGATCTCGTCGATCTTCTGCAGCAGCTCGTCGGCCTTGCTCGGGTCGGTCGCGCCCTTGGCGCCGGCCGCACCCGCCATCTTGGTGGCCTCGTTGAAGAGCTGGTGCAGGTGCGGGTACTTCTCGAAGTGGGCCGGCTTGAAGTAGTCGGTCCAGAGCACCCACAGGTGGTGCTTCACGAGGTCGGCCCGCTGCTCCTTGATGAGGATGGCCCGGGTGCGGAACTCCGGGTCGGTGTTCGACTGGTACTTCTCGCAGATCATTTTGACCGACTCGGCCTCGATCCGGGCCTGGGCCGGGTCGTAGACGCCGCACGGCAGGTCGCAGTGGGCGCTGGCGGTCAGACGGGGCGAAAGGATGCGGGGAAGTCGCATCAGAGTCCTCCACGGGATGTTTGCGATGATCCAAGCCGACATTACTCCTGGGGAGGTCCCCGACAGGGGCGGAGGGGAAACGTGGTGACGGTCGAGGGGGCGGGCCCGCCGGCACGGCTGCCCCGTCGGCTCACGGCCGTCGGGGTGACCGGCCCGTCCATGGCGCCGACGCTGCGGCACGGGGACGCCGTACTGGTGCGTCGCGGTGGCCGGCCGGTCCGGCCGGGCGACGTCGTGGTCGCGGTCTTCCGGACCCGGCCGGAGCTGCTGGTGGTCAAGCGCGCGGTCCGCCCGCAGGACGGCGGCTGGTGGGTACGCGGCGACAACGGACTCGTCACCGACGACTCCCGGGCGCACGGCGTGGCCGACGTGCTCGGCCGGGTGGTGTACCGCTACTGGCCCCGCCCCGGGCGACTGCCCCGCGCGCCGTTATGACCCTGCTCACATCGGCGCACCCGTCCCGTGACTATGCTCGGAAAGTGCCCGGGTGACCCCCCGCACCGCGTGCCGCCGCCAGGCGCCTCACCTCGCGCCCGCGCCGGCCGCTCCGTCTGCTCGACAGATCCTGGAGTCACCATGTCTGCGTCCACCGTGGATCCCGCTGATCCCGTCTTCCGGTTGCACGTCGGCGGCAAGATGGCCGTCACCTCGACGGTCCCGCTGACCAGCCGGGAGGACCTCTCCCTCGCCTACACCCCCGGCGTCGCCCGGGTGTGCGAGGCGATCGCCGCCGACCCGGCCCTGGCCGACGACTACACGTGGGTGTCGCACACCGTCGCCGTGGTCACCGACGGCTCCGCCGTACTCGGCCTCGGCAACATCGGCCCGCGCGCCGCGCTGCCGGTGATGGAGGGCAAGGCGGTGCTGTTCAAGCAGTTCGCCGGCGTGGACGCGGTACCGATCTGCCTGGACACCCAGGACGTGGACGAGATCGTGGCGACGGTGACCGCCCTCGCCCCCTCGTTCGGCGGGATCAACCTGGAGGACATCAGCGCCCCCCGCTGCTTCGAGGTGGAACGCCGGCTGGACGAGGCGCTGGCGATCCCGGTCTTCCACGACGACCAGCACGGCACCGCCATCGTGGTGCTGGCCGCGCTGCGCAACGCGGCGACGCTGCTCAACCGCAAGCTCGGCGACCTTCGGGTGGCCGTCAGTGGCGCCGGCGCGGCCGGGGTGGCGGTGACGAAGATGCTGGTCGCCGGGGGAGTGAACGCCGACCAGGTGGTGGTCTGCGACTCCAAGGGCATCATCGGCCGGCACCGCGACGGGCTGACCGGCACCAAGGCCGAGCTGGCCGAGTCCACCAACGCCGAGGGCCGCCACGGCGACATCACCGAGGCGCTGCGCGGCGCGGACGTCCTGGTCGGCGTCTCCGGCGGGCAGATCCCCGAGGCGGCCATCGCCGGGATGGCGCCCGGCGGCATCGTCTTCGCGCTGGCCAACCCCAACCCCGAGGTGCACCCCGAGGTGGCCGCCCGGCACGTCGCGGTGGTGGCGACCGGGCGCAGCGACTACCCCAACCAGATCAACAACGTGCTGGCCTTCCCCGGCGTGTTCCGGGGCGCGCTGGACGCCCGGGCCACCCGGATCACCGACGGGATGAAGGTGGCCGCGGCGGACGCGATCGCGGGGGTGGTGGCCGGGTCGCTCACCGCCGACGCGATCGTGCCCTCCCCGCTCGACCCCCGGGTGGCTCCGGCGGTGGCGGCGGCGGTCGCCGAGGCGGCCCGGCGCGACGGCGTCGCCCGCGCCTGACCCCCGCAGTTCCTCGGAAAGGGTGGCCGCCCGGCGTCGGGCGGCCACCCTTTCGCCGCCGTGCGGCGCAGGTTACGGCTGTGGGCGCTGTGTCGAGGGCGGCTCTGCTTGTTACGGTGCCGACCATGCGTGCCGCCTATGCCTCGAGCTTCGACACCGACAACCCGCTCGCCGCGCTGACCGTCGGCGACCGTCCCGAGCCGGTCCACCCGTACGACGACTGGGTGACCGTGCAGGTGCGGGCCAGCTCGCTCAACCATCACGACCTGTGGTCCCTGCGCGGGGTGGGACTGACTCGCGACCAGCTGCCGATGATCCTGGGCTGCGACGCGGTCGGCACCGACCCGGACGGCAACGAGGTGGTCATCTACCCGGTGGTGCCCACCGCCGGTGACCCGCGCGGCGTCTCCATCCTCTCCGAGCACTTCCCCGGCACTTTCGCCGAGCGGGTGGCCGTACCCCGGGTGAACCTGATCCCGCTGCCGGCGGGCCTGTCGGCGACGGACGCGGCCTGCCTGCCCACGGCCTGGCTGACCGCGTGGCGGATGCTGACCACCAAGGGCCGGATCGACGACGGCGATTCGGTGCTGGTCCAGGGCGCGGGTGGCGGCGTGGCGACCGCCGCCGTCGCGCTCGCCGTGGCGCTCGGCAAGCGGGTGTACGCGACCAGCCGCGACGCCGGCAAGCGGGAGCGGATCGCCGCCCTCGGGGCGACCGCGCTGGAACCCGGCGCGCGCCTGCCCGAGCGGGTCGACGTGGTGATCGAGACGGTCGGCGCGGCCACCTTCGACCACTCGTTGAAGTCCGCCGCCCCGCTGGCCCGGATCGTGGTCTCCGGGGCCACCGCCGGGCACGAGCCGAAGATCAACCTGCGTCGCGTCTTCGCCATGCAGTTGGAGATCCTCGGCACCTCCATGGGCACCCCGGACGAGCTGACCGACCTGCTGGCCTTCTGCGCCGAGCACGAGGTGCGCCCGGTGGTGGACAGCGTGGTGCCGTTCAGCAAGGTGGAGGACGCCTTCGCCCGCCTGCACTCCGGCGAGGTCTTCGGCAAGGTCGTCCTCGACCACACCGCCTGACCCCCACCCCTCACCCCAAGGTCCCGGCACTTTCCGGAAAGAGTGGCCATTCCGCGTCGGATGGCCACTCTTTCTCCGTGCGTGCGCCCGTCAGAGGCGGTTGTCGAGGGTGGCGAGGTTGCCGCGGGCGGCGTCGGTGGGGAGACGGTCCCGGGCGGTCGGGTCGCCGTAGAGGGTCCAGCGGAGGAACTCCGACGTGGTGTCGGCGACCACCCGCAGCGCCGCGCCGTCGGTGAGCAGGGCGCGGCCGTGGTCCCCCTTCGGCAGGCTCAGCATCGCCTTCGGCCAGGGGACCGCGTCGTACACCGCCTTGCCGGCGGCGTAGTCGATCACCTCGTCGGCCTCGCCGTGCACGAAGAGCTGCGGCGCGGCGGCCCCGGCGAAGGCGGTGCCGACCCCGAGCGCGGTGCCGGCGAAGACCACCCCGGCGTCCAGCCGCTCGTCCCGGCCCGCGGTGAACAGGCCGATGGTGGTCACCCCGCCGGCCGAGTGCCCGGCCGCGGCCACCCGGTCGGCGGCCAGCCGGCCGCGCAGCGGGTCGCCGGCCGTCCCGTCCAGCGCGAGCACCTTGTCCAGCGCGTACGAGACGTCGGCGGGCTGGTTGAGCACGTCGAGCACGTTGCCGTCGGCGCCCCGGCTGGTGTGCGGGAAGGTGGGCGCGGCCACCACGAACCCGGCCGTCGCCCAGCGGGTGAGCAGCTCCGCGTAGTCGTTCGGCCGGCCGTTGAGGCCGTGGCTGAACATCACCACCGGGAACCGTCCGTCCGCCACGCTCGCCCCCCGCTGCGCCGGGCCGCCGGCCTCGCCCCGGGCCGGGTACCAGAGGGTCACGGGCAGCGGGCGGGCGCCGTCGCGGTTCAGCTTCAGCTGCCGTACGCCGACGGCGAAGGTCTCCGTCGGCGCGGTGCCGGCGGGCACCCGCGGGCTCGGGGTGGCGGCCTTCGGCGGCTCCGCCGGGGCGACCGGCCGGGCGGTCGGGGCGGGAGCCGCCGAGCAGCCGGCCAGACCGACGGAGAGCAGCGCGGCGGCGAGCAGGGCGGGGGTGGGGCGACGGGACATGAACCCGATTGTGCCTGGGTCACCGGGGTGACCGACCACTGTTGGACGCAGTGTGACCGTCACGGGTGCAGGCGGTCGTGGAGGGCGGTGACGCCGGGGCCGACGGCGTCGGCCGGCAGCCGCCGGGCGGCCTCCCGGTCGTCGTAGAGGGTCCAGCGGAGGAAGTCCGTGGTGGTGGCGAGGACCTGGTCGAAGCCCGGGCGGCCCGGGGTCAGGTACTCGCCGTGCCCCTGCCCGAGCACGCTCAGGAAGGCCGCCGGCGGGCCGGCTCGGTCGTACGCGGCCCGAGCGACGCCCAGCGGCACGACCGGGTCGGCGGTGCCGTGCACGAAGAGCAGGGGAGCGGGCGGCCCGGCGAAGCTCCCGGCCAGCCCGCCGCCGGCGATCACGATCCCGGAGCGGAGCCGGGCCGAGCGTCCCGAGGTGAACATGCCGGCGGTGGTGAAGCCGCCCGCCGAGTGGCCGGCGGCGGCGACCCGGGCGACGTCCAGGTGCCCGGCCAGCGGGTCCCCCCGCCGGGTGTCGAGGCGGACGAGGTGCCGCACCAGCCGCCAGCCGTCCGCCGGCTGGTGCCGGACGTCGGCCCGGGTGAACTGCCGCGCCCGCAGGTTGGTGTGCGGGTACGTCGGCGCGGCCACCACGAAACCCGCCGCCGCCCAGCGGGTGGTCAGCCCGGTGTGCAGCTCGGGCAGGCTGTGCAGGCCGTGGCTGTAGACCACCACCGGGAACCGTCCCGGGGCGACCCGCCCGCCCTCGCTCGGGTACCAGAGCGTCACCGGCAGGGGGCGGGGCCCGGTCGGGTCGATGGTGAGGGTGCGTACCGCCACCGGGTGCAGCCGGTCCGGGGCGTGCCCGGCCGGCGGCGGCCCACCGACGGCGGCGATGGCCGGGCCGCAACCGGCCAGCAGCGCCGTCAGCAGCGCCGTCAGCAGCGCGGCGACCGGCCGCTGCACCCCCATCCCTCCACCGTAGGTGCCCGGCGGCCCATCCCGGCCCCGCCGTCCGGACCGGGTGCCGCCCGCCGCCCGGCCGGTTCCGGTCCACCGCTCGGATCGGAGGCCTCACCCTGGGTTCGGCGGGGCCGTGCGGGGTGCCGGGTTTCGCTAGGGTCTCCGGCATGTCTGACGAGTACCTGGACCCCAGCGGCAACACCGAGCAGTTCCGCGCCTTCGCCCACGCGGAGCCCGCCGCGTCCGTAGAGGCGGCGTCCCGGCTGCCGCTGATCGTCGCCACGGCGGTCGTCGCGGTGCTGCTGGTCACCGTCGCCGCCTGGCTGGCCCTGGGCTGATCGCCTCGGCGCGTCGGGTCGGGACCCGATCTGACCGCGACCCGCTACAAACCTGATGACGCAGACGACTCACCCGGCGGGGCAACCCGGTGAGTCGTTCCCGTCATCAGCTTCGTAGTGGGTCGCGGACCGGTCCGGTTCCCCTCAGCCGGCGGCCGCGGCCACCGCCCGGGTCTCCCGGGCGATCTCCCGCTCCTCGTCGGTGCCGACCACGCAGACGCTGACCTCGGCCCCGTCGGGTGAGATCACCCGGTCGCCGCCGCCGCCCGCATTGCGCGCCGGGTCCACGGCGATGCCGAGCCGGTCCAGCCCGGCCAGCGCCGCGGCCCGGACCTCGGCGGCGTGCTCGCCCACCCCGGCGGTGAAGGTGACCGCGTCCACCCGGCCGAGCAGCGCGTAGTACGCCCCGACGTACCCGGTGATCCGCCGGCAGTAGACGTCGAAGGCCAGCGCGGCGGCCGGATCCCCGGCGGCCCGCCGGGCCAGTACCTCGCGCATGTCGTTGACACCGGTGAGACCGAGCAGCCCGCTGCGGTGGTTGAGCAGGTCGTCGATCTCGTCCACCCCCATCCCGCCCTCGCGGCGCAGGTGGAAGATGACCGCCGGGTCCAGATCGCCGCTGCGGGTGCCCATCACCAGGCCCTCCAGCGGGGACATGCCCATCGAGGTGGCCACGCTGCGCCCGCCGGAGACGGCGCAGACGCTCGCCCCGTTGCCCAGGTGCAGGGTGATCGTGTGCAGCTCCTCGTACGGGCGGTCCAGCAGCTCCGCCGTGCGCCGGGAGACGTACGAGTGCGAGGTGCCGTGGAAGCCGTACCGGCGGACGCCGTAGCGCTCGGCGATCTCCCGGTCGATGGCGTAGGTGGCGGCGGCCTCGGGCAGCGTGTGGTGGAAGGCGGTGTCGAAGACGGCGACCTGCGGGAGGTCGGGCAGCGCCTCCCGGGCCACCTCGATGCCGGCCAGGTTGGCCGGGTTGTGCAGCGGCGCGAGCGGCACCAGCTCCCGGATCGCGGCGAGCACCCCGTCGTCGACCAGCACCGGTTCGCTGAAGCGCCGGCCGCCGTGCACCACCCGGTGCCCGACCGCGCCCAGCCCGGTCAGGTCGAGCCGGTCGAGGATCTGCCGCACGGCGGTGGCGTGGTCGGCCGGCCCGCCCCCCGGCTCGCCGATCCGCTCCACCGTGCCCGAGTCCCGGACGGTCTCGCCGTCGTACAGCCGGTACTTCACGGACGAGGAACCGCAGTTGAGCACGAGCACCCGGTCGGTCATGACGCCTCCGCGGCGGCCTGGATGGCGGTGATCGCCACGGTGTTCACGATGTCGGCGACGGTCGCGCCCCGGGACAGGTCGTTCACCGGCCGGCGCAGCCCCTGCATGACCGGGCCGACCGCCACCGCCCCCGCCGAGCGTTGCACCGCCTTGTACGTGTTGTTGCCGGTGTTCAGGTCCGGGAAGATGAAGACCGTCGCCCGGCCGGCCACCTCGCTCTGCGGCAGCTTCGTCGCCGCGACCTGCGGGTCGATTGCCGCGTCGTACTGGATCGGGCCCTCGACCAGCAGCTCCGGGCGGCGCTCACGGACCAGCTTGGTGGCCGCCGCGACCTTCTCCACGTCCGCGCCGGCGCCCGAGTCGCCGGTGGAGTACGACAGCATCGCCACCCTCGGCTCGATGCCGAACCGGGCGGTGGTGTCGGCCGAGGAGATGGCGATGTCGGCGAGCTGGGCGGCGTCCGGGTCGCGGTTGACCGCGCAGTCGCCGTAGACCAGCACCCGGTCGGCGAGCAGCATGAAGAAGACGCTGGAGGCCACCGAGAGCCCGGGCACGGTCCGGATGATCTCGAACGCCGGGCGGATGGTCGCCGCGGTGGTGTGGGTGGCCCCGGAGACCATGCCGTCGGCGTGCCCGGTGGCCACCATCATGGTGCCGAAGTAGTTGGGCTGCGCCACGACGTCGTGCGCCAGCTCGACCGTGACCCCCCGGTGGCCGCGCAGCCGCGCGTACTCGACGGCGAACTCGTCGCGCCAGTCGCTGGTGACCGGGTCGACCACGTCCGCGCCGGTGACGTCGATGCCCAGCTCCCGGGTCCGGCGGGCGATCTCGTCGGGGCGGCCGAGCAGGGTCAGGTCGGCCACGCCTCGCCGGAGCAGCACCTCCGCCGCCCGCAGGATGCGCTCCTCGGTCCCCTCGGGCAGCACCACCCGGCGGCGGGCGGCCCGGGCCCGGTCGATCAGGTCGTACTCGAACATCAGCGGGGTGACCCGCTCGGACCGGCTGACCCGCAGCCGGCGGGCCAGGTCGACGGTGTCCACGTTGCCCTCGAACGCGCCGAGCGCCGCCTCGACCTTGCGCGGGTTGGCCGGGCTCGGCCGGCCCTCGATCCGGCTGGACGCGGCCACCGTGTCGTAGCTGTCGCTGCGCACGGAGAGCACCGCCAGCCCGGTGTTGAGCCCCTCGACCAGCCGCATCGCCCGGGGATCGGGCTGTTCGCCGAGGGTGAGCACCAGCCCGGCCACCGAGACCTGCCCGGCGACGTGCGCGGCGCTGGCGGCGACCAGCAGGTCGGCCCGGTCGCCGGGGGTGATCACCAGCGCGCCCTCGGTGAGGTGGTCGAGCAGGGTGGGCACGTGCGCGGCGCCGACCACGTAGTCGAGCACGTCGCGGTCGAGCGCGGCGTCGTCCCCGGCGAGCAGGGTGGCGCCGAGCGCCGCCGCCACCTCGGCCACCGTCGGCGCCGACACGGTCGGCACCTCCGGGATGGCGTACGCGGGGACGGGCAGCTCCGGCAGGGTCATCGGTCCCGGCACCCGGTTGGCGATCACCGCCAGCACCGTCGCGCCCAGGTCCTCCAGATCGTGGTACGCCCCGCGCGCCGCCGCCGCGATCGACTCCGGCTCCTGCCCGAAGCCGTCGATCACCGGTACCACCACGCTGCCGAAGTCGGTGGCCAGCCGGGCGTTGAAGGCCAGCTCGCGGGGGCCCGCGCCGTCGCCGCCGTCGGCGAAGTCGCTGCCCACCACGACCACCGCCGGGCAGCGCCGCTCGACGTCGCGGTAGCGCTCGACGATCCGGGAGATCAGCTCCTCCCGGCGCCCGTCGGCGACCAGGGCGTTCGCCTCGGCGTACGTGGCGCCGGTCAGCTCCTGCTGCGGCAGCTCCACCCGGTAGCGGTCGATGAGCAGGGCGAGGATGGGGTCGGCGCCGGTGTCGGCGACCAGCGGCCGGAACGCGCCGATCCGCTCGACCTGTCGGGAGAGGAGTTCCGCGAGGCCGAGGGCGATGGTCGACTTTCCCCCGCCGGACCCCACGCTGGTCAGATAGACGCTGCGGGCCACGCCCTTCACCCTAGAAGATCACGCGCCCCCGCGCCCGGGACCTCCGCCCCACCCACCCGGTCCCTTCGCCCCGGTGATCATGAGGTTGGCGGCAGTGAAAGGGGCGAAAACACCCGGCCAACTTCATGATCACCGGGGTGGACACCCGGGGGAGGGGGACGGCGGTTACTCGTCGTCTTCGTCGTCGAGGCGGGCCAGGTAGGTGGCGAGGCGTTCGATGGGGGTTTCGAACTCGGGGTTGAGGTCGACGAAGTCGCGCAGGCGCTCGGCGAGCCACTCGATGCTGATCTGCTCGTCGGCCCGGCGCTCGACGAGCTCCTCGATGCCACGGTCGGTGAAGTACATCCGTACGTCCTTGTGGTTGGCCGCCGACGGGACCGGGGCAGTGCCGTCACGCGGACGGCGCTGCCCCGGGTCTCGGCGGTGCGGTCAGGTCACGGGCGGGGCAGGGCCGCCTCGATCAGCGCGGTCTGCTCGACCTCGTGCATCTTGGCCGAGCCGACCGCCGGGGCCGCCGCGGCCGGGCGGGAGATCCGCCGCAGCCGGACGTCGGCCAGGTGCTCCAGCAGGTTGAGCGCGACGAACGACCAGGCGCCCTGGTTGGCCGGCTCCTCCTGCACCCAGGCGAAGTCCTCGGCGTTCGGGTACTGCGCCAGGGCGGCCCGGATCTCCTCGACCGGCATCGGGTAGAGCTGCTCGATCCGGATGATCGCGGTGTCGGTGACGCCGCGCTCGGCCCGGGCCTGGAACAGGTCGTAGTAGACCTTGCCCGAGCAGAGCAGCACCCGCTTCACCTGCTCCGGCGCCGGGGCGGCGGTGTCGGCCAGCACCGGCTGGAAGGTGCCGGTGGTGAAGTCCTCCACCTGGGAGATGCAGAGCTTGTGCCGCAGCAGCGACTTCGGCGTGAACACCACCAGCGGCTTGCGCTTCGGCGACAGGGCCTGACGGCGCAGCAGGTGGAAGTAGTTCGCCGGGGTGGTCGGGATGGCCACCCGCATGTTGTCCTCGGCGCAGAGTTGGAGGAAGCGCTCCGGGCGGCCGGAGGTGTGGTCCGGGCCCTGCCCCTCGTGGCCGTGCGGCAGCAGCAGGGTGACCGCGGAGCGCTGGCCCCACTTCACCTCGCCGGAGGAGATGAACTCGTCGATCACCGACTGGGCGCCGTTGACGAAGTCACCGAACTGGGCCTCCCAGGCCACCAGCGCGTTGACGTTCTCCACCGAGTAGCCGTACTCGAAGCCCATCGCGGCGTACTCGGAGAGCAGCGAGTCGTGCACGAAGAACCGGGACCGCTCGCCGTGGCCGGTGAGCGTCTGCAGCGGCAGGTAGTCGTCGCCGGTCTTGGCGTCGACCACCGAGGCGTGCCGCTGGACGAAGGTGCCGCGGCGGGAGTCCTGGCCGGCGAGCCGGACGGTGACCCCGTCGTGCAGCAGCGAGCCGAACGCGATGATCTCGCCGTAGCCCCAGTCGATGTTGCCCTCGACGGACATCTTCGCCCGCCGGTCGAGCAGCTGCTGGATCCGCTTGTGCGGGGTGAAGCCCTCGGGGAGGTTGACGTGCGCCTCGCCGATCGCCTTCACCACCGCGGCGTCGGTGGCGGTCTCCACCTGCGGCTCCGGCTCCTCCTCGCGGCGCGGCCGGGACAGCTGGCGCGGGGTGGTGGCGGCGTCGCGGGTGGCCTTGAAGACCCGCTCCAGCTGCCCCTGGTAGTCGCGCAGCAGCTCCTCCGCGTCCTCCACGGTGATGTCACCCCGCCCGATCAGCTCCTCGGTGTAGAGCTTGCGGACCGAGCGCTTCGAATCGATGATCTTGTACATCTCCGGGTTGGACATCGAGGGGTCGTCGCCCTCGTTGTGCCCGCGCCGGCGGTAGCAGACCAGGTCGATCACGACGTCCTTGTTGAACGCCTGCCGGTACTCGAAGGCCAGTCGCGCGACCCGGACCACGGCCTCGGGGTCGTCGCCGTTGACGTGGAAGATCGGCGCCTGGATCATCCGGGCCACGTCGGTGCTGTAGAGGCTGGACCGCGAGTACTCCGGGGCGGTGGTGAAGCCGACCTGGTTGTTGACCACCACGTGCACGGTGCCGCCGGTGCGGTAGCCACGCAGCTGGGAGAGGTTGAGCGTCTCGGCCACCACGCCCTGGCCGGCGAAGGCGGCGTCACCGTGCACCGCCAGCGGCAGCACGGTGTAGCCCTCCAGCTTGAGGTCGATCCGGTCCTGCTTGGCCCGGACGATGCCCTCCAGCACCGGGTCCACGGCCTCCAGGTGCGACGGGTTCGCCACCACCGAGACCTTGACCGCGTGGTCGCCGTCCGGGGTGGTGAACTTGCCGTTCTGGCCCAGGTGGTACTTCACGTCGCCGGAGCCCTGGGTCGAGCGCGGGTCCAGGTGGCCCTCGAACTCGGAGAAGATCTTCTCGTACGGCTTGCCGACGATGTTGGCCAGCACGTTGAGCCGGCCGCGGTGCGCCATGCCGATGACGACCTCGTCCAGCCCGCCCTCGGCGGAGCACTCCAGGATCTCGCCGAGCAGCGGGATCAGCGACTCGCCGCCCTCCAGCGAGAAACGCTTCTGCCCGACGTACTTGGTCTGGAGGAAGGTCTCGAACGCCTCGGCGGCGTTGAGCCGGTTGAGCACGTGCTTTTGCTCGTCCGGGGCGGGCTTCTCGTACTTGCGCTCGATCCGCTCCTGGATCCAGCGCCGCTCCTCCGGGTCCTGGATGTGCATGTACTCGATGCCGACCCGGCGGCAGTACGAGTCGCGCAGCACACCGAGGATCTCGCGCAGCTTCATCCGCTGGCGGCCGGCGAAGCCGTTGACCGGGAAGACCCGGTCGAGGTCCCACAGGGTCAGCCCGTGCTGGAGGACGTCCAGGTCCGGGTGCTTCCGGATCTTGAACTCCAGCGGGTCGGTGTCGGCCATCAGGTGGCCGCGCACCCGGTACGCGTGGATCAGCTCGTGCACCCGCGCGGTCTTGTTGATCTGGCCCTCGGAGTCGACCGCGACGTCCCGCATCCAGCGCACCGGCTCGTACGGGATGCGCAGCGAGGTGAAGATCTGGTCGTAGAAGCCGCGCTCGCCGAGCAGCAGCTCGTGCATCACCTTGAGGAACTCGCCGGACTGCGCGCCCTGGATGATCCGGTGGTCGTACGTGCTGGTCAGCGTGATGATCTTGCTGACCGCCAGCTCGGCCAGGGTGGCCTCGCTCATGCCCTGGTACGGCGCCGGGTACTCCATCGCGCCGACGCCGATGATGGCGCTCTGGCCCTGCATCAGCCGGGGGATCGAGTGCACCGTGCCGATGCCGCCCGGGTTGGTCAGCGAGATGGTGGTGCCGCCGTGGTCCTCCATGGTCAGCTCGTTGCGGCGGGCGCGCCGGACGATGTCCTCGTACGCCTGCCAGAACTGCCGGAAGTCCATCTGCTCGCACGCCTTGATGGAGGGCACCACCAGGTTGCGGGAGCCGTCCGGCTTGGCCAGGTCGATGGCGATGCCCAGGTTGACGTGCTCCGGGCGGACCAGCGCCGGCTTGCCGTCGACCTCGGCGAAGGAGTTGTTCATCTCCGGGTGCTCGACCAGCGCCCGGACCAGCGCGTACCCGATCAGGTGGGTGAAGCTCACCTTGCCGCCGCGCCCGCGGGCGAGGTGGTTGTTGATCACGATGCGGTTGTCGACCAGCAGCTTGGCCGGGACCGCGCGCACGCTGGTCGCGGTCGGCACGGCCAGCGAGGCGTCCATGTTCTGCACGATCTTGGCGGCCACGCCGCGCAGCGGGGTGGTGCCCGCGGCGCTCGCGGTCGGGGCCTTGGCGGCCGGCTTGGCCGGGGCGGCCTTGGCGGGCGCCGGCTTGGCGGGCGCGGCCTTGGCGGCCGGGGCCGGCTTGGCCGGCGCGGCCGGCTGCGTCACGGTCACGGCGGCCTCCTGCTGCCCGGCCGGCTCGGCGGGGGCGGGCTTGACCTGGGTTTTCTCCTCCGCGGGGCGCGGCGTAGCGGCCCCCGGAGCGGGCCGGTAGTCGGCGAAGAAGTCGTGCCAGGCCGGGTCGACGCTCGACGGGTCGGCGAGGTAGCGCTGGTACATCTCCTCGACGATCCACTCGTTGGGGCCGAAACCCGCCAGTGGGTTCTCCTGCGAAGTCTGCTGGGTCGACACGGCCGGTAATCGCCTCTTTCACGCGGGTTCGTATGTCACGCGGTGGCACCCGTGCCCGTTACGAGCGGACGGGAGACGGCTCCCAGGCTACGCCGTACGAATGCCGCAGGCATTTCCGCCTCCGACGGGTGGTCCGTTTCACAGAAGATGCCAGAAGTTCAGCAAACGCTGCGTGTCGCGTCGACTCCTGCTAAACGCCGGCGGCCCCGGGCGGTGACGTGATCGCCACCACCCGGGGCCGCCGGCCCGTCCGGCTCAGGCGATGTCGCGGCGCCGCATGATCAGGCTGCCGGCCGCCGAGGTCAGCACGGCGTACGCGATCAGGACCGCCGCGCCCACCCACTGCGGCGGGTTGCCCGGCAGTTCGGTGCCGCTGATCATCAGCGAGGACGCGGTGGACGGCACGATCACCGCCAGCTTGCCGATCCAGTCCTGCTCCAGCCACTGCTGGAGCAGGAAGAAGATCAGGTTCGCCGCCGTCGTGCCGACCAGGTAGAGCACCACCGCGGTGATGGTCGCCCCGATCTGGCTGCGGATCAACACGCCGAAGCCGACGCCGAAGATGCCCCAGAGCACGTACGCCAGCAGGTTCAGCAGGATCGCCCGGGTGATGTCCCAGTCGCCCAGGTGCGCGTCCCACCCCTTCACCGAGAAGAAGATCAGCGTCGCCGGCACGGTCAGCGCCGTGGTGACCAGCCAGAAGAAGGCGCCGATCAGCGCCGCGGTGACCAGCTTGGCGGTGACCACCACGGTCCGGTGCGGAGTGGTGAGGAAGGTGGTCGTCGCGGTCTGGTGGTAGAACTCGTTCGTCACCACGATGATGCCGAGCAGCAGCACGAAGAGCAGCCCGAAGTACTGCCCCGAGGTGAACAGGTTCGCCGCCTGGAAGACCTCGTCGGCCGAGGCGAGGACCTGCTCGGCCTGCTCCGGTGGCAGGCCCTCCACGTCCTGCGGGCCGCTGAGGGTGATGTTCGCGTTCACCGCGTTGACCAGGAACGCCAGGATCAGGGTGACCAGCGCGCCGAGGCCGAACAGCCACCAGGTGTTGGTGGTACGGATCTTGAGCAGCTCGGATCGGACCAGGTTCATCGGATGCCCGCCTTTCCGGCCGTCAGCTCCAGGAAGACCCCTTCCAGGTCGGGCCGTTCCGTGGTGAGTTCGTGCAGTTCCACTCCGGCGGCCAGGGCGACCCGGCCGACGGTCGGGGCGTCCGCCCCGTCCACCAGCAGGACGCCGTGCTCGTCCGGCGTGACGGTGGCCGACTGCGCCTTCAGCGCGGCGACCAGCTCGTCGGCCTGCGGGGTGCGCACCCGCACCCGGACGCCCTGGGCCATCGAGCCGATAACCTGCTCCACCGGCCCCTGCCGGACCAGTTGGCCGGCGGCGATGATCACCACGTCGTCGGCGAGCAGCTGCATCTCCGAGAGCAGGTGGCTGGAGACCAGCACGGTGCGGCCCTCCTGGGCCAGGCTCTTGAGGAACCCGCGCATCCATCGGATGCCCTCCGGGTCCAGCCCGTTGGCCGGCTCGTCCAGGATCAGCACCCGGGGGTCACCGAGCATCGCGGCGGCGATGCCGAGCCGCTGCTTCATGCCCAGCGAGTAGCCCTTGAACTTGCGCCGGGCGGCCGGCGTCAGGCCGACCAGGGCCAGCGCCTCGTCGGCGCGCTGCCGGGGCAGTCCGGCCGCCGCGCAGATCACCCGCAGGTGGTTGAGGCCGGTCCGGCCCTTGTGGGCGCTGGACGCCTCCAGCACCGCGCCGACGTGCCGCAGCGGGTCGGTCAGGTCGGCGTAGCGGACCCCGTCGACGGTGGCCGTGCCGCTGGTCGGGGTGACCAGGTTCAGCAGCATGCGCAGCGTGGTGGTCTTGCCGGCGCCGTTCGGGCCGAGGAAGCCGGTCACCCGCCCCGGTTCGACGGTGAAGGACAGGTTGTCCACCGCCCGGACGTTCTTGTAGTGCTTCGTCAGTCCGGACACCACGATCTGGCCCGTCCCGGTGCTGGGGCTCCACTGCCCGTCGGACATCGTGCTCCTCCCGTGCGGCGGCGCGTCACGCGCCACGGTGTGCGGCGCCGTTGCGGTAAGCGCCGGGCACAGCCTGGCAAGCGCGCGCAAGCTGGTCAATCAGGCACGGGCCGTAGACCCGGCTCCACCTCACGCAGGAGGGGCTCGTCCTCAGGGACGAGACGCCGGTTGCGGGGGCAGCGCGATCCAGGTGGCCCGGGCCCGGCCGAGCAGCATGCCGGTCGGGCCGTACAGGCTGGTGTGCACGACCGCCTTGCGCCCCTCGCCGGCGACCAGTTCGCCGGTCACCACGCACGCGTCGCCGGGCCGGGGCAGCGCGTCGACGATCGCGGCCACCCGGCCGAGGACGTACGGCCGGCCCGGGGCGATGACCGCCCAGCCGCCCGGGCAGTCCAGCGCGGCCCAGACGGTCGCGGCCACCACCCGATCCGGCGCGCGGAACGGCGCGGCGGTCCGCCCGTCCGGCAACCGGCCGGGGAAGATCCGCAGGCCGTCCGCGCGGTCCGGGCCGCAGACGTAGCAGCCGGGGAAGGGGTGGTCCCGCAGCCCGGGGTACGCCGTCGAGGCGGCCGCCGCCGTGGCCGGGTCCACCGGGGCGACCGCCGGGGGCGGGTCGTCGGTCGGGCGCACCTGGGCGACGAGCTGCCCGTCCGGGTCGAGGACGTCGCCGTCGGCCAGGGTCAGCGGGGTCTCCAGTGGGGGCGGGCGGCGCAGCGTCACCTCGACCGGCCGGTCACCCCCGTACGCCTCGGCGAAGACGCCGGCGCTCCACCCGCCGTTGCCCGAACCGGGCGGCCCGTTGAACCGGGACTCGATGATCATCGACGCACCTCCGTCGTGCCCGGCGCCGTCGCCGGGGTCCGCCGGGGCAGCCTCGCACGTCGGCCCGGCGGACTGTCGGGAGCCCACCGGGGCCGGCGGTCGCAGCCGACCGCCGGCCGGCGTTCACCGGATCGACACCCGTCGCCGGGGCGGCCGGCAACCCCGGCCACCTAGACAGGTGCCATGGCCGTTCTGCACGCCGCTGGCGCACCCCTGACGACCAGCGGATACACCCTGCTGATCGCCGACGACCCGACCCAGGTCGCGGCCGCGCAACGACTGCGCCACGAGGTCTTCGCCACCGAGCTCGGCGCGACCCTGCGCTTGGGCGGGGCCGGACTGGACGTCGACGACCTCGACACCCACTGCGACCACCTGATCGTGCGCGAGGAGCGCACCGGGGCGGTGGTCGGCACGTACCGGCTGCTGCCGCCGGGGCGCACCGACCGCCGGTACGCCGAGGGCGAGTTCGACCTGACCGCCCTGGACCCGCTGCGCGACGTGCTGGTGGAGGCCGGCCGCTCCTGCGTCCACCCCGACCACCGCTCGGGTGCCGTGATCAACCTGATGTGGGCGGGCATCACCCGCTACCTGCACCTGCGCGGCTCCCGCTGGCTGGGCGGCTGCGCCTCGGTTCCGGTGGGCGACGGGGGCCGGGCCGCCGCCGAGGTGTGGGCCCGGGTGCGCGCTCGGCACCTGGCCCCGCCGCTGCTGCGGGTCCGCCCGTTGCGCCCGTGGTTCGCCGAACCGGGGGTGGTGCCGCCGGACTCCGCCGAGGGCGGCGCCGCCGGGCAGGCGCTGGTCCCGCCGCTGCTCCGCGGCTACCTGCGGCTGGGCGCCTGGATCGCCGGGGAGCCCGCGTACGACCCGGACTTCGGGGTGGCCGACTTCTACGTGCTCTTCTCCCTGGACCGGATGAACCCGCGCTACCTGCGGCACTTCCTCGGCGGGGGACAGCGGTGAGCGCCGAACTCTGGCGCCCCAGCTCCGGCTGCGGCCCGGACTGCCTGCCGGTGCCCGGTCAGGTGCCCGCCGTACCCGTCGCCCGGCGGGCGGCGCGGCTGCTGGGCGTACTCGGGATGCTGCTGGTCGGGGCCGGCCTGGCCGGGCTGCTGCCGGTGCTGCCGGCCGCGTCGCGGGCGACCGCGCTCCGTGCGTGGGCCCGGGCGACGGCGCGCGCCCTCGGGGTCCGGCTGGAGGTGCGGGGCCGGCCGCCGCGCCGGCGGGCGCTGCTGGTCGCCAACCACGTCTCCTGGCTGGACGTGCTGGCGGTGCTCACCGTCGCGCCGGCCCGGATGCTGGCCAAGCGGGAGGTGCGGTCCTGGCCGCTGGTCGGGGTGCTGGCCCGCGCGGGCGGTGCGCTCTTCGTCGACCGGGCCCGGCCCCGCGAGCTGCCCGCGACGGTCGCCCGGATCGCCCGGGCGTTGCGGGCGGGTGACCCGGTCGCGGTCTTTCCGGAGGGTACGACCTGGTGCGGCACGGCGACCGCCGGCGACTGCCGGCCGGGGCGGGGGTTCCGGCCGGCGGTGTTCCAGGCGGCGATCGACGCCGGGGCGCCGGTGGTGCCGCTGCGGGTCGGCTACCGCTGCGCCGCCACCGGGGAGGCCACCACGGCGGCCGCCTTCCTCGGCGACGACACCCTCTGGCGGTCGGTACGCCGGGTGCTCGCCGCCCGCGACCTGGTGGTCACCGTGCGGGTGGCGGCGGCGCTGCACCCGGCACCGGGCGCGGACCGGCGGGCGCTGGCCCGGGCGGCCGAGTCGGCGGTCCACCTGGTGCCGGTCCGGCCCGCCGTGTCCCGTCCGGTGGCCCTGCCGGCCGGTCCGCACCCCCTCGCGGCGGTCGTGGCGAGCGGGGCGTCGGCTGCCGGGCCGGCGCCGGTTGGGCTCGGTGCCTGCGCAGGCGGACGGGAGTTGGACCTGGCGGCCTGACACACCGGACTCGCGACAGTCTTGTTCTATCGCGATGTATCGCGTTAGGCTCTCCTCCTGAGCGCCGGCCGTCGGCCGGGCGCGTCGAGGGGAGGACGCCATGGCCGACTGGACGGTCGAGCAACCGCGCCGCTTCACGCTGGACGACCCGGTCACCGAGCTCGACGTGCGGCTGATCAGCGGCCGGCTCACCGTGGTCGCCACCGACGGCCCGGCCCGGGTGGACATCACCCAGGCCGGGGGCGAGGGGCGGCCGATCCACGTCGCGTACCGCGACGGGCGGCTCAGCATCGTCCAGGAGCGGAAGTTCCGCTGGTCGCAGGTGTTCCGGTGGGTGGGGCCGCTGGCCCGCTGGCCCCGGGTCGACGTCTCCGTCGCGGTCCCCGCCCACGTACCGGTCAGCCTCGACCTGGTCGACGGCGCCGTGGTCGCCTCCGGGCTGCGCGGGCGGACCCGGGCCGACGTGACCTCCGGCCGGATCACCCTGATGGGGCTGCGCGGCACCACCGCTGCGAAGATCGTCTCAGGCCCGGTGGAGGCGCTCGGGGTGGCCGGCGAGCTCACCCTGGAGACCGTCTCCGGCGAGGTCATCCTCGCCGACAGCGCCCCCGGCCAGGTCCGCGCGCACACCGTCTCCGGCGCGATCACCTGCGACTTCGACAACCCTCGCGGCAGCGAGATCCGGCTCAGCACCATCTCCGGCAGCATCACCGTCCGGGTCCGGGAGGACAGCGACCTCGCCGTCCGGCTGCACACCGCCTCCGGGCGCATCACCAGCGGCTTCCCCCAGGTGCTGGCCAGCCGGGGGATGGCCGCGGTGCGCGACAGCGAGGGCGTCCTCGGCGCCGGCGAGGGTAAGCTCTGGGCCTCCGCGACGTCGGGCAGCATCGCGCTGCTCGCCCGGCCGGTGGACGACGACCAGGAGGAGCTGCCGTGACCGCCGTGTTCAGTCACGGGCGGCTCCGGCTCTACCTGCTCAAGCTGCTCGACGGCGGGCCGAAGCACGGCTACGAGCTGATCCGGCTGCTGGAGGAGCGCTTCCTCGGCCTCTACGCCCCCAGCGCCGGCACCATCTATCCCCGGCTGCAACGGCTGGAGGTGGAGGGGCTGGTCAGCCACACCGCAGCCGGCGGTCGCAAGGTCTACGAGATCACCGAGGCGGGCCGGGCGGAGCTACGGCAGCGCGCCGCCGAGCTGAGCACCCTGGAGGCCGACATCACCGCCTCGGTGCAGGACCTCTCCGCCCTCGCCGGGGAGATCCAGTCCGAGGTGCGCGGCTCGGTGCGGGACCTCAAGCGCGAGCTGCGCGAGGCGGCCCGGCAGACCCGGCAGACCCGCTGGGACCGGCCGGTCCCGCCGCCGGCGCCCGCCCCCGCCGCCTCGCCGCTGCTGACCGAGTTCGACCAGCGGCTGGCCGCCTTCACCATGGAGGTCGGCGGCCTGGTCCGGGCGCAGCGGCTCTCCGACAACCAGCTGCGCACCGCGATCCGGGTCCTCGACGGCGCGCTCGACGGGCTGCGCCGGCTGCTGCGCTGAGCGGCTCACAGGGTCTTTTCAGGAAGCGTCCAGCGGCGGCGCAGCCGGGTCGCGGATGATGGCGAGCATGGCCGCTACCCAGACCGAGGCGCGACTGCTCGTCGTCGAGGATGATCCCAACATCCTCGAACTGCTCTCCGCCAGCCTGCGCTTCGCCGGATTCGACGTGGCCACCGCCACCAGCGGCAGCGCGGCGTTGAGCACGGCCAAGGACCACCGCCCCGATCTCGTGGTCCTCGACGTGATGCTGCCCGACCTGGACGGCTTCGAGGTCATCCGGATGCTCCGCGAGGGTGGCACCCGTACCCCGGTGGTGTTCCTCACCGCCCGGGACGCGACCGACGACAAGATCCGCGGGCTCACCCTGGGCGGCGACGACTACGTCACCAAGCCGTTCAGCCTGGAGGAGCTGACCGCCCGGATCCGCGCGGTGCTGCGGCGTACGGCCACCGGGGAGCACGCGCCCGCCCGGCTCACCTTCGCCGACCTGGAACTGGACGAGGAGACCCACGAGGTGCACCGGGCCGGCCAGCGGGTGCAGCTCTCGCCGACCGAGTTCAAGCTGCTGCGCTACCTGATGCTCAACGCCAACCGGGTGCTCAGCAAGGCGCAGATCCTCGACCACGTCTGGAACTACGACTTCCGGGGCGACGACAACATCGTCGAGTCCTACATCTCCTACCTGCGCCGCAAGGTGGACAACACGCAGCCCCGGCTGATCCACACCCTGCGCGGGGTGGGCTACGTGCTGCGCAAGCCGGCAGCGTGAGCGCGAGGAGTGAGCCGGTTCTGCGAGCCCCGCGGTCGCGGACCACGGTGAACCGGTGAGCGTCCTGCACGAGGCGAAGGGCCGACTGCGCAGCGTCCCGTTGCGGATCAAGCTGGTCGCGTCGGTGCTGGCGCTGGTCGCCGCCGCGCTGCTCGTGATCAGCTCGCTGACCACGTACTTCCTGCGCAACTACCTGGTCGGCCAGGTGGACGCCGAGCTCCAGGCGGCCAGCGTCCAGGTCGGCCGGGTGCTGCCCGACCTGGAGGCGGGCCGGGCGCGGGCCGCGCTGCCCACCGACTACGTCGTGGCGCTGGCCGACGACGACGGTGGCAAGATCATCGGGTACGACGAGAACCTGGAACTCCAGGACCTGCCGCCGGTCCCGGCCGACGTGGCCGGGTTCCGCGCCGAGGAGGGCGACCCGCGCACCGTCCGCGCCCAGGACGGCCACGACCGCTGGCGGATGCTCTACCGCGAGCTGCCGGACGGCCGGGTGCTGGCGGTCGGGCAGCACCTCACCGACGTCGACCTGGCCGTCAAGCGGCTGGTGTGGATAGACCTCCTGGTCGGCGGGGCGGTGCTGATCCTGCTCGCCTCGATCGGCGCGGCGATCGTGCGGACCAGCCTCAAGCCGCTGGTGGAGATCGAGCGCACCGCCGCCGCCATCGCCGGGGGCGACCTCACCCGGCGGGTGCCCGACCCCGAGGACGGGCAGGAGTGCGCCACCTCCGAGCTGGGCCGGCTCTCCCGCGCGCTGAACGCGATGCTGGCCCAGATCGAGGCCGCCTTCACCGCCCGGGCCGCGTCGGAGACGGCGGCCCGCTCGGCCGAGGCCGGCGCCCGGGACGCGGCACAGGCGGCGCAGGCCTCCGAGGCGCGGGCCCGCCGCTCCGAGGAGCGGATGCGGCAGTTCGTCGCGGACGCCTCGCACGAGCTGCGTACCCCGCTGACCACCATCCGGGGCTTCGCCGAGCTGTACCGGCAGGGCGCGGCGCGCGCGCCGGAGCAGACCGCCGACCTGCTGCGCCGCATCGAGGACGAGGCGGCCCGGATGGGGTTGCTGGTGGAGGACCTGCTGCTGCTGGCCCGGCTGGACCGGGAACGACCCCTCTCGCTGGCCCCGGTCGAGCTGCCGGTGCTCGCGTCCGACGCGGTGCAGGCCGCCCGGGTCGTCGCCCCCGACCGGCGGATCGAGCTGGACATCGAGCCCGGCTCCGGCCCGCTGGTGGTGCACGGCGACGACGCCCGGTTGCGGCAGGTGATCGGCAATCTGATGACCAACGCCCTCACCCACACGCCGCCGGACGCCGCGGTGACCCTGCGGCTGCGTACCGAGCCGGGGAACCTGGCCGTGGTCGAGGTGGCGGACACCGGCCCCGGCCTCAGCCCGGAGCAGGCCGAGCGGGTGTTCGAGCGCTTCTACCGGGCCGACGCGGCGCGGACCCGTCGGGCGAGCGGGATCACCAGCACCGGCCTGGGCCTGGCGATCGTCGCGGCCCTGGTCTCCGCCCACCACGGCACCGTGCAGGTCACCGAGACCCCGGGCGGCGGGGCGACCTTCCGGGTCCGGCTGCCCCTGCTGCCGGACGCCGACGGCGACGCCGACTGACTTTCAGACAACATTCAGGCGGGTTCCAGGCTGGTGCCAGTGCGAGGGGAGAAAGTGGACCCATGACCGAGTTCGAGACCGACCCGCAGCGGCGGCCGGCCGCCCCCGACGGGGAGCCGTCGCACCCCACCGCCGAGCTGTCCCGCGTCGAGCGCGGGCAGTCCGACTCCACCGAGCCCGGCCCGGCCACCCCGGGCGACGCCGCCGGCACCGCGGGGGAGCCGGCGCGCACCCCGACCCAGCCCAGCGCCGCCACCGCGCCGGACGCCCAGACCGCCGCCGCGCCGTACGCCGCCGCCGGCCACACCTCCGCCGCGCCGTACGCCGGCCAGCCCTCCGGTGCCGGGTACCCGGCCACCGGCCAGACCCACGGCGGGTGGCCGGCCACCGGCCAGACCTCCGCCGCGCCGTACCCGGTCGGGGCGCACGGGGGCGACCAGACCTACCGCCCCGGCTACCAGCCGTACCCGGCGGCCGGCCAGTACCCGGCGGCCGGCTACCAGCCGGCGCAGCCCGGGCAGCAGTCCGGCTGGGCGGCCGGCTACCCGGGCGGGCCCGGTGGTCCGGTACCGCCGCAGCACGGCGGGCAGCCGGTGCCGCCCTGGGCCGCCGGCCCGCGCCCCTCGAAGGTGGCCAAGTTCGTCGGCGCCGGCGTGGCGGTCTTCGCCCTGATGCTCGGCTCCGGCGTGGCCGGTGGCGCGCTCGCCCTGGCGGTGGAGGGCGACTCCGGCGGGATCACCCGCACCTACTCGGCCGCCCCGGTGATCAACAGCGCCGACCTGCCGAAGATCGCCGCCGCCGTGCAGGACAGCGTGGTCTCGATCCTCACCGGCAACAGCGAGGGATCCGGCGTGATCCTCAGCGCCGACGGCTACGTGCTCACCAACAACCACGTGGTCGCCTCCGCCGCCGGCGACACCGTCCGGGTGGTCTTCGCCGACGGCAAGACCGCCCAGGCCAAGATCGTCGGTACCGACCCGAAGACGGACCTGGCCGTGGTCAAGGCCAGCGGCGTGAGTGACCTGAAGGCCGCCAGGTTCGGCGACAGCGACGGGATGCAGGTCGGCGACCAGGTGCTCGCCCTGGGCAGCCCGCTGGGCCTGCAGGGCTCGGTCACCGCCGGCATCCTCAGCGCCCGGGACCGGACCATCCAGGCCGGCGAGAACGGGCAGCAGCAGAACCCGCAGCAGGGCGCCAGTTCGATCTCCGGGCTGCTGCAGACCGACGCGCCGATCAACCCCGGCAACTCCGGCGGCGCGCTGGTCAACACCCGCGGCGAGGTGATCGGCATCAACACCGCGATCGCCACCGCCGGGCAGGGCAGCAGCGGCAACATCGGGGTCGGCTTCGCCATCCCCAGCAACAAGGCCAAGGACGTCGCCGGGAAGCTCCAGCGCGGCGAGAAGGTCAGCCACCCGTCCCTCGGGGTCAGCGTCAACGCGGCCGAGGACGGCGGGGCGCTGGTCGCCGCGGTCGTGCCGGGCAGCGCCGCCGAGAAGGCGGGCCTGCAGCGCGGCGACGTGATCACCCGGTTCGGCGACAAGGTGGTCAACGATTCCAACGACCTCGTGGGCGCCGTCCAGGCCGGCAAGGTCGGCGACCGGGTCGAGGTGACCTACAAGCGAAATGGTGCCGAGTCGAAGGCAACCGTCACGCTCGCCGAGACGTCATAACACCAGACCTGCCTCCTCCCGGGGCGGCGGGTGGCGGAGCCAAGGGGGTTGGCTCCGTCACCCGCCGCCCTTTTTCGTGCCTGGCCCCTTCGCGCCCGCGGCGCCGATTCACCCCGGTGGGGTGAGCCGCGCTCACCCGGCCCGTCGGCATCCTCGCCAGGAGCCGACCGCACGGGAGGGGACGCCATGACCACGGCAGCGGCCACCCGCACCGATCCGGACATCCAGCGCGACGTGCTCGACGAGTTGGCCTGGGACCCGCAGGTCCAGCCGCACGAGATCGGGGTGAGCGTCGCCGACGGCGTGGTCACCCTGACCGGCCGGGCGGACAGTTTCGCCCGCAAGTGGGCGGCGCAGCGCTGCGCGCACCGGGTACGCGGGGTGCGCGCGGTCGCCGACGACGTCGAGGTGCGCCTGCCCGGCCTGGACGGCCAGGACGACGCCGACCTCGCCGTCGCCGCCGTACGGGCGCTGGAGTGGGACAGCTTCGTGCCCGCCGAGCGGCTGGACGTGACGGTCGCCAACGGCTGGCTGATGCTGCGCGGCGAGGTGGAGTTCGGCTTCCAGCGGCGTACCGCCGAGCGGGAACTGCGCCGGCTGCGGGGCGTACGCGGGGTGACCAACCTCGTCGAGGTGGTGCCGCAGAGTCCGCCCAGCGCCGAGCAGACCGCCCGGGACCTGCGCCGGGCGCTGCGCCGCCGGACCGGCACCGAGGCGATCACGGTCGAGTTGGCCGGCGACACGGTCATCCTGGGCGGGACCGTCCGTTCCTGGTGGGAGCGGGACGAGGCGGAGCGGGTCGCCTGGTCGGCCCCGGGCGTACGGGCCGTGGACGACCGACTCGTCGTCACCGGGTGAACCGCCGCCGGGCCCGTGCGGGGTGTCCGTTTACCGCCGTCACGCCGGGGAAATCGCCGCTGATCCCGCTCAGGGGAAGCGGAAGAACCGGGGAGGACCTGCCGTGACCCACCGTCGGTCGGACAACCGGCCCGAACCGCCGCTGCGGATCGCGATGGTGGTGCCGCCGTGGCTGTCGGTGCCGCCGCCGGGCTACGGCGGGCTGGAGCAGGTGGTGCACGGGCTGGTGGACGCGCTGGTCGAGCACGGCCACGCGGTGACCCTCTTCGGGGCCGGCCGACACCACGGCACCGCCGCCGATTTCGTCTCCACCGTCGAGGACCTCCAGTACGCCCGGCTCGGTGAGGCACTGCCGGAGCTGGCCCACCTGGCCCGGGTGAACGACCTGGTCACCGCGGCCGACTTCGACCTGATCCACGACCACACCACCATCGGCCCGCTGGTCGCCGGCCGGCGTGCGGTGCCGACCGTGGCCACCGTGCACGGCAACCCGGTCGGGGAGTACGGTGCCGTGCTCGGCGACACCGACCGGGGCGTGGGGCTGGTGGCCATCTCGCACGCGCAGCGCCGGTGGAACCCGAGCCTGCCGTGGCTGGGGACCGTGCACAACGCGATGGACGTGCGGGAGTTCCCGCAGAAGCCGGCCCCCGGGCGGGGCCCGGTCCTCTGGCTGGCCCGGTTCAGCCCGGACAAGGGCCCGGACGTGGCGATCCGCGCCTGCCGGGAGGCCGGCCTGCCGCTGACCCTGGCCGGCAAGTGCAACGAGCCCGCCGAGCAGCGCTACTTCACCGAGGTCGTCCAGCCGCTGCTGGGCGAGGACGTCGACGTGGTGTTCAACGCCGACCGGGCGGAGACCCTGCGGCTGCTGGTGGACGCCCACTGTCTGATCATGCCGATCCGGTGGGAGGAGCCGTTCGGCATGGTGATGCTGGAGGCGATGGCGACCGGTACGCCGGTCGTGGCGCTGCGGCGCGGGGCGGTGCCGGAGCTGGTGGTGGACGGGGTGACCGGGCTGATCCGGGACCGCGCCGAGGAACTGCCGGCGGCGCTGCGCGCGGTGGTCCGGCTCGACCCGGCGGACTGTGTCGCGCACGTGGCGCGGCACTTCTCCACCGACCGGATGGCGCAGGGCTACGAGGCGGTGTACCGGCTGCTGGTCTCCGGCACGACCACCCCGGCCCGGGAGCCGACGCCGATCACCGCCCGCTGACCGGACGCCGCCGGACCCGGGCCGGAGGTCAGACCCGGGTGGTGCCGAGGTCCACGATGGCCGCGTCGAGCCGGCGCGCGTACCTCGGGGTGATGCCGCCCTCGTCCACGCGGCGGGTGACCTTCTCGCGCAGCAGGGCCACCGGTTCGGCCAGGTCGGACCGCCCGTCGGCGGCCGCCCGGGTCAGGTTGCCCAGCACGTTGCGCAGGTCGGTGCCGACGTCGGCGCGCACGTCGCCGCTGCGTACCCCGTCGTCGATCAGCCGGCGCAGCCGCTCGGCGGCCTCGGTGAGCCCACCGGCGCCCTGCCCGCCGTCCGGTGTGGACTTTGGCGGCGACGACGGCGCGTCGGTCGCCGGAGCGGTCGGCTCCCGCGGCGGGAGCGTGGACGGCGCGGCGGGCGGGACCGTCGGCTCGACCGCCGGGGCGCCGGTCCGCCGGGCGTCCGGCGGGGGCGTCGACTCCGGCGTCAGGGTGGGCGCGAGCAGCGCGGCGGCCGTGGTCACCACCACCAGCGCGGCCACCAACGCCAGCGGTCGCCGCCGCGACGGCGGACCGGCCGGGGCGTCGGAGGCGGGCAGCGCGGGCAGGGTCACGGTCGGCGCGCGCACGGTGCTCGCCTGCGGGTCGCCGGGGAGCAGTTGGTCCCGTAGCGCCGCGGCCACCTGGTGCGCGGTGGGCCGGTCCCGCGGATCGCGGGCCAGGCAGCGCAGGCAGGTACGGGCGACCGCCGGCGGCAGCCCCGGCACACCGTCCAGGGTGGGCGGTTCCTCCGCGGCCAACGCCTCGCCGAGCTGCTCCCAGGTGTCCGCCGGGTACGGCACCTGGCCGGTCAGCGTCTCGTAGAGCAGCACCCCGAGGGAGTAGACGTCGGTGGCCGGCTGGGCCGGTGCCCCGTCCAGCCGCTCCGGCGCGACGTACGCGGGGGTGCCGAAGGTGCCGCCGTCCTCGTCCTCGTCCGGGGCGCCGATGTGGGTGGCGATGCCGAAGTCGAGCACCTTCGTGCCGACCCGGGTCATCATCACGTTGGACGGGGTGATGTCCCGGTGCACGATGCCGAGCCGGTGCGCCGCCGCGAGGGCGTCGGCCACCTGGGCGCCCACCTCGACCGCCTCCGCCCAGGGCAGCGGCCCCTCGGTGAGCCGGTGCTCCAGTTCCTCCCCGGTGAGCAGCTCCATCACCACGAACGAGGTGATCGAGCCGTCCGGGGCCAGCGTCTCGCCGTAGTCGTGCACGGCGGTGACGTGCGGATGGACCAGCTGCGCGGCGGAGCGGGCCTCCTCGCGGACCATGTCCCGGAAGCGGGCGTCCGCGGCCAGCGAGGGGGCGAGCACCTTGACGGCCACCACACGGTCGAGCACCTCGTCGCGGGCCCGCCAGATGACCGACATGCCGCCGGCTCCGATCTGGTCGACGAGCCGGTACCGGCGGGCCAGCAACCTGCCGGCGTGCAGCGCTGCCATCGGTGATCGCACCTGCCTGGGGGTGGGGGCGGTATCAGGTTGCGGGAATGTGTCCGCCGTGTCAACGGTCGTCCGATTCAGTGGTCACCCTCCGCCATGGACAATTCGCGGTCCGCCACCGTCAGCCGGCCGGGCCGCGGTGACCAGCGGCTGGGCCCGGCCGGGCGGCGGGCCCGTGCCAGGATGAACCACATGGCGCAGGGTCCGGTGGCGTTCGTGCTCGGCGGCGGGGGAGTGCTCGGCGCGGTCGAGGTGGGCATGCTGCGCGCCCTGTTCCGGGCCCGGATCCGCCCCGACGTGGTGCTCGGCACCTCGATCGGCGCGGTCAACGGCGCGCTGGTCGCCGCCGACCCGTCCGAGGCGGTGACCGACCGGCTGGTCCGGCTCTGGGCCTCGCCAGAGGCGAGCGAGGTGTACGGCGACTCGGTGGCCCGCCAGCTGCGCCGGTTCGCCGCGCGTACCCACCTGCACTCGCCCCGGCCGCTGCGCAAGCTGCTGGAGAAGGAGTTGGGCGCGCAGACCACCTTCGCCGACCTGAAGGTGCCGTTCCGTTGCTGCGCGGCGAACATCGAGCGGGCCGCCGAGCACTGGTTCGACCGGGGCCCGCTGGTGCCCGCCGTGCTCGCCTCGGCCTCCGTGCCGGGGCTGCTGCCGCCGGCCCGGATCGACGACCAGCACTACGTGGACGGCGGGATCGTCAACTCGATCCCGATCGGCGAGGCGGTCGCGGTGGGCGCGCGGCGGATCTTCGTACTCCAGGTGGGTCGGATCGAGCGGGAGCTGACGCCGCCCCGACGGCCCTGGGAGATCGCCCAGGTGGCGTTCGAGATCGCCCGGCGGCACCGGTTCGCCCGGGAGATGGCGGCGCTGCCCGACGGGGTGGAGGTGCACGTGCTGCCGACCGGTGGGCTGGAACCCCGGGACGACAGTCCGTGGGCGTACCGGGACATGGCGGCGGTGGGGCGGCGGATCAGCCGGGCGTACACCGCCTCCCGGTACTACCTGGCCACCCAGCTGGACCGCTGATGCCGCTGCCACCCCGGTGGGTACGTCGGATGCTGCTGGCCCCCGGCGTGGTGCTGCTCGCCGTGGTGACGGTGACCACGGTGCCGGTCTGGGCGCTGCTCGGCCTGGCGCTGTCGCCCTTCGTGCCCGGCCGGCTGCGACCGCTGCGGCTGCTCTGGATCGGCTGCGTCTACCTGGTCTGGGACGCCGCGGCGCTGGCCGCGCTCTTCGCGCTCTGGGTGGCCTCCGGCTTCGGGCTGCGCAAGCGTTCGCCGGCCTTCCAGCGCGCCCACTACGCGCTGGCCGGCCGCTTCCTGCGGGTGCTCTTCTGGCAGGCCCGCTGGACGCTGCGGCTGAGCATCGACGTGGTCGGCACCGACCCGGACACCGCGCTGCCCGGCCGGCCGGAGCTGGTGCTCTGCCGGCACGCCGGGCCGGGTGACTCGTTCATCCTGATCCACGCCCTGGTGAACTGGTTCCGGCGCGAGCCGCGGATCGTGCTCAAGGAGAGCCTCCAGTGGGACCCGGCGATCGACGTGCTGCTCAACCGGCTGCCCAACCGGTTCATCGCGCCCGGCCCGGACGGGCGTGAGTCGATCGTCCGGCAGATCGGCCAGCTCGCCACCGGCCTGGACGACAACGACGCCTTCGTGATCTTCCCGGAGGGCGGCAACTTCACGCCCGGCCGCCGGCTGCGCGCCATCGCCCGGCTCCGCGCGCTGGGACTGGAGCGGATGGCGCTGCGCGCCGAGCGGATGCGGCACGTGCTCGCTCCGCAGCCCGGCGGACTGCTCGCCGCGCTGGACGCCGCCCCGGAGGCCGGGGTGATCTTCGTGGCGCACACCGGGCTGGACCGGATGCTCACCGTGGCCGACGTCTGGCGGGAGCTGCCGATGGACAAGCGGATCGTGATGCGGTTCTGGTCGGTGCCGCCGGAGGAGATCCCGACCGGGCGCCAGGAGCGCATCGACTGGCTCTTCGACTGGTGGGGCCGGATCGACACCTGGATCGCCGCCAACCGCGACGACGTCTGAGCCGGTCGACCACGCAGGCCGGCGCCGCCCGTGCCACGTAGGGTGCGCTGATGGAACAGATCTGCGTGGTCACGACGGTGGTGGACGCGCGCGCGGTCGCGGACGCGCTGGCGGCCGAGACGGTCGCCGGGCGGCTGGCCGCCTGCGCGCAGGTCGGCGGCCAGGTCGACAGCACCTACTGGTGGCGGTCCGGCGTGGAGGCCGGCACCGAGTGGTCGGTGCAGTTCAAGACCGCCCCCGACCGGGTGGTCGCGCTGGTCGACCGGATCCGCGCCGACCACCCGTACGAGGTGCCGGAGATCCTGGTGTCCCGGGTGGAGTGCGGGAACCCGGCGTACGCCGCCTGGGTGCACGACAACACGCGTACCTAGGTACGCGCACTCTGGGCGGGCGGTGACCCGGCCGTGAGGATGAGCGGGTGGAGAACACCGGCTACCCCTGCCCCGGCTGCGGCGCGCCCGCCGATCTCGTCCGCGGCTGCTCCGGCTGCGGCCGCCCGCCGTACCCGCTCGCGGCCGAGGTGATCCGGCTGGACGCGGAGATCCGCACGCTCGGCCGGGAGGTGGAGCGGGCCCGCGAGGCGTACCAGGGCCTGTCCGGCCGGCTGCTCGCGGCGCAGCGGCGGCGGGCGGAGCTGGCGGCCCGGGTCCGGGCCGAGGTGGCCGGGCCGGTGCGGGTGCCGGCCGCCGCGATGCCACCGGCCGCGGCTCGACCCGTGCTGGCGGCGCCGGGACGGCCGGAGACCTCGACGCGGACGGTGCAGGGGCTGCTGTTCGTCCTCGGCGGGCTGCTGCTCGGCACCGCGGCGGTGGTCTTCACCGCCGTCGCCTGGGCCGCCGTGGGGGTCGCCGGGCGGGCGGCGATCCTGGCCGCGTTCACCGTGCTGGCGCTGGCCGCGCCGCTGGTGGCGGCGCGGCGCGGGCTGCGGGGCACCGCGGAGACCTTCGCCGCGGTGGGGCTGCTGCTGGTGGTGCTCGACGGGTACGCCGCCTGGGCGGTGGACCTGTTCGGCGTGGCCGACTGGCCGGGCACCCGGTACGCCGCGCTGGTCGGGGGGGCCAGCGCGGCGATCGCCGCCGGGTACGCCCGGCTGAGCCGGTTGACCGTGCCCTGGTTCGCGGCGCTCGTCGTCGCGCAGCCGGTGCTGCCGCTGGCCGCGGTGCCGGCCCGACCCGACGCCGGCGGATGGACCCTGGTCCTGCTCGGGGTGGCGGTGCTCGACCTCGTGGTGGTGGTCGCGCTGCGCCGTCGGGCCGGGGCGCCGGCCGGGCCGTCCGTGCCCGGCCCGGTGCCGCCAGGTCCCGCCGCCGCTGCGGTGGCGCCGGACGCGGCCACCGGCCGACCGGCGGGGGCCGGGGGGACACCGGCAGTGGTCGGCGGGGGGACGCCGGCCGACCCGTCGGGGGCGCGGATCGGGGGTCCGGCGGCCGGTGGGGGACCGGCCGCCGGGCCGCGCGTCCCGGCCGTGGTGCGGGCCGGGCAGGTGCTCGCCTGGCTCGGCTTCGGCGCCGCGACCGTGCTCGCCGCCGGCTGCGCGCTGGTGCCGCTGGCCTGGGGTCGGGCCGCCGGTCAGCCGGTGCTGGCCGGGGTGCCGATGCTGCTGGTGGGGCTGGTCCTGCTCGGCGCGGCGTGGGCCGCCGGGAGCCGGGTGTTCCGCCAGGTCGCGGCGGCGCTGCTGGTGCCGCTGCTGGCCGCCGCGCTGCTCCGGCCGGTGGCCGAACTGCGCCCCGGGGTGCTGCTGGTCGCGGCCGCCCTGGTGACCGCCGCCCTGGCCGGGGCGGTCCGGGCGGTCCCGCCCCGGCTGCGCTCAGGTCCCCGGGTCGGTGCCCTGGTCGTCGCCGGTGGGCTGGCCCAGGTGGGCGTCCTGGCCACCCTGCTGGTCGCCGGTGGCGCGGTGGCCCGTTCGCTGCCCGCGTGGCAGGGCGCGGCGGCCGGCCCGGCGTTCGGCTGGGGCTGGCAGCTCCCGGTCGCCGTCGCGCTGACCGCCGCCGCGACCGGCCTGCTGCTGCCCCGGGCCGCCCGTCCGGTGACCGCGCTCGCCGGTGTCGCGTTGACCGCCTCCGCCCTGCCGGCGGTGGCCGCCACGCCGTGGCCGGCGGCGCTCGCCGTGGACCTCGCCGTCGGGGTGGGGCTGCTGCTGGCCGTCGTCCACCCGGGTCGCCGCACCCCGACCGTGCTGGTCGGCTCGCTGGCCGGCGCCGCGCTGCTCGGGCACGGTCTGCTGGTGGCGCTGGCCGCCCCGGGCGGCATGCTGGCGGCGCTCGGGGTGCTGCTGCCCGCCGGGCTCGCGGTGGCGGCCCTCGCCCGCCGGGGGACCCCGGCGCAGCACGCCGTCGCCGGGGGCGGGCTCGTGGTGGCGCTGCTCGCCGTGCCGGCGGGGATGGTCGTCGCGCTCCTCGCCGCCGGGTTCCCGCCCTGGTGGCAGCTGCGGGCCGGGTTCGCCGCCGTCGTGCTGCCGCTGGTCGCGCTCGGCCCGGTCCGTCGCCACTGGCCCGACCTCGACGGGTACGCGTCGACCGCGGCGGCCGTGGCGGTCGGCGTGGCCGGCCTGGCGCCGGTGGTCGTACCGGCCGCCGAGCCGGTCACGCTCTACGCCGCGCTCGCCGCGCTGTCGCTGGCGGTCGTCGACCGGGACACCCCGGCGTCGGTCGTCGGCCGGACGATGGCCGCCGTGCTGGCGGTGGTCGCCGCGCTCGGCGCCGCCCCGGTGGCCCTGACGGCGCTGCACTCGCCGTACGACGGGCCGGTCGAGCCCTGGTCGGGCGTACCCGCGACCGCGCCGCTGCCCGGCGGCTGGCCCGCCGGCGCAGCCCTGCTGGTGCTGGCGGCCACCGCCGGGCTGGCCGCCCGGCGGGCCCGGGGCGGCCCGGCCGTCGCGGCCCTGCTGGCGCTGCCCTTCGCCGCCGCCGCGGTGCCGGTGCTGCTGGCGACCGCCGGGGTGCCCTGGCCGGTGGTGCCGGCGGTGGCGCTGCTCACCGGCCTGGCCGCTCTGCTGGCCGCCGCCCTGTCGCCCCCGCGCCCCCTGCTGGGTGCGGTCGCGGTGCCCGTCGGACTGCTCTGGACCCTGGCCGGGCTGACCGGGCTCTCCGCCACCCGGGCCGGCACCCTCGCCGGCCTGGCCCTGCTGGTCGTGGCGGCGGCGGTGGCCGGCGTCGCCGGGCGGCGCGCCGAGGTGCGACTGACCGGCTGCCTGGTGGCGGTCGGCGCGGCGACCGGCCTCGCGGTGACCGCATCCCTGGCCGCCGGGCTGCCGCTGCGCACCGCCGGCTTCGCGGTGCTCGCGGTGGCGGTGGTGGTGCTGTCCGTCGCGCCGCCGCTGGCCCGACGCACGCCGGTCACCGGGCGGGCGGCGGAGGGAGCCGCGCAGGCCGTGGCGCTGGTGGCGCTGCTGCTCACCGCGTCCTCCGCGCGCCACGCGGCGGCGGTCTGCGTGCTCTGGGGCGTGGCGGTGGCGCTGCGGGTGCTGCGTCGGGGCGAGTCCGCCGAGCGGCGGTGGGCCTTCGCGGGCATCGCCGGCGGCAGCGAACTGCTCGGCGCCTGGCTGCTGCTCGCCGCCGGCGGCGTGGTGTTGCTGGAGGCGTACACCCTGCCGGCGGCCGGGCTGGCGCTGGTCGCCGGTGTCGTCGCGCTGCGTAGTCGGCCCGGGTTGACCAGCTGGCCCGCGCTCGGCCCGGGGCTCGCCGCCGGGCTGCTGCCCGGCCTGGTGTCGGTGCTGGTCGCCCCCGAACCTCAGCCCTGGCGACGGCTGCTGCTCGGGGTTGCGGCGCTGGGCGTGGTGCTCGCCGGGGCCACCCGGCGCTGGCAGGCGCCGGTGGTGCTCGGGGGCACGACGTTGGCCCTGCTGGCCCTGCACGAGCTGGTCCGGGGCTGGGACCTGCTGCCCCGGTGGATCTTCCTGGCGGTCGGCGGGTTCGCGTTGATCGCCCTCGCCGCCACGTACGAGCGGCGTCGGCGGGACCTGACCCGGCTGCGCGCGGCAGTCGGCCGGATGGGCTGAGGTAGGGGCAACACCACCTCGAATCGGGGTGTTGCCATGATTACGCCGCGCAACCATTGCCGCGACAATTGAGGTGGGTCCGCCAACGGGTGCGGCCCGGACCGAGGACAGGGGAGCGGAGATGGCGCGTTCAGCGGTGGCGGACCAACCGGTACGACGCGGCAGTGACTACGCGGTGTTGTCCCGACGGATCAACGAGGCCGGCCTGCTGGAACGCCGTCCCGGCCGGTACGCGGCGCGGATCGCGCTGACCGCCGGCTTCTTCCTGGCGGGCTGGGCCGCGGTGGTGGCGGTCGGGGACTCGTGGGCGCAGCTGCTGATGGCGGTGGGCATGGCGGTCGCCACCACCCAGGTGGCCTTCCTCGGCCACGACGCCGGGCACCGGCAGATGTTCCGCCGTCGCGGCCCGAGCGAGCTGGCCGGCCTGCTCGCCGGCAACCTGTCGGTCGGGCTCAGCTACGGCTGGTGGGTCGACAAGCACAACCGGCACCACGCCAACCCCAACCACACCGACGAGGACCCGGACGTCGGCGGCGGCGCGCTGGTCTGGACGTACGAGCAGGCCGCGGCGACCCCGCCCTACCTGCGCTGGCTGGCGCGGCGGCAGGCCTGGCTGTTCTTCCCGATGCTGCTGCTGGAGGGCTTCCACCTGCACGTGGCCAGCATCCGGGCGCTGGTCGCTCGGTCGGACGGCGGCTGGTCCACGCCGATGCGGCACCGGGGCGTGGAGGGGTTGCTGCTCGTCGCGCACACCGTCGGCTACCTGGGGCTGATCTTCGCGGTGATGTCGCCGGCGAAGGCGCTCGCCTTCATCGTCATCCACCAGGGCCTCTGGGGTCTCTACATGGGCTGCGCGTTCGCCCCGAACCACAAGGGCATGCCGATGCCGACGGAGGACGACGACCTGGACTACCTGCGCAAGCAGGTGCTCACCTCGCGCAACGTGCGGGGCGGGCGGGTCGTCGACGTCGCGCTGGGCGGGCTCAACTACCAGATCGAGCACCACCTGTTCCCGAACATGCCCCGGGGCAACCTGCGGCGGGCGCAGCCGATCGTGCGGGCGTACTGCGCCGAGCGCGACGTGCCGTACGCCGAGACCGGGCTGGTGGAGTCGTACCGGCAGGCGCTGGCGCACCTGCACGAGGTGGGCCGGCCGCTGCGCGGCTGACCCCACGTACGCGCGACGGGGCGGCACCGGTTGCGGTGCCGCCCCGTCGCGCGTCGGGGTGCGGGGCGGTCAGCCGCCGAACGCCTTGATCAGCTCAGCCGGAGCCTCCTGGGTCTGGCTGGCCGGCGGCTTCTGCGGGGCGACGGCCGCGCCGAAGTCCGTGTAGGTGGTCTTCAGCTTGCCCGCCGCCGGGGACAGCACGGTGGTGTCGACGACCAGCTCGATCAGCCGGCCCTGGTCGTCGGTCTTCGCGGTGAACGGCACCGCCTTGGCCTTGGCGCCGAGCGCCTTGATGCCCTTGTCGTCCGGCTTGGCCTTGCTGTAGTCCAGAGTGCCGGCGAAGGCGTGGTCGCCGGTCTTCTCGACCTCGGTGACCCCCTTGATCATCTGCCGGGCGCCGCCCGGGTCGCCGTCCGGCATCAGGTTCATCTGGCCGCTGGCGCCGAGCTTGGTGGCGTCCATGTGCAGCCACTTCTTCGGCGCGCCGGCCATCCCGCTGATCTTCATCCAGGCGTCGTCGCCGAGGGTGATCATCCGGACCTTGCCCTGGCTGCCCATGTCGAGGGTCATGTCCATCGCCTTGGTGCGGGGGTCCATCAGGCCGCCGCCGTTGAGCACCGACGACGAGATGGTGGCCCGGACGCTGTCCTCGTTGAGCTTGAGCGCCGCGGCGGTCAGCTCGTCGAGCGGTGCGGCGGTCGCGCTGCTGCTCGGGCCGACGCTCGCGGCGCTTCCGTTGGCGGCTGGAGCGTCCGCTCCGGTCTGGTTGCCGCACCCGGTCAGCAGACCCAGCGCGGCGACGAGCGCGACCCCCGTGGTCGCCAGCCGTCGAGTGTTCATTGTGGATTTCTCCTCGTGAAGGGGTGGGCCGGCGCGGCGCGTGCCGCCCGCACCGGCCGGGCCGTCGGTCAGCGTAGCGGGCGGGAGCGACAGTCGGGCGTCGATGTCTGCTCGCCGTAGCCGTCGGTGACCCGCCGGACACACCGGGTCCGGGAGGCCTGCCGGGCTACGGCGCGTCCGGCCGGCCCGTCCCGGTCCCGGTAGGGTCGGGCCATGACAGACCTGCTCACCGCCGAGGCGGTGCGAGAGAAGCTGGGCGGGCTGGCGGACTGGTCGGGCGACCCGACTCAGATCAGCCGCTCGGTCGAGCTGGGCAGTTTTCCGGCGGCCATCGCAGTGGTCGACCGGGTGGCGGAGGTGGCCGAGCGACTCGACCACCACCCCGACATCGACATCCGGTGGCGGACCGTGACCTTCCGCTGCGTCACCCACTCGGCCGGTGGCGTCACCGACCGGGACGTGGAGCTGGCGCGCCAGATCGACGACATCGTCCGGAGCGCCCGATGAGATTCGAGATCAGCAAGGTGCTGGACGCCATCGAGGGGCGGGTCTGCACGGACCCGTCGCTGGCCCGGGCGGTCCTCGACCTCGCCGAGGTGATCCGCTACCAGGACCTCGACGGCGGCCGGCCGGCCAGCCTGCTGCGGCTGGGCATGGTGATCGACGCCCTGTCCCGCGAGTTGGAGGAGGACAGCGTCCCGGTCTACGCCGTGGTGCACCGGGCGTTGCTCTCCGACGCCGACCTCACCTCCAACGAGCGGATGGTGGTCCGCCGCTGGGCCGACGACGGCCTGGTCGAGGTGCTGGACAATCCGGGCGACCGGATGCTGGAGGTGGCCGACCTGCTCGGCCTGCCGGTGCTCACCCGGGTCCGCTTCGACGGCCTGCGCGGCCGGTTCCCGTGGCTGGTGGAGCAGCCGGGGCGGGTGCTAGCGCCGGTGCCGGGCGCCGGTGGCCCGGTCTTCGTCGCCCACGTCGGCGGCGCGCCGACCCCGGTCGAGGGGGACCGCTCGCCGGTCGGGGCGAAGCTGCTGGCCCGGCAGTGGCGCTGCCCGGAGCCGGGCTGCGCGCTCTTCGGCGGCGGCGGGGGCGGCGGGGCGTTCGCCGACCTGGCCCGGGTCGAGCGCGCGCCGGCCGGCCAGCCGCCGCCGTCGCTGCGCAACGGGGTGCCGACCTGCCCCCGGCACGGCACCCGGCTCGGCGACGCCGGGCCGCGCCCCCGCAGCGAGGTGCTGGCGGTCCGGATCGGCGGGCTGGTCCGGCGGCGGTTCGTGCTCACCGAGGAGCAGCCGGTGCTGGTCGGGCGGGCGCCCGACGCCAACGGCGGGATCGTGCTCGGCCAGTGGCTCAACGACGAGGCCCGGCGCTGGATCAGCCGCAGCCACATCCGGCTGGAGCTGCGGGTCGGCGAGGTGATCGTGACCGACGTGAGCACCAACGGCTCCGGCATCCGCCCGAACGGCTCGATGACCGAGGCGGAGCGCATCCCGCTCGCGCCGAACCAGTCCCGGGTGCTCGGCGGCGCCGACATGGTGGAGCTCTACCCGGGCGTCCAGGTCGGCCGCGCCAAGGAACTGCCCACCGGCGCCCCGTTCACCCCGACCTCGGTGATGGCCGAGGCGCCCACCATGGCCATGCGCCTGCCCCGCGCCTGAGCACCGCAGAGACGACGGCGGGCGCCGGGACCGTGGTCCCGACGCCCGCCTGTCGCGTACGAGGTGTCAGCCGGCCAGCACGGCGGCGAGCTGGGCCACCGCGTGGTCGATCTCGTCCTCGGTGATCACCAGCGGCGGGGCCAGCCGGATGGTGGAGCCGTGGGTGTCCTTGGCCAGGACGCCCCGCTCCATCAGCCGCTCGCAGGCCTGGCGGCCGCTCATCAGCGCCGGGTCGATGTCCACCCCGGCCCAGAGGCCCCGGACCCGGACGGCGACCAGACCCTTGCCGAGCAGCCCCTCCAGGCCGGCGCGCAGCCGCGCGCCCAGCTCGGCGGAGCGGCGCTGGAACTCGCCGGTGGCCAGCAGCCGGACCACCTCGGTGGCGACCGCGCAGGCCAGCGGGTTGCCGCCGAAGGTCGAGCCGTGCTGGCCCGGCTTCAGCACGCCCAGCACGTCGGCGTTCGCGGCGACCGCGGAGACCGGCACGATGCCGCCGCCGAGCGCCTTGCCCAGCAGGTACATGTCCGGCACGACGCCCTCGTGGTCGCAGGCGAAGGTGTGCCCGGTCCGGCCCAGGCCGGACTGGATCTCGTCGGCGATGAAGAGCACGTTGCGCTCGGTGCAGACCCGGCGCACGCCCGGCAGGTAGCCCTCCGGCGGCACCACGACGCCCTGCTCGCCCTGGATCGGCTCCAGCAGCACGGCGACGGTGTTCTCGTCGATCGCGGCGGCCAGCGCGTCCAGGTCACCGTAGGGGACGACCGTGAAGCCCGGGGTGTACGGCCCGAAGTCGGCGCGCGCGTCCTCGTCGGTGGAGAAGCTGACGATGGTGGTCGTCCGGCCGTGGAAGTTGCCCTCGGCGACCACAATGTTGGCCTGGCCGGGGGTGACGCCCTTGACCTGGTAACCCCACTTGCGGGCGACCTTGACGCCGGTCTCGACCGCCTCGGCGCCGGTGTTCATCGGCAGGACCAGGTCCTTGCCGCACAGCTCGGCCAGCTCCCGGCAGAAGTCGGCGAACTGGTCGTGGATGAACGCGCGGCTGGTGAGCGTCAGCTTGTCGAGCTGCTCGTGCGCGGCCCGGATCAGCGTCGGGTGCCGGTGGCCGAAGTTCAGGGCCGAGTAGCCGGCGAGGCAGTCCAGGTAGCGACGGCCGTCCACGTCGGTGAGCCAGGCGCCCTCGGCGGAGGAGATCACCACCGGCAGCGGGTGGTAGTTGTGCGCGGTGTGCTTCTCCGCGTCCCGTACCGCGGCCGGAGTCCGCAGCATGTCCTCGATCACTTGCTCGCCTTTCCCTGACGGAGTCGCAACGTGCAGCACTTCGGTCCGCCGCCGGCCTTGCGCAGCTCGGACAGGTCGATACCGATGGTCTCGTAGCCCCGGTCGCGCAGCTTCGCGGCCAGGTCGGTGGCCTGCGCCGGCAGCACCACGTGCCGACCGTCGCTGACCGCGTTCAGCCCCAGCACCTCGGCGTCGGCCATGGTGGCGTGCACCGCGTCCGGGAAGAGCCGGCGCAGCACCGCCTGGCTGCCGGGGGAGAACGCCTCCGGAAGGTACGCCACGGTCCGCTCGTCGAGCACGGTCAGGGCGGTGTCCAGGTGGTAGAAGCGCGGGTCGACCAGCTGCATCGTGATCACCGGGTAGCCGAAGACCTCCTGCAGCTGCGCGTGCGAGGCGTGCGCGGTGCGGAAGCCGGTGCCGGCGAGCAGGTAGTCGCCGACCAGCAGGACGTCACCCTCGCCCTCGTTGACGTGCTTCGGGTCGTACATCTCGAAGCCGGCGGCCTCGAACCAGGCGCGGTAGGCGGGGGCCTCGTCGGCGCGCTGCGGGTCGCGGAACTGCACCGCCATGGCCTTGTCGTCGATCACCGTGCCGCCGTTGGCCGCGAAGACCATGTCCGGCAGACCGGCGACCGGGTCGATCAGCTCGACGGAGTGGCCCAGGTCGAGATAGGTCTGGCGCAGCTGCTCCCACTGCCGGATGGCGAGGTCGGCGTCGACCGGCGCGGTCGGGTCCATCCACGGGTTGATGGCGTAGTCGACGGCGAAGTACGTCGGCCGGCACATCAGAAAGCGCTGGCTGATGGCGTCCATCGTCATGTCCTGCTCCTGGGGGTCGGGCGCGCCCGGCCACCTCGGCCGACGGGCTGGCGCCGTTCGTCAACGGTATGCGGGACCGGCCGACGACATCCACCGCCGAGAGTTGCGTACGCCGACTAATCGTTGCGTCTAGCGCCCAACGGGCGGTGATGTGTTGCGTTCACGCTCGTTCCGGCGAAACGACGCCGGGGCCGCCACCCCCCCCGTGACGGGAGGTGACGGCCCCGGATGCGCTTCGGGGGCGGCGAACCGCCGCCCCCGAAAGGATGCGTGCCCGGCTGGTGAACCACCAAGCTGGTCGGGCGTCGCCGGCGCACCACCGGCGAGCGGGAAAGTGCCCGTCAGAGGCGGTCGACAAACTGTGAGTCGAGCCACTCCCGGAACCGGGCCACCCAGTCGCCGTCGGTGGTCGGCCAGTCGAACTGGCCGGTCATCGCGACCACGCCGAGCACCACGGCGGCCAGGCCGACCAGGATGCCGATCAGCGCGTCGGTCTTGCCGGCGACGTGCCGCCGCCGGGTCGCCATCAGGCCGAGGACGGAGAGCACCGCGCCGGCCGCGCCGACCGCGATGCCGTACCCGGCCAGGGTGCCGGTGAGCACGAACAGGGCGCCGACCACCGAGACGATCAGACCCAGGGTGGCCAGCAGGCTGGCCCGCGGCTTCGGGCCGGCGACCACCGGGGTCTCCCGCCGGGCCTCGTCCCGGTCCGCGGTCGCGTCGCGGTCGTGGTTCAGGTCGACCGTCCGCTCCGCGGTGGGGTCCGCCAGGGGCGCGGCCGCGCGGGTGTCCCGGTCCGCGCCGGTCAGCCGATCCGGGGTACGGCGGGGCTCGTCGTCGACCGGGGCGACCCGGCCGGACGGTCCGCCCGGCGATATCGGGCGGGCGGTGGCGGCGCGGGCCAGCGCGGCGCGCTCGGCGGCCCGGCGCTCCGCGTCGGCGTTGCGCTCGCCGTCGCTGGCCAGCGCGCTGCTGCGGTACGTCGTCTGCTCGGCGTCCCGGTCGGTGACGACCGGCGGGTCGGCCGGGCGGTCGGTGCCGGTCCGGTCGCGTCCGTCGACGCGGCCGTCACCGTTCTGGTCGGTCGTGGGCGCCGGCTCGGTCCGGCGCGACAGCGAAGGAATCTTCATCTCGAACACCTCCTGATGGATGCGTGGAGGCCTCGGAAGCGCCGGTGGACTGCCACGCGTATCACCCCTGTGGTACCCAGCCGCCCGATCCGCCACACCCGGGCTACCGTTGCCGGCGTGCCAGAGGGACACACCATCCACCGCCTGGCGGCCCGGCACGCCGAGCTGTTCGCCGGCGACAAGGTGACCGCCGCCAGCCCGCAGGGCCGCTTCGCCGAGGGCGCCGCCCGGCTCTCCGGCACCGTCCTCGACGGCACCGAGGCGTACGGCAAGCACTTGCTGCACCACTACGCCGGTGAGCTGACCCTGCACGTGCACCTGGGCCTGTACGGCAAGTTCAGCGACGGGCCGGGGGAGCCGCCGCCCCCGGTCGGGCAGGTCCGGTTGCGGCTCGCCAGCGACTGGCACTGGCTCGACCTGCGCGGTCCCACCGCCTGCGAGCTGCTCACCCCGCCCGAGGTGGCGGCGCTGCGCGAGCGGCTCGGCCCCGACCCGCTGCGCACCGACGCCGACCCGGGACGGGCGTACCAGCGGATCCGGCGCAGTCCCACCCCGCTCGCCGCGCTGCTGCTGGACCAGTCGGTGGTGGCCGGCACCGGGCTGATCTTCGTCACCGAGGCGCTGTTCCGGGCGGGGCTGCCGCCGACGCTGCCCGGTCGGGAGCTGACCCCGGCCGGCTGGGACGCGCTCTGGGCCGACCTGGTCGCGCTGATGACGCTGGCCGTCGCGCGCGGCCGGATCGACACCGTCCGCGACGCGCACCTGCCGGAGGCGATGGGTCGCCCGGCCCGCGTCGACCGGCACGGCGGCGAGGTGTACGTCTACCGCCGCCCCGGCGACCCCTGCCACGTCTGCGCCACGCCGGTCAGCCGGGGCGCGCTGGCCGGGCGCAACCTCTACTGGTGCGCCACCTGCCAGGCCGGCTGACCCCGTTCAACCGCCGTCGACCAGCCAGCGGACCGACTCGACCTGGTTCGGGAAGACGACCTCCCCGTCGGTGCTCCAGGCCAGCGTCTGCGCGATCGCCCAGCCCCGGACCCGTTCCCGGTCCAGCCCCAGCGCACCGGTGACCCGGTCCAGCCGCCGCCGTACCGCCGCGGGCGAGTGACCCAGCTCCGGGCCGCGCACGATCGGCACCGCCCCGAACTCGCGCTCGCCGACCAGCGGCTTCGGGTCGATCACCAGCCACGGCTCGCGGGTCGCGCGCAGCACGTTGCCGGCGTGCAGGTCCTGGTTCACCAGCACCTGTTCGCCCTGGTCGTCGACGAGGTCGGCGAGCCGGCCGAGCGCGGCGTCGAGCAGCCGCCGCTCGTACGGCCGGCCGGCCCGCTCCCAGTTCCCCGGCAGCCGCTCCCGCCAGCCGGCGGCCTCCTCGGCGAGCGTGGTGAACGGCGCGCCGGCCGGCCGCCACAGCCGGGGCAGCAGCCCGACGACCACGTCCAGCGCCTCGTCGGGTGGCAGCCGGTGCACCGGTGAGCCGGGTCGGCACCGCTCGATCAGCAGCGCCCGGCGCTGCGGGTCGTGCCCGAGCAGGCGTACCGCCCCGTCGCCGGCCCAGTGCGCGAGCGCGTCGGCCTCGTGGCGGCTGTCCGGTTCCGGGTACTGGAGCTTCAGCACCGCCGGGGTGCCGTCGGGCAGCGTGGCGGGCATCGCCAGCGAGGCGAACGCGTACCGGAAGGGCGGCCCGAGCCGCAGCGACCAGCGCGCGGCGCACTCGTCGCGCCACCGGGGGAGCGTCGCCAGCCAGTCCGGGCCGGTCGGCCTCCGCCGCACCCATGACAGTCCCTCCGGGATCTCCATCCGGCCATCCTCGACCGACCCGGCTCGCCGCGCAGCACCGTTTCCGCACGGGTCCCCGCGCCGTGGCGGGTCAGCGGGCCAGCGCGTCGACGGCCTTGCGGGCGGCGATCAGCACCGGGTCCCACACCGGCGCGTACGGCGGGGCGTAGCCGAGGTCCAGCGCGGTCATGTCGTCCACGGTCATGCCGTTCCAGAGCGCCACGGCCAGCGCGTCGATCCGCTTGGCCGCCTCGGAGCGGCCGACGATCTGGGCGCCGAGCAGCCGCCCGGTGGGACGCTCGGCGATCAGCTTGACGGTCATCGGGCGGGCCCCGGGGTAGTAGCCGGCCCGGCTGGTCGACTCGGCCTTGACCGTGATGAATTCGAAGCCGGCCGCCGAGGCTTCCCGCTCCCGCAGCCCGGTCCGCCCCACCTCCAGGTCGCAGACCTTGGTCACGGCGGTGCCGATGACGCCGGGGAAGGTGGCGTACCCGCCGCCGATGTTGATCCCGACGACCCGGCCCTGCTTGTTGGCGTGCGTACCGAGCGGGACGTGCACCGACATCCCGCTGACCCGGTGCAGGGTCTCCACGCAGTCGCCGGCCGCCCACACGTCCGGGATTCCGGGCACCCGCATCCGCCGGTCCACCTGGACCCCGCCGGTGGTGCCCAGTGGCAGGCCGGCGGCGCCGGCGAGCGCGGTGTTGGGGCGTACCCCCAGACCCAGGACCACGAGGTCGGCCGGGAGCGAGCCGTCGCCGGTGACCACCGCCGCGACCCGGCCGTCGCGTTCCTCGACCCCGGTCACCTCGACGCCGGTGCGGATCTCGATGCCGAGGCCGCGCATCGCCGTGGCGACCAGGGTGGCCATGTCCGGGTCGACGGTGGACATCGGCTGCTCGCCCTGCTCCACCAGGGTGACCGAGAGTCCCCGCTGGACCATCGCCTCGGCCATCTCCACCCCGATGTAGCCGCCGCCGACCACCACCGCCCGGCGTGGCTTCGGCTCGCTCTCCAGCCAGTCGCGCACCGCCGCGCCGTCGTCCAGGGTCTGCACGCCGAAGACGCCGGCCACGTCGTCGCGGGCCCAGGCGGGCTTCGTCGGCACCGCGCCGGTGGCGTACACCAGGGTGTCGAACCGCTCGCGCAGCTCGCCGCCGCGTTCCAGGTCGCGGGCGACGACCTCGCGGCGGTCCAGGTCGATGCCGGTGACCTCGGTGCGGATCCGCACGTCGATCTGGTGCTCCTCGCGGAACGTGGCGGGGGACCGGACGATCAGCTCGTCCCGTTCCGCGACCGTCCCGCTGATCCAGTACGGGATGCCGCACGCCGAGTACGAGGTGAAGTGCCCCCGCTCGAACGCGACGATCTCCAGGTCGTCCGCACCCCGGCGGCGGCGGGCCTGGGAGGCCGCCGCCATGCCCGCGCCGTCCCCGCCGATGACGATCAGCCGTTGTGCCACGGTGACCAGTCTCCCACGCGGGGGATCAACCGCGGGTCTGTCGCGCGACGTCCGCCACCACGTCCGCCAACCGACCGGTCCGGGCGAAGACGGCCCGCTGCCGGGCGGCGCCGCTGCCGTGCCGGCGCAGCCCGGCCAGCAGGTCGGTCACCTCGGCCAGGTCACCGTGACTCTCCAGGGCCGGGCGCACCCGGTCGACCAGGGCGTCGAGCAGCGCCCAGGCCGGCCGCAGCTCGCCGTTGGTGAGGTCGACGCCCTCGCCCTCCAGCCCGTCGTGGGCGGCCCGCCAGTGCGCGGCGACCAGCAGGTGGTGATCGGTGTTGACCGGCGGCCGGCCTTCGGCGATATCCGTCTTCGCGGTCGCCACCATGGCCCGGACCATGGCCGCGACCAGCACCGCGTCGTCCACCGACGGGCAGACGTCGCCGATGCGGATCTCCACCGTCGGGTACTTCGCCGACAGCCGGGCGTACCAGTAGAGCATCCCCTCGTCGAGCATCACGCCGCTGGCGATGAGCTGCCGGATCAGCCGCTGGTAGTGCTCGTGCGACTCCAGGAACGGGGTGGGTGCGACCGACGGCCAGTGCTCCCACTCGACCGAGCGCCAGCTGGCGTAGCCGGTGTCCTCGCCCCGGGCGAAGGGGGAGTTGGTGGTCACCGCCTGCAGCACGGGCAGCCAGGGCCGGACGTGGTTGAGCACCTGGACGCCGGTCTCCGGATCGGGGACACCGACGTGCACGTGCATGCCGTTGTTGCCGGGGCCCGGCACCAGCAGCCGGAACCGCTCGATCATCTGGTCGAAGCGCGGCTTGTCGACCACCGGCGGGACCGGGCCCTCGACCGGGCCGGTGCCGATGGCGAGCAGCCGTACGCCGGCGCGTTCGGCGGCGTCGGCGAGCGCGGCCCGCAGCACGCCGAGGGAGTGGCGGATCGAGCGCAGTTCCAGCCCGGGCGGGCTGCCGATCTCGATCTGGCTGGTCTGGAACTCCCGCTCCACCTGGCCGCGCAGCTCGGCCGGCACCTGCTCCATCACCAGGTCGACGGCGGGCACCGCGGCGCCGGTGTGCGGGTCGACGAGCAGGAACTCCTCCTCGACACCCACCGTGAGCAGATCGGTGCCGCTCGGGGCCGTCGGGGGCACCTCCGCCACCTGGCTGGTCATCGCCACCACCGTTCCTTCGCGCCGGTCGCGGTCCGTCCGCGCCGGTCGGGCTCTGGTTACCCACAGTGGCGGCGATGGAAAACGCCGCACCGGCGCGTCGCGGCGCGTGTCGCCGATCCCGCCGGTGCGGTGGACGACGGACCCTAGGCTGGTCTGCGTGCCGGGTCTGCTGGTGGCGGTGACGGGTCTGTGGGCGTACGCGCTCACCGAGCTGACGCTGCTCGGCCAGCGTCCGGCCGAGCTCCTCGCCGGCGCGGCGGTGGTGGCCGCGCTGCTGCTCGCGGCGCTGCTGGCGGCGCGGCCCCGCCGGGTGGACGGGCCGGCCCGGGGTGGCCGGCGGGCGGTGGGGCTGCGGGAACGGGCCCGCCGCCGGCGGGTGCCCCGCCAGGTCGACCCGGACGCGGCCGGCCGCCCGCGTCCCCGGGCGCCGGGGCGGCGTCCCTCGGCCGGGTGGCGCCCGGTCGCGGGCTGAGCCCGCGCGCCGTCGCCCGGCCGATTCCGTCGTCATCCGTCCCGCCGGACACCGCGGGACATCCGGAATCGGACCGAGGGGTCACTCCATGCTCGCCTTCTCACCCGTGCACGACGCGGTGGGTGCCGCCGGCGCCGCCGTCACCTGGCTCTCCGACGCGCTCGCGCCGCTGACCGGCGGGGCCGCCACCGCCGCCGCCATCGTCCTGTTCACCATCGCCGTCCGGCTGCTGATCTCGCCGCTCACCCTGGCCCAGGTCCGCGGCGAGCGGCGCCGCACCGCGCTCGCCCCCGAGGTCCGCGAGCTCCAGCAGCGGTACGCCGACGACCCGGCCCGGTTGCAGTCCGAGCTGTTCGGGCTCTACCGGCGGGCCGGCGCCAGCCCGGTCGCCGGCTGTCTGCCGGCCCTGCTCCAGGCCCCGTTCTTCCTGGTCATGTACCGACTCTTCGCCACCGGCGAGGGCGGCCCCGGGCTGCTCGACGAGCGGCTGGCCGGGGTGCCGCTGGGCTGGCACCTGGGCGACGGCCTCTCCGGCCCGGTGGTGCTGGTCTTCGGCGCGCTGCTGGCAGTGCTGACCGGCCTGGCCTGGTTCTCGTCCCGTCGGGCGAAGCGCGCCGCGGCGGCGACCGGCACGGTGGCCGGTACGCCGATCGAGGGGCCGGGCGCGGCCACGCTGGGCCGGCTGATCCCGCTGCTGCCGTACGTGACCGTGCTGGTGGCGCTGGTGGTACCGCTGGCGGCGGTGCTGTACCTGGTCACCACCACGGCGTGGACCGCGCTGGAGCAGGTGGTGCTGCGCCGGCCGCAGCCGCAAGCCATCGACAAGCGTTGACATGTGTCCAGTGGGCGGCGTACAAATCGCTCAGAGAGCGCTCTCTCGACCCGTCCCCGCAGAGAGGCACCCCGATGAACCCTGTCCCGGCGGCCCCCGCCGCCCCCCTGCGCCGTCGGTCCCGCCGACGGCTCCCCCTGGCCGTCGCGCTCGCCGTCACCACCACCGCACTGGCCGGCGTGACGGTGACCGCGCACGCCGCCGTCCCACCGCCCCCGGCCGGCTGGAACCTGGTGTGGAGCGACGACTTCACCGGCGGCGCCGGCACCCTGCCGTCGGCCGCCAACTGGATCATCGACACCGGCACCAGCTACCCGGGCGGCCCGCCCAACTGGGGCACCGGCGAGATCCAGACGTACACCGCCAGCGCCACCAACCTCGCCCACGACGGCGCCGGCAACCTGCGGATCACGCCGGTCCGGGACGCCGCCGGCCGGTGGACCTCGGCCCGGATCGAGACCGTCCGCACCGACTTCAAGCCGCCCGCCGGGGGAGTGCTCGCCATCGAGGGGCGGATCCAGATGCCCAACGTCACCGGGGCCCAGGCCGCCGGGTACTGGCCGGCGTTCTGGGCGCTCGGCTCGCCGTACCGGGGCAACTACCAGAACTGGCCGGGCATCGGCGAGTTCGACGTGATGGAGAACGTCAACGGGCTGAACCAGGTCTGGGGCGTGCTGCACTGCGGGTACGCCCCGGGCGGCCCGTGCAACGAGTTCAGCGGGCTGGGCAACTCGCGGCCCTGCCCCGGCAGCACCTGCCAGTCCGCCTTCCACACCTACCGGTTCGAGTGGGACGCCTCGGTCAGCCCCCAGCAACTGCGCTGGTACGTCGACGGGCAGCTCTACCACACCGTCGGGCAGCAGCAGGTCGGCGAGCCGTACTGGACCCAGATGACCAACCACGCGGGCTACTTCCTGCTGCTCAACGTCGCGATGGGCGGCTCGTTCCCGAACGGGGTGGCCGGCTACACCACCCCGACCGCCTCGACCGTCTCCGGCCGCTCGATGCTGGTCGACTACGTGGCGGTCTACCGCCGGGGGACGTCGACGCCGCCGCCGACCACTCCGCCACCGTCGGGTGGCGTGGACGCGTACGGGACGATCCAGGCCGAGGCGTTCACCGGGCAGAACGGGGTGATCGTCGAGGCGTGCGTCGAGGGCGGGCAGAACATCGGCGCGCTGCGCAACGGTGACTGGGTCCGCTACGACAACGTCGACTTCGGGGCGACCCCGCCGCGCGACTTCGTCGCCCGGGTGGCCTCCGGCGCGGCCGGCGGGGTGAGCGGCCTGGTCGAGGTGCGCCTGGACAGCCCGACCAGCGCGCCGATCGGCAGCTTCGCCATCGCCAACACCGGCGGCTGGCAGAGCTGGCGCTCGGTACCCGGCAACGTCGCCGGCACCGTGACCGGGCGGCGCACCGTCTACCTGACCTTCAGCAGCGGCCAGCCCGCCGACTTCGTCAATGTCAACTGGTTCACCTTCCGGCGCTGACGCCACCGGGGCCCGCGTCGCGGACGCGGGCCCCGATCGGTGGTGCGGCCACTCTGGACAGAATCAGTTAACAGTCTTAATAATAAGCGCGCACGTCGACATCCATGGATCAATGGCAGTCCGGAGGGTCGCATGACGCGTTCCAGAACCCTGCTCCTTTCCCTGGTCGCCGCGCTGGCCGCGACCCTCGGCGCGGTCTGGGTCGCGCTGCCCGCGTACGCGGCCGGGGCGACCGCCGGCTTCACCAGGACCGCCGACTGGGGCAGCGGCTGGGAGGGGAAGTACACGATCACCAACGGCGGCTCCAGCACCATCTCCGCCTGGACGGTCTCCTTCGACCTGCCCGCCGGGACCACCGTCGGCACCTACTGGGACGCGCTGCTCACCAGCTCCGGCCAGCGGTACACCTTCACCAACCGGTCCTGGAACGGCACCGTCGCCCCGGGCGCCTCGGTGTCGTTCGGCTTCCTCGCCGCCGGGTCCGGGACCCCGACCAACTGCCTGCTCAACGGGGCGCCCTGCGGCACCACCCCGCCGAGCCCGACGCCGACCACCCCGACGCCGTCTCCCACCACCCCGCCGCCGACCACCCCACCGCCGACCACTCCACCGCCCACCGGCGGGCTGCCGAAGCACCTGCTCACCGGCTACTGGCACAACTTCGACAACCCGGCGGTCGAGCTGCGACTGCGTGACGTCCCCACCGAGTACGACATCGTCGCGGTCGCCTTCGGCGAGGCCACCGCCACGCCCGGCGCGGTCGCGTTCGCCGTCGACCCCGGCCTGTCGGCCGCGCTGGGCGGCTACACCGACGCGCAGTTCAGCGCCGACGTGCAGACCCTGCGCTCGCGCGGCCAGAAGGTGATCCTCTCCGTCGGCGGCGAGACCGGCCGGGTCGCGGTCAACGACGCCGCCTCGGCCGCCGCCTTCGCCGACACCGTCCACGCCCTCATCGGCCGGTACGGCTTCGACGGGGTCGACATCGACCTGGAGAACGGGCTCAACCCGACGTACATGGCCCAGGCGCTGCGCGCCCTGCGGGCCAAGGTCGGCGCCGGCCTGATCATCGCGATGGCCCCGCAGACCATCGACATGCAGTCGCCCACCACCGGCTACTTCAAGCTGGCGCTGGACATCCGGGACATCCTCACCGTGGTGAACACCCAGTTCTACAACTCCGGGGCGATGCTCGGCTGCGACCAGAACGCCGCGTACTCGCAGGGCACGGTGAACTTCATCGTCGCGCTGGCCTGCATCCAGCTGGAGGCGGGCCTGCGTCCCGACCAGGTCGGCCTGGGCCTGCCCGCCGGGCCGGGCGCCGCCGGCGGCGGCATCGTCGCGCCGAGCGTGGTCAACGCGGCCCTGGACTGCCTGGCCCGGGGCACCAACTGCGGCAGCTTCCGGCCGCCGCGCACCTACCCGGGCATCCGGGGCGCGATGACCTGGTCGGTGAACTGGGACGTCAGCAACGGCAACGGCTTCGCCCGCACCGTCAAGCCGCACCTCGCCACCCTGCCCTGACCCGCGCGGCCGGCCCGCCGCGCGCGGGCCGGCCCCTCCCGCGCCACCGACCCGCCCGCGCGGGCCGGCGATCCCGCCCACCCCCCGGGCGGACCCCCACCACAGGTCCCTGGAGGCCACCGTGAAACTCCGCTCCCCACGCGTGGCGACGTTCGCCGCCGCGCTCGCCGCCGCCCTGGTCGCGGCCACCGTCGTGGCACCACCGGCCGCGTCCGCCGCCACCGCCGCCTTCGTCCGCACCTCCAGCTGGGGCAGCGGGTACGAGGCCAAGTTCACCGTCACCAACGACAGCTCGGCCAGCATCAGCTCCTGGAACGTGCAGTTCGACCTGCCCGCCGGCAGCTCGCTCGGCACCTTCTGGGACGCCCGGCTGACCACCTCCGGCCAGCACGTCACGGCGGTCAACCAGTCCTGGAACGGCACCCTCGCCCCGGGCGCCAGTACCTCGTTCGGCTTCGTGGTCAGCGGCACCGGCGACCCGATCAACTGCACGGTCAACGGCGGCGCCTGCACCGGTGGCGGCGGCGGCAACCCGTCCGCCCCGGCCACCCCCGGCGGCCTGCGGGTCACCGGCACCACCGCCTCCTCGATCGCGCTGGCGTGGAACGCCGTCGGCGGCACGGTCACCGGCTACCGGGTGTACGAGGGCTCGACCGTCAAGGCCACCCTCACCGGCACCTCCACCACCCTCAGCGGGCTGGCCGCCTGCTCGGCGCACAGCTACACGGTGGCCGCGTACAACTCCTCCGGTGAGTCGGCGAAGTCCGCGCCGGTCTCCGCCACCACCACCGGCTGCACCGGCGGCACCGCGCCGATGGCCGCCGCGCCCTACCTCTACCCGGGCTGGGGCGACCCGCCCGCGCCGTCGACGGTGATGGGGGCGACCGGGATCAAGTGGTTCACCATCGCGTTCGTCCTCTCCAGCGGCGGCTGCACCCCGGCCTGGGACGGCACCGGCTCGCTCACCGGCGGCGTGCACGCCAGCACCATCGCCGCGATCCGGGCCGCCGGCGGTGACGTGATCCCGTCCATCGGCGGGTGGAGCGGCAACAAGCTCGGCCCGAACTGCTCCTCCGCGACGGCGCTGGCCGGGGCGTACCAGCAGGTGATCAACGCGTTCGGGCTGAAGGCGATCGACATCGACATCGAGAACAGCGACGAGTTCGAGAACGAGGTGGTGCAGGACCGGATCCTCGGCGCGCTGAAGATCGTCAAGCAGAACAACCCGGGGATCAAGACGATCATCACCTTCGGCACCTCGACCACCGGGCCGAACTACTGGGGCACCCGCCTGATCAACCAGGCCGCCGCGCTCGGCGCGAACATCGACACCTTCACCATCATGCCGTTCGACTTCAGCGGCGGCGCGAACATGTACCAGAGCACGGTCAACGCCTCCGAGGGGCTGAAGAACACCCTGAAGACCGCCTTCGGCTGGTCGGACGCCACCGCGTACGCGCACATGGGCATCTCCGGCATGAATGGCCTCTCCGACCAGCAGGAGCTGACCTCGCCGGCCACCTGGACGCAGATCCGGGACTGGGCGAAGGCCCGCGGCCTGTCCCGGTTCACCTTCTGGTCGGTCAACCGGGACCGCCCCTGCCCGGGTGGCGGCGTGGTCTCGCACTGCTCCGGCATCGCCCAGAACACCTGGGAGTACACCTCGATCACCGCGAAGTACTGAGCGGCGGCGTCGCGGTCAGCGACCGGCGGTCACCGACTGCCGGTCGCGCCGCGCCCGCCGCTTGCGGATCTTCTTGACCGCCCAGGTCACGATCATCACGGCGAAGACGGCGAAGATCGCGTAGTTGAACCAGCTGCTGTACCGGTCCACGTCCTCCCAGCGTGAGCCGAGCGCGAAACCCAGCCCCACGATCAGGGTGTTCCACACCCCGCTGCCCAGCGTGGTCAACAGGACGAACTCACCCAGCGGCATCCGGTTCGCCCCGGCCGGGACCGACACCAGGCTGCGCACCACCGGCACCACCCGGCCGATCAGGACCGCCCACCGGCCGTACCGCTCGAACCACCGGTCGGCCTTCTCCAGGTCGTCCCTGTCCACCAGCGGGATGTGGTCCAGCCAGCGCTTCAACCGTTCCTCGCCGAGGGCCGCGCCGAGCCAGTAGAGCACCAGCGCGCCCAGCAGCGAGCCCGCCGTTGCGGCGAGCACGATCACCACCAGGTGGAACCGGCCCTCGCTGGCCAGGTAGCCGGCCATCGCCAGCACCACCTCGCTGGGGATCGGCGGGATGATGCTCTCCAGGGCCACCAGCAGCGCCACCCCGACCGCGCCCAACGAGTCGATGACGCTCGCCACCCACCCGGTCAGCCCGGTGAACTGGTTCGGGTCGACGTTCTGGGCGAGAGCCATGGGCGTCCTTCCGAAAGCTGCCGGGATCGGACAGTGGTACCCGCGCAACCGACGCCCACACCTGCCGGTGACCCGCCCCACTGACCACCCGCTCAGCGCGAGCCCGGGAGGCGGTCGGTGCCGGTGAGGTCAGGTCGAGGGGTGCAGTTCGCGGTCGGCCGAGCCCTGCCGCCAGCCGGTGAACCGGACGGTCAGCCCGGCCCGGGTCGGCGAGCAGCAGAACGGACCGGCCGACGCCGCCGCCTCCGGGGCGAGCGGGGCGAGCCGGACCAGCCGCCACGGCCCGCCGTCCACCCGGGCCCGGACGGTGAGCGCGTCACCGTCCCGGCTCGCCCGGACGGTGACCTCCCGCCCGGCCCACTCCGGCACCGGTGCCACCGACCAGTCGGAGACCTCCCGGGTGACCACCGCGCCGAGCTGCGGCTCGCCGTCGCTGACCTCCACCCCGGCCTTGACCCAGTTCCGCTCGTCCACCCGGACGAGCAGCCCGGCCTGGTCGAACTGCTCGCCGTAGTCCAGCCGGAAGTCCACCTCGACGGCGCTGCCACCGGGCAGCGGAGCGAGCAGGGCGGGACCGTCGTCGTGCACGAAGCCGTAGCTGGTGTGCCGCCAGAAGTCGCTCTCCGCGCCCGGCTCCACCAGCAGGTCACCCCCGTCGGTCCGCTCCCGGCGCACCGGCTCGCGCAGCCAGCGGCCCTCGTCCCAGTCGACGTCCCGCAGCGTCTCGTCCCCGCCCATGCCGGCACCGTACCCGCCGGCACCGCGCCGCCCCGGCGCCCGGGCGCGACGGCCTCGCGTTTGCGGGGACGGCCGACCGGAGACATAAGGTCGGCATGGGTGACAGGTGGTACTCCGAGGCCGTCGTCTACTGCCTCGACATCGACACGTACGCGGACTCCGACGGCGACGGGGTCGGTGACATCCAGGGGCTGATCGGCCGGCTGGACTACCTGGCCCGGCTCGGGGTCACCTGCCTGTGGCTGCACCCGATCCACCCGTCGCCCAACAAGGACGACGGGTACGACGCCACCGACTTCTACAACGTGGACCCCCGCTTCGGCACCCTCGGCGACTTCGCCGAGCTGCTGCACCAGGCGCAGAACCGGGGCATCCGGGTGATCATCGACCTGGTGGTCAACCACACCTCCGACGAGCACCCGTGGTTCCAGTCCGCCCGCTCCTCGCCCGACTCGCCCTACCGCGACTGGTACGTCTGGTCGGACACCGAGCCGGACGACCGGCGCCAGGGCATGGTCTTCCCCGGCGAGCAGAACGAGACCTGGAGCTACGACCGCACCGCGAAGGCGTGGTTCTACCACCGGTTCTACAAGTTCCAGCCGGACCTCAACTTCGCCAACCCGCAGGTCCGCGCGGAGATCAAGAAGATCATGTCGTTCTGGCTCCAGCTCGGCGTCTCCGGCTTCCGGATGGACGCGGTGCCGTTCATCATCGAGCTGACCGAGCCGGGCAACCCGAACTCGCCCAAGGACTTCGAGTTCCTCACCGAGATGCGCCAGCACGTGCAGTGGCGGCGCGGCGACGCGGTCCTGCTGGCCGAGGCGAACGTCGAGCCGGACCAGCTGCCGACGTTCTTCGGCGACTCCGGCGGCTCGGGCAACCGCATCCACATGCTCTTCGACTTCATGCTCAACGGCCGGCTCATGCTGGCCCTGGCCCGGCAGGACCCGGAGCCGGTGATCGAGGCGCTGCGGGACACCCCGAAGCTGCCCGTCGGCGGGCAGTGGGCGACCTTCCTGCGCAACCACGACGAGATCGACCTCTCCCGGCTCACCGCCGAGCAGCGCAACCAGGTGTACGCCGAGTTCGGCCCGGACGAGGACATGCGGATCTACGACCGGGGCATCCGGCGTCGGCTGGCCCCGATGCTCGGCAACGACCGCCGCCGCCTCGAGCTGGCGTACGCGTTGCAGTTCTCGCTGCGCGGCACGCCGGTGCTGCGCTACGGCGAGGAGATCGGCATGGGCGAGGACCTGTCGCTGCCCGGCCGGGAGGCCATCCGTACCCCGATGCAGTGGTCGTACAAGCCGAACGCCGGGTTCTCCACGGCCGACCCGGAGAAGCTGGTCCGGCCGGTGATCGACAAGGGTGAGTTCAGCTACGAGAAGGTCAACGTGACCGCCCAGCGCCGCGACCCGAAGTCGCTGCTGTCCTGGTTCGAGCGGATGATCCGTACGCTGCGCGAGGCTCCGGAGATCGGCTCCGGCTCGACGACGCACATCGACGTGCCGATGCCGCCCGGAGTGCTGGCGCACCGCGCCGACGGGCCGACCGGGACGATGGTCTTCCTGCACAACCTGGGCACCGAGGACGTCGAGGTCGACCTGAGCTCGCTCGCCGCCGAGGCGGACCTGCCGACCGACGTCCTCGCCGACCGTGGGTACGGCGAGGTGGGCAAGCTCGACCGCCTGAAGCTGGCCGGCTACGGCTACCGCTGGATCCGGCTCTGCCGGGGCTGACCACCGGCCGGGGACGGCGGCGAGGTCGGGCCTGATGTTCGACGGTGGGCGGGGGTTAAGCTCCATCGATCGAGCCAAGTTACCCGGAGGTAATCATGTCGGAAGAGCCTCGCGTCGCCATCGTCACCGGAGCCGCGCGCGGTATCGGCGCGGCCACCGCCCGCCGGTTGGCCGCCGACGGCATGGCCGTCGCCGTGGTCGACATCGAGGAGTCGGCGACCAAGGAGACGGTGGACGCGATCGCCGCGGCCGGCGGCCGGGCCCTGGGCGTCGCCGCGGACGTGTCGGACCGGTCCCAGGTGGAGGCAGCCGTCGAGCGGGTCGCCGCCGAGCTGGGCGCGCCGACCGTGCTGGTCAACAACGCCGGCGTGCTCCGCGACAACCTGCTGTTCAAGATGTCCGACGCCGACTGGGACACGGTGATGGGGGTGCACCTGCGGGGCGCGTTCCTGTTCAGCCAGGCGGCGCAGAAGCACATGGTGGAACGGAAGTGGGGACGGATCGTCAACCTCTCCAGCACCTCCGCGCTGGGCAACCGGGGCCAGGCGAACTACTCGGCGGCCAAGGCCGGTCTGCAGGGCTTCACCAAGACGCTCGCCATCGAGCTGGGCCCGTTCGGCGTGACGGTCAACGCGGTCGCGCCGGGCTTCATCGTCACCGACATGACCGCCGCGACCGCCGCCCGGATGAAGGTCGACTTCGAGGCGTTGCAGCAGCACGCCGCCGCCGAGATCCCGGTCCGCCGCCCCGGCCGCCCGGAGGACGTCGCCCACACCATCTCGTTCCTCGCCAGCGAGGGCGCCTCCTTCGTCTCCGGCCAGGTCATCTACGTGGCCGGCGGCCCCAAGGACTGACCCCACCCCACCCCGCGCAATGGCCACTCTTTCCGAGAAGGAGTGGCCATTCCGCGTTCCGTGGGTCAGGCGGGGGAGTGGCGGGTGCGGTACAGCCAGACGAGGCCGAGGATCGGCAGGACCAGGGGGATGTAGCCGTAGCCGCTGCCGAAGTTGGACCAGACCGTCTCGTCCGGGAAGAGCTCCCGGTCGACCAGGCTCAGCACGCCCACCCCGACGACCCCGATCAGCTCCACGGAGCAGCAGGCGAGCGCGACCCGCCGTCCGGCGTGACCGGCCCGGGCCAGCCCGACGGCGGCGACGATGTAGATCATCGCGGCCAGCGCGGAGAGCAGGTACGCCACCGGCGCCTCGTCGAACTTCGTGGCGATCTGGAGTCCGGCCCGCGAGGTGGCGGCGATGGCGAAGAGCAGGTACACCGCGATCAGCAGTCGGCCGGGACCGGAGTTCGTGGTCCGCGCGGGCGTCCCGGTCTCAACCACCGAGGACCTCCCAGGTCTGCTGGAGCCGGACCACGACCACCGGGGTGACCAGGCAGACCGCGCAGACGATCGCCGAGCCCCACCGGGTCGGCTCCATCCGGGCCAGCACCCAGGCCAGCGGCGGCAGGCAGATCAGCGTCACCAGGTAGCCGAAGAAGGCGCCGGGCTCGCCCGGCCGCTCGCCGCCGCCGAGCGCGACCAGCGCCACCACGGCCAGCGCGAGCAGCGCCACCTCCAGCACCGCCAGGCCGACGAACTGGAGACGGTCGGGCGCGCGGTGGCGCACCGCCGCCACCAGGCTCCAGAGCGCGAGTACGAGCGACAGCACGATCGTTGCCGTCGCGAGGATCCCGTCCACCGGCGAGCCGGCTGAGGCTGCGCTGGTCATCGCGGGCACACCGTCCCAGTCTCGGTCACCGGCACAGCCTACTAAGCGTCGTAGTAATCGCCCCCGCCCCGGTCGCTCCGCCACGTCGGCTGCACCTGCCCCGCCGGGGGCGACTAGGTTGGATCACGGCTACGGCACCGCCGTGGCGGACGACGACTCCGGGGGTACTCGTGCTGCGGTTCGGCTTGTTCGGCACCGGTCACTGGGCGGCGGAGACGCACGCCGCCGCGATCGACGCGCACCCGCGCGCCGAACTGGTGGGGGTCTGGGGACGCAACCCGGAGCGGGCCGGCGAGCTGGCGAGCCGGCACGGCGTACCGGCGTTCGACGACGTCGACGCGCTGCTGGACGCCTGCGACGCGGTGGCGGTGGCGCTCCCGCCCGACATCCAGGCGGACCTCGCCGTACGCGCCGCCACGGCCGGCCGGCACCTGCTGCTGGACAAGCCGCTGGCGCTCACCCTGGCCGACGCCGACCGGGTGGTCGCCGCCGCCCAGCAGTCCGGGGTGGCCTCGGTCGTCTTCTTCACCCAGCGCTACCACCCGAACGTCACCGGCTTCCTCGCCTCGACCGCCGCGGCCGGCGGCTGGCAGCACGCGCGGGCGACCATGTTCGCCTCGATCTACCAGCCCGGCAGCCCGTACGGCGGCTCGCAGTGGCGGCGCGACCACGGCGCACTGTGGGACATCGGCCCGCACGCGCTGTCGATCATCCTGCCGGTGCTCGGCGGGGTCACCCGGGTGGCCGCGATGGACGGCCCGACCGGCCTGGTCCACCTGCTGCTCACCCACGATGGCGGCGCCACCAGCGCCATCTCGCTCACCCTGGACGCCCCGCAGGAGGCGGTGACCCGCGACTTCGTCTTCTTCGGCGAGAACGGCACCGAGTCCGTCCCGCCGGGCGACGGCAACGCCCTCACCGCGTTCGGCACCGCGATCGACCAGCTCCTCGAGGAGATCGACGCCGGCACCCGCGACCACCGCTGCGACGTGCGTTTCGGCCGGGAGGTGGTGGAGATCCTGTCCGCCGCCGAGGTCGCCCGCGCCCAGGGCCGCACCGTCGACATCTGATCCCGGCCGACCGCGGGCCAGCGGGGGATGGTCTGGCCCTTGCCCGGTTCGCGAGCCCGACCAGGCGGCAACGCCGGTGGCCGGCGGCCGGGCGTGTCGGCCGGTCCACGGCACATGGGTTTCGAGCGATATACCTGTGAGGCATAAATATGCCTTACAGGTATATCGCTCACCGTGGCAGATGGGGGACGGACGCTACTCGGGGTGAGCGACCGACCCGTTGGCCCGCCGACTCCCGGCCCTCGGCCCGGTGACGGAAACCTCTCGCGGGGCGGCCGGCCCGCGGGCTAGCCTGGCCGACATGTTCACGCACGCCCTGATCGACGTGGCCGCCGCGCCGGCCATGCGGGGCCTTCTCCTGGTTGCCCGCCCGCGAGTCCGGCGCCCGGCCCTGGCCGGCCGGGACGCCCACCGCCGCGCCTGACCTGACCTCCGCGCCGCCGCCGACCGGTCCGCCGACCAGTCCGCCGGTCGCCTCACCGATCGGTCCGCCGACCGGTCCGCCGACCAGCGCACCTACCGGTGCGCCGGCCGGGCGGTGCGTCGTGTCGCCACCGGCGCCGCCACGCCGCTGACCGCCGACTCCCGCGGTCAGCGGGCGGCGCACGCCCGCGCCCGCGTCCCACGCCGAAATCTCCAGGGTCGTCCGAGTCCCGATCCCACTCGGACAGGCCCGCCCGTGCGCGCCCGCCTGTCCGTACCCGTCGCCGAGCGGCGACAGACAGGACGATCCCCGTGGCGCCCCGCCGAACCCGCACCACCGCACGCGACCGGACCCGTCGCGTACTGTCCCAGAACTTCCTGACCGATCCGGCCGCCGTCGCGCGGCTGGTCCGGGCCGCCCGACCCGGCCCCGACGACCTGCTGCTGGAGGTCGGCGCCGGGCGGGGCCAGCTGACCCGACCACTCGCCGCGCGCTGCGCGCGGCTGATCGCGTACGAGGTGGATCCGGCCGCCGCCGGGGACCTGGCGGGCCTCGCCGCGCAACTGCCCCAGGTCAGCCACCGGCAGGAGGACTTCCTCGCGGCACCGCCACCGGACGAGCCGTTCTCGGTCGTCGGCAACATCCCCTGGTCGCTGACGGCGGCGGTGGTCCGCTGGTGCCTGGCCGCGCCCGGGTTGCGGGCCGCGACCCTGCTCACTCAACTGGAGTACGCCCGCAAGCGCAGCGGCGACCACGGGCGGTGGAGCAGGCTGACCGTGCTCACCTGGCCGGAACACCACTGGCGGCTGGCCGGGCGGGTGCCCCGTACCGCGTTCCGGCCGGTGCCCGGCGTCGACGGCGGGATCCTGCGCGTCGAACGCCGCCCCGCACCGCTGCTGCCCCCGGCGGCGCTGCCGGCGTACCGGAGCATGGTGGAGCTCGGCTTCGGCGGCGCCGGCGGCTCGCTCGCGGCCTCGCTGCGCGCGGCGTACCCCCGCGGCCGGGTGGACGGCGCGCTGCGGGCGGCCCGGCTCGACCCGGCCACCCCGGTCGGGCTGGTCTGGCCGGAGCAGTGGCTGGTCCTGTTCCGCCTGCTGCACGCCCACGACCCGCGCGGTCGGCACCCATCGGGAGCGGCGGCCCCGGCGCTGAATGCCTCCCGGGCGGGCAGGTGGAGCGGACGAGCGGCCGTGCGGGATGACCCACGGCGAGATCGGCGGTGATCGGGCGTCACCGCCCGACGGTGCGGGCGCCGCCGGGCCGGACCCGCGCGCCGAGACCGACGGTCTGCCACCGCCGGTATCGGCGACGAGGCGGCCTCCGAGCGGCGGTCAGGCGAGCGTGCCGAGCGCCTCGTGCAGTTCGGCCGGGTCGTCGAACTGGTCGGCGGGCAGCGCCCGCAACATCTGCAGCATCTCCGTGCTGGCCCCGTTCTCCTGACCCCAGCGGATCAGGTCCTCGCGGGAGACCGGGTAGTCGAGCCCGGCCAGGTAGTCCTGCAACTGCGCCCCGGTGACGGTCATGCCGCCCGGCTACCCGCCCTGCCCGGCGGCACACCGCCGTCCGCCCGGGAAATGCCCGCCCGCCGGCCCCGGTCGGCCCCTGACCGCCGCGGGCGCTGGTCGCGGTTTGCCCGCCGACCCGCCGGGTAGCCGCGGACATGCTGGTTCAGCGGCTCGGCGCGCCGAGCGACTTCGACCCGTTGCTGGCGCGTGTCCGGGACGCCCGGGTGGTGATGATCGGCGAGGCGTCGCACGGTACCTACGACTACTACCGACTGCGCGAGCAGCTCACCCGCCGGCTCATCGCCGAGCAGGGCTTCTCCTTCGTGGCGGTGGAGGGGGACTGGCCGGACTGCGACCGGGTGAACCGCTCGGTGACCGGCGGCCCGGGCGGCGCGGCGGACCCGCGGATCGCCCTGGAACGCTTCGAGCGCTGGCCCACCTGGATGTGGGCGAACGCCGAGGTCAACCGCTTCTGCCGGTGGTTGCGAGCGTGGAACATGGAACGCCCGGCGGGGGAGCGGGCCGGCTTCCACGGCCTGGACGTCTACAGCCTGTGGGAGTCCATGCAGGCCATCTTCGACTACCTGGGCGAGGAGGACCCGCACTCGCTGGAGGCGGCGCAGGACGCCTACCGGTGCTTCGAGCCGTACGGCAAGCGGGTCGAGGAGTACGGCGCGGCCAGCCGGTTCGTCTCCGCGCGCTGCGAGGAGGAGGTGGTGCGCCTGCTGGCGCGTACCCGGGCACACGCCGCCTCGGACGGCCCGGACGCCTTCGCGGCCTGGCAGAACGCGGAGGTGGTGGCCGGCGCGGAGCGCTACTACCGGGCGATGGTGCGGGGCGGCCCGGAGTCGTGGAACGTGCGGGACATCCACATGGCGGACACCCTGGACCGCCTGCTGGAGCACTACGGCCCCGAGGCGCGGGGGATCGTCTGGGCGCACAACACGCACGTGGGCGACGCCCGGGCCACCGACATGGCCGCCGACGGGCTGGTCAACATCGGCCAGTTGGGCCGGGAACGGCTGGGGCGGGACGCGGTCGCGCTGGTGGGCTTCGGCAGCTACCGGGGGACCGTCGTCGCCGCGCCGCGCTGGGGGTCGCCGGCCGAGGCGATGGTGGTGCCGCCGGCCCGGGAGGGGTCGGTGGAGCGGCGGCTGCACGAGCTGATGCCGGAGCGGGCGGTGCTGGTCTTCGGCGGTGAGGACCAGCCGGAGTGGGTCACCGGTACCGTCGACCACCGGGCGATCGGGGTGGTCTACGACCCGAGCTTCGAGTCGTGGGGCAACTACGTGCCGACCCGGCTGGGCGACCGGTACGACGCGTTCGTCTGGTGCGACGAGACCACCGCGCTGCACCCGCTGCCCGCGGTGAGCGCCATGGGCGAGATGGGGACCTACCCGGCCGGCGTGTAGGCCGGCCGGGCAGGTCCGGCGTCCGTCAGGCGGCGTCCGGCTTCCGGTCGAGGTGGGCGCGCAGCCCCTCGCCCTCGATGTCCACGTTGGGCAGTGCCCGGTCCAGCCAGCGGGGCAGCCACCAGGCCGTCCGGTCGAGCAGCGACATGACCGCCGGCACGATGGTCATCCGCACCACGAAGGCGTCGATGGCGACGCCGATCGCGAGCGCGAAGCCCATCGACTTGATCACCGGGTCGTCGAGGAAGACGAAGCCGCCGAAGACCGACATCATGATCAGCGCGGCGGCGGTGACCACCCGCGCGCCGTGCCCCATCCCGTTGATGGTGGCCTGGCGGGCGGTGTCGCCGTGCACGAAGTCCTCCCGCATCCGGGAGACCAGGAAGACCTCGTAGTCCATGGCGAGTCCGAACAGGATGCCGATGAGCAGGATCGGCAGGAAGCTGATCAGCGGGCCGGGGGTGTCCAGTCCGACCAGGTCGGCCAGGTGGCCCTGCTGGAACACCGCGACGGTGATGCCGAAGGTGGCGGCCACGGTGAGCAGGAAGCCCAGCGCCGCCTTGACCGGCACCAGGATCGAGCGGAACACCAGCATCAGCAGCAGGATCGACAGCCCGACCACCAGCAGCAGGTAGACCGGCAGCGCGTCGGTGAGCTTCTCGGAGACGTCGATGCCGATCGCGGTGACGCCGGTGAGCAGCACCTCGGCGTTGCCGATCGCGCCGACCCCCTCGCGGATGTCCTGGACCAGCGTCTCGGTGGCCGCGTCGGTCGGCCCGGTCTTCGGGATGACGCCGAGCAGCGCCGTCCGGCCGGAGGGGTCGACCTGCGGCGGGGCCACCGCCAGCACCCCCTCGGTGCCCTGGATCAGCGCGGTGACCTGCGGTACGGCGGCCGCGGTGTCCTGCGGGGAGTCCGAGGTGACCACCACGGCGAGCCGGCCGGTGAAGCCCGGCCCGAAGCCTTCGCGGATGACGTCGTTGCTGACCCGGGCGGCGCTGCCCTCGGGTGCGGTGGCCGCGTCCGGCAGGGCCAGCCGCATGTCCTGGGCCGGCAGCGCGAGCAGCCCGAGGCCGAGCAGGCCGACCAGGATGACGGGGATCCGCAGCTTGGTCACCCAGTGCGCCCAGCGGAACCCGAAGCCGGAGCGGTCCTCGGCGGGCGGGGTGCCGTCGGTGCCCGGCGCGGCCTCGGCCCCGCGCAGCTTGCGGGGGAGCACCTTGCGGCCGGCGAAGCCGAGCAGAGCCGGCTGGAGAGTGATCGCGACGAGCACCGCCACGGTGACGGTGCCGGCGGCGGCCAGACCCATCACGGTGAGGAAAGGGATGTCGACCACGGCCAGCCCGGCGAGCGCGATGACCACGGTGGCGCCGGCGAAGAGCACGGCGGAGCCGGCGGTGCCGACGGCCCGGCCGACCGCCTCGTCTGGCTCCAGCCCTTCGAGCAGGTTCTGCCGGTGGCGCGAGGTGATGAAGAGCGAGTAGTCGATGCCGACGGCCAGCCCGAGCATCAGGGCCAGGATGGGGGCGGTGCTGGTCAGCTCCACCACGCCGCTCAGCGCGTACAGGCCGGCCATGCCGACGGCGACGCCGATCAGGGCGTTGAGCATGGTCATGCCGGCGGCGACCAGCGAGCCGAACGTGACGATCAGGACGATCGCCGCGACCAGCACGCCCAGCGCCTCGGTGGAGCCGACCTCGGGCTCGGAGTTGAGCACCTCACCGCCGGGGGCGACCTGCCAGCCCTGCGCCTCGGCCTGCGCGCCGACCTTCTCGTACGCCGCGCGCTGGTCGTCGGTGACCTCGTCGGCGCCCTCGGCGAACTGCACCTGGACCAGGGCGTACCGGCCGTCGGGGGAGAGTGCCTGGACCTGGAACGGGTCGACGGCGCCGACCACGCCGGGCAGGGTCGCCGCCTCCTGCACGACCCCCTTGACCACCGCCTGGCCCTCGGGCGTGCCGAGCTGGCCGGCCGCGGGTGCCTTCACCGCGATGGTGCCGGTGGCGCCACTGGCCGCCGGGAACCGCTCGGCCAGCAGGTCCAGCGCCTGCTGCGACTCGGTGCCGGGCATGGTGAAGTTGCTCGCCGTCGGGCCGCGCAGGGTCGCCGCGGCGATGCCGAGGCCGACGAGTACGACGAGCCAGACGGCGACGACGAGTCGCCGGTGGCGCAACGAGGCCCGGCCGAGCCGGTACAGCAGGGTCGCCATCAGATCCTTGTCCTCATTCGGGGGTGGGTGGGTCGAGCGGCGCCAACGCCCGGGTGGCGATCGCCAGCAGGGCGGGGCGCAACTCGTCGTCGGGCACGTCGACGAACTCGGCGCACGCCTCCGGCACGCCGGCCAGCACGACCATCGCGGCGATCCGGCCGCCCGGGCCGTCGCCCGGCCCGGCGAGCGCGTCGAGCAGCCGTTCGGAGATGCGCTGAATGTGCGCGAAGGCCGGCTGCGCCAGCAGTTCGGGGAACTCGCCGCGCAGCAGCGCGATCTCCCGCCGGAAGCGGACCGCGAGGTCGACGAAGCCCTCGGCGGCGGCGCGCTGGGCGGCGGCGCCGTCGAGGGTGGCGATCCGCTCGTCGAGCTGGCGCAGCACCTCGATCGGCTTGGCCATCAGCTCGGCGAGCAGGGCTTCCTTGTTGGCGAAGTGGTAGAGCACGGCGGCCTTGGAGCAGCCCACCTCACGGGCGATGTCCTGCAACGAGGTGCCCTTGTAGCCGGTCACCGCGAACCGCCGGGCCGCCGCGGCCAGGATCTCGCCGTGGGTCTGCGGGGTGGTCCGTGCCATGCGTTCCAGCATGCCTGACCGATCGGTCAGACTCTGACCGATCGGTCAGTCGCGTCGGGTGGCGTTCGCCACACCGGTCAACCCCGGTCGGCGTCCGGTGCGCCGGTCCACCCGGCCAGCCACTCGCCGGACCAGCTCAGCGTGCCGGCGCGCAGGTCGGCGGCGAGCCCGCGGACCCAGTCCAGTTCGGTACGCAGCAGCGCCAGCCGGTACTCGTCCTCGACCAGGAACAGCCGTGGCAGGTCGACCGTGGCGAGGACGGCCTCCCGTTCGCGCAGCCGCGCGGCGAGGGTGTCGGCGCGTCGTTCGAGCTGCCGGGCCGCCTCGGCGGGCGGCAGCAGCGGCAGGAAGGAGAGCGCGGCGGGGAACTCGGGGAACTCGCGCGCCGGGGTGGCGAGCGCCTCGACCAGCCAGCCGTCCAGCGTCCGCCGGCCGGCCTCGGTCAGCTCGTAGACGGTGCGCTCCGGGCGCCGCTCGTCCCGGGCGGTGTGGCTGACCCGGACCAGCTCGTCGCGCCGGAGCCGCTCGATGGCCTGGTAGATGCTGTTGCGCTGCGCGACGTTGACCACGTCCTGCTTCTGGCGCTCCTGGATGAGCTGCTGCATCCGGTACGCGTGCATCGGCGCCTCGACCAGGAGGGCGAGCACCATCATCGCCAGCGGTGAGTGGCGGTGTGCGCGGGCGGCCATGCCCTCACCTTAGGTGACCGTCTTCCTCGTCATAGTCATTCTATGTATAGTCATGATATGACTAAAGCATTGATCATCGGCGGCGGCATCGCCGGCCCCGTCGCCGCCCTCGCGCTGCGCCGCGCCGGCATCGAATCGGTGGTCTACGAGGCGTACGAGGGGGACGCCGTCGGCGTGGGCGCGTTCCTGACCCTGTCGGTCAACGGGTTGGACGCGCTGCGGGCGGTCGGCCTCGACGAGCTGGTCGCCGACCTCGGCCACCCCACGCCCCGGATGGCGATGTTCAACCACAAGGGCCGCCGGCTGGGGGAGTTCGGCACGAGCGGCACCCGCACCCGGGGGCGGGGCAGCACCACCGTGAAGCGGTCCGACCTCTACCGGGTGCTGCGCGGCGAGGCCGTCCGGCAGGGGGTGCCGATCGTGCACGGCGCCCGCCTGGTGGCGGCCGAGCCGAGCGGGGCGGGCGTGCGGGCCCGGTTCGCCGACGGGCGCAGCGCCGAGGGTGACCTGCTGGTCGGCGCGGACGGGCTGCGCTCACGGACCCGGCAGATCATCGACCCGGCGGCGCCCGCGCCCCGGTACGTGCCGCTGCTCAACGCCGGCGGCTTCACCCACGGACTGGGGCTGCCCGGCGAACGCGGCGTGATGAACATGATCTTCGGCCGGCGGTGCTTCTTCTGCTGGATACCGGTCGGCGACGACGAGGTCTGGTGGTTCGCCAACCCGCCCCAGCCCGCCGAGCTGACCCCGGCCCAGCTCGCCGCGATCGGCCCGGACGAGTGGCGGGCCCGGCTGCGTGAGCTCTTCACCGGCGACGCCGGCCCGGCGCTGCGGATCATCGAGGCCACCGACCGGATCCAGTACGGCTGGCCCACCTACGACCTGCCGTCGGTCCCCACCTGGCACCGCGACCGCATGATCGTCATCGGCGACGCCGCGCACACCGCCGCCCCCTCCTCGGGGCAGGGCGCGGCGATGGCGTTCGAGGACGCCGTGGTGCTGGCGCAGTGCCTGCGTGACCTGCCCGACGTGCCGGCCGCGTTCGCCGCGTACGAGCGGCTGCGCCGGGACCGGGTGGAGCGGGTGGTGGCGCAGGGACGGCGGACCAGCGGCACCAAGGTGGCCGGCCCGGTCGCCCGGGTGCTGCGGGACCTCGCCCTGCCGATCTTCGCCAAGCGGATGGCGAAGGACGACGGCGCCTCGCTCGCCTGGCTCTACGACCACCACGTCGAGTGGGGCGCGCCGGTCGCGGCCGGAGTCACTGCCCCGCGTGCTCCCGGTCGTACGCGGCCCGCGCCTCGCTGATCGCCCCGCGGTGCCGCTCGGCCCACTCGGTGAGCGCGACCAGCGACTCGTAGAGCTCCAGGGCCATCGGGGTGGCGGTGTACTCCACCTTCGGCGGCACGGTCGGGTACACCCGCCGGTGCAGCAGGCCGTCCCGTTCCAGGTTGCGCAGGGTGAGGGTGAGCATCCGCCGGCTGATCCCCTCCACCTGCCGTTCCAGCTCGGTGAAGCGGACCGGTCCGGTGGCGGCGGCCACCAGGATGCCGATGCTCCACTTGCCACCGACCCGGTCCAGCGCCTCGCGGACGGTGCAGGCGCGGGCCTGTTCCCGTCCGATGGACACACAGCTGTTCCCCTGGGACACGAAAGTGCCTCCTTCCGCTCGGTCTGATGGTCACAGACGATGGCCTCGGTAACAAACCGTGCACCAAGGAGGAAGTCCGATGATGAACCGATGGCCGGCGCTGCTCGTGCTCTGCGCCGGCAGCCTGATGATCATCCTGGACGGGAGCATCGTCGCGGTGGCCCTGCCGGCCATCCAGCGCGACCTGGGCTTCGCCGCCGCCGACCTGCCCTGGGTGGTCAACGCCTACCTGGTCGCGTTCGGCGGGCTGCTGCTGCTCGCCGGGCGGCTCGGCGACCTGGTCGGCCGCCGTCGGGTCTTCCTCGCCGGGGTCGCCCTGTTCACCCTCGCCTCGCTGGCCTGCGCCCTGGCCGCCGACCCGGCCACCCTGGTCGTCGCCCGTTTCCTGCAGGGTGCCGGCGGGGCGCTCACCACCGCGGTCGGCCTCGGCATGGTCGTCGGGCTCTTCCCGGCGCCGGCCGAACGGGCCCGGGCCATCGCGGTCTTCAGCTTCACCGGCGCGGCCGGCGCCTCGCTGGGCCTGCTGGCCGGCGGGATTCTCACCGAGCTGGCCGGCTGGCCGGCGATCTTCCTGATCAACCTGCCGATCGGCGTGCTCATCGTGGGCGGCGCCGCGCGGTGGGTGCCGGGCGACTCCGGCGTCGGGCTGCGGGCCGGGCTCGACCTGCCCGGCGCGGCGCTGGTCACCGCCGGGCTGATGGCCACGGTGGTGGCCATCGTCGGCGCCGGCGAGCACGGCTGGACCGCCCCGCGCACCCTCGCCGCCGGCGTCCTGGCCGGGGCGCTGCTCGGCGGGTTCGCACTCCGGCAGGCGGTCGCCGCCACCCCGCTGCTGCCGCTCCGGGTGCTGCGCACGCCCGATCTGGTCGCCGCCAACCTGGTCCAGTTCCTCACCATCGCCGCGTTCTTCGGCTTCCAGTTCCTGCTGGCGCTGGAACTCCAGCTGGTGCTGGGCCTCGCGCCGGCCGAGACCGGGCTGGCCTTCCTGCCCACCCCGCTGGTGATCGCGGCGGTCTCGCTCGGCCTCGCCGGTCGGCTGATCGCCCGGTTCGGCGGCCGGGCGGTGCTGCTCGCCGGGCTGGCGCTCGCCGTACCCGGATTCCTGCTGCTGGCCCGGCTGCCGGTGGACGGCAGCTACCCGACCGACGTGCTCCCGGCGATCCTCGTCTTCGGGTTGGCCGGTGGGCTGACCCTGCCCGCCGTCACCACCCTCGCCATGGCCGGCGCGGACCCGGCCGACGCCGGTCTCGCCTCCGGGCTGGCCAACACCACCCAGCAGGTCGGCGGCGCGCTCGGGCTGGCCGCGCTGGCCACCCTCGCCGCCCACCGGAGCGACCTGCTGGGCGACGCGGGCCAGGCCGGGACCGAGGCCCTCGCCGCCGGCTACCGCGCCGCGTTCGGCGCCGCCGCCGCCCTGGTCACCGCCGCGCTGCTGATCGCCCTGGTGGCGCTGCGCCGCAATCAGGGCCGGGCGGAGACGGTACCCAGCACCGTGGCCAGCTCGTCCAGCGCGGCCGGGTAGCGGTGCGCCGGCGGGGTGGCGTACCCGACGACCAGGCCGGGCGGACCCGCCCCGGGGCGGTGCCGGTGGGCGGCCAGTCCGGTCAGCGCCAGCCCCCGGGCGGCGGCCCCGGCCAGCACCTCCGCCTCGGTGGGCCCGTCCGGCGGCAGCGCGACGGTGGCGTGCAGCCCGGCGGAGACACCGCCCACGGCCGCCCGCCCGCCGAGCCGGTCCAGCAGCAGGTCGCGCCGCTGACGGTAGCGGCGGCGGACGGTGCGCACCTGCCGGTCGTACCCGTGGCTGGTGATCAGGTCGGCGAGCGCGAGCTGCCCGACCACCTCGGTCTGCACGTCCAGGTGGCGCTTCGCCTCCACCACCGGCTCGACCAGCCGGGCCGGCAGCACCAGCCAGGCCAGCCGCAACGCCGGGCCGAGGGTCTTCGCCGCGGTGCCGACGTAGGCGACCTGCTCCGGGGCCATGCCCTGCACCGCGCCGACCGGCTGCCGGTCGTAGCGGAACTCGCCGTCGTAGTCGTCCTCGATCACCAGCGCGGCGGCGTCCCGGGCCCAGCCGGTCAGCGCGTGGCGGCGCTCCGGCCGCAGGGTCACCCCGGACGGGTACTGGTGGGCCGGGGTCAGCACCGCGGCCGTCACCCCGGCCAGCTCCCCGACGCCGAGCAGGTCGGTGCGCGCGCCGGCGCGGTCCACCGGCAGCGGCAGCACCAGGCCGCCCTGGCGGCGCACCACCTCGCGGTGGAACGGCAGCCCGGGGTCCTCCATCGCCAGGCTCGGCGGGCCGGCCTCCCGCAGCACCGTGGTCAGCAGCACCAGCGCCTGGACGTAGCCGCTGGTGACGACGATCCGCCCGGGGTCGGCCAGTACGCCACGGGCCCGGCCCAGGTAGCCGGCGAGCGCGGCGCGCAGCTCGGGCCGCCCGCGCGGGTCGCCGTAGCCGTACACGTCGGCCGGGGCGGCGGCCAGCGCCCGGCGGGTGGCCCGCAGCCAGGCGGTGACCGGGAAGGCGCCCACGTCCGGGCTGCCCGGCCGCAGGTCGTACCTGGGGGCGTCGGGGCCGGACGGCGGCGCGGTGACCGGCGGCCCGGCCTGCCGCAGCGGGCTCACCTCGGTGCCGGAACCGACCCGGGCGACCAGCCAGCCCTCGGCGACCAGCTGGTCGTAGGCCGCGCTGACCGTGCCCCGGGCCAGGCCCAGCTCGGCGGCGAGCGCGCGGGTCGCCGGCAGCCGGGTCGACGGCGGTAGCCGGCCGTCCCGGACGGCCGCGCGCAGCGCGCGCTCCAGCCCGGCCCGCCGGCCGCCGCTGGCGTCCAGCTCCAGGTGCAGGTCGACGCCGAAACCGGCCCAGTCCATCGGCACGGAATTGGAGCTTAGGTGGGCGCCACCCGAGGGCCGAGAATCGACCCCATGACCTCGACCCCCGCCGCTGCCGCGCTGCGCGCCCGGCACCGCCCCGGCGACCCGCTGATCCTGCCGAACGCCTGGGACGCCGGCTCCGCCCGCGCCGTCGCCGCCGCCGGCTTCCCCGCCGTCGCCACCAGCAGCGCCGCCGTCGCCGAGTCGCTCGGCCACGCCGACGGGGAGACCACCCCGGTGGCCGAGATGCTCGCCGCGGTGGCCCGGATCGTCCGGGCCGTCGAGGTGCCGGTCACCGCCGACCTGGAGCGGGGGTACGGCCTGCCGCCGGCCGAACTGGTCGAGCGGCTGCTCGCCACCGGGGCCGCCGGGCTCAACCTGGAGGACTCCGACCCGGGTACGGGACGGCTGTGCGCGGTCGACGAGCAGGCGGACCTGCTGGCCGCGGTGCGCGCGGCGGCCGGGCCGAAGCTGGTGGTCAACGCCCGGGTGGACGTCTTCCTGCGCGCCCCCGGCGATCCGGCCGCGGTCTTCGACGAGGCGGTCCGCCGGGCCCGCCGCTACCGTGCCGCCGGCGCCGACTGCGTCTACCCGATCCTGCTGGCCGATCCGGAGCTGATCGGACGGTTCGTCGCCGCGGTCGACGGGCCGGTGAACGTCCTGCTGCGCCCCGGCACGCCTTCGGTGGGGGAGCTGGCCCGCCTCGGGGTGGCCCGGGTCAGCCTCGGCTCCGGCGTGTACGCCGCCGCCCGGTCCCGGGCCGCCGGCATGCTCGACGCGCTACGGGCCGGGAGCGACCCGTTCTCCGGCTGACCGCCGCGTCGGCTTGCGGCCGGCCGGCGCAGCCGGGAAGGTGAGCTGATGAGCGGGGCGGAGGAGACCCGGGACGGGGTCGGGCTGACCAACCTGGACCAACCGCTGCTCGCCGGCGGTGACGTCACCAAGCGGGACCTGGTCGACTACCTGGACGCCGTGCGCGAGCGCATCCTGCCCGGCCTGCGCGACCGGCCGCTGTCGGTGATCCGGCTGCTGCGCGGGCAGGACCCGTTCATGCAGAAGAACCTGCCCAAGTACACCCCGGACTGGGTGCGCCGCACCGCCGTCTGGGCGGAGGCGTCGCACCGGCAGGTGTCGTACGCGCTCTGCGACGACCGGCGCACCCTGCTCTGGTTCGCCAACCAGCGGGCGATCGAGTACCACCCGACGCTGAGCACGGTCGCGCACCCCGAGCACCCCACCCATCTGGTGCTCGACCTCGACCCGCCGGAGGGGGAGCCGTTCGGGCTGGTCGTCCGGGCCGCCGCCCTGGTGCGCCAGGCGCTGGCCGACGCCGGGCTGGCCGGGGCGGTGAAGACCAGCGGGGCGAAGGGCGTGCACGTCTTCGTACCGGTCGATCCGGCGACCACCGCCGAGGAGGCGGCCGCCGCCACCCGGGCCCTCGCCGTGCACGCCGAACGGCTCGACCCGGCCCTGGCCACCACCGCCTTCATCCGCGAGGACCGGGGCGGGCGGGTCTTCGTCGACGCGACCCGGGCCGGCGGGGCGACCGTGGTGGCCGCGTACAGCCCGCGGGTCCGGCCCGGCCTGCCGGTCTCCTTCCCGGTTGCCTGGGACGACCTCGACCGGGTCACCCCGGCCGACTTCACGGTGCGGACGGTGCCGGCGCTGGTGGCCGACCGGGACCCGTGGGCCGACGCGCTGCCCGCGCCGCAGCGGCTCCCGGCCGACCTGGTCGCCGAGGGGCGGACCATCCCGGTGGCCCGGGTGCAGGCCATGCACGAGGGGAAGCGCCGGGCGCGGGCCCGGCGGGAGGCCGGCTGACCTTCCGGTCGGGGGTCTGCCGGGCCGGGCACCGACGACCTGTCGTGGTGCCCCGGGTTCGCTCCTGCTCGTCGGGGACCAGCCAGGCGCGGGCCGCGCCGAGCGGCCTAGCCGGCGGCGGCGTTGTGCAGCGGGTCCGCCAGCAGCGTGTCGAAGGCCAGTTCGGCGGCGCCGATCAGGGCGGCCTCGCACCCGAGCGCCGCGGCGCGCAGCTGCACGTGCTCCTGGCAGGGCGGCAGCACCATCGCGTCCAGCCGGCGGCGGACCGCGTCGGCACCGGCCAGGTAGAGCTCGCGCAGCGAGCCGCCGAACACCACGATCTTCGGGTTGACCACGTTGACCAGGTTCGCCACGCCGAAGCCGAGCCAGTCGGCGACCCGGTCCACGGCCTGCCGGGCGGTCGGCTCGCCGTCGGCCGCCGCGCGGAGGATCTCGCCGACCGCCTCCGGTCCGCCGGCCTCCCGGCCGGTGTGCCGCAGCAGCGCCGCCTCGCCGATCTCGGTCTCCCAGCAGCCGCGCGAGCCGCACCCGCAGGGCAGGCCGTCGGGGTTGACCACCATGTGCCCGACCTTGCCGCTGCGCCCGCGGTGGCCGAGTACCAGCCGGCCGCCGCTGATGATGCCGGCGCTGACGCCCAGGTCCCCGTGCAGGTAGACGAGGTCGTCGACGCCCGCCGCCACGCCCCGGACGTGTTCGGCGAGAGCCGCGATGTCGGCCAGGTCGCCGGTGACGAAGCCGGGGCCGGCCGGGAACTCGGCGCGCAGCGCGGCGCGCAGGGCCTCGTCGGCGCCGCCGATCCGGATCCGGCCGTCGCCGTCGCGGGTGGTGTCCACCACGGCGACCGCGCCGCCGGCCAGCAGCGCGTCGGCGGGGGCGGCGCGTTCCATGTCGCGGACGAGGGCGGCCAGCGGGCCGACGGCGTCCGGGGCGGTCATCCCGCGCGGACGGGGGGCCTCGCGCAGGTCGAGGATGCGACCGCCGAGGCCGATGCGGGCGGCGCGCAGCCGGTCCGCCTCGATGCTCAGCGCCTGGGCGTGGACGCGGTCGGCGCGGGGGCTGACCACCAGCGAGGGGCGGCCGGCGCGCCGGGCGGTGGTCGGGGCCTCCTCGGTCACCAGGCCGGCGGCGGTGAGGTCGGCGGCGAGCGCGCCGATGGTGCTGCGGTTGAGCCCGAGCCGGGCCGTCAGCTCGGCACGCGAGGTCGGACCGTGCACGTGCACGTGGCGCAGTACGGCGCCGAGGTTCTGCCGGCGGATCTCCTCCTGGCTGGCGCCGGGCGCCGCGGGCAGCGGGAGTTCCGGGTTGCGGTTCTGCCGGGGTGGGCCGGACCGCATGGGTGTCGCCACGGTCAGGCCGCCTCCCCGTCGGTACTCGATATCTGCCGGGAAGTACAACGAAGGGTCCCGGAAAACGGACTTCCGGGACCCGACGTCGTGACTACCCGCTGGTGCTTACTTGGTGAGCGGCGCCAGCTTCGGGTCGTTGGCGTACGCCTCGGCCGCGTTCGCCTTGGTGACGGCGACCGGCGGGAGCAGGTACGTGTCGACGACCTTGCTGCCGTTGTTGTACGACTTGGTGTCGTTGATCTCCGGCTTCTCACCGGCCTGCAGGGACTTCACCATGGCGATGGTCTGCTTGACCAGGTTCCGGGTGTCCTTGTTGATGGTCATGTACTGCTCGCCGGCCATGATCGACTTGACCGACTCGACCTCGGAGTCCTGGCCGGTCACGACCGGGACCTTCTTGCCGGCACCCTTGATCGAGGTGATGATCGCGCGGGCCAGCGTGTCGTTCGGGGAGAGGACGCCGTCCAGCTCCTTGTTGCCGTAGGTCGAGGTCAGCAGCTGGTCCATGCGGGCCTGCGCACCCTCGGCCTTCCAGCCCTGGATGGCGGTCTGCTTGACGTCGGTCTGCTTCGAGGCGACGACCACGTTGCCCTTGTCGATCTCCGGCTTGAGCACGCTCATCGCGCCGTTGAAGAAGACACCGGCGTTGTTGTCGTCCGGCGAGCCGGAGAAGAGCTCGATGTTGTACGGGCCGTTCGGCTTCTTGGCCTTCATGCCGTCCAGCAGGGCCTGGCCCTGGAGCTGGCCGACCTTGAAGTTGTCGAACGCGACGTAGTAGTCGAGGTCCGGGGTGTTGGTGATCAGCCGGTCGTAGGCGATGACCTTCACGCCGGCCTGGTGCGCCGCGGCGACCTGGGTCGACAGCTGCGCGGCGTCGGTCGCGCCGATGACGATGACCTTGGCGCCCTTGGTCACCATGGCGGTGATCTGGGCCTGCTGGTCGGCGACGGTGGTCGACGCGCCGGCGTACTGCACGTCGCTCTTGAAGCCGGCCTCCTTGAGGCCGTTGGTGAACAGGTCACCGGCGAGGACCCAGTTCTCCGAGGTCTTCGACGGCAGGGCGACACCGATCAGGGAGTCGGCCGCGAAGCCGCCCTTGGCCGGGGCGCCGGCGCCGCCGGACTCACCGTCACGGCCGGAGCCGCAGCCGGTCAGGGCCAGCGTCGCGATGGCACCGATGGCCACCGTCTTGGCAAGCAGATTGCGCATGGGGAGTAGTGCCCTTCTTCTGTGGTGATAGAGGGGAGAGGTCGGTGGCCGTCAGCCGGACACCGCGGTCTTGGCGGGCTCGCGCTCCGCTTCCGACGGAGATGAGGGCGTGCTGGGCGTGTCTCGGCGGAACGAGCGGGTGAGGCTGCCGATGATCGAGAAACGTCCCTGCTTCTTGTTGTAGACGTCGAGCGCGACGGCCAGCAGCAGGACCAGGCCCTTGATGATCTGGACGCGGTCGGTGCCGACACCCAGCAGTTGCAGGCCGTTGTTGAGCACGGCCATGACCAGACCACCGACGATGGAGCCGCTGATGGTCCCGATACCGCCCGAGACGGCCGCGCCACCGATGAAGACCGCGGCGATCGCGTCCAGTTCCCAGCCGTTGCCGTCCTGCGGGCCGGAGGCCGCCGAACGGGCCACGAAGATCATGCCGGCCAGGGCGGCCAGGACCGACATGTTCATCATGACGAAGAAGTTGACCCGCTTGAGCTTCACACCGGAGAGCTCCGCGGCCCGGGAGTTGCCGCCGACCGCGTAGATGTGCCGGCCGCCCGCGGTGTTGCGGGTGTAGAAGGAGTACGCCAGCACCAGCGCCACCAGGATGATGCCGGAGACCGGGAAGCTGGTGCCGACGCGACCGCTGGCGAAGCGCAGCGAGGCGAAGACGATCAGACCGACCATGACGGCCATCCGGAGGATCGAGATCCACATCGGTGCCGGGTCGGCGTCCATCTCCCGGCGCGTCTTGCGGGACTTCAACTCCCGCCACACCACGGCCACGCAGGCGGCGAGGCCGAGCAGCAGCGTCAGGTTGTTGTAGCCGGTGCTCGGGCCGACCTCGGGCAGGAAGCCCGAGCCGATGATCCGGAACTCCTCCGGCACCGGGATGGTGTTCGCGTTGCCGATGAACTGGTTGCCGCCCCGGAAGAGCAGGAAGCCCGCCAGGGTGACGATGAACGCCGGTACCCCGATGTAGGCGACCCAGAAGCCCTGCCAGGCGCCGATGATCGCGCCGATGGCGAGGCCGAACAGGATGGCGACGGGCCAGGGCAGCGACCACTCCGCCATCGACTTCGCCACCAGGATGCCGGCGATGGCCGCGACCGAGCCGACCGAAAGGTCGATGTGCCCGGCGACGATCACCATCAGCATGCCGATGGCCAGGATGAGGATGTACGAGTTCTGCTGGAACAGCGCGATCAGGTTGTCCGACCGCAGGGTCAGCCCGTCCGTCAGGATCTGGAACAGGAGGACGATCGCCACCAGGGTGAAGATCATCCCGAACTGACGGGCGTTGGAAGTGGTGCCTCCGAAGAGGTTCTTCTGCAGGTCCTTCAATCGGCTCATCGTGTCTGCATCTTCTTCGTAGAGGTCATCTGCTTCATGAGGGTCTCCGGGTCCGCATCCTCGCGGGCGATCTCGCCCGTGATGGTTCCTTCGAACACGGTGTAGATGCGGTCGCAGAGCCCGATCAGCTCAGGCAGTTCCGAGGAGATGACGACGACGCCCTTCCCCTGGTCGGCGAGCCGCTGGATGATGCCGTAGATCTCGTACTTGGCGCCCACGTCGATGCCGCGCGTCGGCTCGTCGAGGATCAGCAGGTCGGGGTCGGTGAACATCCACTTCGCCAGGACGACCTTCTGCTGGTTGCCGCCGGAGAGCTTGGAGACGCCCTCGTCGACCGACGGGGTCTTGGTGCGCAGCTCCCGGCGGTAGGCGTCGGCCGCCTTGTACTCCGCGACCTGGTCCAGCACGCCGTGCCGGGAGATCTTGGACAGCTTGGCGGCCACCGTCGACGTCTTGATGTCGTCGAGCAGGTTGAGACCGATCGCCTTGCGGTCCTCGCTGACGTACGCGAGCCCGTGGTGGATCGCGTCCGCCACCGACTTGAGCACGATCTCCTTGCCGTCCTTGATGATCGTGCCCGACTCGTACACGCCGTAGGAGCGGCCGAAGACGCTCATCGCCAGCTCGGTGCGGCCCGCGCCCATCAGCCCGGCGAAGCCGACGATCTCGCCGCGGCGTACGACGAAGCTCTCGTTCTTGCAGACCTGGCGCTCGGCCGAGATCGGGTGCCGGACGTTCCAGTCGCGGACCTCGAAGAAGACCTCGCCGATCTTGGGCGTGTGGTCCGGGAAGCGGCTGCTCAGCTCGCGGCCGACCATGCCCCGCACGATCCGGTCCTCGTCGACGCCGCCCGCCTTGACGTCCAGCGTCTCCACCGTCCGGCCGTCACGCAGGATGGTGATCTGGTCGGCGATCGCCTCGATCTCGTTCAGCTTGTGCGAGATCATGATCGAGGTGATGCCGCGCGAGCGGAAGCCGCGCAGCAGGTCCAGCAGGTGCCGCGAGTCCGCCTCGTTCAGCGCGGCGGTGGGCTCGTCCAGGATGAGCAGCTTGACGTCCTTGGCGAACGCCTTGGCGATCTCCACCAGCTGCTGCTTGCCGACGCCGATGTCCTTGATCAGGGTGTCCGGGTCCTCCTGGAGACCGACCCGGGCCATCAAGTCCAGCGCCATCCGGTTCGCGGCCTTCCAGTCGATCGCACCCCGCTTGCGCGGCTCGTTGCCGAGGAAGATGTTCTCGGTGATCGACATGTGCGGGATGAGCGCGAGTTCCTGGTGGATGATCACGATGCCGGCGGCCTCGCTCGCCCGGATGTCGGAGAAGCGGGTCTCGGTACCCTGGTAGAGGATGTCGCCGTCGTACGTGCCGTACGGGTAGACGCCGCTGAGCACCTTCATCAGCGTCGACTTGCCCGCACCGTTCTCGCCGCAGATGGCGTGGATCTCACCGGCGCGAACCACGAGGTTGACGTCGGAAAGAGCTTTGACTCCCGGGAACTCCTTGGTGATGGAGCGCATCTCCAGGAGGATGGGCGCGTCGCTCATGACTTGCTGCACCTCGCCAACATCATGGATGCCTCTCGCTGGGTTAGGCCTCACGAGGTTTTGTTGCGTACCACAACTTATTCACGGCCGAAGGCGATCCGCAAGTTTCCGATGGGCGCCAGTTGTAACAATCCGGCAATGCGGCGTCCGCTCCATGCCCCGGCCGTCGCGGCTGTCTGGTTCCTCGGCCTCGCCGGGGCCCGGGGGTGACGCGGTAGACATCGGTGTGTGTGTCGGCGGTCTCGCGCCCATTCGGCTCCGCCGGCGACCGCGGGCCGGCTCCGCGACCGGTACCGGTCCAGGGCCGGACACGAAAATCCCCGGCGCGTACGCCGGGGAATCTTCGTTCGTCGTGTCGTCGCGGAGCCCGCTCCTGCGATGTTGTGTGCCCCCGGCAGGATTCGAACCTGCGCCCCCGCCTCCGGAGGGCGGTGCTCTATCCCCTGAGCTACGGGGGCTCAGCGACCCGAGAAGAGTAGCAAACCCCTCCCGCGAACACCGAATCGGCACCCCGCGATCCCTGCCCCGGGCCGGAGCGGGGCAGGGATCGCGGGGTCAGGCGGCGACCAGGGCGCGGCCGCAGCTCGGCAACGGGTGCAGGACGATGCGGCGTGGAAGGCGGCGGGGCCACTCGTTCTTCGGCCACGAGCCGTCCACGATCAGGTGCACGGTGCGCTCCTCGGCGCCGCTGAGCCGCAGCACGAAGTCCCGGGGGAGCGGCGCGTCCACGCCGGGCGTGGTCACCATGAACCGGACCCGTCCCCGCGACGACACCGCGGAGATCACGTCGGCCGCCGGCATGGTGCCGCGCAGGCGTACCCGGCCGATCCAGTAGACCTCGGCGGAGTGTTCCTGGGCGGCCCGGGTGATCGCCGGGTACTCGCTGCGCACCCAGCGCTCGACCGCGCCGACGCAGAGCCCGCAGGCCCGCTCCCGCGGCTCCCGCGGACCCAACCCCCAGGCCCGCAGGTACGCCCCGACGATGCCTGGATCCATCGCCAGGTCGAACTGGCGCTGGATCAGCGTGGTCAGGCTCTGGCGCGTCCACAACTCCTCGTCCAGCCCGAACCCGTCGGGGTGGACGCCCCGCAGGACGTCGATCAGTTCGAGTTCCTGTTCGCGGCTGAGCGTTCCGGGCTCGCCCTGCCGGTGTCCGCGACGGACGGCTGCCACCGCTCCGTCACCGCCGATGGTGTGGCGCCGGCACCAGCTGGTGACCGAACGCCGCGCGTCTCTGAGTGCAACCCCCACGTCCTGCGCAACGAGCCCGAATCGCAACTGGTCACGATATGTGGGTAGAAAACTCTCGAACGGCTGCAATAGGTCGGACGACGCATACCCCTTTAAACGGACATTGGCTCCCTCCGGGTGGGCCGGACACGAGGAAGGCCCGCGACCGCCGGGGCGGTACGCGGGCCTCCATGGAGCCGGATCGGCGGGTCAGCCGCCCAGGCGCTTGCGGGCGTTCTGGAGGTTGACCAGGTCGGTCTGCTGGGTGTTCTTCATGGTCTGGGCCACCGTGAGCACGTCGTCGTCCCCGCCGTGGTCGAGGACCCCCTGGATCATGTGGATCCCGCCCAGGTGGTGCTTGATCATCAGATCGAGGAAGAGCACGTCCAGCTCGCGCCCCTGGGCGGCCCGCAGCGTCGCCATCTCCTGCGGGGTCGCCATGCCCGGCATCAGCCCGTCGCGCAGGCTCGCCCTGCCGTCCGGCATCCAGGCCATCGCCGGCTCGGAGCCCGTCGGGTCCAGCCCCCACGAGCGCAGCCAGGTCTGCATGGTGCCGATCTCGCCCTGCTGGCCGGTGGCGATGTCGCCGCCGATCTGCCGTACCTCCGGGTCGCTGCCCTTCTGGAAGGCGATCAGCCCCATCTCGACCGCCTGGGCGTGATGGCTGGTCATGTCCCGCGCGAAGCCCGCCTCGGCCGAGGTGTCACCCGGTCGGGTGAGACTCGGCGTCAGCAGGCCGCCGGCGTACCCCAGGAGGAGACCGACCACGACGGCGACGGTCAGCGCGAGGACGCCGTAGCGGCGCGCGGACCGCCGGCCACCGTCGTCGGTGGCCGGGGCCTCGTCGGGCGCGCTGTCCGTCGTCACGGGAGCGGTCATCGCCGTCCTTACTGCTGGGTGGGCTGCGGGTCGCGCGGGGTGGTGCCGGTGGCCGTGATGCCCTGGCCGCAGTTGGCGTTCGGGCCCTCGACCGAGGCGTTGACCCGCAGCGTCCTGATGAAGTCGTCGATCCGGCTGTCGTCGACGTTGTCGACCTTGAGCTGGTAGCCCCAGGCCTGCAGCGAGATCGCCTTGTCCAGTCCCTGGAACGGGCTGAGCATCAGCTTCTCCTTGCCCTGGACCTTGCTCTTCAGCGTCGCCACCTGGTCGGCCGGCAGGTCCGGGCGGTAGGTGATCCAGACCGCGCCGTGCTCCATGCTGTGCACCGCGTGCTCGCTGGCGATCGGGGCGTCGTAGACGTCACCCATGCAGTTCTGCCAGGCCGCGTTGTGCGGGCCCGCGACCGGCGGGTTGACGTCGTACTTGATCGGGCCCTGCTGGTGCTGGCCGCCCTGGACGAGCTTGGCGTCCTTCTCCCGGAAGTCGACGATGCCGTCGATGTCGGCCGCCCGCTTCTCCCACGGCTTGGAGCCCTGGAAGGCCGCGTACCCGCCCCACCCGATGATCGCCGCGGCGAGCACGCCGACGGCCACGAAGAGCGCGATCGGACCCCAGGCCCGACCCTGGCTCACCTTGACCGGGGTCACCGGCTTGCGGGGGCCCTTGCCCTTGCCGCCCGAGGTCGGGCGGGCGCCGCCCGCCGACTTGCCGGCACCAGGCTTGGCGCCGGACGCGGGCCGGCCAGCCGCCGGCTTCTTGCCGGTGCTGACCACGGTCGGACGGCGCTCCGGGCCGCCCGGGGTGCTGATGCTCATGGTGCCTCGTCAGGTCGGTCGGTCAGGGGATTGGCGGGCCGGGTGACGCGCAGGGTCGCCGCCGAGTTCCCGAGTCTACCCCCGTTAGCATGGTTCGGTGACTCCCGCAGAACTCGCCGAGGTCGTCCTCTCCGCAGCCCACGCCGTCTTCATCGAGCGGGGCCTGGATCCCGCCGCGCTCCCGGAGCGGACGGCGGTGGAGCGACCGCGCAATCCCGAGCACGGCGACTACGCCTCGACGCTGGCGCTGCAGCTCAGCAAGAAGGTGGGGGTCCCGCCGCGGGAGCTGGCCGCCGCGCTGGCCGACCAGCTCGGCCGCGCCCCGGGGGTCAAGTCCGTGGAGATCGCCGGCCCGGGCTTCCTCAACATCCGGCTCGACGCGGCCGCCGCCGGCCAGCTCGCCCGGTCGATCGTCGAGGCCGGCGCGGAGTACGGCCGCAGCGACGCCCTCGCCGGCCAGAAGGTCAACCTCGAGTTCGTCTCGGCCAACCCGACCGGCCCGGTGCACATCGGCGGGGTCCGCTGGGCGGCCGTCGGCGACGCGCTGTCCCGGCTGCTGCGCGCGACCGGCGCCGACGTGGGCACCGAGTACTACTTCAACGACGCCGGCTCCCAGATCGACCGGTTCGCCCGGTCGCTGCTCGCCGCCGCGAAGGGCGAGCCGGCCCCCGAGGACGGGTACGGCGGGGCGTACATCGCCGAGATCGCCGAGCAGGTCCGGGCCGTCCGGCCGGGCGTGCTGGAGCTGGACGACGCCGCCGCCCAGGAGGTCTTCCGGGTCGAGGGCGTCGCGCTGATGTTCGCCGAGATCAAGTCCTCGCTGCGCGCCTTCGGGGTGGAGTTCGACACCTACTTCAACGAGAAGGACCTGCACGACCGGGGTGAGCTGGACCTGGCGCTGGAGCGGCTGCGGGCGCAGGGTCACCTCTTCGAGGCCGACGGCGCGACCTGGCTGCGCACCACCGACTTCGGTGACGACAAGGACCGGGTGCTGCGCAAGTCCAACGGCGAGTGGACGTACTTCGCCGCCGACTGCGCCTACTACCTCGACAAGCGCGAGCGCGGCTTCGAGCGGGTCGTGATCATGCTGGGCGCCGACCACCACGGCTACATCGGCCGGATGAAGGCGATGGCGGCCTGCTTCGGCGACGATCCGGAGCGTAACCTGGAGATCCTGATCGGGCAGCTGGTCAACCTGGTCCGCGACGGCGCCCCGGTGCGGATGAGCAAGCGGGCCGGCACCGTGGTCACCCTGGAGGACCTGGTCGACGCGATCGGGGTGGACGCCTCCCGGTACGCGCTGGCCCGCTACTCCAGCGACTCCCCGATCGACATCGACGTCGAGCTCTGGACCCGGGCCACCCGCGACAACCCGGTCTACTACGTGCAGTACGTCGCCGCCCGGACGGCCAGCGTCGGCCGCAACGCCGCCGAGGTCGGGCTGACCCGCGGTGACGCCGCGGGCTTCCGTGCCGAGCTGCTCGGGCACGAGAAGGAGAACGAGCTGCTCAAGGCGCTCGCCGAGTTCCCCGCCGTGGTGGCCACGGCGGCCGAGCTGCGGGGGCCGCACCGGGTGGCACGCTACCTGGAGGAACTGGCCGGGGCGTACCACCGGTTCTACGACAACTGCCGGATCCTGCCGCGCGGCGACGAGGAGGTCACCGACCTGCACCGGGCCCGGCTCTGGCTCAACGACGCGACCCGGGTGGTCATCGCCAACGGCCTGCACCTGCTCGGCGTCACCGCTCCGGAGAGGATGTGAGTACCTGTGCGCGCACATGAGGCCGGTGCTCTGCACGGCGACATCGGCAGCCGGGGGCCCGCGTGGCTGCGTACCCCGGCCGACGTCAACGCCCTGGTGCCGCAGCTCTGGCCGCGCAACGTGACCCGCGCCGCCGACGGCGCGCTCGCCGTCGCCGGCCTGGGCATCCACGACATCGCCGCCGAGTACGGCACCCCGGTGTACGTGCTCGACGAGGACGACCTGCGCTCGCGCTGCCGCGACTTCCGCGCCGCCTTCGGTGACGTGGACGTCTACTACGCGGGCAAGGCGTTCCTCTGCCGGGCGGTGGTCCGCATGATCGCCGAGGAGGGGCTGCACCTCGACGTCTGCACCGGCGGCGAACTGGCCACCGCGCTGTCGGCGGGGATGCCGCCGGAGCGGATCGGCTTCCACGGCAACAACAAGTCCGTGGCCGAGCTGACCCGGGCGCTGGACGCCGGGGTGGGCCGGATCATCCTCGACTCGTTCGGCGAGATCGACCGGCTCACCGCGCTGGCCCGCGAGCGCGGAGTACGCCCCGGCGTGCTGATCCGGGTCACCGTCGGCGTCGAGGCGCACACCCACGAGTTCATCGCCACCGCGCACGAGGACCAGAAGTTCGGCTTCTCGCTGGCCGGTGGCGCGGCGGCGGCCGCCGCGTTCAAGGTGCTCGACGAGGGCGTGCTCGACCTGCGCGGCCTGCACTCGCACATCGGGTCGCAGATCTTCGACGCCGACGGCTTCGAGGTCTCCGCCCGCCGGGTGCTCGCCCTGCAGGCGCAGATCCGCGACGCGCGCGGCGTGGAGCTGCCCGAGCTGGACCTCGGCGGCGGCTTCGGCATCGCCTACACCACCCAGGACGACCCGGCCACGCCACAGGAGCTGGCCAAGCGGCTGCGCAAGATCGTGGACGGCGAGTGCGCGGCCGAGCGGCTGGCCGTGCCGCACCTGTCGATCGAGCCCGGCCGGGCGATCGTCGGCCCGGCCGTCTTCACCCTGTACGAGGTGGGCACGGTCAAGGACGTCGACGGGATCCGGACGTACGTCAGCGTCGACGGTGGGATGAGCGACAACATCCGTACCGCGCTCTACGACGCCTCGTACTCGGCGACGATGGCGAACCGGGCGTCGGTGGCCGAGCCGATGCTCGCCCGCGTGGTGGGAAAGCACTGTGAGTCCGGGGACATCGTGGTGAAGGATGAATTCCTGCCCGCCGACGTGCAGCCCGGAGATCTTGTCGCGGTGCCCGGCACGGGCGCGTACTGCCGCAGCATGGCCAGCAACTACAACCACGTGCCCCGCCCCCCGGTGGTCGCGGTGCGCGACGGCCGGGCCCGGCTGATCGTCCGGCGGGAGACCGAAGAGGACCTGCTCGCTTTGGATGTGGGATGACGTCACCTGTGCGTTTGGCGCTGCTCGGCTGCGGGACCGTGGGCAGCGAGGTGGTCCGGTTGCTGCACGAGCAGTCGGCCGACCTCGCCGCCCGGATCGGCGCCCCGCTGGAGATCGCCGGCATCGCCGTACGCCGGGTCGGCCGGGACCGCGGCGACCTGCCGGTCGACCCGGCGCTGTTCACCACCGACCCGCTCGGGCTGATCAAGCGCGACGACGTGGACGTGGTGGTCGAGGTGGTCGGCGGCATCGAGCCGGCGCGCACCTGGCTGGTCGAGGCGCTGCGGGCCGGCAAGAGCGTGGTCACCGCCAACAAGGCGCTGCTCGCCGAGGACGGCGCGAGCCTGCACGACGCGGCCGCCGAGGGCGGCGCCGACCTCTACTACGAGGCCTCGGTGGCCGGGGCGATCCCGCTGCTGCGCCCGCTGCGCGAGTCGCTGCACGGCGATCGGATCAACCGGGTCACCGGCATCGTCAACGGCACCACCAACTTCATCCTCTCCGCGATGGACGCCACCGGCGCCGGCTTCGCCGAGGCGCTGGAGGAGGCGACCGAGCTCGGGTACGCCGAGGCGGACCCGACCGCCGACGTGGAGGGCTTCGACGCCGCCGCCAAGGCCGCCATCCTCGCCTCGCTGGCGTTCCACACCCGGGTCACCGCGGCCGACGTGCATCGCGAGGGGATCACCGAGGTGACCGCCGCGGACGTGGCCAGCGCCAGGGCGATGGGTTGCACGATCAAGCTGCTCTGCATCGCGGCCCGGGGCGCGGACGCCGAGGGCCGGGAGACGGTCAGCGTGCGGGTGCACCCGGCGATGATCCCGCTGACCCACCCGCTGGCCGGCGTGGGCGACGCGTTCAACGCGGTCTTCGTCGAGGCGGAGGCGGCCGGGCAGCTGATGTTCTACGGCCGGGGCGCCGGTGGCGCGCCGACCGCCAGCGCGGTCCTCGGCGACGTGGTGGCGGTGGCCCGCAACCGGCTCGCCGGGGCGCGGGCGGCCAGCGAGTCCGCGTACGCCGACCTGGCGGTGCGGCCGATGGGGGAGGCGCTGACCCGCTACCACATCAGCCTCGACGTGGCCGACCGTCCGGGTGTGCTGGAGGCGGTGGCCGGGGTGTTCGCCCGGCACGAGGTCTCCATCGCCACGGTGCGGCAGGGCCCGGCCGGTGGCGGGCCGGCCGGTCGGGGCTCCGACGCCGAGCTGGTGATCGTCACCCACGTCGCGCCCGACGCGGCGCTCGCCGCGACCGTGCGCGAGCTGCGCGGGCTGGACATCGTCGGCTCGGTGACCAGCGTGCTGCGGGTGGAGGGCGGGCTGTAGGGCGTCCCGTCTGGTGGGTGGTGGCGGGTGCGCCCGTCGCCGCCCTGCTCGGCTGGTCCAGGCTTGAGGTACCCCCGGTGGGACGGGGCGAGGCGAGGAGAGCGACATGTGGCGGGGTCTGATCGAGACGTACCGGGACCGGCTGCCCGTCACCGACGCCACCCCCGTCGTCACCCTGCACGAGGGGAACACTCCGCTGCTGCCCGCGCCGGTGCTCTCCGCCCGGCTCGGCTGCGACGTGCACCTGAAGGTCGAGGGGGCCAACCCGACCGGCTCGTTCAAGGACCGCGGCATGACCGTCGCGGTGTCCAAGGCGGTCGAGGCGGGCGACAAGGCGATCATCTGCGCCTCCACCGGCAACACCAGCGCCTCCGCCGCGGCGTACGCGGCCCGCGCCGGGATCACCTGCGCGGTGCTGGTGCCGCAGGGCAAGATCGCGCTGGGCAAGCTGGCCCAGGCGCTGGTGCACGGGGCGAAGCTGCTCCAGGTGCAGGGCAACTTCGACGACTGCCTGTCAATGGCCGCGAAGCTCGCCCAGGACTTCCCGGTGGCGCTGGTCAACTCGGTCAACCCGGACCGGCTGCACGGCCAGAAGACCGCCGCCTTCGAGATCGTCGAGGCGCTCGGCGACGCCCCCGACATCCACTGCCTGCCGGTGGGCAACGCCGGCAACATCTCGGCGTACTGGATGGGCTACGGCGAGGACCTGGCCGCCGGCAACGCCACCCGCACCCCGAAGATGTACGGCTTCCAGGCCGCCGGCGCCGCCCCGATCGTGACCGGCCAGGTGGTGCACGAGCCGTCGACGATCGCCACCGCCATCCGGATCGGCAACCCGGCGAGCTGGACCAAGGCGATCGACGCCCGGGACGCCTCGCAGGGGCTGATCGCGGCGGTCACCGACCGGGAGATCCTGTCGGCGTACCGGCTGCTCGCCCGGGAGGTCGGGGTCTTCGTCGAGCTGGGCAGCGCGGCCAGCGTGGCCGGCCTGCTCCAGCAGGCCGCGGCCGGCCTGGTCCCGCCGGGCTCCACGGTCGTCTGCACGGTCACCGGGCACGGTCTCAAGGACCCGGAGTGGGCCATCTCCACCGCGCCGGCGCCGGTCACCATCGCCAACGACCCCCTCGCCGCCGCCCGCTCGCTCGACCTCGCCTGACCCCTGTCGGCCGCCCGGCGCGGCGGGAGTGACCTGGCGGGGCGGCGGTGGGCCGGTGGGGGCGGAGGAAAGTGAGTCCGGCACACTCTGCTCACCCCCGTCGACCTCCTGCAGGATTGAGTCCGCCGATGTCGCTGCTCGCCAGATCCAGCCTCGCCAACCGGGGACTGGTGGCCCTGATCGCGGTGGTGACCGCGGCGTTCGGGGCCTTCGCCGTACCGTCGCTCAAGCAGCAGCTGCTGCCGTCGCTGGAGTACCCGGGGGCGTTCGTCGTCGCCGTCTACCCGGGCGCCGGGCCGGAGATCGTCGAGTCCCAGGTCACCGAGCCGATCGAGAACAGCATCCAGGGCCTGCCCGGGCTGGAGAAGCTCACCTCCACCTCGCGCGAGGGCTCGGCGACCGTCTCGGTGCAGTTCGAGTTCGGCACCGACATCGACGACGCGGCCAGCAAGATGCAGACCGCGCTGGGCCGGATCGACGCGCAGCTGCCCGACGCGGTGGACCCGCAGGTCCTCACCGGCAGCACGGACGACCTGCCGGCGGTGGTGCTCGCCGCCAGCGGCGGCGGCGACGAGCGGGCGCTGGCCGAGAAGCTGCGCGGCACGGTCGTACCCGCGCTGGAGGGGATCGAGGGCGTCCGCACCGTCGAGGTGACCGGCACCCGCGACCAGGTCGTGACGATCACCCCGGACCCGGCGAAGTTCGCCGCCGCGAGGCTCGCCCCGACCGCGATCGGGACGGCGCTGAAGACCAACGGCATCTCGGTGCCCGCCGGCGCGGTCACCGACGGCACCCGGGCGCTCCCGGTGCAGGTCGGCGCGCCGATCACCACGCTGGACGACCTGCGCGGCATCGTGCTCACCCCGACCGCGCCGAAGGCGCTGCCGGTACGCCTCGGCGACGTGGCGACCGTGCGGCAGCAGCTCGCCCCGGCCACCGCGATCACCCGCACCAACGGCACCGAGAGCCTGGGCATCCAGGTCACCGCCGCGCCGGACGGCAACGCCGTACGCATCTCGCACGAGATCCGCGACCGGCTCGACGGCCTGCGCTCCGCCTCCGGCGCCGAGCTGACCGTCGTCTTCGACCAGGCGCCGTTCGTGGAGAAGTCCATCGAGAGCCTGACCACCGAGGGCCTGCTCGGCCTGCTGATGGCCGTCGTGGTGATCCTGGTCTTCCTGCTGTCGGTGCGCTCCACCCTGGTCACCGCGGTCTCCATCCCGCTCTCCGTGGTGGTGGCGCTGATCGCGCTCTGGGTCGGCGACTACTCGCTCAACCTGCTCACCCTCGGCGCGCTGACCATCGCCGTCGGCCGGGTGGTGGACGACTCGATCGTGGTGCTGGAGAACATCAAACGCCACCTGGAGTACGGCGAACCCAAGCGCGACGCGATCATCGCGGCGGTCCGCGAGGTGGTTGGCGCGGTCACCGCGTCCACCCTCACCACGGTCGCCGTGTTCGCCCCGATCGCGCTGGTCGGTGGCTTCGTCGGGCAGCTCTTCGCGCCGTTCGCGATCACCGTGACGGTGGCCCTGCTCGCCTCGCTGCTGGTCTCGCTGACGGTGATCCCGGTGCTGGCGTACTGGTTCCTGACGCCGCGCCCGACCGGCGCGGACGACGAGGCGCTGCGCCGGGCCGCGGAGGAGAAGGAGCTGCGCAGCCCGTTGCAGCGGGCGTACCTGCCGGCGATCGGGTTCGCCACCCGCACCCGCAGGACCCGCTGGATCACCGTCGCGGTGGGGCTGCTGGTGCTCTTCGGCACGTTCGGACTCGCCCAGAAGCTGGAGACCAACTTCCTGGACGACTCCGGCCAGGACACCTTGAACATCACCCAGGAGCTGCCGGCCGGTGCCGGGCTGGCCGCCACCGACCAGGCGGCCCGCCGGGTCGAGGAGGTGCTCGGGCGGACCGACGGCGTCGAGACGTACCAGGTCACCGCGGGCGGCAGCGACCAGCCGTGGCTGGGCGGCGGGGGCAACAACCTCGCCCGCTGGTCGGTGGCGCTGGGCGGCGACACCGACGCCAAGGAGATGAAGGAGATCCTGCGGGAGAAGTTCGACGCCCTCGGTCCCGAGGTCGGCGAGCTCACCTTCGGCCAGGGCCAGGGTGACCAGCTCGAACTGGTCGTCCAGGCGGCGGACCAGGAGACGCTGGCCCGTGCGGCCGAGGCCGCCCGCACGGCGATGGCCGGTACGCCGGGCGTCGAGGACGTCACCACCAGCCTGGCGGCGCGGGTGCCCCGGGTCGACGTCACCGTCGACCGGCTCGCCGCGGCCCGGGCCGGGCTCAGCGAGGCGGCGGTCGGGCAGTTGGTGTCGCAGGCGTACCGGGGCGCCCCGCTGGGGCGGGTGACGCTGGACGGCGGTCAGCAGGACGTGGTGCTGCGCACCTCGGCCACGCCGCCGACGACGGTGGAGCAGTTGCGCGCCCTGCGGGTCGGTCCGGTCAAGCTGGACGACGTCGCGGACGTCGCGCAGGGTGAGGGACCGCAGCAGGTCACCCGGATCGACGGCGAGCGCACCGTCTCCGTCACCGGCACCGCAACCGGCTCCAACCTGGGGGCGACCACCAAGGAGCTGCGCAAGCGGGTCGCCGACATCGACGTGCCCGGCGCGACGGTGGCCATCGGCGGCGCCAGTGCCGAGCAGGAGGAGGCCTTCGGCGACCTGGGCCTGGCGGTGCTGGCCGCGATCGCGATCGTCTTCCTGATCATGGTGGCGACCTTCCGCAGCATCACCCAGGCGCTGATCCTGCTGATCTCGATCCCGTTCGCCGCGACCGGCGCGATCGGCCTGCTGCTGGCCACCGGCACCCCGCTGGGCGTGCCGGCGCTGATCGGCGTGCTCATGCTGGTCGGCATCGTGGTGACCAACGCGATCGTGCTGCTGGACCTGATCAACCAGTACCGGGCGCAGGGGATGGGCGTGGCCGAGGCGGTCGTCGAGGGCGGCCGGCGGCGGCTGCGCCCGATCCTGATGACCGCGGTCGCCACCATCTTTGCGCTGCTGCCGATGGCCCTCGGGCTCACCGGCGAGGGCGGCTTCATCTCCCAGCCGCTGGCCGTGGTGGTGATCGGCGGCCTGCTCAGCTCGACGCTGCTGACCCTGGTGCTGGTGCCGACGCTCTACACCATGGTCGAGCGCACCAAGGAGTCGCTGCGGGCCCGCCGGGCCCGCCGCTCCGGCGGCCCGGCCCCGGTCGAGCCGGCCGGGGACGAGGTCGACGCGCCGGTCCCGGCCACGGTGACCGCCGGGGGTACGCGGACCGCCGAGCCGGCCACCCGCCCGGCTCCCTCGGCGGCGCTGCTGGACGGCACCGACCAGTTCGAGGTGCTGCGGCTGCCGAAGAGCCGGCGCTCGCCGCTGCCCCCGACCGAGGAGTAGCACCACCCGCGCTCAGCGCCCCCGGCCCGGTACCACCGGCCGGGGGCGCTGTGCTGTCGGACCTCCGACAGCAGCCGAGGGAGAGCGTCCTGCGGCGTTGCGCCGGTCTTCTACCGTCGGTTGTCGATCATCCACTGTGGGGTGACCACACGGGCGGGGGCCGGCATGGCGAGCGGCGACGGGGTGGGATGGGAACGGCGCGCGGTGCTGCGCCGTGGTGCGCTGCTGGCCGGTGGCACCGCGGTCGGCGCGGTCGGGATGTCCGAGACCACCTTCATCGCCGACCGGCGGCTGCCGCTCGCCGGCGGGCCGGCCAGCGCCACGGTGGGCAACCGGCGACAGCAGGTCGGCGCGGGCGCGCTGGAGGTGGTGTGGCACGTCCCGGCCGGTGGTCGGCTGGTGGCGTTCACCTTCGACGACGGCCCGCTGCCACAGTGGACGCCGATGGTGCTGAACACCCTCGACGAGCACGACGTGCCGGCCACCTTCTTCCTGGTCGGCGAGCGGGTCCGCCGGCACGCCGGCCTGATCCGCGACCGGCTCGGCCGGCACGAGGTGGGCAACCACAGCTGGCGGCACCGCGACCTGGCCCGGATGGACGCCGCCGAGGTGCACGACGACCTGCGCCGCTGCCACGACGCGATCGCCGACGTCACCGGCCGTGCGCCACGGGTGGTCCGCCCGCCGTACGGGCACCTCGGCGGCGCGCTCCTGCACGCCGCCGTACGCCTCGACTACCGCCTGGTGCTCTGGTCGCTGCAGATGGTCGAGAGCGAGTACCCGGACGACCCGGCGGGGCACGCCCGGCGCATCGTGGCCGACGTCGTGCCCGGCACCATCCTGCTCGCCCACGACGTGGGGGCGGAACGCCGGCAGGTGGCGCTGCGCGGCCTGCCCGCGATGATCGACGGGCTGCGGGACCGTGGCTACACCTTCGTCACCGTCTCCGAGCTGTTGCAACGCAGCGCCGAGGTGTAATCGCCGGGTAAGGTTCGGGCACGTGTCGCCCACCTTCTCGGTCCTCACCCGCAACCGGAACTTCCGCAACCTCTTCCTCGCCGAGCTGGTGGTCTTCGGCGCCGACTGGTTCGTCATGGTGCCGCTGCTGGTGCTGCTGCCGAAGCTGACCGGCAGCGGCGTGTGGGGGGCGCTGGTGCTCGCCCTGGACACCGGGGTCGTCGCGCTGCTGCTGCCGTACACCGGGACCATCGCGGACCGCTTCGACCGCAAGAAGATCATGATGGCGGCGAACCTCGCCGCCCTGCTCGGGGTGCTGCTCCTGCTCGGCGTGCGCAGCGCCGGCACCGCCTGGCTGGCCATGCTGGGCATCGCCGTGGTGGCGGTGGCCAAGGCGTTCTACTCGCCCGCCGCGCAGGCCGCCCTGCCCAACGTGCTCGACCCGGACGAGCTGGCCGCCGGCAACGCGATCGCCGGCTCCGCCTGGGGCACGATGACCGTGGTCGGCGCCTCGCTCGGCGGCGTGCTGAGCGCTGCCGCCGGGCCGTACGCCTGCTTCTGGGTGGCGGCGGTCGGCCTGGCGCTGGCCGCGGGCCTGGCCGCGCGGATCCGCCGGCCCCTGCAGGCCCCCCGCGACGCCGACCGGCCGACGCCGCGCACCTGGGCGGCGATCCGCGAGGCGCTGGGCTACATCGGGCACCGGCCCCGGGTGCTGGCGCTGGTCACGGTGAAGTCGGCGGTCGGGCTCGGCAACGGCGTGCTGACCGTCTTCCCGCTGCTCGCCGGCGTGTACGGCGTCGGAGCGGTCGGCGCCGGCCTGCTCTTCGCGTTCCGGGGCGCGGGGGCGCTCGTCGGCCCGATCCTGATGCGCCGGGTGCTCACCAACCGCGCCTGGCTGCTGCCCGGCCTGGCCCTGTCGATGTCCCTGTACGGCCTGGCCTACCTGGGCGCCTCGGTGGTCGGCTGGTTCCCGCTGGTGCTGGTCCTGGTCTTCGTCGCCCACTTCGGTGGCGGCAGCAACTGGGTGCTGTCGAACTTCGCCCTCCAGGGCGAGGTGCCGGACCGGCTGCGCGGCCGGGTCTTCGCCACCGACATGATGCTGGCGACGCTGGCCATCTCGGTCAGCCAGCTGGTGGTGGCCTCGGTGGTGGACGTGGTGAACGAGCGGGTGGTGCTCGCCGGCTGCGGCCTGGTCACGCTGGTCTACGCGGTGGGCTGGCGGATCGCCACCCGTCGCCTCTCGCTCTCCGACCCGGCCACGGAGGCGGCGCCGGCCTCCGCCTCCTGACCGCCGGCGGGCGTTCGGCGGATCAGCCCCGGTCGGGTGTGCCCGGGGGCGCGGGGAGGTCGGTCGCGCCCCACTGGGTGGCGGCGGGCGCCGGCGACTGCGCGGCGGGGTCCGGGTGGCCGGCGTCGTCCGCAGCCGGCGGCGTCCAGCCCGCCCAGTCGACGGCGGGCGCGGCGACCGGCCGGCCGGCGAGCACCGCGGCGACGAGCAGGCCGAGCCCGATCGGATATCCGATCGCCCACAGCACGCCGACGGCGAGGCTGAACAGCTGATACTGGCGGTAGCCGCCGCCACCGTCCCAGCGGAGGTCGAGCAGGTGCGGCATGGCCACGTTCCAGACCAGACCGATCAGGCTGACCACCAGCAGCACCGCGATGCCCGACATCATCAGCGCCCTGGCCCGCTGCGGCAGCCGGCCGCGGCGCACCACGGCCAGCACCAGGCCGGTCACCAGCACGCCCAGGGTGGGCAGCTCCCCGCCGATCTGCAGGACCGAGTAACCGAAGAGTTCCATGCCGCCTCCGCCTGGCCGTGGGTCGGGCCAGGTTAGCGGAAATGATCAGTTCCCACGGTCCGGGCGGAACCCCGCCACGTCGGTGCCGGGCCCTAGCATGAGCCGGTGCCGTTGACTTTCGCCTCCGGGCCGGTGCGCGTCCGGGTCCCCGCCACCAGCGCCAACCTCGGTCCGGGCTTCGACGCGCTGGGCCTCGCCCTCGGGCTGCACGACGACGTGGCCGCCGAGGTGACCTCATCGGGCGTACGGGTGGCGGTGACCGGCGAGGGCGCCGGCGAGCTGCCGGAGGACGACCGGCACCTGGTGGCCCAGGCCATGCGCGCCACCTTCGACGTGCTCGGCGGGCAGCCGCGAGGGCTGGCGCTGGAGTGCGTCAACCGGATCCCGCAGGCCCGCGGCCTGGGCTCCTCGTCGGCGGCGATCGTCGCCGGGGTGCTGCTGGCGCGCGCGCTGGTCACCGACGGGCCGGAGCGGCTCGACGACGACGGGGTGCTCCGGCTGACCGCCGAGATCGAGGGCCATCCCGACAACGTGGCCCCCTGCCTGCTGGGCGGCTTCACCGTGGCCTGGACGGAGCCCGGCGGCGCCCGGGCCGTGTCGCTGCCCGTCGCCGACGGGGTGCGGCCCACCGTCTTCGTTCCCGCCGAGCGCGGCCTGACCGCGACCGCCCGGGCGGCGCTGCCGGCGACGGTCCCGCACGCCGACGCGGCGCAGAACGCCGGTCGGGCGGCGCTGCTGGTGCACGCCCTGACCGCCGAGCCGGGGCTGCTGCTGCCGGCGACCGTCGACCGGCTGCACCAGGACTACCGTGCAGCGGGGATGCCGGGGACGGCTGCCCTGGTCAGCGCGTTGCGTGCGGAGGATGTGGCGGCTGTGGTCAGTGGTGCGGGCCCTACCGTGCTGGCGCTGAGCGAGCCCCCGACCGGCTTCGACGCGGGAACAGACTGGCGGGTCTGGCAGTTGTCGGTAGAGGCGCGCGGAGCATCGCTCGTCCGGGGTAGACTGGGACACGCCGAGCGGGACCCTGTTGCCGCAGGTCGGAAGAGTTGATTACGCTCTAGCCTTAGCACAGCCGCGAAGCATGCGATCTTCCTGCGGGTCGGCGCACCCCCGAAGCTCTCGGCGGTAAGCCCGTCACCCCTGCCAAGGCCCACGCCGCACCGCAGTTTCCACAGGTCGCCGCAGGCGGCGAGACCTGCTCACCGATGGTGGTGAGTCGGGAAACCACCAGCTGCTGTGCCACAGACTCCCGCGACGCGTCAATGCGAGGCGGGTGCACCGAGGCCGCCCGGCCACCTGAGCTTGTCGACTCCGGGCAGTCCCGGCCTATCGAGGGAAGGAATCCATTGAGCGACACCACCGACGTGACGTCGGATGTTTCCAACGTCGCTGGCGATGCCACCACCGCCGCCCCCGCCCGCCGTCGGCGCAGCGGCACCGGTCTGTCAGCGATGCTGCTGCCGGAGCTGCAGAGCCTGGCCGCGTCGCTCGGCATCTCCGGGACGGCGCGGATGCGTAAGGGCGAGCTGATCAGCGCGATCACCGAGCGGCAGCAGGGCGGCTCCGCCGCCGGCACCCCTCGACCGCGGGCCGAGGTCGCGGCCGCCGCCGCTCCCGCCCGGGAAGAGGTGCACGCCGAGGTTCGCGAGACCGCCGAGCAGGCTCCGGCCGCTCCGGCCACCACCGGTGAGGCCGAGGGCCGTACCCGGACCCGCCGCAGCCGGGCCGCCGCCGAGGGTCGTGCCGCCGAGGGCCGTGCCGCCGAGGCGCGGACCGAGGAGGCCGCTCCCGCCGAGACCGGCGAGCGTGGCGAGGGCCGTGGCCGGGACCGAGCCGAGCGCACCGAGCGTGGCGAGCGGGCCGAGCGTGGCGAGCGCACCGACCGGGGCGAGCGGGCTGACCGTGGCGACCGGGCCGACCGGGGCGAGCGGGCTGACCGTGGCGAGCGGGCCGAGCGTGGCGAGCGCACCGACCGGGGCGAGCGGGCTGACCGTGGCGACCGGGCCGAGCGCGGCGAGCGCACCGACCGCGGCGAGCGGGCTGACCGTGACCGCGCCGACCGGGGCGACCGCAACGACCGCGGTGGCGACCGGGCCCAGCGCGACAACGACACCGACGAGGACGGCGAGGGCGGCGGCCGGCGCGGCCGGCGCAGCCGGTTCCGTGACCGCCGGCGCGGCCGGGGCGAGCGGGCCGAGGGCGGCGACGGTGGCCGCGAGGGCGGTCGCGAGCCGCAGGTCAGCGAGGACGACGTGCTCGTCCCGGTGGCCGGCATCGTGGACATCCTCGACAACTACGCCTTCGTCCGGACCACCGGCTACCTGGCCGGCCCGAACGACGTCTACGTCTCGATGTCCCAGATCAAGAAGTACGGGCTGCGCCGCGGTGACGCGATCACCGGTGCGGTGCGGGCCTCCCGCGACGGTGAGCAGCGCCGGGACAAGTACAACCCGCTGGTCCGGCTGGACACCATCAACGGCATGGAGCCGGACGAGGCCAAGCGTCGTCCCGAGTTCTACAAGCTCACTCCGCTGTACCCCCAGGAGCGCCTGCGGCTGGAGACCGAGCCGCAGATCCTCACCACCCGGGTGATCGACCTGGTCATGCCGATCGGCAAGGGGCAGCGGGCGCTGATCGTGTCGCCGCCGAAGGCCGGTAAGACCATGGTGCTGCAGGCGATCGCGAACGCGATCACGCACAACAACCCGGAGTGCCACCTGATGGTGGTGCTGGTGGACGAGCGCCCCGAAGAGGTCACCGACATGCAGCGGTCGGTGAAGGGTGAGGTCATCGCGGCGACGTTCGACCGTCCGCCGCAGGACCACACCACGGTGGCGGAGCTGGCGATCGAGCGGGCCAAGCGCCTGGTCGAGCTGGGCCACGACGTGGTCGTGCTGCTCGACTCGGTGACCCGGCTCGGTCGGTCGTACAACCTGGCGGCGCCGGCCAGCGGCCGGATCATGTCGGGTGGTATCGACTCCACCGCGCTCTACCCGCCGAAGCGCTTCCTGGGTGCGGCCCGCAACATCGAGAACGGCGGCTCGCTGACCATCCTCGCCACCGCGCTGGTGGAGACCGGTTCCATGGCGGACACGGTCATCTTCGAGGAGTTCAAGGGCACCGGTAACGCGGAGCTGAAGCTGGACCGGAAGATCGCCGACAAGCGGACCTTCCCGGCCATCGACATCCACCCGTCCGGCACGCGCAAGGAGGAGATCCTGCTCGCGCCGGAGGAGCTGGCCATCATCCACAAGCTCCGGAAGGTCCTGCACTCGCTGGACTCGCAGGCGGCGCTGGACCTGCTGCTGGACCGGCTCAAGCAGTCCCGCACCAACATCGAGTTCCTGATGCAGATCGCCAAGTCGACGCCGGGGGAGTGACCTCACCCGGGTGAGACCCGCGAAGGGCACGGCCGCGACGGCCGTGCCCTTCGTCGTCTCCGGAGCCGGCGAGCAGTCTGGAATTTTCCTTCAGTTTGGTCGCCAGGTATTGAAACTTCTGTGCATCGCCGGGTTGACTGTCGTCCATGCGTACCCGCAGTCGATCCGCCCGCCTTCCCGGCGTCCTGCTGCTGACGCCGCTGCTCGCGCTCGCCGGCACCATTCCGGCGACCGCCGCGCCGCCCGCCGTCGGTACCACCGTCGAGGACGCGCCGCACGCCTCGTCGTACCCGGCCTCCTCGGTGGCGCTCGCCCCGACCGGCGTCGCGCCGGCCGACGGACTGGAAACCGCCCGAGCCACCCGTCCGGTCGCGCCGGGGCTCGACCTCACCTCCTTCGACCGGTACGACGGCGCCGGTTGGCTGCGCGCCGACGCGCTCACCGCCGATCTCACCGGCGGGCTGACGGTCGACTACGTCAACTCCGGGGAGGTGGCCCGGGCCGAGCCGCTGCGGGGCGCGGTCGACCGGTCCCGGGCCGTCGCCGCGGTCAACGGCGACTTCTTCGACATCAACAACTCCGGCGCGGCGCAGGGTGTCGGCATCCGCGACGGTGAGCTGATCCAGTCCCCGGTCGCCGGCCACCCCAACGCGGCCGCGATCACCGGCGACGGTCTCGGCCGGGTGGTCCAGGTGCACTTCGACGGCACCGCGACGCTGCCGGCCGGCCCGGTCACGCTGACCCAGTTCAACAACCTGGTGCAGGCCGGCGGGGTCGGCGTGTTCACCGCGCTCTGGGGGTCGTACCCCCGGCGGCGGGCGGTCGACGGGGCGGCCCGGGTCACCGAGGTGGCGGTCCGGGACGGCCGGGTCGCCACGGTGACCGGCGCGGCGGGCGAGGGGCCGATTCCGGCCGGCACCACCGTGCTGCTCGGCCGGGACGCCGGTGCGGACGCCCTCGCGGCGCTGCGCCCGGGCGACCCGGTCGACCTGCGGTGGCAGCCGAAGCCGTCGAGGGCGGCGACCTGCGGGCCGCCGTCGGCGGCGGCAACGTCCTGGTCCGCGACGGCGTGGTGCAGGCGATCGCCGACCCCACCCTGGCCCCGCGCACCGCGGTCGGCTTCACCGCCGACGGGCGACGGATGGTCCTGCTCACCGTGGACGGGCGCCAGCTGGACAGCCGGGGCGTCACGCAGACCGAGATGGGCGAGATGATGGCCGAGCTGGGCGCGCACCACGCGCTCAACCTGGACGGGGGCGGCTCGTCCACGCTGCTCGCCCGGGAGCCCGGCGCGGCGGCCGTGCAGGTGGAGAACAGCCCCTCCGACGGCACCGAACGCGCCGTGCCCAACGGGCTGGCCGTCTACGCCCCGGAAGGCAGCGGCCGGCTCACCGGGTACTGGCTGGAGACCGCCAGCGACCCGACCGCCGCGCCGGGCGTCGCGCCGGTGCGCGGCGGCCGGCCCGACCGGGTCTTCCCCGGGCTGACCCGCCGGCTCACCGCCGCCGGTCACGACGAGACGTACGGCCCGGCCGAGGGCACGCCGGCGTGGCGGGCGAACCCGGCGGCGCAGGGCACCGTGGCCGACGGGGTGTTCCGGGCGGGTGCTCCCGGGCGCAGCACCGTCACCGCCTGGCGTGGCGGTGCCCGGGGCACCCTCGACCTGACCGTGCTCGGCCCGCTCGACCGGGTGGACTCCACGGTGGACCGGGTCGGCCTGAACCGGGCCGGCGACACCGGGTTGTTCGGCGTGGTCGGCTACGACGCGGAGGGCAACACCGCGCCGATCGAGCCGGCCGACCTGAAGCTGGAGTACGACCCGGAGCTGCTGGCGATCACCCCCACCGCCGACGGCAACCTCTCCGTCAAGGCCTTGGGTGACAGCGGTTCGGCGCTGGTAACCGTCCACGTGGGCCGGCACCGGAGCGTCCTGCCGGTCACCGTCGGGCTGACCGACGTGCCGGTGGCCACCTTCGACGACGCCGCCTCGTGGCGGTTCAGCCAGGCGCGGGCCAGCGGCGCGGTCGCCCCCGCGCCGGGTCGCACCGGCACCGGGCTGAGGATGACGTACGACTTCGGCCAGTCCACCGGCACCCGCGCCGCGTACGCCGACCCGCCGGCCTGGATCCCGGTGCCGGGCCAGCCGCAGGCGTTCGGCATGTGGATCAACGGAAACGGCACCGGGGAGTGGCCCAGCCTGCACCTGCACGACGCGCAGGACACCCAGCACGTGCTGCGGGGCCCGCTGGTCACCTGGAAGGGGTGGCGCTACGTCGAGTTCGCCGTCCCGGCCGGCGTGCAGTACCCGGTGCGGGTCCGCCGGTTCTACGTGGCGGAGACCAACCCGGCCGCCCGGTACACCAGCGAGGTGGTGATCGACGACCTGGTGGCGAAGGTGCCGCCCACGGTCGACGTACCGGCCGAGCCGCCCCGCACCGACCGGGTGGTGCTGCGCGACGGCACGGTGGACGGCGCGCCCTGGCGCTTCGCGGTGCTCTCCGACGCCCAGTTCGTCGCCGCCGACCCGGACAGCGACCTGGTCGCCCAGGCCCGCCGTACGCTGCGCGAGGTCAAGGCGGCGAAGCCGGACTTCCTGATGATCGCCGGCGACTTCGTGGACACCGCGTACCCGGCGGACTTCGCGCTGGCCAAGCGGCTGCTCGACGAGGAGTTGGGCGGCGAGCTGCCCTGGTACTACGTCCCGGGCAACCACGAGATCATGGGCGCGCCGATCGGCAACTTCCGCGCCGTCTTCGGCGACACCCAGCGGGTCTTCGACCACGAGGGCACCCGGTTCGTCACGCTGAACTCGTCGACCGGGTCACTGCGCGGTGGCGGCTTCGACCAGGTGCGGATGCTGCGGGAGGCGCTGGACGCCGCCGCCGCCGACCCGGCGGTCGGCTCGGTGGTGGTCGTGCACCACCATCCGCCGCGCGACCCCAGCCCCGCCAAGGCCAGCCAGCTCGGCGACCGCAAGGAGGCGGCGCTGGTGGAGCAGTGGCTGGCCGACTTCCAGCACCGCACCGGCAAGGGCGCGCTCTTCGTCGGCGGGCACGTCGGCACGTTCCACGCCGACCGGGTGGACGGGGTGCCGTACGTCATCAACGGCAACTCGGGCAAGAACCCGTCGACGCCGCCGCAGCTCGGCGGGTTCACCGGCTGGACCGAGTTCGGGGTGGACCCGGTGACCCCGGCCGAGGCCGACCGGGCCCGGCGGGACCCGCTGGCCGAGGGGCCGCGCTGGGTCACCGCGGAGTTCCACGCCCACACCGACCGGCTGACGCTGACCGCGCCGGACGCCGTGGCGGTCGGCGCGGCGGCCCCGGTGACCGCGACGCTGACCCAGCCCGGTGGTCGTACCGTGCCCGTGGCGGCGCCGGTCAGCGCCGACTGGTCCGCGTCGCCGGGCGTCCACGTCGGCACCGCCGACGGCGTGCGGCCCTGGCACGTGGCCCGCTTCGACCCGGCCACCGGGAAGCTGACCGCGTTGCGGGCCGGCGCGCAGGTGCTGCTCGCGGTGACCGTCAACGGCGTCCGCGCCGAGGCGACGGTCGCGCTGACGGCGGCGGAGGCAGCGGGGGAGGCACCCGCCGCCTGACCCACCCGGCGCATGCCGGGCATCCCGCCCGCCGGTCGGCCCCCTACGGCGAGGGGCCGACCGGCGGTGCGTTCCGGCCCGGTCGTCGGTCGTCCGGATACCGGACGTCGGGTGTTGCCGTGGCGGCAGCAGAGCAAAGCGTGTGCAGTAGGCGTCCGCCCGGGGGCCGCGGTGCGCCGAGCGCCTAGAAGTCGCCCTCGGCGACCTGGAAGACGGTCAGCCCGAGCGACCGCCACATCCGCACCACCTGCTGCCGGTCGTCGAAGACCCCGACCACCCGGTACTGGTCGCGTACCTCGCGCTCGTAGATCTCCCGCTTCACCACGGCGTCCTTGCGCGAGTCGCCCTCCGCGCGCAGGTGCAGACCGAGGTACGGCACCCGGACGTGCCGGTCCAGCCAGGCGACCGTGGCGGCGCGGGCGGTGGCGTCGCGCCCGGAGCAGAAGACCACCCCGTACCCGGCGGCGTGCATCGCCCGGACCGCCGCGATCACCGCCTCGTTGGGTTCGTCCTCGCTGACCCGGGTCATGTCGTACGGGCTGCGGGAGACGTTCAGCGCCACCGTGCCGTCGATGTCCACCAGCACGATCTCCGGCGGGCCGGCCGGGGCCGGGTCGACGGTGCCGGCCCGGCCGGTGCGGGCCGTCGGCACCGGTAGCGGCAGCGGTCGGTCGGCCAGGTACCGCTCGTGCAGCCGGCGGATGGCCGGCTCGCCGACCCGGTCCACCTCCGCCCGCACGGCGTCGCGGCGCAGGCACTCCTCCAGCGGCACGTCGGTGAAGTCGTGCACCTCGAACTCGGCGTCGTAGCGGGCGGCCAGGTCGGCCCAGTCGCGCAGGGTGCGCGAGCGCAGGTTGGTGTCGTCCACGCAGACGCTGACCCCGGCCCGCAGCAGCGCCTCCACCTGGGCCCGCTGGGCGAGTGTCACCTGGTACTCGGCCCGCTGGGTGAACAATCGCTCGCCGTGCAACATGCGGCGCAGGTCGTCCCGGTTCACCCGGGCCACGGCGGGTTGCAGCGTGCGGGCGAAGGTGGTCTTGCCGGAGGCGGGCAGCCCGCGGGTGGCGATCAGTCGGGGCATCCTGCCCATCCCGCGCGGCTCAGGGACGAATCGGGCACCGTCCCACCGTACGCCGGGGGAGGGAATGCTGGTCGACGGTGGCGGGAATGCGAGCAGGGAGGCGGGCGTTTCCACTGCCGGACCGATCGTGCGGCCCGCTTACCGGGTCGGCTCACGCCCATGGCACACTGGTCAATCGGCCACCGGTTCCGGTTCACGCCCGAGTCCGTCGCGCACCACGTGACGGGGAGATCAGCGGCGACCCGGCGACCACCGACGAAAGGACCGAGGCGACATGAAGCCCAACATCCACCCGGAGTACGTGACCACCGAGGTCTCCTGCTCCTGCGGTAACACCTTCTCGACCCGCAGCACCGCCAAGGGCGGTTCGATCCACGTCGAGACCTGCAGCGCCTGCCACCCGTTCTACACCGGTAAGCAGCGCGTTCTCGACACCGCCGGCCGGGTCGCCAAGTTCCAGCAGAAGTACGCCAAGGTTCAGGCGAAGAAGGCCAAGTAGCTCCACCGACGACGCCCGTGTCCGGCTTGCGCCGGGCGCGGGCGTTCGTCCATTCCGCCCCCGATCACGCCCGTCCGTCCGTCGAAGGAGCATCCCCCGCATGAGCAGCGAGCGCCTGGCCTCCCTCCTCGACGAGTACGCCGAGCTGGAGAAGCGGCTGGCCGACCCGGCCATCCACGCCGATCAGGGCACCGCGCGCCGGGTCGGCCGCCGGTACGCCGAGCTGGTCCCGCTGCACAAGGCCGCCGGTGAGCTGGAGCAGGCCCGCGCCGACCTGGCCGCGGCCCGGGAACTGGCCGCCGAGGACCCGTCCTTCGCCGGGGAGGCGGAGTCGATCGCGGCGAGCCTGCCGGCGCTCGAGGAGCGCCTGGCCGAGCTGCTGATCCCGCGCGACCCGCACGACGCCAAGGACGTGATCATCGAGATCAAGGCCGGCGAGGGCGGGGAGGAGTCCGCGCTCTTCGCCGCCGACCTGCTGCGGATGTACACCCGGTACGCCGAGCGGCACGGCTGGCTCACCGAGGTCATCGACGCGCAGGACTCCGACCTGGGCGGGGTCAAGGACGTCTCGCTGGCGATCAAGACCAAGGGTGTCCCCGAGGGCGGCAACGGCGTCTGGTCGCGGCTGAAGTGGGAGGGCGGCGTGCACCGGGTGCAGCGCGTGCCGGTCACCGAGTCGCAGGGGCGCATCCACACCAGCGCCGCCGGTGTGCTGGTGCTGCCCGAGGCGGAGGACGTCGACGTCACCGTCGACCCCAACGACCTGCGGATCGACGTGTTCCGCTCGTCCGGGCCGGGCGGCCAGTCGGTGAACACCACCGACTCGGCGGTGCGGATCACCCACCTGCCGACCGGCGTGGTGGTCTCCTGCCAGAACGAGAAGTCCCAGCTGCAGAACCGTGAGCAGGCGATGCGCATCCTGCGGGCCCGGCTGCTCGCCGTCGCCCAGGAGCAGGCCGACGCCGCCGCCTCGGACGCCCGCAAGGCGCAGGTGCGCACGGTCGACCGCTCGGAGCGGATCCGCACCTACAACTTCCCGCAGAACCGGATCAGCGACCACCGCATCGGCTACACGGCGTACAACCTGGACCTGGCGCTCGCCGGCGACCTGGACGGCGTCCTCGACGCCCTCGCCGAAGCCGACCGCGCCGCCCGCCTGGCCGGCGACCCCGAGCTGACCCGCCGCTGACCCACCGCGCGCCCACAGCGGGCGGCCCCATCCGGGACGCACTTTCAGAGAAAGCGCGGGGGTGGGGGGGGTCAGGAGGCGTGGGGGCGGGACTTGGCGCGGAGCATTTCGCGGTCGGCGATCTCGAAGGCGGTGCCGAGCGCGTCGCGCAGCGCGCCGTTCGCGCCGTCCACCTCGGCGAAGCCGATGCTCACCCCGACCGGGGTGCCGGGCACCAGGGACTCCCAGTCCTCGGTGCGCACCGCCGCGTGGATCCGCCGGGCCACCTCGGCCGCCTCGGTCATCCCCGTCCCGGGGAGCACCACCACGAACTCGTCCCCGCCGTAGCGGGCCACGAAGTCGCCCCGGCGCATCACCCGGTTGATCACCCCGGCGATCCGTTGCAGGACCAGGTCCCCGGAGTGGTGGCCGTGGGTGGTGTTGACCGCCTTGAAGCCGTCCAGGTCGCAGACGCCGATCACCACGCGCTCGCCCCGGGAGGTCACCGAGGCGATGTAGCGCTCCAGCCGACGCCGGTTGGGCAGGCCGGTGAGCGGGTCGGTCAGCGCCTCGCCCTCGTACCGGGCGGCCTCGCGGCGCATCTCCTCGTGGTCGATCCGGGCGGCGATGCCGTCGATGTACACGTCCCGCAGCCGGTCGTTGCGCTGCGCGGCCAGCCGGAACGCCATCCGGTCGGCCCGGTGCGCGGCCACGTGGTCGCCGGCCCGGGCGTACGCGATGCTGCGCAGCCGGGCAGGCTCGGCCGCGCCGAGCGTCTCGTTGGAGACCCGGGCGCCGTCGAGCCGGGTGATCGCCTCGATCGGCTGGCCGGCGGCCACCGCCAGGCAGATCTGCCCGAGTTGCCGCATGTCCCGGGCGCGGGCGCTGTCGCCGCCGTGCCGGAGCAGCCGGACCGGGTCGGTCTGCGTACCCGTCTCCAGGGGGTCGCCGAGGGCGGCGCGGCGGGCCGCCGCGTAGCCGTAGGCGACGAGGCTGCTGGGGCGGATCCGGTCGCTGCGGCCGTCGCGGACGAACCGGTTCAGGTCGATGGCGATGTCGCGCAGCACCCGCAGGCAGCCGTCGCTGTCGCCGTTGTGGTCGAGGGCGACCGCGTTGCGCAGCCGGATGCCGGGCGCGGCGAACACCTCCTCGGGGATGCCGGCGGCCAGCCCGTGCTGCCGGGCCCGCTCGATCGCGCCGAGGGCGTAGCCGTGGAAGCTGAGGTACGAGTAGGCCATCGCCAGGTCGTGCCAGCCCCAGGCGGTGTCCCGGTCGCGCTCCTCGGCCGCGCCCAGCGCCCGGGCGGCGCGGACCAGGTGGGTCACGCACCGGTCCAGCGCGCCCTGATGGTGCGCGGCGAGCGCGGCCAGTGCGTTGAGGTGCCCGTGCAGGTACGGCTCGGGCAGGTCGCGGACGGCGGTGGCGGCCTCCTCGATGGCCCCGGTGAACTCGGCCGTCCGACCGAGATTGATCAGTGCGCAGAGGCGCTGCACCAGCGCGTCGGCGCGGGTGTGCGGGTTGGTGGTGGTGCGCAGCACCCGTTCGAGCAGGGCGCACGCCTCGGCGGACCGGCTCGTCTCCTGCAGGGTGCGGGCGCGCTGGAGGGCGTCAACCTGGTCATCGACCCGGTCGAGCCACCCCACTGCCAACCTCCTGTCGGTGTGCGTCGGGACGCCCCCGCTCGTGACCTGACCCGCGACGCATCATGATTATGTCGTGACCTCCCTCCCGCGCCACCCCTCCGAAGGGACAGAACGCGAGCGGCCCTCGCTCGCGGTGGCCCGTGCCGCCCGCGCCCTGGCCGCCGCCGGGGTGCCCTCGGCCCGGGCGGAGGCGGAGCTGCTCGCCGCGTACGTGCTGGACGTGCCCCGCGGCCGGCTGGCGCTCGCGGACGGCTTCACCGCCGCCCAGCGGGCGCGGTTCGAGGCGTTGGTGGCCCGGCGGGCCGAGCGGGAGCCGTTGCAGCACCTGACCGGGCGGGCCGGGTTCCGGCACCTGGAGCTGGCGGTCGGGCCGGGGGTCTTCGTGCCCCGGCCGGAGACCGAGCTGCTCGCCGGCTGGGGGATCGAGGCGGCCCGGACCCGGCCGGTGCCGCTGGTGGTGGACCTGTGCAGCGGCTCCGGGGCGATCGCCCTGGCGGTCGCGCAGGAGGTGCCGAGGGCCCGGGTGGTGGCCGTGGAGCGGTCCCCGGCCGCGCTGGAGTGGCTGCGCCGCAACGCCGCCGACCGGGCCGCCGCCGGCGACCGGCCGGTCGAGGTGGTCGCGGCCGACGTCACCGACCCGGAACTGCTGGCCGCGCTGGTCGGCGAGGTGGACGTGCTGCTCTGCAACCCGCCGTACGTGCCCCGGGCGGTGGCCGTACCGCCGGAGGTGGCCGGGCACGACCCGGACGAGGCGGTCTTCGGTGGGGCGGACGGGTTGAGCGTGATCCGGCCGGTGCTGGCCCGCGCCGCGCGGCTGCTGCGCCCGGGCGGCGCGCTGGGCGTGGAGCACGACGACACGCACGGGGCGGCGGTGCCGGCGCTGCTCGCCGCCGACGGCCGCTACGCCGAGGTGACGGAGCACCGGGACCTCGTCGGGCGGCCCCGGTTCGCCACCGCGTCCCGGCGGTCGGACGGCCCGCACCCCGCCGCGGCGGCCCCGGCGTGGCAGACTGGCTCCTCGTGATGCTCTACGACTGTCGGTCGCCCGCCGACCGGGACCGCGGCATCGCCGCTGCCATCGAGGCGGTCAAGAACGGCGAGCTGGTCGTCCTGCCGACCGACACGGTCTACGGGATCGGCGCGGACGCCTTCACCCCGTACGCCGTCAAGGCCCTCGCGGACGCCAAGGGCGGCAGCCGGCAGGCGCCGCCGGTGCTGATCGGTTCCCGGCACACGCTGGACGGCCTGGTCTTCTCGTTGCCGCGGGCCGCGCGCGACCTGGTCGAGGCGTTCTGGCCGGGTGCGCTGACCATCGTGGTGGAGCACTCGCCAAGCCTGGCCTGGGACCTGGGCGACGCCAGCGGCACGGTGGCGGTCCGGATGCCGCTGCATCCGGTGGCGCTGGAGGTGCTGCGGGAGACCGGCCCGATGGCGGTCGCCTCGGCGAACAAGGCGGGGCAGCCGGCCGCGCTGACCGCCGAGGAGGCCCGCGACCAGCTCGCCTACTCGGTCCGCGCCTATCTGGAGGCCGGGCCCTGCCCCGACCCGGTGCCGAGCACGATCGTCGACCTGACCGGCGAGGTGCCCGGGGTGCTCCGGCTGGGCGCGATCGGCCTGGACAAGCTCCGCGACGTGGCACCGGACATCCTCGACGAGCGGGGGGCCTGAGTGCCGCCGTTCACCGTCCTGCACGTCTGCATGGGCAACATCTGCCGCTCGCCGATGGCGGAACGGCTGCTGGTGCTCGCGGTCCGCGAGCGGCTGGGCCGGCTCGGCGTCGACCCGGCCCGCTCCGACGAGCTGCTGCACAGCCACAGCGCCGGCACCGGCGGCTGGCACGCCGGCGAGGAGATGAACCCGCCGGCGGCCCGGCAGGTGCTGGCGCGCGGCGGTGACGTGGACGGCTTCGCCGCACGCAAGCTGCGGTCGGATCTGATCGACGCCGCCGATCTGGTCCTCACCGCCACCGCCGACCAGCAGGAGTACGTGGTGGCGCTGCGGCCGGACGCCGCGTCGCGCACCTTCGTGCTCGGTGAGTTCGGCCGGCTGCTGGGGCTGGTGGACGCCGCCGCCCTGCCGCCGGCGGAGGCCACCGGGGAGGCGGTGTACGCCCGGGGCGTGGCCCTGGTGGCGGCGGCCGACGCGGCCCGGCAGGGCGCGTCCGCGCTGCACTCCGACGAGCTGGACGATCCGTGGGGCCGGGGTGACCAGTGCTTCAGCCGGGTGGCCGACGAGATCGAGGAGACCGTCCACCCGCTCACCGCGGCGCTGCTGCCCTGACCCCCGCCCGGGTGAACCGGGCGGCGTGTCCGGTGCTCCGCGCCGCGTCCCGCTCGCGAATTTCCTCCGGGTTTCGCGAAACATGAGGGCAGAAGGGGCGTAGCGGGTCATTCTGAACGGGTCCTGACGGCTCCTGCGGGGAGTACTGATGATCCGGGCCCATCTCGACAAGTTGCTCACCGTGGTGATCGCCGGCGTGCTCGCCGGACTGGTGCTGGCAGCGGCGGCCCTGCCGGCCGCGCTGGTGCTCGGGTTGGGTTTCGGCGCGCTCGCCGCGCCCTACGCGGAGCTGCCGTCGAGCCTGCGCACGCCACCCACCGCGCAACGGTCGAACCTGTACGCCAACGACGGCCGCACCCTGATCACCTCGTTCTACACCGAGGACCGCGTCGAGGTGCCGCTGGCGAAGGTGGCGCCGGTGATGCGCCAGGCCATCGTGGCCGCCGAGGACACCCGCTTCTACCAGCACCGCGGCGTCGACCCGCGCGGGGTGATCCGGGCCTTCACCGTCAACCGGCGCGACGGCCACACCCGGCAGGGCGCGTCGACGCTGACCATGCAGTACGTGCGCAACGTGCTGGCCAGCGATCCCCGGCTGACCCGGGAAGAGCGCCGGGCGGCCACCGAGATCACCGTCGCCCGCAAGCTGCGGGAGGTGCGGTACGCCCTGTCCCTGGAGCGGGAGCTGGACAAGGACGAGATCCTGCGCCGCTACCTCAACATCGCCTACTTCGGCGCCGGGGCGTACGGCATCGCCGCCGCCAGCAAGCGCTACTTCTCCACGTCGCCGGCGAACCTCACCCTGCCCCAGGCAGCCCTGCTCGCCGGCCTGGTCCGGTCGCCGGACACCGACGACCCGATCAACGGTGACGCCGACGCGGCCCTGCGCCGCAAGGCGTACGTGCTGGACCGGCTGGTCGACGCGGGGCAGGTGTCGGCGGCCGAGGCGGCGCAGGCCAAGGCCGCCCCGCTGGCGCTGCGCCCCAGCGAGACCCCGAACGACTGCACCGGCGTGCCGCAGGCGCAGAACGACTGGGGCTTCTTCTGCGACTGGTTCACCCAGTGGTGGAGCGCCCAGCCGGCCTTCGGCTCCTCCGCCGCGGAGCGGCAGGACACCCTGCGCCGGGGCGGCTTCCGGATCGTCTCCTCGCTGGACCCGGCCGTGCAGCGGGCCACCCTGCAGCAGGTGCTGGACATCTACCGCGTCACCGACCGCCGGGCCGTACCGACCGCGGTCGTCCAGCCCGGCACCGGGCGGGTGCTGGCCATGGCGGTGAACCGGAACTACAGCGTCGACCGCAACCCGCGCGGGCAGAAGAACTACCCGAACACGGTCAACCAGCTCGTCGCCGGCGGCAACGGCATCGAGGGCTACCAGGCCGGCTCCACCTTCAAGCTCTTCACCCTGCTGGCCGCCCTGGAGTCCGGGCTGCCGCTGGACACCGGCTTCACCGCCCCGGGCCGGATCCTCACCCGGTTCCCGGCCGGCGCCGGGACGGCCAGCTGCGGCGGCGCCTGGTGCCCGGTCAACGCCACCCCGTCCTGGATGAACGGGCGGCACACCATGTGGAGCGCCTTCGGCCGCTCGGTGAACACCTACTTCGCCTGGCTGATCGAGCGGGTCGGCGCGGACCGGGCGGTGGAGATGGCCGAGCGGCTGGGCATCGTGTTCCGCGCCGAGGGCGACGCCCGGCTGGCCCGCTCCGGCGCCCGCAACTGGGGCCCGTTCACCCTCGGGGTCTCCTCGACCACCCCGCTCGACCTGGCCAACGCGTACGCCACGGTGGCCGCCGAGGGAACCTGGTGCGCGCCGCTGCCGGTCGTGTCGATCACCGACAGCGCCGGGCAGGAGGTGGCCGCCGGGCGCCCGGACTGCCGGCAGGTGGTCGACACCGACGTGGCCCGGGCGGCGGTGGACGCGGCCCGCTGCCCGGTGGGCGACCAGACGATGTACAACCGCTGCGACGGCGGCACCGCCGACGTGCTCCGGCCGCGGCTGGGCCGCCCGGTGGCCGGCAAGACCGGCAGCTCCGACGGGTACGAGGCCGAGTCGGTGGTCGCGTTCACCCCGCAGCTCGCCATCGCCTCGATGGCGGCGAACCCGGACGACCCCCGGGACGCGGTCGGGCGGGCGGTGCAGGCCAGGATGGTGGACGCGGTGGGCCGGGTGCTCGCCGCCGCCCTCGAGGGGCAGCCCATCCGCGACTTCGTCCCGCCCAGCGAGGCGGTCGCCTTCCGCGAGACCGGTCCCCGCGACGACAACTGACCTCGGACCGGTCCCGGCGACGGTAACTGACCCTCGGACCGGTCCCCGCGACGGCAACTGATCCGCCGGAGCGGTTCAGCGGGCGCGGTGTTCGGCTCCGCGCGCGATGTTGCGGGCCATGCCGCCGAAGACGACGGCGTGGAACGGGGCCACCGAACCCCAGTAGGCGTGTCCGGCCAGGCCGCGGGGGAGGAAGACGGCGCGCTGCACGTACCGGCTGCGGCCGTCGGTGGTGGGCTCGACGCGCATCTCCAGCCACGCCCGGCCGGGCAGCCGCATCTCGGCCCGCAGCCGCAGCAGCTCGCCCGGCACGATCTCCTCGACCCGCCAGAAGTCCAGCGCCTCGCCGACCTGGAGGTGGTGCGGGTCCCGCCGGCCCCGGCGCAGCCCGACCCCGCCGATCAGCCGGTCCAGCCAGCCCCGCAGCGACCAGGCCAGCGGGAACGAGTACCAGCCGTGCTCGCCGCCGACCCCCTCGATGACCCGCCAGAGCGCGGTCGCCGGGGCGGCGACGTCACGTTCCCGCACGTCCGTGTAGACCGTGCCGCCGGACCACTTCGGGTCGCTGGGCAGCGGATCGGCCGGCGCGTCCGGACCGCTCGCGGTGGACCAGCGGGTCTCCACCTGGGCGTCGCGCACCTTGGCCAGCGCCAGCGCGACGGCCTGGTCGAAGCCGGCCAACCCGTCCGGCGGGTCGGGGATGTACCGGGCGATGTCGTGCTCGCGCGCCACCGCCTCGTGGACCAGGCTCTCCACCAGCGGCCGGGCGATCTTGTTCGGCACCGGGGTGACCAGCCCCACCCAGTACGAGGAGAGCGACGGCGTCAGCGGCCGTACCCGCAGGATGACCCGGCGGCGCAGCCCGGCCACCCGGGCGTAGCGCTGCATCATCTCCTCGAAGGTGAGCACGTCCGGGCCGGCGATGTCGAAGGAGCGGTCCACCTCGGGCGGCAGGGTCGCGCAGCCGACCAGGTAGCGCAGTACGTCGCGGACCGCGATCGGCTGAATCCGGTTGCGTACCCAGCGCGGGGTGACCATCCCCGGCAGCCGCTCGGTGAGGTAGCGCAGCATCTCGAACGAGGCCGAGCCGGATCCGATGATCACCGCGGCCCGCAGCACCACCGTGGGCACGCCGCTGGCGAGCAGGATCCGCGCCACCTCCGCCCGGGACCGCAGGTGCGGCGAGGGGACCTCGCCCTCCTCCTTCGGCTCGGGGCCGCCGAGGTAGACGATCCGGCGTACGCCGGCCGCGGCGGCCGCCTCGGCGAAGTGGGTCGCCGCCTCCCGGTCGGCCGTCTCGAAGTCGGCCTGCCCGAGCGAGTGCACCAGGTAGTACGCGACGTCGACGCCCGCGAACGCGGCGGGCAGGGTCTCCGGCCGGCGCAGGTCGCCCTCGACCACCTCGGCCTGCGCCGCCCAGGGCACGTCGCGCAGCCGCCCGGCCTTGCGGGCCAGGCAGCGCACCTCGTACCCCTCGGCCAGCAGCCGGGGCGCGAGCCGCCCGCCGATGTAACCCGTGGCTCCCGTGACGAGGCATCTCACGGTTTCCAGTGTGCGGCCCATAGACTCCTTCGCTGTGGAGAACGCGAGCAACACCTTCTGGGGGCCGGACTTCCAGCAGCTCAGCACCGTCGACCCGGAGATCGCCGGGGTGGTGCTGGGCGAGCTCGACCGGCTGCGCGGCGGCCTGCAGCTGATCGCCAGCGAGAACCTCACCTCCCCGGCGGTGCTCGCGGCGCTCGGCTCGACGCTGACCAACAAGTACGCCGAGGGTTACCCCGGCCGGCGCTACTACGGCGGCTGCGCCGAGGTCGACCGGGCCGAGGAGATCGGCATCGCCCGGGCGAAGGAGCTCTTCGGTGCCGAGCACGCCAACCTCCAGCCGCACTCCGGGGCCAGCGCGAACCTCGCCGCGTACGCCGCCCTGGTGCAGCCCGGCGACACGGTGCTGGCGATGGACCTGCCGCACGGCGGGCACCTCACGCACGGCAGCCGGGTGAACTTCTCCGGCAAGTGGTTCCACACCGTCGGCTACACGGTCCGGCGGGACACCGAGCTGATCGACTACGACGAGGTCCGCGACCTCGCCCTGGCGCACCGGCCCAAGATGATCATCTGTGGGGCGACCGCGTACCCCCGGCTGATCGACTTCGCCCGGTTCCGGGAGATCGCCGACGAGGTCGACGCGTACCTGATGGTGGACGCCGCGCACTTCATCGGGCTGGTCGCCGGTCAGGCGATCCCGTCGCCGGTGCCGTACGCCGACGTCGTCTGCTTCACCACCCACAAGGTGCTGCGCGGCCCGCGCGGCGGCATGATCCTCGGCCGGGAGTCGCTGGCCGCCCGGATCGACAAGGCGGTCTTCCCGTTCACCCAGGGCGGCCCGCTGATGCACGCCGTCGCGGCCAAGGCGGTCGCGCTGCGCGAGGCCGCGCAGCCCGACTTCCAGGCGTACGCGGCGCGGGTGGTGGAGAACTCCCGGGCGCTCGCCGCCGGGCTGGCCGCCGAGGGGATGCGCCCGGTCTCCGGCGGCACCGACACCCACCTGGCCCTGGTCGACCTGCGCGAGACCGGGGTGACCGGGGCCGAGGCCGAGGCCCGCTGCGACGCCGCGACGATCACCCTGAACAAGAACGCCATCCCGTACGACCCGCAGAAGCCGATGGTCGCCTCCGGCATCCGGGTCGGCACGCCGAGCGTCACCACCCAGGGCATGGGCGTGCCGGAGATGCGTCAGGTCGCCTCGCTGATCGCCCGCGCGGTCCGCACCGACCCGGCCGCACCGGGGGGCGCCGACACGCTCACCGGGATCGCCGCCGAGGTCGCCGAGCTGGTCGCCGCCTTCCCGGCGTACCCCCGTGGCTGAGCCCGGGGTGCGCGCGCCGGAAGCGGCCGCGGACCGGCGCTGGCGACTGCGCCACCTGCCGGTGCTGCTGCTCGCCTCGGCGGTGCTGGGCGCGGTGGCCGCCCTGGTCGGCGGGGTGGCCGGCGGGGGCGACGCGGCGCTGGGCGCCGTCGCCGGGGTGGCCGTGACGACGGCCAGCTACACGCTGACCACGGTGGTGCTGGCCTGGGCCGACGCGGTCAACCCGCAGCTGGTGCTTCCGTTCGGGCTCGGCCTGTACGCCGCCAAGTTCACCCTGCTGGGCGTGGTGATGGTGGCCGTGGCGTCGACCGGCTGGGACGGGCTGCTCCCGCTCTGCCTCGGCATCGCGGCGGGCGTGGCGGTCTGGACCGGGGTGCACATCTGGTGGCTGACCAGGGTGCACCGGCGCGGGGTGGCCGGCTGACCGGTCCGGGCGCACACCGACCGTGATCGGTTCGTGGCGGCGTCCCACCTGGCGGACGACGCGCCCGGCTGTCCACCTTCGGTCATTTTCTGACCGGCGGAAGGGGAGTAGCGTTCCCCCAGACGACGTGACCCGCCAACGGCCCACACAACGACGGTTGTGCGGGGGGTGAGGCACAGCCTCGTCTTCCCGGCTGATATCGTTCGCCCCGTCATGGCTGGTGACCAAACCCCCCAACCCAATGGCGGCTCAGGCGACGTTCCGTCCGGTGCCGGCCAGGGTTGGACCGCGCTCGGATACCTCATCACGGGCATGGTCTTCTGGGGATTCATCGGCTGGCTGGTCGACCAGTGGCTCGACTCCGGCGGCATCGCCACCGGGATCGGCGTCGTGCTCGGCATGGCCGGGGGAATCATCCTGGTCGTCCGCCGACTCGGCACGCCTACTTAGGAAGGGACGCGGTGTTCGGACAGGCGAACGTCCTGGCAGCGGGCCAGGCGGCATTCCCACCCAGTGTGGAGGACTTCTACCTGCCCAGCATCCTGCCCTGGGGTGCGCACGACTCGTACTGGTTCACGAAGATCACTGCGATGGTCTGGATCGCCGTCGGCGTCCTGATCATCTTCTTCCTGGCCAGCTACCGGAAGCCGCAGCTGGTCCCGACGAAGAAGCAGTGGTTCGCCGAGTCGATCTACGGCTTCGTGCGGAACAACATCGCGGTCGACATGATCGGGCACGCGGGGGTGCGGTTCGCGCCGTACTTCACCACGCTGTTCTGCTTCATCCTGCTGACCAACTTCTTCGCGATCCTGCCGGGCTTCCAGATCTCGCCGAACTCGCACATCGCCTTCCCGGCGATCCTCGCGGTGATCAGCTACGTGCTCTTCATCTACGCGGGCATCAAGCACCACGGCGCTGGCAAGTTCATCAAGAACTCCCTGATCCCGCCGGCACCCTGGTACATCCTGCCGCTGCTGATCCCGATCGAGTTCTTCTCGACCTTCCTCGTCCGGCCGTTCTCGCTGGCCGTCCGTCTCTTCGCGAACATGTTCGCCGGCCACATGCTCCTGCTGGTCTTCACGCTCGGCGGCTTCGCGATGCTCAGCGCCAACACCTGGCTGGCCCCGGTCTCGGTGCTGTCCTGGGTGATGACCATCGCCCTGACCTTCCTCGAGTTCCTGGTGATCGTCCTGCAGGCGTACGTCTTCACGGTGCTGACCGCCAGCTACGTGCAGGGCGCGCTCGCCGACGAGCACTGATCCACTTTGCACCAACCGTTGTCGTCCCGCGTGACCGTCACGCGTGATAACCAGGAGGAACCACACCAATGGACGCTAGCGTTCTCGCCGCGGTAGAGGGCAGCACCGCCGCCATCGGCTACGGCCTCGCCGCCATCGGCCCGGGCATCGGCGTCGGCCTGGTCTTCGCCGCCTACATCCAGTCGACCGCCCGCCAGCCGGAGTCGTCCCGGATGACCCTGCCGTACGTCTGGATCGGCTTCGCCGTCATCGAGGCGCTCGCGCTGCTGGGTATCGCCTTCGGCTTCATCTGGGCTGGCGCCTGATCCACCCCTGTTGACCGGGAGGTAACCATGTACCACCTGCTCGCCGCCGAAGGTGGTGAAACGGCCCACAACCCGATCGTCCCGCTGTGGCAGGAGCTCGTGGTCGGGACGGTCGCCTTTGCCGTGCTCTGCTTCGTGCTGATGAAGTTCGTCTTCCCCCGCATGGAGCAGACGTTCCAGGCGCGGGTCGACGCGATCGAGGGTGGCATCAAGCGCGCCGAGGCCGCCCAGGCCGAGGCCAACCAGCTCCTCGAGCAGTACCGCGCGCAGCTCGCCGAGGCGCGCACCGACGCCGCCAAGATCCGGGACGACGCCCGGGCCGACGCGGAGGGCATCCGCCAGGACATCCTCGCCAAGGCGCGGGAGGAGTCCGACCGGATCATCGCGGCCGGCAAGGAGCAGCTCGCCGCCGAGCGGGCCACCATCGTGCGCGAGCTGCGCACCGAGGTCGGCACGATCGCGGTGGACCTGGCCAGCAAGATCGTCGGTGAGTCCCTCGCCGACGAGGCTCGTCGCAAGGGCACCGTCGACCGGTTCCTGAGCGGTCTCGAGAGCGCGGGGGCCCGCTGATGCAGGCCGCCAGCCGGGAGTCGTACAAGGTCGCGGCCGAGCACCTCGACGCGTACGCGCGCAGTGCCGACCCGGTCGCGGTGGCCCACACCGCGAACGACCTGCTCGCCGTCGCCGGCCTGCTTCGGCGGGAGCCCCGGCTGCGGCGGGCCCTCTCGGACCCCGCCCGGTCCGGGGCGGACCGCGCCGGTCTGCTCGGCGAGATGCTGCGGGGCAAGATCGGCGAGGGGGCGCTCGACCTGCTCGCCACGATGGTCGCCGGTCGCTGGTCGGCGCCGTCGGAACTGCTCGACGGCGCCGAGCGGCTCGGCGTGGAGGCCGTACTGGCCAGCGTCGACGCCGCCGGTGACCTGGGTGAGGTCGAGGACGAGCTGTTCCGCTTCGGGCAGGTCGTCGCCGGCCAGCCCGAGCTCTCCGCGGTGCTGTCGAACCCGGCGGTCCCGGTGGACCGGCGGGGCGTCCTGGTCGGCGAGCTGCTGGCCGGCAAGGCCCGGCTGGCCACCGTCCGCCTCATCGAGGTGGCGCTCTCCGGCTTCGGCGGGCGCTCCTTCACCGGATCACTCACCCGGCTGGTCGAGCTGGCCGCCGAACGGCGGGACCGTCAGGTGGCGTACGTCACCGTCGCGGCCCCCCTGAGTGACGAGGAGGAGCGACGCCTGGGTGCGCGCCTCTCCGCGATGTACGGTCGAGAGGTTTCCGTCAAGCAGACGGTCAACCCGGAGGTGCTCGGTGGGGTGAGCGTCCAGGTCGGCTCCGACCTGTACGACGGCACCGTCCTGCGCCGCCTCAACGAGACCCGCAACGCGCTCGCGAAGCGCTGACCAGCGTCTCGCAGCCCCTGATCGACGCCATTCGGACCGGTCGGTACTAGGTATCCCGGGACCCTGATACTTAAGGAAGCAGAGGATGGCCGAGCTGACCATCTCGACGGAGGAGATCCGCGGCGCCCTGGAGCGCTACGTCTCCTCCTACTCGTCCGACGTCTCCCGCGAGGAGGTCGGCACCGTCGCCGACACCGGCGACGGCATCGCCCACGTCGAGGGCCTGCCCTCGACCATGACCAACGAGCTCCTGGAGTTCGAGGACGGCACGCTCGGCGTGGCGCTGAACCTCGACGTCCGGGAGATCGGTGTCGTCGTTCTCGGTGACTCCGCCAAGCTGGAGGAGGGGCAGCGCGTCAAGCGCACCGGCCGGGTGCTCTCCGTGCCGGTCGGCGACGCCTTCCTCGGTCGCGTGGTCGACGCGCTCGGCCAGCCGATCGACGGGCTCGGTGACATCGCCAACGAGGGCTTCCGCGAGCTGGAGCTCCAGGCCCCGAACGTGATGTCCCGGCAGTCCGTCGACGAGCCGCTGCAGACCGGTATCAAGGCGATCGACGCCATGACCCCGGTCGGTCGGGGCCAGCGTCAGCTGATCATCGGTGACCGGAAGACCGGTAAGACCACGGTCGCCCTGGACACCATCCTCAACCAGCGGGACAACTGGCGCACCGGCGACCCGAAGAAGCAGGTCCGCTGCATCTACGTCGCCATCGGCCAGAAGGCCTCCACGATCGCCGGCATCAAGGGCATCCTGGAGGAGGCGGGCGCGATGGAGTACACCACCATCGTCGCCTCCCCGGCCTCCGACCCGGCCGGCTTCAAGTACCTCGCCCCGTACACCGGCTCGTCCATCGGGCAGCACTGGATGTACGGCGGCAAGCACGTCCTGATCGTCTTCGACGACCTGAGCAAGCAGGCCGAGGCGTACCGGGCCGTGTCGCTGCTGCTGCGCCGCCCGCCGGGCCGCGAGGCCTACCCGGGTGACGTCTTCTACCTGCACTCCCGTCTGCTGGAGCGCTGCGCGAAGCTCTCCGACGAGCTGGGTGGCGGCTCGATGACCGGTCTGCCGATCATCGAGACGAAGGCCAACGACATCTCGGCCTTCATCCCGACCAACGTCATCTCGATCACCGACGGCCAGATCTTCCTGGAGACCGACCTGTTCAACCAGGGCGTCCGGCCGGCGATCAACGTCGGTACCTCGGTCTCCCGGGTCGGTGGCGCCGCGCAGGTGAAGCCGATGAAGAAGGTCGCCGGCTCGCTGCGGCTCAACCTGGCCCAGTACCGCGAGCTGGAGGCGTTCGCCGCCTTCGCCTCCGACCTGGACCGGGCCTCGCAGAACCAGCTCAACCGCGGTTCCCGCCTGGTCGAGCTGCTCAAGCAGCCGAACTACTCGCCGTACCCGGTGCAGGAGCAGGTCGTCTCGGTCTGGGCCGGCGTCGAGGGCAAGCTGGACGACATCCCGGTCGGCGAGGTCCGTCGCTTCGAGGCCGAGTTCCTCCAGTACCTGCGGCACAAGCACGAGGGTGTGCTGGCCGGAATCGCCGACAACCAGTGGAACGACGACATCATCTCGTCGCTGGACTCGGCCATCGCCGAGTTCAAGCAGGTCTTCCTGGGCAAGGAGGACGAGCGCCGGATCAACGAGGCCCCGGCCGCGCCGCTCGAGGGCGAGGAGAACCGCGAGACGGTGACCCGCTTCCGCGACGGCCAGACCGACCGCCCGGCCGAGAGCTGATCCCATGGCGGCCCAGGTTCGCGTTCTTCGTCAACGGATCCGCTCGGCGAAGTCGATGAAGAAGATCACCAAGGCGATGGAGCTCGTGGCGACGAGCCGGATCGCCAAGGCCCAGGCCCGGGTGGAGGCGTCCCTGCCGTACGCCCAGGCCATCACCGGCGTGCTCACGGCGCTGGCGTCCAACGCGCGGATCGACCACCCGCTGCTCACCCCGCGTGAGCGGGTGCGGCGGGCGGGCGTGCTGCTGGTCACCAGCGACCGCGGCCTGGCCGGTGGTTACAGCTCCAACGCGATCAGGCAGGCGGAGTCGCTGATCGCCCGGCTCAAGGCCGACGGCAAGGACCCGGTGCTCTACGTCATCGGCCGCAAGGGCGTCGGGTTCTACCGGTTCCGTGACCGGGAGATGGCGGCGAACTGGACGGGCTTCTCGGAGCAGCCGTCCTTCGCCGACGCCCGCGAGGTGGGCGAGACGCTGATCAAGGCGTTCTCGGCCGGCGCGGACGACGCGGACGGTCAGGCCGGGGCGGACGGGGTGCTCGGTATCGACGAGTTGCACATCGTCTACACCGAGTTCCACAGCCTGATGACCCAGACACCGGTCGCGAAGATCATCGGCCCGATGCAGGTCGAGGATCGGCCGAAGTCCGAGGGGCTGCTGCCGGCGTACGAGTTCGAGCCGGAGGCGGAGGCGCTGCTCGACGCGCTGCTGCCGAAGTACATCAACACGCGGATCTACGCGGCGTTGATCGAGTCGGCGGCGAGCGAGTCGGCGTCGCGGCGGCGGGCGATGAAGAGCGCCACCGACAACGCCGAAGAGATGATCGAGAAGTACACGCGCGAGATGAACTCGGCCCGCCAGGCCGGGATCACCCAGGAGATCAGCGAGATCGTCGGCGGCGCTAACGCGCTGGCCGCGTCGGGAAGTGAAGTGTGATGACTGCCCCAGTAGAGACCAAGACGGCCACGGGTCGCGTGGTCCGGGTCATCGGCCCGGTCGTCGACGCCGAGTTCCCGCGCGACGCCATGCCGCCCCTGTTCAACGCGCTGCACGTGAACGTGACCCTGTCCGGCGGTGAGAAGAAGCTGACCCTGGAGGTCGCCCAGCACCTGGGTGACAACATGATCCGCGCCATCTCGATGCAGCCGACCGACGGTCTGGTTCGCGGCTCGGAGGTGCGCGACACCGGCTCCGGGATCACCGTTCCGGTGGGCGACGCGGTCAAGGGTCACGTGTTCAACGCGATCGGCGAGGTCCTCAACCTCACCGAGGGTGAGACGCTCACCCCGGACGACCACTGGCAGATCCACCGCAAGGCCCCGGCCTTCGCGGACCTGGAGCCGAAGACCGAGATGCTGGAGACCGGCATCAAGGTCATCGACCTGCTCGCCCCGTACGTCAAGGGCGGCAAGATCGGCCTGTTCGGCGGTGCCGGCGTGGGCAAGACGGTGCTCATCCAGGAGATGATCACCCGTGTCGCCCGGAACTTCGGCGGTACGTCGGTCTTCGCCGGCGTGGGTGAGCGCACCCGTGAGGGCAACGACCTCATCGCCGAGATGACCGAGTCCGGTGTCATCGACAAGACCGCGCTGGTCTACGGCCAGATGGACGAGCCGCCGGGCACCCGGCTGCGGGTGGCGCTCTCCGCGCTGACCATGGCGGAGTACTTCCGGGACGTGAAGAAGCAGGAGGTGCTGCTCTTCATCGACAACATCTTCCGCTTCACCCAGGCCGGTTCGGAGGTCTCCACGCTGCTCGGCCGCATGCCGAGCGCCGTGGGTTACCAGCCGACCCTGGCCGACGAGATGGGCCAGCTCCAGGAGCGGATCACCTCCGTCCGGGGTCAGGCCATCACCTCGATGCAGGCGATCTACGTGCCGGCGGACGACTACACCGACCCCGCCCCGGCCACCACGTTCGCCCACCTCGACGCGACCACCAACCTGGAGCGGTCGATCTCCGACAAGGGCATCTACCCGGCCGTGGACCCGCTGGCGTCCTCGTCCCGGATCCTCGCCCCGGAGTTCGTCGGCGAGGAGCACTTCCAGGTCGCCACCGAGGTGAAGCGGATCCTGCAGCGCTACAAGGACCTGCAGGACATCATCGCCATCCTCGGTATCGAGGAGCTCTCCGAGGAAGACAAGATCACCGTGGCCCGGGCCCGGCGGATCGAGCGCTTCCTGTCGCAGAACACCTACGCCGCCGAGCAGTTCACCGGCGTGCCGGGCTCGACGGTCCCGATCGCGGAGACCATCGACGCGTTCAAGAAGATCAGCGAGGGCGAGTACGACCACTTCCCCGAGCAGGCCTTCTTCATGTGCGGCGGTCTCGAGGATCTGGAGCGCAAGGCGAAGGAACTGATGTCGGAGGGCTGAGAACTCCGTCACAGCGCACGAAGGCCACCCCGGCCCGCCGGGGTGGCCTTCGGCCTTTCCGGACCTGTTAGCGCCCCGTGTCCGGTTGTCGGTGCGGCGATTCCCACGACGGCGCGGTACCGTTTCGAGCGCGGCGCCCGACAACCGGCGTCGATTCGGTGCAACATTTCGGCTGCGTCCGCCCGTCATATAAGCCGTGGGCGTGACGACGAATGGAGAAGCGCGTGGTTAAGGCCGGCAAGGGCGGCGGCAAGCCGTCCATGTGGTCGGGCGTGCCGCGGTGGGCCAGGATGTGCACCGTCTTCGGCGCCGTGCTCATGCTGCTCAGCGGCGTGGTGCTGGTCGGCTACGAGGCGCTGCTGACCCGGTACGAGGGCGCCGTCGGCAAGGCCGACCTCTTCGGCGACCAGGCGGCCGGGGCGCAGGAGCGCAAGAGCAGCGTGAAGGGCCCGCTCAACATCCTGCTGGTCGGCACCGACCCGCGCAAGCCGGAGGACCGGCCGCTGGCCGACTCGATCATGGTGCTGCACGTGCCGGAGACGATGGACCGGGCGTACCTGTTCTCCCTGCCCCGCGACCTGTACGTCGACATCCCGAAGTTCGACAAGGCCGGCTTCCCCGGCGGCGCCGGGAAGCTCAACGGGGCCATGTCGAACGGCAGCGTCGTGCAGGGGCAGAACCCGAGCACCCCGCAGGGCTTCGAGCTGCTCGCCATGACCGTCCAGAACGTGACCGGCATCGAGCGCTTCGACGCCGGCGCGATCATCAACTTCACCGGCTTCCAGAAGATCGTCGACGCGATGGGCGGCGTCGACATGTACATCGAGCGGGACGTGAAGTCCGAGCACCGCGAGCCCGACGGCACGCACCGCAAGGGCAACCCGTACGGCCCCGGCTACATCGGGCCGCAGGCGGAGTACAAGAAGGGCAACCAGCACCTGAGCGGCTGGCAGGCGCTGGACTACGTGCGGCAGCGCTACCCCAAGAACGGCGTCCCGGACGGCGACTACGGCCGCCAGCGCCACCAGCAGCAGTTCATCAAGGCGATGGTCAAGCAGGCGTTCAGCGCCGACGTGGTGACCAACCCGATCAAGCTGGACCGGGTGATCCGGGCCGCCGGCCAGTCGTTGACCTTCAACGGCCGGGGCAACAGCGTGGTCGACTTCGCCATCGCCCTCAAGGGTGTGCGCCCGGAGAACGTCGAGCTGATCAAGCTGCCGGGCGAGGGGATCGGCACCGGCAGCGCGTACCGGGGTGAGCGGCTGCTGCCCGCCGCGGACGACTTCTTCACCGCGCTGAAGAACGAGCAGCTGGACGCGTTCCTGCTCGAACACCCGGAGTTCCGCAACCGCAACAAGTGACCGCCCGCCACCGCCGGGTCGGCTTCCCGCCGACCCGGCCCGGCCGGTCACCACGCCGGTGGCGCAGGTCTCGCCACCCGCGTTGGGGCGCTCCCGGCGGCGGGACTAGACTTTCGACAATCCGCCGCCGCAGCAAGGAGACAGCGTGGCACAGCAGCTTCACGTCGAGCTCGTAGCCGTCGAGGAGAAGGTCTGGTCGGGCGAGGCCGAGATGGTCGTCGCCCGGACGACCGAGGGTGAGCTGGGTGTGCTGCCGGGGCACGCGCCCCTGCTCGGCCAGCTCGCGGAGCCCAGCCAGGTCCGCATCAAGCAGGCCGGCGGCCAGCAGGTCGCGTACGACGTCGCCGGCGGCTTCCTGTCGGTGACCGGTGAGGGCGTCACCGTCCTCGCCGAGAGCGCCACCCCGGCCACCCCGGCGCGCTGAGCCGACCCGCCGATGGAGATCGTGGAAGGGATCGGAATCGGCTTCGCGGTGCTCCTCGCCGCGGCTCTGATCCTCTTCATCCGGCGGGCCCTCGTCACCCGTAGCGGTGGCATCATCCGGCTCGGCGTCCGGGTCACCACCGTGCTCGACGGCCGGGGCTGGTCGCCCGGCTTCGGGCGGTTCGTCGGCGACGAGCTCCGGTGGTACCGGCTGTTCAGCTTCGCCCTGCGCCCCAAGCGGGTGCTATCCCGCAAGGAACTGGTGGTGGAGCGGCGCCGCCTGCCCGAGGGGCAGGAGCGTCTCTCCATGCCCGCCGACTGGGTGATCCTCCGGTGTACCAGTCACCACGCACCGGTCGAGATCGCCATGGCGCGGTCCACCGTGACCGGATTCCTCAGCTGGCTGGAGGCCGCCCCGCCCGGGGCGGCCTCGCCGCGTCTGGCCTCCCAGGACTGGCCCGCCGCCTGACCCGCGCGCGCTCCGGGATTTCCGGGGAGCCCACCCGCTCCGGGCGGTCAGGCTTGATCCCTCCGCGGGCGGGCTCCCCGGAAATCCCTCATGTTGACGCGCCGTCTCAGACGCTTCTTACCTTGCGCCGTTACCGGAATTCGTTGAAGCGACGAGTTCCACCTCGTAGCCGTGGATGTCGGTGAGATAGGCGGCGTAGGTGTTTGGGCCGCCGGCGTGCGGGTGGCGGTCCGGGAAGAGCAGCGTCCAGCCGTGCGCGGGCGCGGCGGCGACCAGCCGGTCCACCGCGGTGGGCGGACCGGCGTGGAACGCGAGGTGGTTGAGCCCCGGGGCGAGCCGGTCGTGCGCCCGCCCGGAGAGCGCGGGGGACTCCTCCAGCACCAGGTACGTCGGGCCGAGCCGCCAGGACCGGCCGGCCGGCCAGTCCTGGTACGGCGTCCAGCCCAGCTCGCTCAGCAGCCAGCCCCAGCTCGCCCGGGCGGCGTCGAGGTCGGGTACCCAGACCTCGACGTGGTGCAGCGCGCCGGTGCTCAGCGCTTGCCGCCCGGCACCCATAGCACATCGCCGTTCGGATTTGCCGTTCTTGACAGGATGAACAGCAGATCGGAGAGGCGGTTGAGATACTTTGCCGGAAGGGAGCTGGTGCGATCCGGGTCGTGCGCGACCAGTGCCCAGGCGGCCCGTTCGGCGCGCCGGGCGACCGTCCGTGCCACGTGCAGCAGCGCCGCGCCCGCGGTGCCGCCGGGGAGGATGAAGGAGTCGAGCTTGCTCAGGCGTGCGTTGTACTCGTCGCACCACCCCTCAAGGCGCTCCACGTACTCCTCGGTGACCCGCAGCGGCGGGTACGCCGGATCCGGCTCGACCGGGGTGGCCAGATCAGCGCCGACGTCGAACATGTCGTTCTGGATCGACTCCAGCACCGCCCGGAGCTCCGCGTCGAGCTGCCCCAGGGCGAGCGCCACGCCGATCGCGGCGTTGCACTCGTCGACGTCCGCGTACGCGGCGATCCGTGGGTCGGTCTTCGGCACCTGCTCGTTGTTGCTCAGCCTGGTCATGCCGGCGTCGCCGGCCTTGGTGTAGATGCGCGTGAGGTGGACGGCCATGACGCACAGCCTACGGATACCGGACCTGACGATTCCGGCACGCCCGGACCCGAGCCTCGGCTGGCCCGGCGGAGCCGGTCCCGCCGCAGCCGGTGACTGCGCGGTCAACGACGTCGATGTCATCCGGGTGGGCGGCGACGCCCGGCTGGCCGGCACCGTGCACGTGGTCGGCGCCAAGAACTCCGCGCTCAAGCTGATGGCGGCCGCGCTGCTCGCCCCGGGGCGCAGCGTGATCACCAACGTCCCCCGGATCACCGACATCGCGATCATGGGGGAGGTGCTGCGCCGGCTCGGCTGCGGCGTGCGGTTCGAGGCCGACGACCCGGTCGACCCGATGGTCGCCCGGGGTGGCGTGGCCCGGTCCCGCTCGGTGGTCATCGACGTGCCCGAGCGCCCCGGCGCGGAGGCCGACTACGACCTGGTCCGCCGGCTGCGCGCGTCGATCTGCGTGCTGGGCCCGCTGCTGGCCCGCCGCGGGTACGTCCGGGTGGCCCACCCCGGCGGGGACGCGATCGGCTCCCGGGGGCTGGACATGCACATCTCCGGGCTGACCCGGATGGGCGCGGACATCTCCGGTGAGCACGGTTTCGTCATCGCCTCCGCGCCGGACGGCCTGCACGGCGCGGAGATCGTGCTGGACTTCCCCAGCGTCGGGGCCACCGAGAACCTGGTGATGGCGGCGGTGCTGGCCCGGGGCGTGACGGTGATCGACAACGCGGCCCGCGAGCCGGAGATCGTCGACATCTGCACGATGGCCAACCAGATGGGCGCGCGGATCTCCGGCGCGGGCACCTCCACGCTGCGCATCGTCGGGGTGCCCGAGCTGCGCCCGGTGCGGCACGCCACGGTGGGGGACCGGATCGTCGCCGGCACCTGGGCGTTCGGCGCCGCGATGACCCGGGGGGACGTCACGGTCACCGGTGTCGACCCGGCCTACCTGGAGGTCGCGCTGGACAAGCTGGTCTCGGCCGGCGCGCTGGTGGAGACCCGCGGCGACGCCTTCCGGGTACGCGCCGACGACCGGCCCGCCGCCGTCGACGTGGTCACCCTGCCGTACCCGGGCTTCGCCACCGACCTGCTGCCGATGGCGATCGGCCTGGCCGCGGTGAGCCACGGCGCCTCGCTGATCACCGAGAACATCTTCGACGGCCGGTTCATGTTCGCCAACGAGATGATGCGGCTGGGCGCGGACATCAGGACCGACGGCCACCACGCGCTGGTATGCGGTCGCGACCGCCTCTCCGGCGCCCCGGTACGGGCCACCGACATCCGGGCCGGCGCGGGCCTGATCATCGCGGGGCTCTGCGCCCAGGGCGTCACCGAGGTCTCCCACGTGTACCACGTCGACCGGGGCTACCCGGACTTCGTGGGTGATCTGCGGGCGCTGGGGGTGCGGGTGGAGCGGGGCACCGCGCCGGAGGCGCCGGACCTCACCATCTGAGGAGGCCCCGGCGCCGCGGCCGGGGCCTTAGCCGTCGTTCAGGCTCGCCGACTAGGGTGCAGACAGACACTCATTCGCAGCGAGGGAGAAGCAGATGGCGGGTCGACTCGCGGTCGTCGGTGCCGGGCTGATGGGTTCGGGCATCGCCCAGGTGGCGGCGCAGGCGGGCTGGCAGGTGACGCTGCGCGACCTGGACGACGCGGCCACCAAGCGGGGCGTCGACGGCATCCGGAAGTCGCTGGAGAAGTTCGCCGAGAAGGGCCGCATCGACGCGTCCGAGGTCGACGCGACGCTGGGCCGGATCACCCCGACCACGGACCTGGAGGCGGCGGCCGACGCGGACATCGTGGTCGAGGCGGTCTTCGAGCGGCTGGAGATCAAGCACGAGGTGTTCCGCGCGCTGGACAAGATCTGCAAGTCCGACGCGGTGCTGGCCACCAACACCTCGGCCATCCCGGTCACCCAGATCGCCGCGGTGACGCAGCGCCCGGAGTCGGTCGTCGGGACCCACTTCTTCTCGCCGGTGCCGATGATGAAGCTCTGCGAGCTGGTCCGGGGCTACAAGACCAGCGACGAGACGCTGGCGACGGTGAAGGCGTTCGCCGAGGGGATCGGCAAGACCGTGGTGGTGGTGAACCGGGACATCGCCGGTTTCGTCACCACCCGGCTGATCGCGGCGCTGGTCGTCGAGGCGGTCAAGCTGGTCGAGTCCGGCGTGGTGTCGGCCGAGGACCTGGACACCGCCTGCAAGCTGGGCTTCGGCCACGCCATGGGCCCGCTGGCCACCACCGACCTGACCGGCGTGGACGTGCTGCTGCACGCCTCGAAGAACATCTACACCGACACCGCCGACGAGAAGTTCTTCCCGCCGGAGCTGCTCCAGCGCATGGTCACCGCCGGCGACCTGGGCCGCAAGACCGGCAAGGGCTTCTACACGTACTGAGCCCGGGCAAGGAAAGGGGGCGGGCGCCGTGCGCCCGCCCCCTTCTTTCCGTCGTCAGCCGTCGCGCTTGGTGGTCCAGCGGAAGGTGGTCAGGCAGAGCACCAGGCCGATCACGCACCAGAGCGCCAGCACCAGGGCGACCCGGCCCAGTTCGAAGGAGCCGCCGGGCTCCTGGGCGCCGAAGCTCTCCGGCAGGAAGACCGCCCGCAGTCCCTGGCACATCCACTTGAGCGGAAAGAGCGCCGCCACCTGCTGCATCCAGGCGGGCAGCTCGGTGAAGACGAAGAACACCCCGGAGATGAACTGGAGCACCAGGGCGACCGGGGTGACCACGGCCGAGCCGCTACGCGCGGTGCGGGCCAGCGAGGAGATGGCGATCCCGCACAGGGTGCAGGCGGTCACCCCGAGCACGGAGACCCAGCCGAAGGTGAACCACTTCCCGGCGGTGCCGGGCAGGTTCAGGTCGAACAGCGCCACGGCGACGGCCAGCAGCAGCGCCGTCTCGGCGACGCCGATCGCCACCACCATGATCACCTTGCCGGCGAACCACACCCACTTCGGCATCGGCGTGCCCCGGTAGCGCTTGAGCACCCCCCGGTCCCGTTCGATGGGGATCCAGATGCCGAGGTTCTGGAAGCTCACCGTCATCAGCCCGGTCGCGATCATGCCGGTGATGAAGTACTGGGTGAACTTCACCCCGCCGCCGATCGTCCCGTCGAAGATCGACGCGAAGATCAGGATCATGATGATCGGGAAGCCCATCGTGAAGACGACGGACTCCCGGCTGCGCAGGAACTGGGTGATCTCCAGCCGGCCCTGCCGCAGCGCGAGGGCACCGGGCCCGATCCGCCGGCCACCGGTCGCGGCGGTCGGGGCCGCCGGCTTCGTCGTGGTCGTCATGACTGTCCGATCATCCGCAGGTAGACGTCTTCCAGGGTCGGCCGGGTCACGGTCAGGCCGGGGACCTCGCCGCCGAAGCGCGCGGCCAGCTCCGCCACCAGCGCCGTCGGCGTCGCGCTCTGCGCGGTCTGCGGCGTCCCGTCCGGGGTACGCCAGGAGACGGTCGCCAGGGACTCCTGCCGGTTGCCCAGCCGGTTCGGTGGGGCCACCTCGACCAGCCGGCCGCCGGCGATCACCCCGACCCGGTCGGCGAGCGACTCGGCCTCGTCCAGGTAGTGCGTAGTCAGCACGATGGTGGTGCCGGCCGCCGCCAGGTCCCGGATCAGCTCCCAGAACTCCCGGCGGGCCTCCGGGTCGAAGCCGGTGGTCGGCTCGTCGAGGAAGAGCAGCTCGGGGCGGCCGATGATGCCCAGCGCCACGTCGAGCCGGCGCTTCTGCCCGCCGGAGAGCGTGTGCGTGCGGGCCCCGGCCTTGGCGCCCAGCCCGACCCGCTCGACGACCTTGTCCGGGTCGTCGGCGTCGGGGTAGAAGCCGGAGAAGTGCCGGACCACCTCGCCGACGGTCAGCTCGTCGAACTCGCCGGTGCCCTGGAGCACGATGCCGACCCGCGACCGCCAGTGCGGGTCCGGGCGGGCCGGGTCGCTGCCCAGCACCGAGACCTCGCCGGCGTCGCGCTGCCGGTAGCCCTCCAGGATCTCCACCGTGGTGGTCTTGCCCGCGCCGTTCGGGCCGAGCAGGGCGAACACCTCGCCGCGCCGGACGTCGAGGTCGACCCCCGCCACCGCGACGTTGTCGCCGTACGTCTTGCGCAGTCCCCGTACGGAGATCGCGAGCTCGTCATCCATGACGTCCAGTGTGCGACCTCGGACGCCGCGTCGGCTGCCCGGGGTGTGGTGGTGTCGGCCATGTCGCGCCGGGCCTGCCCGGTGGTCCGCTCCATGGACCTGTGTGGTTTTCCACAACCCGTTTTACTGAACGGTAACTTAGACTCCGGCCATGGACGAGAAGGCACTCCCGGGCCGGCTGCCGGAGCGTGACCGCCCCTGGGTGATGCGCACGTACGCCGGGCACTCCTCCGCCGCGGCCACCAACGCGCTGTTCCGGCGCAACCTGGCCAAGGGTCAGACCGGCCTGTCGGTCGCCTTCGACCTGCCGACCCAGACCGGGTACGACCCGGACCACGAGCTGGCCGCCGGCGAGGTCGGCCGGGTCGGGGTGCCGGTGGCCCACCTCGGCGACATGCGCGCGCTCTTCGAGGGCATCCCGCTGGCCGAGATGAACACCTCGATGACCATCAACGCGCCGGCGATGTGGCTGCTCGCCCTCTACGGGACGGTCGGCCAGGAGCAGGGCGCGGAGCTGTCCCGCTGCGCCGGGACGACGCAGAACGACATCATCAAGGAGTACCTGTCCCGGGGGACGTACATCTTCCCGCCTGCGGCGTCGCTGCGGCTGACCGCCGACGTCATCGCGTACACGCTGCGCGAGATGCCGCGCTGGAACCCGACGAACATCTGCTCGTACCACCTGCAGGAGGCCGGCGCGACGCCGGTGCAGGAGGTCGGCTTCGCGCTGGCCACCGCCGTCGCCGTGCTCGACGCGGTACGCGACTCCGGCCAGGTGCCCGCCGAGCGGATGGGCGACGTGGTGCAGCGGATCTCGTTCTTCGTCAACGCCGGCGTGCGCTTCGTCGAGGAGATCGCCAAGATGCGCGCCTTCGGCGCGCTCTGGGACGAGATCACCCGTGAGCGCTACGGCGTGGAGAACCCGAAGCAGCGCCGCTTCCGCTACGGCGTGCAGGTCAACTCGCTGGGCCTGACCGAGGCGCAGCCGGAGAACAACATCCAGCGCATCGTGCTGGAGATGCTCGGCGTCACCTTCTCCCGCGACGCTCGGGCCCGCGCGGTGCAGCTGCCCGCCTGGAACGAGGCGCTCGGCCTGCCCCGGCCGTGGGACCAGCAGTGGTCGCTGCGGATGCAGCAGGTGCTCGCGTACGAGTCGGACCTGCTGGAGTACCCCGACCTGTTCGAGGGCTCGCACGTGATGACCGCGCTGGTCGACGAGATCGTCACCGGTGCCCGCGTCGAGCTGGACAAGGTGCTGGAGATGGGCGGCGTGGTGACCGCCGTGGAGAGCGGCTACCTCAAGAGCGCGCTGGTCGCCTCGCTGGCCGACCGACGCCGCCGGATCGAGTCCGGCGCCGACGTGGTGGTGGGCGTAAACCGGTTCACCGAGACCGAACCGTCCCCGCTGACCGCCGCCGGCGCGGAGTCCGTCGAGCAGGTCGACCCGGCGGTCGAGGCGGCCGCCACCGCCTCCGTACGCGAATGGCGGGCCGGGCGGGACGGCGCGGCGGTCGACGCGGCACTGGCCCGGCTCCGGGCGGACGCCGCGACCACGGTGAACCTGATGCCGGCGACGCTGGAGTGCGTGCGGGCCGGGGTGACCACCGGCGAGTGGGCCGGCGCGCTGCGCCAGGTCTTCGGCGAGTACCGGGCGCCGACCGGGCTGACCGGCGCGGCCGGCGTCGGCGGGGACGCCACCCTGGTCGCGGTCCGTGAGCGGGTCGCCGCCACCGCCCAGGAGCTGGGCAGCGGCCGGCTGCGGCTGCTGGTCGGCAAGCCCGGTCTGGACGGGCACTCCAACGGCGCCGAGCAGATCGCGGTACGCGCCCGCGACGCCGGCTTCGAGGTGGTCTACCAGGGCATCCGGCTCACCGCCGGGCAGATCGTGGCCGCCGCCGTGGAGGAGGACGTGGACCTGGTCGGTCTGTCGGTGCTCTCCGGCTCGCACCTGGCGGCCGTGCCGGCGGTGCTCGACGGGCTGCGTGCGGCCGGGCGCGGTGACCTGCCGGTCGTGGTCGGCGGCATCATCCCTGCCGGGGACGCCGAGGCGCTGCGCGCCGCCGGGGTCGCCCGGGTGTTCACCCCGAAGGACTTCGCCCTGACCGGGATCATCGACGAGCTGGTCGGCGTGATCCGGGAGGCCAACGGGCTGACCGCCTGAGCGGTGGCCCACCGTCCGCGCGACCGCCCGGTCGCGCGGGCCGGGCGTGGTCAGCGGCTCTGGTACGTCACGCAGTCGGCCATGTCCCGGTCCGGGGCGACGGTGATCGCCGGAGCGTGGCACTCCAGCTCCGAGTTGTGCTGGCAGTCCGACCGGCTGCAGGCGCCGACCTGGGCGATGAGCTGCTCGATTCCGCCTCGCACCGGCATCTCGACGAAGGTGTGGCAGCGGGCGCGGTCGCTGCTGCCGACGGTGATGGCGAAGGCGTGGCAGTCGTTGCTGCGGTTGTAGGCGCAGGACACGACCGTGCACTCCTGTACCCGGGGCATCTCGATCGCTGCGGTCATGACGGCCTCCCTCTCGGCTTCTGTCCCGATGGTAGGCATCTGCCCCGATTCCGCGCGGTGTTCCGGGGGGAGGGTCACCCGCACAGGCGCCAGGCCCCGTCCTCCTTGACCAGAGTCAACACCCGCGTGCTCTCGCCGCCGGTCTCCGTCGTCAGCCGTACGGTGGCGGTGCCCCGCACCCGGCCGTTGGTGTTGTTGACGGTCAGCCCCGCGATGTCGTAGTCGACCAGGCGCGGCTCCGCCACCTGCCGCCGGCCGAAGTCGGCCAGCGACGTCCGCTCCCGCTCCTCGCGGCAGAGCAGCTCGTACGCCCGCTGGTGGTCGCCGGCCCGGACCGCGTCCAGGTAGTTCGTCGTGGCCTCCCGGACCGGGCCGACCGCCTCCTTCGCGGCGCCGTAGAGGAAGAAGCCGCCGACCGCGCCGCCGAGGCAGCAGACCGCCAGCACCACGCCCACCACGATCAGCACGATCCGCAGCGTGCGGCGGTTGTCACGCGGGGGTACCGGGATCGGCTGGTACGTCATGGCCGCAGGCTAGGCCGGTCGCGCAAGCCCGCTGCCCTCGCCCGGCTCACCGGGCGAGCACCTCGGAGAGCGGGGCGGGCACCAGGCCCCGCTCGGCCAGCCCCGCCAGGATGTGAGGCAGCGCCTCGTCGGTCATCGCCGCGTTCGCCTCGGTGACGTGCAGGATGATCACCGAGCCGGGCCGGACCTGGCTCAGCACCGCCCGGACGATCGGCTGCCAGGCGGTGGCGAAGGGATCGCCGCTGACCACGTCACCGTCCACCACGGTCAGCCCGAGCGGCGCCAGTTCGGCCAGCGCGGTCCGGTCGTGGCAGAGGCCGGGGAAGCGGAAGTAGCGGGTCTGCCGGCCGCCGTACCGGCCGATCACCTCGAAGGTCCGCGCCACGTCCCGGGTCATCTCCCGCCGGGGCAGCGGCGTCAGGTGGTAGCAGCGCGGGGTGAACGCCGCGTGCCCGTAGGTGTGGTTGGCCAGCTCGAAGCGCGGGTTGCCGGCCAGCCGACGGGTCAGCTCCGGGTAATCCTCGACCCACTTGCCGGTGAGGAAGAAGGTGGCCGGTACCCGTTCGCGCTCCAGCAGCTCGACGATCGCCAGGTTCGCGTACGACGGCGGGTGCGGCCTGCGCAGCTGCCGGCGCATGGTGTCGGTCATGTCGGCGTCGAAGGTGAGCGCCACCTTGTTGCCGGTACGGGGACCGTGGTCGACCACCGGTGGCAGGGTGCCCGGCGTCGTCGCCCCGGGCAGGCTGGAGCCCTCCCCGGGCTGCCCGCTCTGCCCGGGGGTCGGTGGTGCGGCGGTCCCGCCCGCCGTGGCGGGTCCGTTGCCGGCCGGCGCCTTCAGCACGACGGCCCGTACCGGGGTCCGGTCGGGTGCGGGGCCGACGAGGAGCGCGGCGACGGCGGCCAGAGCGAGGGTGGCGGCGGTGCGCAGGACGCGGGTGTTCTTCGCGAGCACCGGGTGATCATGGCAGTGCGGGCGATCCCGTGGTGTCCCGGCCACCGGTCACCGTGGCGAGGTGCGGCGGGGCTAGCCAGGTGTGGTGTCGGCGGGGAAGCGCTCGTGCCCCAGCACGGCGAGCAGCCGCAGCTTCTCGTGGCCCTCGCTGCGCGGTGGCGCGGTGAGCACGAGCAGCGCCTGCGACTGGTCCTCGGTGAACAGGACCTGGCAGTCCAGCTCGATCGCGCCGAGTTCGGGGTGGATGAGCGTCTTGTGGTCGGCGAAGCGCTGCGCGACCTCGTGCCGCTCCCACAGCTCGGCGAACTCCGGGCTCGCCTTCTGCAGCGCCCGCACCAGCTCACCGGCGCGCGACCGCGGGCCCATCGACCCGTACGCGGCGCGCAGGTTGGCGACCTGGACGCGGCTCTGCCGGGGGCGGTCGTCCTCCGGGTAGCGCAGCCGCTCGGCCGGGTCGGTGAACCACCGGTAGATCTCACTGCGGGCGAGGCCCGTGTGGCCCGACCGGTCCCCGAACAGGGCTTCGGCCATCCGGTTCTGCACGAGGGTCTCGCCGAGGTTGGACAGGATGAGCGCCGGGGTGTCGTCGAGCCGGTCCAGCACGCGCAGCAGCGCCGGGGCGACGTGCGTCGCCGTCGCCACCCGCGTCGGCGCGTTCTGCCCCGCCACCCGGAACAGGTAGTCCCGCTCACCGGTCGTCAGCCGGAGCGCCCGGGCCAGCGCGGCGAGCATCTGCGGGCTCGGCTGCGGGCCGCGCCGCTGCTCCAGCCGGGTGTAGTAGTCGGTCGACATGGCGGCCAGGGCGGCCACCTCCTCACGCCGCAGCCCCGGCGCGCGCCGCCGCGCGCCGGCCGGCAGCCCGACGTCCCCGGGCTGCAGCGCCTCCCGGCGGCGGCGGAGGAAGTCGGCCAGGGCTGCACGGTCCATGATCCGAGTATCCGCCTGCCGCCGGGACGAACCAGGGATTGCCGATCCCCCGATGACCGCTCTCTTCATCCACCCCCGGCGGACCGGCGAAGGTGGGTGCATGAACATCTCCGGAAACACCGTCTTCATCCCCGGCTCCACGAGCGGGATCGGCCTCGCCCTCGCCCTCGAACTGCAGGCCAGGGGGAACACCGTCATCGTCGGCGGCCGCCGCACCGATCTGCTGAAGCAGATCGCCGCCGAGCACCCCGGCATCGACACGGTCACGATCGACACGGCGGACCCGGCGAGCATCGCATCGGCCGCGCGAGAGGTGCTGGCGAGGCACCCGGACCTCAACGTCCTCGTCACCATGGCCGGCATCATGCGCGTCGAGGACTGGCACCAGCCCGAGACGTTCCTCGCCTCCGCCGAGGCGGTGGTGAACACCAACGTGCTCGGCCCGATCCGGCTCATCGCCGCGTTCATCGAGCACCTGCGGGCGCAGCCGGACGCCACGATCATGACAGTCTCGTCGGGCCTCGCGTTCGCGCCGCTCAAGGTCACCCCGAGCTACAACGCGTCCAAGGCCGCGATCCACATGCTCAGCGAGTCGATCCGGCTGCAGCTCGCTGACACCACCGTGAAGATCGTGGAACTCGAACCGCCGGCCGTGCGCACCTCGCTGCTGCCCGGGCAGGAGCACAGCGAGTTCGCGGTGCCGCTGGACGAGTTCGTAACGGAGGTGGTCGGACTGCTGGAGGCGCAGCCCGAGGCGAAGGAGATCCAGGTCGAGCGGGTCAAGTTCCTCCGGTACGGCGAGGCCCGCGGCGACTACGACCAGGTGGTCAAGACCCTCAACGCCGCCGACCCCCACAGCAACTAGCGCCGACGGACCCTCCCTCCCCGGACCCCCCCGACCGGACGCGTTGATCATGAAGTTGACGGCAGTGGAGGAGATCCACTCCGCCGCCAACCTCATGATCAACGAGGGGTGTGGGCGAGGGGCGCTGCGGGGGTCAGACGCGGAAGCCGGCTGCGCGGGCGGCCTGGCGTTCGCGGCGGCGGTCGGAGCGGCGGCGCAGGAACCAGAAGAGGAAGGCCACCAGCCCCAGCAGGAAGGCCAGCACCAGCACCGGCAGGATGATCGCGACCACGGACATGACCACGCTCGTCGCGTCCTCCGCGGTGCTGGCCACCGGTGCGCCGAAGCCTGCGGTGGTGGCGTTGACGACCGGCCGGGCCGCCGACTTCAGTAGGTGCACGCCGAGCGCGATGACGACGCCGCTCACCACCGGCACCCACTGGTTGGACGAGAAGAAGCTGCCGGGGTCGCTGACCGTGACGGTCTCGGAGCTGGCCCCCGCGCCGAACGCCAGGCCGCCGGCGGTCGGGCGGACGACGGTCTGCACGACGTCGTTGACGTGGTCGACCACCGGCACCTTGTCGGCGACGACCTCGACGGCGAGCAGCACCGCCAGGATCAGCACGACCCAGCCGTTGCCCAGCCACTGCCAGCCGCTCGGCAGCTCGATCAGATCGGTGTAGCGGGCGAGCAACCCCATGGTGATCAGGGGGATGTATGCGTTCAGGCCGGCCGATGCCGCGAGACCGGTACCCGTGAGAACTTCGAACACGAAATCAGCATCGCACCGGCGCGCCAGGTCCGCTCGGTGGCGACGGCCCGGTCCTCGGCTACCCTCGTCGGGTGCGGCTGGTGATTGCGAAGTGCTCGGTGGACTATGTCGGACGGCTCTCGGCACATCTGCCGCTGGCCACGCGCCTGCTGATGGTGAAGGCGGACGGCTCGGTGTCGATCCACGCCGACGACCGGGCGTACAAGCCGCTGAACTGGATGAGCCCGCCGTGCCGGCTGGAGGAGGCCCCGGGCGTCTGGCGGGTGGTCAACAAGGCCGGCGAGGAGCTGCGGATCACCCTGGAGGAGATCTTCCAGGACACCTCGTACGAGCTGGGCGTCGACCCGGGCCTGCGCAAGGACGGCGTCGAGGCGCACCTGCAGGAGCTGCTCGCCGCCAACCCGGAGACCCTCGGCGAGGGCTTCACCCTGGTCCGGCGGGAGTACATGACCGCGATCGGCCCGGTCGACCTGCTCTGCCGGGACGCCAACGCCGGCGCGGTCGCCGTCGAGGTGAAGCGGCGCGGTGAGATCGACGGCGTGGAGCAGCTCACCCGCTACCTGGAACTGATGAACCGCGACCCGCTGCTCGCCCCGGTCTCCGGCGTCTTCGCCGCGCAGGAGATCAAGCCGCAGGCCCGCGTGCTCGCCACCGACCGGGGGATCCGGTGCGTGGTGGTCGACTACGACAAGCTGCGCGGCATCGAGCGCGACGAGCTGACCCTCTTCTGAGCCGACGCCGGCTCAGCGCCGGCCGTACATCACCTTGGCGGCCTTGACCAGGCGTGCCACGTCGGCGGGGGTCCGCTCGAAGGTCATCGACGGCAGCAGCGACCGGGCCCGCCGCCGGGTGATCGACTTGGCCCGGCCGAACTCGCGCAGCCCGTCCTCGCCGTGGATCCGCCCGAAGCCGGAGTCGCCCACCCCGCCGAACGGCAGCGTGGACATGCCGGCGAAGGTGAGCGCCGAGTTGACCGAGGCCATGCCCGAGCGCAGCCGCCGGGCGATCGCCACGGCCCGCTTGCGACCGAAGACCGAACCCCCCAGGCCGTACGACAGCGCGTTGGCCCGGCGTACGGCCTCGTCGGCGTCGCGTACCCGGCTGATGGTCAGCGTCGGGCCGAAGGTCTCCTCGCGGATGGCGGCCGAGGACTCGGGGACGTCCACCAGCACGGTCGGGTGCACGTACGGCGGCTGGACCGCGCCCGGCCCGCCGAGCACGGCGCGACCGCCGGCGCCGATGGCGTCGTCGATGTGCCGGCGGATCACGTCGAGCTGGCTCGGCATGGTGATCGGGCCGATGTCGGCGCCCTCCGCGCCGACGGTCAGCCGGCCGGCGCGGGCGACGACCTTGTCCACGAAGGCGTCGAAGACGGGCTCGACGGCGTAGACCCGCTCGATGCCGATGCAGGTCTGGCCCGCGTTGGTCAGCGCGCCCCAGACACACGCCTCGGCGGCGGCGTCCAGGTCGGCGTCGGCGTCCACGATCATCGCGTCCTTGCCGCCGGCCTCCAGCAGCACCGGGGTCAGCGACTCGGCGCAGGCCGCCATCACCTTCTTCGCGGTGGCGGTCGAGCCGGTGAAGGCCAGCTTGCCCACCCCCGAGCGGCACAGCGCCGCGCCGACGTCGCCGAGGCCGTGCACCGCGGTGAGCACCGGCTGCTCCGGCACCACCTCGGCGAAGGCGTCCACCAGCCACTGCCCGACGGCCGGGGTGTACTCGCTGGGCTTGAGCACGACGGCGTTGCCGGCGGCCAGGGCGTACGCGGCGGAGCCGATCGGGGTGAAGACCGGGTAGTTCCAGGGGCCGATCACGCCGACCACCCCGTACGGCTGGTATTCGAGGTGGCCGGAGAACTCGGCCAGGATCAGCCGCGAGCGGACCCGGCGCGGGCCGAGCACCCGGCGGGCGTTGCGGGCGGCCCAGTCGATGTGCTCGATCGCGGTGAGGATCTCGACGATGGCGTCGGCGACCGGCTTGCCACCCTCGACGTGGACCAGCTCCGCCAGCTCCTCGATCCGCCTGGCGAGCAGGCCGCGCCAGCGCAGCAGCCGCTCGCGGCGCCCGGTGAAGCCCAGCCCGGCCCACCACTCGCCGGCGGCCCGGGCCCGCTCGACCGCGCGGGCGACGTCGTCGGGGGTGGCCACCTCGAAGCGGCCGGCTTCCGCGCCCGTCGCGGGGCTCGTCGAAACCAGTCGGCCGCCCTCGATGACCGGGGTGCCGGGGACATGCACAGCCGTCATGGCGGAAGTCTAGACCCGGAAATTACTGACCGGTAGGGGTGCCGGCGCGGTCCTCGGCCGCCCGACGTGGAGCGGCCGTGCCGCGCGCCGCCGACCGTCGCCGCCTTCCGCCGCGCCGTCCGCTCGCCGCACGACCGGTTGGCGGCAGTTGTCCAGCCGGGGTCGCGGAGGTGTATGCGCGGGTGGTGAGGTGGGTGGCCGGGACCTGGCACCCCTGACGCGGGGGCGAGGGTGGGTGGGAGCTGACTGTCCATGGAGGATTTTCCGGAACTGACACCGCTGCTGACGGTGGCGGGGGGAACGATGCGCGGGGCCAGCTTCCGACTGAGCCGACGGCCGCAGGTGATCGGCCGCGCGCCGACCGCCGACATCGTGCTGGCCGACGCGCACCTGAGCCGGCGGCACGCCGAGGTGCGACTGACCGACGCCGCAGCCGTCCTGGTGGACCTGGGCTCCACCAACGGCACCTGGCTCAACGACCGGCGGATCACCGGCCCGGAGCAGCTCTGCGACGGTGACGTGGTCCGGCTCGGCCGTACCGAGCTGCGCTTCTTCGACCCGGGCCTGGCCACCACCGACCCGGTGGGGCTGCGGTTCGCCGGCGCGGGCCCCGTTCGTCGGCACCACCGGCCGACCCTGCCGCTGCCACTGGCCACCCCCGTCACCGAGCCGATCGACGCCCCGCCCGCCGGCGGCACACCGGTCGCGTCGGGGGCCGGAACCGACGGCGCGGTCTGACCCTCGGCCGGAACCGACGGCGGCCGCTGTGCCTCCGCCGGGGGCGCGGCACACCCGGGACGGGTGGATCGTGGGCGGCCGACCCATGGACCGGGGCACGCCGCCGTGGCAGCATGCCGCGGATGGAGATCGCGCAGCGGACCGTGACCGCGAACGGCATCACCCAGCGGGTACGGGTGGCCGGACCGCCGGACGGGGTGCCGGTGCTGCTGGTGCACGGCAACGGCTCCTCCTCGGCGTTCTGGGAGCCGCTGGTCCGCCGGCTGCCCGCGACGCTCCGGGTGGTCGCGCCCGACCTGCGGGGGTACGGCGACACCGACACCGCCCCGGTGGACGCGACCCGGGGGCTGGCCGACTTCGCCGACGACGTGGCCGCCCTGCTCGACGAGGCGGACCTCTTCGCCCCCGGCGCGCGCCCGGTGGTGGTCGGGCACTCCCTCGGCGGCGGCGTGGCGATGCGGCTGCTGGTCGACCACCCGGACCGGGTGGCGGCCCTGCTGCTGGAGGCCCCGGTGTCGCCGTACGGCTTCGGCGGCACGCGGGACCTCGACGGCACCCCGACCACGCCCGACTTCGCCGGCACCGGCGCCGGCTCGGTGAACCCGGACTTCGTGGCCCGGCTCGCCGCCGGCGACCGGAGCGCGGACGCTCCGACCAGCCCCCGCACGGTGCTGCGGACGACCTACGTCGCCGACCCGGCCGCGCTCGGTGAGGACGAGGAACTGCTGCTGGACAGCCTGCTCAGCACCGCCACCGGCGACGACAACTACCCCGGCACGGCCACCACCTCACCGCACTGGCCGGGTACCGCGCCGGGGGAGCGCGGCGTGCTCAACGCGCTCGCCCCGGCCCACTTCCGGCTCGCCGACGAGCTGGTCGCCGTCGCGGTCAAGCCGCCCGTCTCCTGGGTACGCGGCGACGCCGACGTGATCGTCTCGGACACCTCGCTGTTCGACCTGGCGTACCTGGGGTCGCTCGGCGTGGTGCCGGGCTGGCCCGGCGAGCAGGCGTGCCCGCCGCAGCCGATGGTCGGGCAGACCCGGGCGGTGCTGGAGCGGTACGCCGCGGCCGGCGGCACGTACCGGGAGGTGGTGCTTCCCGGCTGCGGGCACAGCCCGCACGTGGAACGACCGGCCGAGTTCGTGGCCGAGTTGCTGGCGTTGACGGGGGTGCCGGCGACGAACTGACCCCGTGCGTGAAATATCCCACGGCGTCTCGACAACGCATCGTCACGTGGCAGACTCCGGCGCATAACCTTAGTCGCCGTTCAAGTCGGCGGGGTGCGGAGCAACCAGGGGAGGCCGGTCGTGGCGCGCGAGTTCACCAGTGTGGGTGTGGTGGGTCTGGGCACCATGGGTGCCGGCATCGTCGAAGTGTTCGCCCGCAACGGCATCGACGTCGTCGCGGTGGAGATCTCCGAGGGCGCGCTGGAGCGTGGCCGGGCCACCCTCACCGGCTCCACCGACCGCGCGGTCGCCAAGGGCAAGCTCGCCGAGGCCGACCGGGACGCCCTGCTCTCCCGGGTGCACTTCCAGGTCGGGCTGGACGCCCTGCACTCGGTGGACCTGGTGGTCGAGGCCGTCCCCGAGCACCTCGACCTGAAGCAGCGGATCTTCGCCGAGCTGGACCGGGTCTGCAAGCCCGAGGCGATCCTGGCCACCAACACCTCGTCGCTGAGCGTCACCGAGATCTCGGTCGCCACCACCCGGCCCAACCAGGTGATCGGCATCCACTTCTTCAACCCGGCCCCGGTGATGAAGCTGGTCGAGGTGGTCCGCACGGTGGTCACCTCCGCCGACGTGGTCGCCGACGTCGAGGCGCTCTGCGAGCGGCTCGGCAAGGTCGACGTCACCATCAACGACCGGGCCGGCTTCATCGCCAACGCGCTGCTCTTCGGCTACCTCAACCACGCCGTGAGCATGTTCGAGTCGCGGTACGCCACCCGCGAGGACATCGACGCCGCCATGAAGCTCGGCTGCGGCCTGCCGATGGGCCCGCTCGCGCTGATGGACCTGATCGGCCTGGACACCGCGTACGAGATCCTGGACACCATGTACCGGCGGGGCGGTCGGGACCGCCGGCACGCCCCGGTGCCGCTGATCAAGCAGATGGTCACCGCGGGTCTGCTCGGCCGCAAGTCCGGCCGGGGCTTCTACACCTACGAGCGGCCGGGCTCCCCGGTGGTCGTACCCGACGAGCAGACGCCCGTGGCGTCGCAGTCGGCGCTCGCCGACGGCGCCCGGGGGATCGCCAAGGTCGGCGTGGTCGGCTCCGGGACGATGGCCACCGGCATCATCGAGGTCTTCGCCAAGGCCGGCTACGAGGTCGTCTCGGTGACCCGGGGCGCGGAGAAGTCCGCCAAGGTCTTCGAGTCCGTCAAGACCTCGCTCAACAAGGGCGTGGTGCGGGGCAAGCTCAGCGAGGCCGACCGGGACGCGGCGCTGGGCCGGATCAACTGGTCCGCCACGCTGGAGCACCTGGCCGACGTCGACCTGGTGGTCGAGGCCGTGGTCGAGGAGCTGAGCGTCAAGAAGGCCCTCTTCGCCAGCCTCGACGAGATCTGCAAGCCGGGCGTGGTGCTCGCCACCACCACCTCCTCGCTGCCGGTGATCGACGTGGCGATGGCCACCCAGCGCCCGGCCGACGTGGTGGGGCTGCACTTCTTCAACCCCGCGCCGATCATGCCGCTGGTCGAGGTGGTGCAGACCATCCGCACCTCGGCGGAGACCACCGCCACCGCCCGCGCGGTCTGCGCCTCGCTGGGCAAGACCGGCGTGGTCTGCGGCGACCGGTCCGGCTTCATCGTCAACGCGCTGCTCTTCCCGTACCTGAACGACGCGGTGAAGATGCTGGAGGCCAGCTACTCCACCGCCGACGACATCGACTACGCGATGAAGCTCGGCTGCGGTTACCCGATGGGCCCGTTCGAGCTGCTCGACGTGGTCGGGCTGGACGTCTCGCTGGCCATCCAGCGGGAGCTCTACCTGGAGCTGCGCGAGCCCGGCTTCGCCCCCGCGCCGCTGCTGGAGCACCTGGTCACCGCGGGCTACCTGGGTCGCAAGAGCGGCCGGGGCTTCCGCGACCACACCCGTCGCTGACCCGGGTCAACACCCGGCGTCCGTGACGGCGTCTTGAGGGTGTGACCTTCGAGGAGTACGTCAGCAGCCGCGGCCCGGCGCTCGTCCGCCTGGCCCGGCTGCTGACCGGTGACGAGCACCGCGCCGAGGACCTCACCCAGGACGTGCTGGCGCGTGCCTACGTGCACTGGCGGAGGATCGCCCGCGCCGACCGCCCGGACGTCTACGTGCGGCGGATGCTGGTCAACGCCAACACCTCCTGGTGGCGCCGACGGTCCAGCCGGGAGCTGGCCACGGCGGAGTTCGTCGAACGGCCCCACCGTGGCGACCTCGGCGGCGAGGCGGCCGACCGGGACGAGATGTGGCGATTGATCCTCGCGCTGCCCGACCGCCAGCGGGCGGTGCTGGTCCTGCGTTACTACGAGGACCTCGACGACGCGACCATCGCCCAGATCCTGGACTGCTCGCCGGTCACCGTCCGTACCCACGCGATGCGGGCGCTCACCCAGCTGCGGGAGCGCTACGGCGTTCCCACCACCAACGGGAGCCGGCCGTGACCGACCTGGACCAGCGGATCGCCAGCACACTGCGGGAACGCGCCGAGAGAGCGGTGGACACCGACCGGTTGACCGCCCGGGCGGTCGGCGCGGGTCGGGCCCGGCGGCGGCGTCGCCGGGTGGGCGCGGGCGTGGCGCTCGGGCTGGTGGCGGTGCTCGGATTCGGCGTCACCACGGGCGGACTGCCGGTGCCGACGCCCTGGCCGCACGCGGTCCCGGCCGCCGCCCCGGTCGCCCCGCCCCGGGCCCCGGACGCGCCGGTCGCGGCCGCCGCGCCGGATCTGGTCGGCACCGACGCGGGCGTGCTGCACTTCGGGGTGGACACCACCCGCGCCCGCTACCTCGGCTGGGAGTCCGGGCGAGGGGTGGAGAGCGTCGTGGTGGAGGTGGCCGGCGGGCGTCGCGTGACGATCGACGTGGCGCCCGGCCCGGTCGAGGTCGAGCGGGCCCGCCACGAGGGGATGAGCTACGGCCCGGACCGGACCGCGCCGGCCGCCTTCGACGGCCGGGTCGAACGGCTCCCGCCGGCCGGCCCGGGCGGCGAGCCGGGCTGGGTGCTGCGCTGGCGGATCGGTCCGCTGTACGCCCGGGCCGTCACCGTCGGCCCGGACGACACCGCGGTGCGGACCGCCGTCGGGGCGCTGCGGATGGACCGGGCGCACCGGTGCGCCGCCCCGCTCCGGCTCACCACGCTGCCGGGAGACGCGTTCCTGTCGCGCTGCGCGGTGAACGTGGTCGACTTCCCCGACTCGCTGGACGTCACGCTCACGGTCGTCGGGCCGGGGGAGAAGGTGATGGACGTCCGCCTGGAGCGTCACTCCGAGTTCGCCGGAGGCCGGGCCACGGGTAACCGGACGATCGGCGGCAGAGCGGCCTACCTGCACCCCCGGGGCGATCAGTTGGAGCTGCTCGGCATTCCCAAGGCGCACCTCACCGCCCGCTTCGGCTGGCCGCAGCAGGGGTTCACCGAGGCGGACGCGGCCACGGTGCTGGGCGGGGCGCGGCTCGCGGACGACCTCACCCGGCCGGAGAGCTGGGGCTGATCCGGGCGGTCCGGCCGGCGGAGCGTCCCGCCGGCCGGACCGTACGCTGGAAAGCGTGAGCCCTCGTCGCAACCGTCCCCGCCGGGACGACGCCGCCCACCTGGACTCCGACCGCGTCCGGCAGGGCGTCGCCTCGGTGCAGCAGTGGCGCGACGGCGAGTGGCAGGTACGCGGAATCGGCGGCGGTGCGTCCACCAAGACGTACCGCTGCCCCGGCTGCGACCAGGAGATCCGCCCGGGGGTGGCGCACCTGGTGGCCTGGCCGGCCGACGGGACGGGCGACCTCACCGACCGCCGGCACTGGCACAGCGGCTGCTGGCGGGCCCGGGACCGGCGCGGTCCGGCGATCCAGCGCGGGCGCAGCGCCCCGAAGTACGGCTGAGCGATCTGGATCACCCTGTTTCCGCCCGGCGGGCGGCTGCGGCGAAGTCGCGCCAGACTTGAGCGGTGAGCACACCGATCCGCGCGTCGTCGATCCTGCCCGGCCACCGGGAGGACATCGAGCTGCACACCGCCGACGGCCTGCGCCTGGTCGGCGAGCTGGCCCGGCCGGTGGGCCGCGAACCGGTCGGCACCCTGGTCTGCCTGCACCCGCTGCCCACGCACGGCGGGATGATGGACAGCCACATCTTCCGCAAGGCGGCCTGGCGGCTGCCGGCCCTGGCCGACCTCGCCGTGCTCCGGTTCAACACCCGGGGCACCAGCAGCGTCCGCGGCACCAGCGAGGGGGCCTTCGACGCCGCGGTGGGGGAGCGCTTCGACGTCGCCGCCGCGATCGAGTACGCCGAGTTCCACGAGCTGCCGAACATCTGGCTGGTGGGCTGGTCGTTCGGCACCGACCTGGCCCTGAAGTACGGCTGCGACCCGGCGGTGGCCGGGGCGATCCTGCTCTCGCCGCCGCTACGCTTCTCCCAGCCGGCGGATCTCGCCCCGTGGGCCGAGGCGGGCAGGCCGGTCACCGCGCTGGTGCCGGAGTTCGACGACTACCTGCGGCCGGACGAGGCCCGGGAACGCTTCGCGGCGGTGCCGCAGGCCGAGGTGGTCGGGGTGCCCGGCGCGAAGCACCTCTGGGTGGGCGACGCGGAGCGGGTGCTGGACGAGATCGTCCGGCGGGTCAACCCGGCGGTGCCGCTGCCGCTGCCCACCACCTGGGACGGCCCGATGGAGACCGGCGACGTCAGCGCGTACGCCGACCGCACCGTGGCGTCCTTCGCCGACACGCCCGTTCCGGGTCCGGCGCGGGACTGAGCCTCAGCGGGCCTCCTGCCGGGGCAGCACCACCTCGCGCAGGATCAGCTGGAGGGCGGCCACCGTGGGGATGGCGATGAGCGCGCCGACCACCCCGATCAGCGCCACCCCCAGCAGCGCGGCGAGCAGGGCGGCCACCTCGTTGACCTCCACCGACCGCCGCATCACCTTCGGGTAGATCAGGTAGTTCTCCACCTGCTGGTAGATCAGGAAGAAGACCACGCAGGCGATGCCCGTGGGCAGCCCGGTGGCGAACCCGACCAGGCCGACGATCACCGCGCCGAGGGTGGCGCCGATCTGCGGGATCAGGTCGGTCACCGCGACCACCACGGCCAGCGCGAACGGGTACGGCAGCCCGACGGCCAGCGCGAAGACGAAGGTGCTCACGCCGGCCAGGACGGCGATGCTCAGCGCCCCCACCATGTACGCCCCGACCTTGGCCAGGATCTCGTCGCCGATCAGGCTGACCCGCTGCCGGCGCGAGCGCGGCACCAGCCCGTACGCCAGGGCGCGCAGCTTGTCGAAGTAGGCCAGGAAGTAGATGGTCAGCACCAGCACGGTGAGCGCCCGGAGCAGGGTCCCGAAGATCAGTTGGGCGCCGCCCAGCACCCCGCCGAGCGCCCGGCCCACGGTGTCGGGGTTCGCCGCCGACTGGACGCGCTCCATCACGTCGTACCGTTCCACCAGCTCGTTGGTTGTGGGGTTGCGCCGCAACTCCTCGACGTAGCTGGGGATCTGGTCGATGAACTGTCCGGTCTGGCTCACCACCGGCGGCACGATCGCCACCAGGCCGCCGGCGATCAGCAGCAGCACGGTGAGGATGACGACCGCCACCGCGAGGCCGTTCGGCACCCGCCAGGCACGCAGCCGGACCACCGCCGGTCTGAGCCCGATCGCCAGGAACAGCGCGATGACCACCAGGACGAGGATGCCGCCGGCGTTGCGGATGCCCAGATAGAGCGTGTAGGCCAGCAGCACGCCGAGCGTCCCGGTGAAGCCGACCAGGAAGCTGCTGCGGCGCAGCGGCCGCCCCGGCTGCCCGAAGCGGCCCGAGGCGGTCGCCACGGGAGCGGCGGGGTCGAAGTTCGTCGGGTCCACCTCGGCCCCCTCGGCCGGCGTGGTCGCCGTACCGCCGGCTGTGGTTCGTTCCTCGACGCCCCCGGGGTGCTCTGCGCCGGTGCCGGGGTGCTCCCCGCCCACGCCGGGGTGCGCACCGCCGCGCGCGGTGCGGCCCGCGCCGGGCGTGGTCGGTCCCGTATCGCCGGCGTCCTTCCGGGAGCCGCCCTCCGCCGGTTCGTCCTGTCCCACCCGACCTCCCGGATCGTGTCCCGACGGGTACGCCGGAACTGCCCGACCGTCCGTGGCCTGAGCCCGTGGCCAGCCTCCTGCCCGGAGGGTAGTGGCCGGCAGGTGTCCGGGCCAGCCCGCCAGCACGTCCGGCCCCCGCCGGGGCGCGGCCGGACGACGCGACCGCGTTGGCGGTCCGTCCTGCCGGACGGCAGGTGCCGCCCGGGTCCGTCAGGTCACGGGAAGCGGCACTGCGCCCCGTCCTCAGTGCTCCCTCCGGTTGCTGTGCTCTGCTGCGCCCCCGGCAACACTGGGAGCGCTCTGCCGTTGCCCGGGCGGCAGCAGAGCAAAGCGGGTGGCGCAGGGGTGCCGCCGGACCCGGTCACCGCGATCGGAGCAGGGGCGGGCCCGGGCGCCACCGCCCCGACGGGCGGTCGGCGCGGGGCGGCGACCGTCCAGACGGCGTGGCCGATCAGGCGGCGCTGGCCCGAACGGGCCCGGCCGCCGGTGCGGCGGGTGTCGGCACACCGCCCTGGTCACTCCGACTCGGCGGTGACCTTGCTCGGCTTGGCGCTGCGCTCGTCGGTGGTCGGCTTGGTCGGCCGCTTGCCGTTCTCACCGCTGCTGGTGATCTTGGTCGGGGTGGCCCCCCGGCCGCCCGTCCCGGGCACCGCGGCCACGGTCGGCTCGCCGTCCACCCCGGCGCTGGCCGTGGCACCGTCCACCGTGGTCACCGGCTCGGCCACCGGCCGGGAGCTGGGCTTCGCCCCGTCCGTGGCGGGGACCGGCCCGGCCCCGTCCGGCCCGGCCGGCGCGCCCTTGGCGGCCCGCGCGCCGTCGGTGCCGACCGTCGCGCCCTCGGTCGTCGGCTTGGCGCCATCGGTCGTGGCCCGCGCGCCGTCGGCGGTGGTCTTCGTGGCGACGGTCGTGGCCTTCGCGCCGACGGTCGTGGGCTTCGCGCCGTCGGCCGTCGGCTTCGCGCCGTCGGTGCCCGGGGTGGCGCCGGTGAGCGCCGGCGCGGCACCGTCGGTCATCGGTACGGCCGCCGTCCCGGTGACCTTCTGCAGCTGGAGCTCGGTGATCTGGCGCTGGAGATCGTCGAACTCCTGCCGCGCCTGCCAGGTCTCCTGCCGCAGGTCGGCGAGCTGCTGCTGGGCCTGCGCGATCTCCAGCATCACCTGGGCGAGCTGCTGACGGCCCGCCGCCGCCTCCTGCTGCGTGGCCGCCAGGTGCTGCTGGGTGGTGGCCAGGTGCTGCTGGGTGGTGGCGGCGTACTCCTCGAACTGGCGGCGGGACGCCGCGACGTGCTCGTCGGCCTTGCGGCGCTTGTCGGCCGCGTCCGTCTCGGTCCGCTGGAGCAGCGTGGTGGCCTCCTCCTCGGCCCGGCGGCGCATGGTGAGCGCGTCGGTCTCGGCGGCTTGGCGGATCTCGGCGGCACCCTGTTCGATCTCGTCGCGGCGCGCCGTCCACTCCCGTTCCAGCTGGTCGTGGCGGGTCTTGTGCTGCTTCTCCAGCTCCTGGTGCCGGCTGGTGTACTTCTTCTCCAGCTCGTCGCGGCGCTTGGCGTACTCCTGCTCGACGGCGGCGCGGCGCTGGGCCAGCTCCCGGTCGGCGGTCTCCCGCCGGGTGTTGACCTCCTTCTCCACGCCGGCCCGCCAGGCACCCAGCTCCTGCTGCGTCTGAGCGCGGGCGTGCTGCACGTACGCCTCGGTCTCGCTGCGCATCCGCTGCACGTACGTCTCGGTCTCGGCGCGGTTGCGCTTGGCCGCCTCGGCTGCCTCCGTGGTCAGCCGGTGCGCCTCCTGCCGGGCCCGACCCCGAGTGCCCTTCGCGGCCTCCTCGGCGTCGTCGGTGATCCGCTTGGCCTCCTGCAGCGCCTTGGCGTGGGTGGCCCGCCCGGCCTCGGCCGCCGACTCGGTGAGCCGCTTGGCCTCCTGCTGGGCCTTGGCGTGCACCTCTTTGGCCGCCTCGCGCAGCTGGGTCGCCTCCTGCTGGGCCTTCGCCAGCGCGTCCCGGGCCGTCTCGCGCAGCTTGGTGGCCTCCTGCTGGGCCCGACTGTGGATCTCCTTGGCCGTGTCGCGCAGCTGGGTGGCCTCTTGCTGCGCCTTGGTCAGGGCCTCCTGGGCGGCGGTGCGCAGCCGGGTCGACTCGTCCTGGGCGGTGGCCCGCATCCGGGCGGCGTCTTCCTTGGCGGTCCGGACCGCGGTGTCCGCCTCGGCCTTGCGGGCGGCGGTGTGCCGCTCCTCCTCCGCGCGCCGCGCGGCCAGCGCGATCTCGAAGTCCTTCAGCGCCTGGGCGGCCTGCTCGCGGGCCTCGTCGATGATGTGCTCGGCGGCGGCGCGGCGGGCCTCGATCTCCTCGTTGGCGGCGCGCAGGATGGCGTCCGCCTGCTCCTCGGCGAGGGCGAGGATCTGTTCCACCCGGGGCCCGAGGTGCTTGAACGAGGCCCGGTCCACCACGCCCACCTGCTTGCGCACCTGGGACAGGTCCCGTTGGAGGTGCTCGACCTGCCCGGCCAGCTTGTGAATCTGGGTGTACGCCTGTTCCCGTTCGGCCGTCAGAGTCGCGATCTCGTGCTCCGCACGAGCGACGTACCGGTCGACCTGTCGTTTCTCGTACCCCCGCAGGGCGGACTCGAAGCTGGGCTCCGTGGTCACGTCCCCGCCGAGAGCGAACAGTTCCTCGCCGTGCGACATGCCCCCATCCTCACACGCATCCGGCCCTGCTGGGGCGATACGGACGCCCCTGTTGGGACCTACTTCACTGTGGCCGTACCGCCTGTATCAGGAGTTGGGAAACGCATACGGCGCGGGGTGCCACCGGTCAACCCGATGGCACCCCGCGCCGTGCACTCATGCCCCCACGGTGCGTTGGGTCAGCTGGCCGTCTCCGCGGTCGCCCGCTGCTCGGTGCCCGCCGCCTTGGCAGCCTCCGGCTTGGCCTGCGCGGCGGCCGGCTGCTGGGCCGGCACGCCGGGCACGATGCCGGCGAGACCGGAGAGCATCTGGCCGAGCTGGGAGGTGACGGCGTCCTTCTGGCGGGTGAGGTCCTCGACCTCGCGGCGGGCCGCCTGGGTGGTCAGCTCCGCCTCGGTGCGCGCCTCGGTGAGCAGCCGCTTCGCCTCGGCCTTGGCCTCGTTGAGGGTCTTCTCGGCCAGCGCCTTGGCCTTGTCGACGGTCTCGTTGGCGGTGCGCTCGGACTCGACCCGACGCGCCTCGGCGCGCTGCTCGATCTCCTTGGCACGCTCCTGGGCGGCGCGGGCCCGCTGCTCGGCCTCGCCGACCAGCTTCTGGGTCTGCGCGACCTGGGCGGCGTGCCGCTCCGACTCCTCGCGCTCGGCCTTCTCGCGGCGCTCGGCGAGCTGGAGCTCCAGCGCCTGCAGGTCCTTGTCCCGCTTGTCCCGGGCGTCGGTGAGCAGCTTCGTCGCCTCGGCCCGCTTCTCCTCGGCCTCGCGCGCGGCCTTGGCCCGCTGCTGGGTGATCTCCCGCTCGGCGGTGGCGCGCAGCGTGGCGACCTCCCGCTCGACGGTGGACTTGAGCTCGGCCACCTCGTGCGCGGTGACCGTACGCAGCTGCTTGGTCTCCCGGTCGGCGTCGGCACGCAGGGTGTCGGCCTCGCGGCGGGCCTGCACCCGGACCTCGGCGGCCTCGCGCTCGGCGGTGGTGCGGACGTTGCCGGCCTCCCGCTCCGCGGTGGCCTTCATCGCCGCCGCCTCGGCGCGCGCCTTGTCGGTGATCTCCCGGGCCTCCAGGCGGGCCGCGGAGAGGATGCCCTCCGACTCGCGCTTGGCCTCGTTGCGGTGGTCGTTGGCCTGCTCCTCGGCCAACCGCAGGATCTGCTCGACGCGGGTGCCCAGGCCGGAGAGGGTCGGCCGGCTGTTCTCCTCGAGCTGCTTGTTGGTGTCGGCGAGCTTCTGCTCGAGCGCGCCCTGGCGCTGCTCGGCCTGGCGGAGCCGACGCTGGGCGTCGTTCATCCGCTGCTCGGCCTCGGCCCGGGCCTGCTCGGACTGGGTCAGCGCGGCGGTCATCCGGCCGATGAAGTCATCGACCTGGTGGGTGTTGTATCCGCGCAGGCCGACGGTGAAATCTGGCTGCGAGTTCGCGTTATCGAAGAACGCGAGAGGGGAGGACTGCTGCTGGGGCATTGGGACATACTTGCAGACTCCCCGGGGTCGTTCGCAAGAGCGGTCCCGAGCTTTCGTGTCCTCATTACATGGTCAACTTCTGCGCCCGTCGACACCGGACCAATCGGCGATCTTGGCAGGTCCCGGGCAGGCCGAGGTCACGCCGAGTGAGCGGGAAAAGGGCCGCGGGGGATGCCCGCGGCCCTTTGTCCGTCGTCACTCGAATGGGGGTACGCCGCCCATGTGGAAAGGCAATGGCCTCCTCACCGCAATGGGCATGCCTGCATCACCCGGACGGCTCAGTGGCCGCGGAACCGGTTGATCGCACCCTCGTGGCGGGCCCGCAGCTCGGCGTCCCGGACACCCAGCCCGTCGGCGGGGGCGAGGCAGCGCACGCCGACCTTGCCCTGGTGGGCGTTGCGGTGCACCTCGTACGCGGCCTGGCCGGTCTGCTCCAGCGGGTAGGTCCGCGACACGGTCGGGTGGATCAGGCCCAGCGACACCAACCGGTTGGCCTCCCACGCCTCGCGGTAGTTGGCGAAGTGACTGCCGACGATCCGCTTGAGGTGCATCCACAGGTAACGGTTGTCGTACTGGTGCAGGTAGCCGCTGGTGGAGGCGCAGGTGACGATGGTGCCGCCCTTCTTGGCCACGTAGACGCTGGCGCCGAAGGTCTCCCGGCCGGGGTGCTCGAAGACGATGTCCGGGTCCTCGCCGCCGGTCAGTTCGCGGATGCGCTCGCCGAAGCGGCGCCACTCGTCCTGGTCCTGGGTCTGCTCGTCCTTCCAGAAGCGGAAGCCCTCGGCGGTGCGGTCGATCACCAGCTCGGCGCCCATCGACCGGCACAGCTCCGCCTTCTCCGGCGAGGAGACCACGCAGACCGGGATCGCGCCGCCGTTGAGGGCCATCTGGGTGGCGTAGCCGCCCAGGCCGCCGGAGGCGCCCCAGATCAGCACCACGTCGCCCTGCTTCATGTTGGCCCCGTGGTGCGAGACCAGCTGCCGGTACGCGGTGGAGTTGACCAGCCCGGGGCTGGCCGCCTCCTCCCAGCTGAGGTGGCGCGGCTTGGGCATCAGCTGGTTGGCCTTGACCACGCACAGCTCGGCGAGGCCGCCGAAGTTGGTCTCGAAGCCCCAGATCCGCTGCTGCGGGTCGAGCATGGTGTCGTCGTGGCCGGCCGCGTCCTCCAACTCCACCGAGAGGCAGTGCGCGACGACCTCGTCGCCGGCCTTCCACTTGGTCACGCCGGGTCCGGTGCGCAGCACCACGCCCGCCGCGTCCGAACCCACCACGTGGTACGGCAGGTCGTGCCGGCGGGTCAGCTCGGAGAGCCGGCCGTAGCGCTGCAGGAACTTGAAGGTCGGCAGCGGCTCGAAGATGCTGGTCCAGACCGTGTTGTAGTTGATGGCGCTGGCCATCACCGCGACCAGGGCCTCGCCCGGGCCGAGCTCCGGGGTGGGGACCTCCTGCAGGTGCAGGGCCTTGCGCGGGTCCTTGTCGCGGGTGGCCATCCCGTCGAACATCCGGGTGTCCTCGGCGCGGACGACCACGCCCCGGTAGGTCTCCGGTACCGGCAACCCGGCGAGACCGGCGAGTTCCCGCTCCGGCTGGTCCGAGCCTTCCGCCGCCATGATCGCTTCGAGGATGTCCTGCACGGTGACCTCCCGTTCGTCCGCACCCACGCCGGGGGGCAGGGGGTGCTGCCATCGTCGGCGCCGGTGCGACCGACCGCCATGTCGGCAATCGACACATCCGGCACCGGTCGCGCTCCTTGTTGGGCCGGGACGTTACTGAACGGTAGCTAGGGCCGGAAGTCCTCTGTGAAAAACTGCATTGGCCGATGCGTGGAGGTGTCCGTGCGGCACCCCTACCGCGCACCCCCGCGCTCCGTTCCCTTTCCGGGCGGGCCGCTCGGCCCGTTTGCGGCGGGTCGGGGTGTCCGGCGACGGGGACACCCCGACCCGCCGCAGAACGGCGGCGCGGAGGAGGGCGGGCGAGGCGGGGTCAGTGGGCGTCGGCGGCCGGCTCGACCAGCTCGACCAGCACGCCGCCGGCGTCCTTCGGGTGCACGAAGTTGATCCGGGAGTCGGCGGTGCCGCGCTTGGGCTTCTCGTAGAGCAGCCGGACGCCCCGCTCGCGCAGCGCGGCGCAGGCGGCGTCGATGTCGGCGACCGTGTACGCCACCTGCTGCACGCCCGGCCCGTTGCGGTCGAGGAACTTCGCGATGGTCGACTCGGGGGTCAGCGGGGCGAGCAGCTGCACGCAGCCGCCCTCGGTGGTCGGGCCGACCGCCAGCATCGCCTCCCGGACGCCCTGCTCGGTGTTGGTCTCGGTGTGCACGCAGCGCATGCCGAAGGTGCGCTGGTAGAAGTCGATCGCGGCGTCGAGGTCGGCGACCGCGACCCCGACGTGGTCGATACGGCGCAGGCCGATGTCTGTGACATAGTCGGCAGCGGGCTCGACGTAGGAGTTCTCAGCCATGGCGCTAGTCTGACCGAACAATCGTTAAGGCGTACAGGTCGGCACCCCCCTCGGAGGCAGGCAATGGCTTCGGTGATCATCAGCGGCGCGCGGACCCCGATGGGGCGCCTGCTGGGCAACCTCAAGGACCTCCCGGCGACGAAGCTCGGCGGCGTCGCGATCAAGGCGGCGCTGGAGCGCGCCGGCGTCGCCCCGGACCAGGTGCAGTACGTGATCATGGGGCAGGTGCTCCAGGCCGGCGCCGGGCAGATCCCGGCCCGGCAGGCGGCGGTCGAGGCCGGCATCCCGATGTCCGTGCCGGCGCTGACCATCAACAAGGTCTGCCTCTCCGGCCTGGACGCGATCGCCCTGGCCGACCAGCTCATCCGGGCTGGCGAGTTCGACATCGTGGTGGCCGGCGGCATGGAGTCGATGACCAACGCCCCGCACCTGCTGCTCGGCCAGCGCTCCGGCTACAAGTACGGCGACGTCACGATCAAGGACCACATGGCGCTGGACGGGCTCACCGACGCCTGGGACTGCTGCGCGATGGGCGAGTCCACCGAGAAGCACGGCGTGCGGCACGGCATCACCCGCGAGGAGCAGGACGCGTTCGCCGCGACCAGCCACCAGCGGGCCGCCGCCGCGCAGAAGAACGGCCACTTCGCCGACGAGATCACCCCGGTGGTCATCCCGCAGCGCAAGGGCGACCCGCTGGTGATCAGCGAGGACGAGGGCATCCGGCCGGACACCACGGTGGAGTCGCTGGCGAAGCTGCGCCCGGCTTTCGCCAAGGACGGCACCATCACCGCCGGCAGCTCCTCGCCGATCTCCGACGGCGCCGCCGCCGTGGTCGTGATGAGCAAGGCCAAGGCCAAGGAGCTGGGGCTGACCTGGCTGGCCGAGATCGGCGCGCACGGAAACGTCGCGGGGCCGGACAACTCCCTGCACTCGCAGCCGTCCAACGCCATCCAGCACGCGCTCAAGAAGGGCGGGCTGAGCGTCGAGGACCTGGACCTGATCGAGATCAACGAGGCGTTCGCCCAGGTCGGCATCCAGTCGACCCGTGACCTCGGGATCAGCCCGGACAAGGTCAACGTCAACGGCGGCGCGATCGCGCTGGGACACCCGATCGGCATGTCCGGCGCCCGGCTGGTGCTCACCCTCGCCCTGGAGCTGAAGCGCCGGGGCGGCGGCACCGGCGCGGCCGCGCTCTGCGGCGGCGGCGGTCAGGGCGACGCGCTGATCATCCACGTTCCGAACGGTGGCGAGACCCAGCAGTGAGCGATGCCGTCGACCACGCCCCGGCGGCGGCCACCGGGCCGGTGCGCCGCAGCCGGGACGTACCGATGCTGGTGGAACGGGCCCGCGCGGGTGACCCCCGCGCGGTGGCCCGGCTGATCACCCTGGTCGAGTCCGGTGACGAGGTGCTGCCGCAGGTGGCGGCGACCCTCGCGCCGTACGCCGGTCAGGCCCAGGTGGTGGGGCTGACCGGCTCGCCCGGGGTGGGCAAGTCGACCACCACCAACGAGCTGGTCCGGGCGCTGCGGGCGCGCGGGCACCGGGTCGGCGTGCTGGCGATCGACCCGTCCAGCCCGTTCACCGGCGGCGCGATCCTCGGCGACCGGGTCCGGATGCAGGACCACGCCACCGACCCGGGCGTCTACATCCGCTCGATGTCCAGCCGGGGCCACCTCGGCGGCCTCTCCGCGGCCACCCCGCAGGCGGTGCGGGTGCTGGAGGGCGCCGGCTGCGACGTGGTGCTGGTGGAGACCGTGGGCGTCGGCCAGGCCGAGGTCGAGGTGGCCTCGCTCGCCGACACCACGCTGGTCCTGCTCGCCCCCGGCATGGGCGACGCGATCCAGGCGGTCAAGGCCGGCATCCTGGAGATCGCCGACGTCTTCGTCGTCAACAAGGCCGACCGGGACGGCGCCGACGCCACCGTGCGCGACATCCAGGGCATGATCGCCCTCGGTGAGCGCGGACCTGGCGAGTGGCGCCCGCAGGTGGTCCGCTCGATCGCCGCGCGCGGCGAGGGGATCGACGACATCGCCGCCGCCATCGACAAGCACCGCGGCTGGCTGGAGCAGCACGACGAGCTGCGCCGCCGCCGGGAGGCGCGGGCCGCCGCCGAGATCGAGGCGATCGCGCTCGGCGCGCTCCGCAACCGGATCGGCTCACTGCGCGACGGTACGGAGCTGACCACGCTCGCCGCCAAGGTGGCGAAGGGCGCGCTCGACCCGTACGCCGCCGCGGACGAGCTGCTGGCCCAGCTCGGCTCCTGACCGGTCCACTGCGGACCGGCACCCGACTAGTACGCTCGCACCGCCTCACGACCCGTGGGGCGGTGCGAGCCGTTGTGGGGAGAGCATGGACGAGGCGACCCAGGAGCTGTCGGTGACGCCGGAGGCGGTGGCGGGCGGGACGACGCACGTCTCCAACGAGGTGGTGGAGAAGATCGCGGTGGCCGCCGCGAAGTCCGTGCCCGGGGTGGCCGAGCTGGGCGGCGACGTGGCCCGGTTCTTCAACGCGGTGCTCGACAAGGTCGGCCTGGACCAGGTCGGCGACGCGCGGCGGGGCTGCTCGGCGCACGTGACCGACGGCGCGGCCGTGGTCAACCTGGTGCTGGTGATCACCGCCGGCCACCCGGTGCCGCAGGTGACCGACGGGGTCCGGGCGGCGGTGACGGCGGCGGTCGAGGGGTACGGGCTGCGGGTCGACGAGATCAACATCCGGGTGGACGACGTGGCCCTGGGCGGTCCGGAGGTCCCGTCGGCCTGAGGCCGTTCGCGGCGTGGTCCTTCCTGGCCGACCTGCGCCGGGTCGGCTCAGTCCAGCGCGGCCCGCACCTGCGGGGGCACCTGCAGCAGGTCCAGGCTGTTGCGCCACAGGGTCTCCAGCTGGGCCGGGTCGTTGAGCAGCTTCGCGAGCAGCGCGCGTCCCTCGATCTGCGCGACCATGGACCGCGCGGCCTCGCGGGTGTCGACCGAGGCTCCGGCCTGGCCGCGCTCCTTCGCCTCGACGACCAGCTGCTCGATGAGGTCGATCTGGGCCTCGAAGATCTCCTGGAGCCGGCTGCGGATCTCCTCGGCCTGGTTGCTCAGTTCCAGCGCGAGGTTGCCGAAGAGGCATCCGGCGACCAGCCCGGCCTTTTGCTGCCCCGCACGCTGCACCTGCTCGGTCGCCTCGAACAGGTCCCGCAGGCGTCGTAGCGGGTCGCGGTCGCTGCTGAGCAGCTCGACCCACTGCCGCCGCTGCCTCGCCCAGTGCTCGTCGATCACGGTGAGCGCGAGGGCCTGCTTCGACTCGAAGAAGTAGTAGAAGCTGCCCTTCGGCACGCCCGCCGTGGCGCAGATCTCCGCCACGCCCAGGGCGGAGTAGCCCCGCTGCTCGAGCAGCGTCGCGGCGGCTTCGAGGATCTTGTTCCGCGCGTCACTCGTCCGTCCCATGACGTAGACGATACCCGACCGGTCGGCTAGCTTTTAGTCGACCAGTCGTCTAGTGGTCGTCCAGGGCCGGGCCAACGGGGTCTTCGCCCGTCAGGAAGGGAACCGCATGAGCACCAGTCAGGGTCAGAAGGTCGCCGTGATCACCGGCGCCTCCCAGGGCATCGGCGCCGGCCTCGTGGCGGCGTACCGCAAACTCGGGTACGGCGTCGTGGCGACCTCGCGCACGATCGGCGCCGCCCAGGACCCGGAGATCGTCACCGTCCGGGGCGACATCGCCGAGGCCGACACCGCCCAGCGGGTGGTCGACGCGGCCATCGAGCGCTTCGGCCGTATCGACACCGTGGTCAACAACGCGGGCATCTTCATCGCCAAGCCGTTCACCGACTACACCGACGAGGACTTCGCGCGGGTCACCGGGATCAACGTCACCGGCTTCTTCCACCTCACCCGGCGCGCCCTGCCGCACCTGCTGGCCACCGGCGCTGGGCACATCGTCACGATCACGAGCACCCTGGCGGACCAGGCCAACTCCAACGTCCCCTCGGTGCTCGCGTCGTTGACCAAGGGTGGTCTCAACTCCGCGACCAAGTCCCTGGCCGTCGAGTACGCGAGCCGGGGTGTACGGGCCAACGCCGTCGCGCTCGGTGTCATCAAGACCCCGATGCACCCGGTGGAGACCCACGAGGTGCTCGCCGGCCTGAGCCCGGTCGGCCGGATGGGTGAGACCAGCGACGTCGTCGACGCTGTGCTCTACCTCGAGTCCGCGTCCTTCGTCACCGGCGAGATCCTGCACGTCGACGGCGGCCAGATCGCCGGTCACTGACCCGCAACCCGCAGAAAGGACCAGTGCGATGCCGATCGTCACCATCCAGATCACCCGGGAGGGCAGCACGCCCGGTGCCTCCGCGGCCACCGCCGAGGAGAAGGCGGCCCTCATCAAGGGGGTCAGCCAGCTGCTGCTCGACGTCCTGAACAAGCCGTTGACCTCGACCTTCGTGGTGATCGACGAGGTCGACACCGAGAACTGGGGACGGGGCGGCCTGCCGGTCGAGGAGTTCCGGCGGCAGCAGAGCGAGCGTCCGTCCGAGTGAGCGCGGGAGGTGCGTACCGGCCGGTCGGGTTACCGGCCGGTACGAACTTCCTTAGCGATCGTTCAGGCGTCCGTTCTACACTCGGTCTTCAGTCGAGGACTCGAGGAGGAGCCCCGCGGATGAACGCCGACGAGATCGCAGCCGGACGGGCACGCTGGCAGGCCCGCTACGACGCCGCGCGAAAGCGGGACGCCGACTTCACCACGCTGTCCGGGATGACCGTCGACCCGGTCTACGGGCCGCCGGAGGGCACCGCCTACCCGGGCTTCGACCGGATCGGCTGGCCGGGCGAGTTCCCGTACACCCGGGGGCTCTACCCGACCGGCTACCGGGGGCGGACCTGGACCATCCGGCAGTTCGCCGGGTTCGGCAACGCCCAGCAGACCAACGAGCGGTACAAGATGATCCTGGGCGCCGGCGGCGGCGGGCTCTCCGTCGCCTTCGACATGCCCACCCTGATGGGGCGCGACTCCGACGACCCGCAGTCGCTCGGCGAGGTCGGCCACTGCGGCGTCGCGGTGGACAGCGCCGCCGACATGGAGACGCTCTTCGACGGCATCGACCTGGGCGGCGTCACCACGTCGATGACCATCTCCGGCCCCGCCGTGCCGGTCTTCTGCATGTACCTGGTCGCCGCCGAGCGGCAGGGCGTCGACCTGTCCACCCTGGACGGGACGCTGCAGACCGACATCTTCAAGGAGTACATCGCGCAGAAGGAGTGGCTCTTCGACCCCGAGCCGCACCTGCGCCTGATCGGCGACCTGATGGAGTACTGCGCCCGGGAGATCCCCCGGTACAAGCCGCTGTCGGTCTCCGGCTACCACATCCGCGAGGCCGGGGCGACCGCCGCGCAGGAGCTGGCGTACACGCTGGCGGACGGGTTCGGCTACGTCGAGCTGGGGCTGAGCCGCGGGCTGGACGTCAACGTCTTCGCCCCGGGCCTGAGCTTCTTCTTCGACTCGCACGTCGACTTCTTCGAGGAGATCGCCAAGTTCCGCGCCGCCCGCCGGATCTGGGCCCGCTGGCTGCGCGACGTCTACGGCGCCACCAGCGAGAAGGCGCTCTGGCTGCGGTTCCACACCCAGACCGCCGGGGTGTCGCTGACCGCGCAGCAGCCGGTCAACAACGTGGTGCGGACCGCCGTGGAGGCGCTCGCCGCGGTGCTCGGCGGGACCAACTCGCTGCACACCAACGCCCTCGACGAGACCCTCGCCCTGCCCACCGACGAGTCCGCCGAGATCGCCCTGCGTACCCAGCAGGTGCTGATGGAGGAGACCGGCGTGGTCAACGTCGCCGACCCGCTCGGCGGCTCCTGGTACGTCGAGGCGCTCACCGACAAGATCGAGGCCGAGGCGGAGGAGATCTTCGCCCGGATCCGGCAGCTCGGCGGCGAGGGCCCGCACCAGATCGGCCCGATGACCTCCGGCATCCTGCGCGGCATCGAGGACGGCTGGTTCACCGGCCACATCGCCGAGTCGGCCTTCGTCTACCAGCAGGCGCTGGAGAAGGGCGACAAGCGGATCGTCGGCGTCAACTGCCACACCGGCACGGTCGCCAAGGAGCTGGAGATCCTGCGCATCTCGCACGAGGTGGAGCTGGAGCAGCGCCGACTGCTGGCCGAGCGCAAGGCCGCCCGCGACGACGCCGCCGTCACCGCCGCCGTCGCCCGGATGGTCGAGGTCGGCCGCACCGGCGAGAACATGATCCCGGCCATGCTCGACGCCGTCCGCGCCGAGGCCACCCTCGGCGAGATCTGCGACGCCCTGCGCGCCGAGTGGGGCGTCTACCGCGAACCGGCCCGCTTCTGACCCTGCCCCACCCCAGCACGGACCGGTGCCCTCGCCGGTGGCCGCGAAGCACCGCGAAAGGTGCGAACGGCCACCGGCGAGGGCGCCGTCGCGCAGGGGGCTCGCGGCAGTGGCCGGGTGGGCGGTGAGCAGGGGTGAGAGTTGCAACTGTCGCCGTCGCGGTTGATCTGAGTTCAGCGGGACACGTGCGAGACTAGGTAACCATGAGCGACCCACGGATCACCTCGTCGATCTTCACCCGCGGCGCGGTCGACCTCAGTGCGCTGCGCAGCACCGCACCGGCCAACACCCGCCCCAGCACACCGACCCAGGCCGGCCCGCCCGCCGGTCTCCCGGGCACCCCCGCCGCCGGTGGCGGCGGCCTCGCCGTGGTCGACGTGACCGAGGCGACCCTCCAGTCCGAGGTGCTCGAACGGTCGATGACCGTGCCCGTCGTGGTCTTCTTCGGCGCGGCCGGCTACCCGGAGAGCGACCAGTTCGCGCCGGTGCTGGAGCAGTTGGCGGCCGAGGGTGGCGGGACGTGGGTGCTGGCCCGCATAGACGTCCAGGAGAACCCCCGGATCGCTCAGATGTTCCAGATCCAGGCCCTACCGACCGTCTACGCGGTCGTCGGCGGCCGGCCGATCGACGCGTTCCCCGGCGTCGTCCCCGAGCCGCAGCTGCGCCAGTGGATCGCGGCGGTGCTCAAGGCCGGCGGCGTGGCCGTGGCCGAGCCGGAGGACCCGCGCCTCGACGAGGCCGACGACGCCCTGATGAGCGGCGACCTGGACGCCGCGGAGCGGGCGTACAAGAAGATCCTCGCCGAATCACCGGCGGACGCCGCGGCGGAGGCCGGCCTGGCCCAGGTCGGGGTGGCCCGGCGGGTCGCCGGCGTCGACCCCCAGGCGGCGGTCGCCGCCGCGCAGGCCGCCCCCGACGACGTCGAGGCCCAGCTGCTCGCCGCCGACATCGAGGTGCTCAGCGGCCTGGCCGAGCAGGCGTACGCCCGGCTGGTCAGCCTGGTCCGGCGGACCGCCGGCGACGACCGGGAGAAGGTACGCCAGCACCTGGTGTCGCTGTTCACCATCGCCGGCCCGGAGGACCCCGCGGTCGCCTCGGCCCGGCGGGCCCTGGCCAGCGCACTGTTCTGAGTTCGTAGCACGCCAGCGCGGGCCGGCGTTCCGGCCGGCCCGCCCGACCACCGAGGACGGGAGCCCATGATGCGCCGGATCGCCGTCCTCGACGCGCCGACAAACCTGGGACTGCGCCCACCCACGTCCACCTCCGTCCCCGGCTGCGGCAAGGCCCCCGGCGCGCTGCGCGACCACGACCTGCTCGCCCGGCTGCGGGCCCGCGACGCCGGCTGCCTCACCCCACCCCGGTACGACCCGGGTGACTGGCGGCCCGGCGACGGGGTCTGCCACGCCCGGGAGATCTCCGGCTACTCGGTGGCGCTGGCCGACCGGATCGGCGAGATCATCGACCGGGGGGAGTTCCCGCTGGTGCTCGGCGGGGACTGCTCGGTGCTGCTGGGCTCGGCGCTGGCCATGCACCGGCTCGGCGAGGCGGTCGGCGGCCGGATCGGCCTGGTCTTCGTCGACGGACACTCCGACTTCCGGCACCCCGGCAACGCCTCGTACGTCGGCGCGGCGGCGGGGGAGGACCTGGCCCTGGTCACCGGGCGCGGGCAGGCCGACCTGGCCGCCATCGAGGGGCGGCGCCCCTACTTCCGCGACATCGACGTGGTGGTGCTCGGCATCCGCGCACAGGACGAGTACCGCCTCGACCTGCAGGCCGCCGGCATCACCACCCGGCCGGTGCCGGCGCTGCGCGCCGAGGGCGCGGCCCGCACCGCTCAGTGGGCGCACGAGCAGCTCGCCGACTGCGCCGGCTACTGGGTGCACATCGACGTGGACGTGCTCGACCCGGCGGTGATGCCGGCGGTGGATGCGCCCGACCCGGGCGGGATCGCCTTCGCCGAACTGGAGATCCTCCTCGCCGGCCTGGTGGACACCCCGCACTGCCTCGGCGTCGAGCTGACCGTCTTCGACCCCGACTACGACCCGGACGGCTCGTACGCCGCCGAGATCGTCAACACCGTGGTGGCCGGGCTGGCCCCGGTGTCGGCGCCGGAGGCGGTGCCGCCCCGGCTGCTGCCCGCGGCCCCGCCGCCGCAGCGCGTCCGCTCCACCGGGCCCGGGGCGCTCGCCCGTGTCGCCACCCCGCCCAACGGCGGTGCCGGGCCGGTCCTGGGGCCGGGCTCGCCGGTCGGCATCACGCCGCTCGGGTCCGGCGAGCCGACGGTGGACGGGGTCGACGCCGGCCGGGCCATCGAGGGCGAGATCGGGCCGGGGGCCGCACCGGGCCCGGTGACCGGGCTGCTCGTGCCGGCGCCGGTCGAGACGCCGGTGGCCGTCGAGCCGGTCGGCCCGCCCGCCGCCGTCGGGCCCGGTCTGCTCCGCCGGGTGCCCCGCGCCGAGGAGGACGGGGCGTCGGAGGACGGTACGTCGCCGTCGTCCGCCGGCATCGCCTGACGGACCCGCGGCCGGCCGTGCGGTTTGCGGCGTGTCGGGTATCCGTCGATACCCCGACACGCCGCGAACGGAGTCGACCAACGCTCGGACGGCCCGGGGCGCGGGAGGCGCGGCACCGGGGCCGGGCGGGTCAGCGGAGGGCGCGGAGGAAGCGCTCGGTGATCGGGACCGCGCTGGACGTACTGGACCCGCCCTGCTCGACGAAGACCGCGAACGCGACGTCGCCCTGCCAGCCGACGAACCAGGCGTGGGTGTGCGCCGGGTTGTTGTCGTACTCGGCGGTGCCGGTCTTGCCGTACACCGGGCCGCCGGGCACGTCGGAGAGCGCCTTGGCCGTGCCGGCGGTGACCACCTCGCGCATCATCGCCTTCAGCGGCTCCACCGACTCGGCCTTCAGCTGCGGACCGGGCTCCGCCGGCTTGGCCGGGGCCGGGTCGAGCACCAGCTTCGGCTGCTCCCAGCGACCGCGGGCCACGGCGGCGGTCGCCCCCGCCATGGCCAGCGGACTGACCACCGTGGTGCCCTGGCCGATCGCCGCGGCGGCCTGCTCGACCGGGGAGCCGTTGGCGGAGACCTTGCCGGTGAAGGCGTCCGTGCCGAGGTCCCAGCTGCCCTCCAGGCCGAGGGTACGGCCGGTGGCGGCGAGCCCGTCGGGGCCCAGCTTCGGCGCCAGGGCGGCGAAGGCGGTGTTGCAGGACTTGGCGAAGTCGGTGCGGAACGGCACCTTGCCGAGGACGAAGTCGTCGGAGTTCTTGAAGGGCCGCCCGTCCACGGTGAACGTCTTCGGGCAGTCCACGGTGGCGTCGGCGTTCACCGCGCCCCGGTCCAGCAGGCCGAGGGCGCTGACCATCTTGAAGGTGGAGCCCGGCGGCACCTGGGCGGTGAAGGCCAGGTTCTCCCCGGCCGCGCCCGGCCCGTTGGCCGCGGCGAGCACCGCGCCGTCGCTGATCCGTACCGCCACCAGGGCCGAGCGGCGCTTCTCACCGCGCAGCGCCGCGTCGGCCGCGTTCTGGGTGGCCACGTCGAGGGTGGTCTTCAGCGGCTGACCGGACTGCGGCTCGTGCCGGAAGACCGCGGTCGGCTCCGGGGTGCCGTCGGGACCGGCGGGCTGCTGGACGAGCACGGTGAGCCCGGGGGTGCCGCGCAGGCGGTCGTCGTAGCGGCCCTGGAGGCCGCCGTGGCCGACCAGGTCGCCCTTGGCGTACTTGTCCGGGTGGGCGGCCAGGTCGTCGGCCTGCGCCTCGTCGACCGAGCCGAGCAGCGCCCGGGCGAACTCCCGGGTGGGCGCCAGGTCCCGCTGCTCGCTGGGGAACCGGGTGCCGGGCAGGTCGTAGATGCGCGGCCGGATCTGCCGGTACGCCTCGTCGCGCAGCGTCACCACCTCGACGAAAGCGCCCGGATCGGCCTCGCTGAGCCGTTTCGGCAGGTCGGAGAGGTCGACCGGGGGATTCAGCGCCGGCCGGATCGCCCGGAACGCGGCGTCGAGCTGCCGTACCAGCGCCTTGACGTCGGTCACCTCGCTGGGTTGCACGCCGACCCGGACCACCTTCCGGGGCGCCACGATCGGCTGCCCGGCGGCGTCCAGCACCCCGGCCCGGGGGCTGCGGTCGCGGCGCAGCGTCAACCGGTCGCCCTCGCCGAGCTGCTCCTGCAGCAGCTGCGGCTCCCAGATCACCTGCCACTGGTCGTCCCGGCCCTGGCGCAGCCGTACCGGGCGGTCGTACGCCCAGGTGGTCGGGCCCGGCAGGGCCCACTCCACCCGGATCGTGGCGGTGGCGATGTCCTTGGTGACCTTGGCGTCGCCGGAGCGGCGCAGGGTGGGCGGGGTGGCGGCCAGCTCGCCGGAGAGATCCTTGATCTCCTTGGCGACGTCGGTGGCGGGCAGCCGGGCGCCGGTCGGGTCGATGAACCCGACCGCGGCGAGGTCGCCGGAGCGCCAACCCTTCAGGAAGGCGTCCACGGTCCGCTCCGGCCCGTCACCGTCGGAGCACCCGGTGAGCGCGCCGGCCGCCAGCACGGTGGCGGTCAGCGCCGCGAGGGCCGGCCGAATGTGCGTACGGGGGCGACGGGGTGGGTACGACACGGGCATGGAGCGGTACCTCCGGATCTCGGACTGCCATGCACGCTAGTACGGCCGTGCTCCCCGTACCGCCCCTGTGCGGTCGCACGCTGCGGGAAGACCCGCGGCAGCGGTGTGATGAACATCGCGAGTCGGGGTACTCCGCAGCCGGCCGACCGCGCATCTGCAACGGGTGAAAGGACAGAGTCCCGAACCGGACGTCCGGCCGGTGGTCCGCCGACGATCGCACCGAGCGGCAGGCCTAGGCTGGGCGGCAGAGTGACCCACAACGCGGTGGGTCGAGGGGAGTGGCACCGATGGACCGGCGTCCGGCGTTCAAACCGGGACCCGACCTCCGGCAGGCTGACAACGGCCGGGACGACAGCTTCGATTCGGCGACCGACGGAGACGGCTTCGGCCGACTCGACACAGGAGTGACCGGGATGACCGGTTCGAGTATCGACACCCTCTACGACCTGGGGCTTCCTTCGGAAGCGCTCGGCGACGACGTGGAGGACGCGGAACTCGACGAGCCGGTACCCAACGCGGAGCGCCTGGTGGCCCAGGCGGTGGCGTTGGCCGGCGAGGACCACGACGCAGCGACTCTGGTGAGCCGTTTCTGGCGGTTCGCGCCGGACGAGGAACTGATCGGGTTCACCGCCGAGGAGATGCTCGACGCGGCCCGGGCGCACCGGGACCTGGCCCAGCAGCGGGTGCCGGGCGAGCTGAAGCTCCGCATCCACGAGCCGCACGCCGAGCAGCACCACACGGTCATCGAGATCGTCACGGACGACATGCCGTTCCTGGTCGACTCGGTGACCGCGCTGCTCAACTCCTACCACCTGGACGTGCACCTGCTGGTGCACCCGCTGGTGGTGGTGCGGCGGGAGCCGCTCGGCCGGCTGACCGAGGTCTCCGCCGACGTGGAGCCGGACGACGCGATCGCCGGCGACCTGGTCGAGAGCTGGATGCGGATCGAGATCGACCCGGTCCGCGACGCCGCCGAGCGCGAGAAGCTGCGCCGCGAGCTGCAGCGGGTGCTCACCGACGTGCGCGAGGCCGTGGAGGACTGGCCGAAGATGCGCCAGCGCGCCCTGGCGCTCGCCGACGAGCTGGCCTCCGCGCGGACCTCCGACAACCGCCCGCCGGTGCCGGAGAAGGACATCACCGACTCGGTGGAGCTGCTGCGCTGGCTGGCCCACGACCACTTCACCTTCCTCGGCTACCGGGAGTACCGGCTGGTCGACAGCGACGGCGGCGACGGCCCCGCGCTGGAGGCGGTGCTCGGCACCGGACTGGGCATCCTGCGCTCGGACTCGCCGGAGGCGCGGGCGCTGTCGTCGATGACGCCCGAGGCGCACGAGAAGGTGATGGAGAAGCGCCTGCTGATCATCACCAAGGCGAACTCCCGAGCCACCGTGCACCGCTCGGCGTACCTGGACTACATCGGGTTCAAGATCTTCAACGAGGCCGGCGAGGTGGTCGGTGAGCGGCGCTTCCTCGGCCTGTTCTCCACCGCCGCGTACCGGACCAGTGTCCGGGAGCTGCCGGTGGTCCGGCGCAAGGTCGCCGAGGTGCTGGACCGCTCCGGCCTGAGCCAGCGCAGCCACTCCGGCAAGGATCTGCTGCAGATCCTGGAGACCTACCCGCGCGACGAGCTGTTCCAGATCAAGACCGACGACCTGTACCACGCGGTGATCGGCGTGCTGCGGATGGCCGGCCGCCGGCAGCTGCGGGTCTTCCTGCGGCGGGACGCGTACGGGCGGTTCATCTCCTGCCTGATCTACCTGCCCCGGGACCGGTTCACCACCCAGAACCGGCTGCGGATGCAGGACATCCTGCTGCGCGAGCTGAACGGTGTCGGGGTGGACTACACCACCCGGGTGACCGAGTCGATGCTGGCCCGGGTGCACTTCATCGTCCGGACCGACCCGACCCAGCCGCCCGGCGACGTCGACGCCGACCTGCTCGCCGAGGAGCTGGCCGACGCCACCCGGCTCTGGGACGACGACTACCGGCTGGTGCTGGAGCGCAAGCTCGGCGACGAGCAGGCCAAGCACCTGTTCAGCCGGTACGCCGACGCCTTCCCTGAGGGCTACAAGGACGGGCACACGCCGTACGAGGCGATGAAGGACCTGGCCAAGCTGGAGCTGCTGGAGGAGCCCGGCCAGCTGGAGATGCACCTGTTCCGCAAGCAGCTCGCCCCGCGCGACCCGGACGCCGACGACGTCATGGACGTCCGGTTCAAGGTCTACCGGTACGGCGAGCCGATGATGCTCTCCGCCGTGCTGCCGGTGCTGCACTCGCTGGGCGTCGGCGTGGTCGACGAGCACCCGTACGAGGTGGACCGGGTCGACGGGCGGGTCTTCCTGTACGACTTCGGCCTGCGCCTGCCCGAGGGGCACCAGGAGCTGGCCGAGGTCCGCCCGCACGTGGAGAACGCCTTCGCCGCCGCCTGGCGGGGCGAGGCCGAGGTGGACGGCTTCAACGAGCTGGTCCTGCGCGGCGGTCTCACCTGGCGGCAGGTGGTGGTGCTGCGCGCGTACGCGAAGTACCTGCGCCAGGCCGGCACGGTCTTCTCCCAGGACTACATGGAGCAGACCTTCATCGCGTACCCGAAGATCGCCTCGCTGCTGGTGGAGCTCTTCGAGACCCGGTTCGCCCCCACCGTGGCGGCGAGCATGGAGCAACGCCAGCAGCGCAGCGGCGAGCTGGTCACCGCGATCGGCGCGGCCCTGGACGACGTGGCCAGCCTGGACCAGGACCGCATCCTGCGGTCGTATCTGACGCTGATCCAGGCCACCCTGCGGACCAGCTTCTACCAGCGGCCCGCCGGCGGTCGGCCCAAGTCGTACGTCGCCTTCAAGCTGGACCCGCAGGCCATCCCCGACCTGCCGGCCCCGCGGCCCAAGTTCGAGATCTTCGTGTACTCGCCCCGGTTCGAGGGCGTGCACCTGCGGTTCGGGCCGGTGGCCCGGGGCGGGTTGCGCTGGTCCGACCGGCGGGAGGACTTCCGTACCGAGGTGCTCGGCCTGGTCAAGGCGCAGATGGTGAAGAACGCCGTGATCGTGCCGGTGGGCGCCAAGGGCGGCTTCGTGCTCAAGCAGAAGCCGGGGGACCGGGACGAGGCGGTCGCCTGCTACAAGGAGTTCGTCGGCGCGATGCTCGACGTCACCGACAACATCGTCGGCGGCGAGATCGTGCCGCCGAACGACGTGGTCCGGCACGACGCTGACGACCCGTACCTGGTGGTGGCGGCGGACAAGGGCACCGCGACCTTCTCCGACATCGCCAACGAGATCTCCAAGGCCCACAACTTCTGGCTCGGCGACGCGTTCGCCTCCGGTGGCTCCGCCGGGTACGACCACAAGAAGATGGGCATCACCGCGCGGGGCGCCTGGGAGTCGGTCAAGCGGCACTTCCGCGAGCTGGGCCACGACACCCAGACCCAGGACTTCACCGTGGTCGGCGTCGGCGACATGTCCGGTGACGTGTTCGGCAACGGCATGCTGCTCTCGGAGCACATCCGGCTGGTGGCCGCCTTCGACCACCGGCACATCTTCCTCGACCCGGACCCGGACGCGGCCACCTCGTACGCCGAGCGCAGGCGGCTGTTCGACCTGCCCCGGTCGTCCTGGGAGGACTACGACCGGAAGCTGATCTCCGAGGGGGGCGGGATCTACCCGCGTACCGCCAAGTCGGTGCCGATCTCGCCGCAGGTCCGGGCGGTGCTCGACCTCGACGAGGGCGTGACGCAGCTGAGCCCGCAGGAGCTGATGAAGGCGATCCTCACCGCGCCGGTCGACCTGTTCTGGAACGGCGGCATCGGCACCTACGTGAAGGCGTCGACGCAGACCAACGCCGAGGTGGGCGACAAGTCCAACGACGCGATCCGGGTGGACGGCAAGAGCCTGCGCTGCCGGGTGGTCGGCGAGGGCGGCAACCTGGGCTGCACGCAGCTCGGCCGGATCGAGTACGCCCTGGCGGGCGGACGGATCTACACCGACTTCATCGACAACGCGGCCGGGGTGGACTGCTCCGACCACGAGGTGAACATCAAGATCCTGCTCAACACGGCGGTCGCCGACGGCGCGCTGGACGTCCCGGAGCGGGACGAACTGCTCGCCCAGATGACCGACGAGGTCGCCGAGCTGGTGCTGCGGGACAACTACGACCAGGCGCGGGCGATCAACAACGCCCAGGCGCAGGCCGCGTCGCTGCTCCCGGTGCACCGGCGGATGATCAACGAGCTGGAGCGGGCCGGGCAGCTCGACCGGGCCCTGGAGGCGCTGCCGCCGGACGAGGAGCTGGCGGTCCGCACCGAGAGCGGGCTGACCGCGCCGGAGTTCGCGGTGCTGCTCGCGTACGTCAAGATCGTGCTCGAGCGGGAGATCCTGGCCGAGGGGCTGGCCGACGAGGAGTGGACGACCGAGGTCCTGGTCAACTACTTCCCGACGCCGATGCGCGAGCGCTTCGCCGACCGGATGGCCCAGCACCGGCTGCGCCGCGACATCGTGACCACGGTGCTGGTCAACGAGGCGATCAACCGGGGCGGCATCTCGTTCGTCTTCCGGGTGGTCGAGGAGACGGCCGCCTCGCCGGCGGACGTGATCCGGGCGTACGTGGTGGTCCGCGAGGTCTTCGGGCTGCGCGAGCTCTGGGACGCCGTCGAGGCGCTGGACAACAAGGTCTCCCCGGAGCTGCAGACCAGCGTCTACCTGGACACCCGGCGGCTGCTCGACCGGGCGGTGCGCTGGCTGGTCACCAACCGGCGGTCGCCGATCGACGTGCCGGCCGAGATCGCCCGGCTGCGGGACGGCGTGGCCCGGCTCCTGCCCGACCTGGAGGAGCGCTTCTACGGCAGCGAGCGGGAGTCGCTGGCGGCGCACATCGACTCGATGGCCGAGCGGGGTCTGCCGCGCGACCTGGCCGAGCAGGCGACCCGGCTGATGTACAGCTTCGGCCTGCTGGACGTGGTCGAGACCGCGACCGGCACCGGGCGGGACGTGGGCGAGGTGGCCTCGGTGTACTTCGTCCTGTCGGACCTGTTCCGGGTGGACTCCCTGCTGTCGAAGATCTCCCTGCTGCCGCGGGAGGACCGCTGGCAGACGCTGGCCCGGATGGCGCTGCGCTACGACCTGTACGCCGCGCTGGCCGCGCTCACCGCGGAGGTCCTGGACTCCACCCCGGACAGCCTGCCCTCGAACGAGCGGGTGCTCCAGTGGGAGCAGTCGAACGCCACCTCGATCCACCGCGCACGGCGGGCGATGGGGGAGTTCGACGAGTCGCGGGCCGACCTGGCCGCCCTGTCGGTGCTGCTGCGCCAGATCCGCACCCTGGTGCGGACCTCCGCCGCCGCCTGACGAGTACGCGGAACGCGCCTCCGGCGGGACCTCGGTCCCACCGGAGGCGCGTCGCGTTCACGCGGTCATCGTGGCGGAGACGACGACGTTGTCGGGGTAGCTGCCGGCGGCCTGGTCGAACTGGCCGCCGCAGGTCACCACCCGCAGGGCGGGCTTGTCGTTCGGGCCGTACACCAGCTCGGCCGGGAACGAGGCCTTCGGGTACGACCGGACCTCGTCGACGGCGAAGGTGGCCTTGACCCCGTCGGCCCGGGTCACCGTGATGGTGTCACCCGGCTGGAGGGCGCCGAGCTTGAAGAAGACGGCGGGGCCGAGCTTCGCCGAGTCGACGTGCCCGACGATGACCGCGTTGCCGGCCTCGCCGGGGCTGACCCCCGGGGAGTACCAGCCGGCCCGCTGCGCCTGGTCCAGCGGGGGGACCTGGACGGTGCCGTCCGGGTTGGTGCCCAACGACATGATCTCGGCGTCGACCCCGATGCGCGGGATCGAGATGGTGCTGGGGGCGGACCGGGACAGTGCGGCGGGGGCCGCCTGCGCCGCGCCGTCGCGGCCCTGGCGAGGCACGTCGGAATGGGCGGGGGTCTGCGGGGCGGACTGGGCCCGCGGCTGCGGCGGGCGGGGTGCGGGTTCGGTTCGCATCGACACGCCGATCATTGCGGCGCCCACCATGGCCAGCAGGACGACGACGGCCGCGCCGGCGGCGCGCCACGGTCTCCCGTGACGGCCGCCGGCCCGTGTCGCCGTCGTGTCAGACGAGGCCATCGGCCCGACGCCGACGCATCAGCACGATGCCGCCCAGGGCAGCCGCGCCGATCATGCCCGCCCCGCCCATGGCCATGCCACGGTCGGTGCTGGTGGTGGTCATGCCACCGTCACCACCGTCGACCCCACCGCGGGGGAGCACCACCAGCTCGCCCTCGCCGCAGGAGCCCTTGAGCTTGTACCGGCCCGGACGGGCGTCCTCGTCGACCTTGGCTTCGCCGTAGTAGACGAAGTCCCGCTTGTGCTCCCAGCGGTCGCGGTCGCGGTCCCGGTCGTGGTCCCGGTCACGGTCCCGGTCCCGGTCGCGGTGGTCGCGGTCCCGGTCACGGTCCCGGTCGCGGTCCCGGTCACGGTCCCGGTCGTGGTCCCGGTCGCGGTCGCGGTCGTCGCGGCCGTAGCCGTTGTGGTCCTTGTCGTCACGGTCGCGGTCGTCGCGGCCGTAGCCGTAGCCGTTGTCGTCCTTGTCGTTGTGGCCGTAGCCGTTGTCGTCGCGGCCGTAGCCGTAGCCGTTGTCGTCCTTGTCGTTGTGGCCGTAGCCGTAGCCGTTGTCGTCGCGGCCGTAGCCGTAGCCGTTGTCGTCCTTGTCGTTGTGGCCGTAGCCGTTGTCGTCGCGGCCGTAGCCGTTGTGGTCCTTGTGGTCGCGGTCGCGGTCGTCGCGGCCGTAGCCGTTGTGGTCCTTGTGGTCGCGGTCGCGGTCGCGGTCGTCGCGGCCGTAGCCGTTGTGGTCCTTGTGGTCGCGGTCGCGGTCGCGGTCGTCGCGGCCGTAGCCGTTGTGGTCCTTGTGGTCGCGGTCGCGGTCGCGGTCGTCGCGGCCGTAGCCGTTGTGGTCCTTGTGGTCGCGGTCGCGGTCGCGGTCGTCGCGGCCGTACCCGTTGTGGTCCTTCTTCCAGTCGTCCTTCTTGTCGTGCTCGTCGCGGTCGTGACCGCCGTCGGCGGCGAGGCCGCCGCCCACGCCAGCGGCCGCCGGCTGTCCGCCGCCGTTGCCGTTCCAGCCGTTGCCGTTGTCGTCCTTGCCGTTCTTGTCCTTGTCGTCCTTGTTCTTGTCGTCCTTGCCCTTGTCGTCCTTGCCGTTGTGGTCCTTGCCCTTGTCGTCCTTGCCGTTGTGGTCCTTGCCCTTGTCGTCCTTGTTCTTGTCGTCCTTGCCGTTGTGGTCCTTGCCCTTGTCGTCCTTGTCCTTGTCGTCCTTGCCGTTCCAGTCCTTGCCGTGGTCACCGCGGTCCCCGCGCCGGTCGTCGTCGACCCGCTTCAGGTCGACCTTGCCGGTGACCTTCGACCAGACGTAGGCGTGCTCCTGCCGGTCCTCGCAGACCTCGAGGAACTTGACCTTCTCGCCGGGCTTGACGATCTTCGGCTTGGCGTAGACCTTGCCGTCCCGGTCCCTGCCGTCGTGGTGGCCGTCCGCGAACGCGATCCCCGGCGTGAAAACCAGGAGGGACGCGCCGCCGAGGGCGGCACCCGCTACGACCTTCCCGAGCATCTTCTTAGCCATGACCTGCGTCACTCCATCCCTGTTGTCCTGAGCCCGACGACAGTCGAGCTATGGCCGACGTTAGACGGTTTCGCGACTTATCCGGGGAAAGATTCGTGTTTTAGAGTTTGCAGATCAGAGGGGCGATACGGGTGTTAGACGGCTTCCGTCCGCCTGTCGGCCCGCTGTCGACCCACCGCGCCCTCTGGGTGTCGGCGCGGGGGGAGCGGTGTACGTCCGGTCTGTGGCCTGCTGCGCCCGGACGGGTGACACCGGTATCGAGGCATTGCCATGGAAGCGCTCCCATGCAAGAATCGCTGCACGCGGTTCGGGGAGCCACACCGCGCACGGCAGACGTCGAGGGCAACCGGTCCGACCGGACGGCGTCGCCGCCGATCGGTCCACGGGCCGGTCACGTCACCACCACCACCGCCCGTCCGGGTCGGGCACCCCCGAGATATCCCGTTGGCGCCGAGGACCGTCCCGCCGGGACGTCCAACCGGGCCATTCCGCCGGGCCGTACGCGGATCCGGTCTCGCCCAAGGAGTTCAGTGGCATGAATCTGTGGAGAAACCTGTCCGGCCCACGCCGGACGGTCGCGCTAGCCGGTGCGAGCGTCCTGGTGGCGGGCGGGATGGTGGCCATCCCGGTCACCGCGGCGCAGGCCGCGACCCAGTGCAGCGTCGACTACACCACCAGCGACTGGCCGGGCGGGTTCACCGCCACCGTCACCATCAAGAACCTCGGTGACCCGGTCAGCTCCTGGAACCTCGGCTTCACCTTCCCGAACAGCAGCCAGAAGGTGCAGCAGGGCTGGTCGGCGAAGTGGTCGCAGACGGGCCAGAACGTCACCGCCGCCAGCGAGTCCTGGAACGGGTCGCTCGGCACCGGCGCCAGCACCAGCATCGGGTTCAACGGCGCCTGGAGCGGCAGCAACCCGAAGCCGACCTCGTTCACCCTGAACGGGACGGCCTGCACCGGCGGTAACCCGACGCCCACGCCCACCACCCCGACCCCGACGCCCACCGACCCCACCCCGACCCCCACCGACCCGACCCCGACGCCCACCAACCCGGGGCAGAAGGTGGACAACCCGTACGCCGGGGCCAAGGGGTACGTGAACCCGGAGTGGAAGGCGAAGGCGGACGCCGAGCCCGGCGGCAGCCGGGTGTCGAACAACCCCACCGCCGTCTGGCTGGACCGGATCGCCGCCATCAACGGCACCACCGGTAGCAGCTCCAACGGCGCGATGGGGGTTCGGGACCACCTGGACGCGGCGCTGAGGCAGGGCGCGGGCTACATCCAGTTCGTCATCTACAACCTGCCCGGCCGCGACTGCGCGGCGCTCGCCTCCAACGGTGAGCTGGGCCCGGACGAGCTGCCCCGCTACAAGACCCAGTACATCGACCCGATCGCGGCGATCCAGGGCGACCCGAAGTACGCCGGCCTGCGGATCATCAACATCATCGAGATCGACTCGCTGCCGAACCTGGTGACCAACACCTCCGGCCAGCCGGGCGGCACCGCGATGTGCGACACGGTCAAGGCCAACGGCGCGTACGTCAACGGTGTCGGGTACGCGCTGGCCAAGCTGGGCGCCCTCGGCAACGTCTACAACTACATCGACGCCGCCCACCACGGCTGGATCGGCTGGGACAGCAACTTCGGCCCGACCGCGACCCAGCTCTACCAGGCCGCCAACGCCTCGGGCAGCACGGTGAAGAACGTGCACGGCTTCATCGTCAACACCGCGAACTACTCGGCGCTGCGGGAGCCGTACATCAAGATCACCGACACGGTGAACGGGCAGACCGTCCGCCAGTCCAAGTGGATCGACTGGAACCAGTACGTCGACGAGCTCTCGTTCGCCCAGGGCTTCCGCAACAAGCTGGTTTCCACCGGCTTCGAGGCCAACATCGGCATGCTGATCGACACCTCCCGCAACGGCTGGGGCGGCACCGCCCGGCCCACCGGCCCGGGCGCGACGACCAGCGTGGACACCTACGTCAACGGTGGCCGCATCGACCGCCGCATCCACGCCGGCAACTGGTGCAACCAGGCGGGGGCCGGCCTCGGCGAGCGGCCGAAGGCCGCGCCTGAGCCGGGCATCGACGCCTACGTCTGGGTCAAGCCCCCGGGCGAGTCGGACGGCTCCAGCAGCCTGATCCCGAACAACGAGGGCAAGGGCTTCGACCGGATGTGCGACCCGACCTACACCGGCAACGCCCGCAACGGCAACAGCCTCAGCGGCGCCCTGCCGAACGCGCCGATCTCCGGCGCCTGGTTCTCCGCACAGTTCCAGGAGCTGATGAGGAACGCCTACCCGGCGCTCTGAGCACCGGGCGGACGGCCCACCCGCCGCGGTGGGAGTGAGGCACTGCCGCAGCGGGTTCCCACGGGCCCCTGGCCCGACCGGTCACTCCGGTCGGGCCAGGGGCCCCCGCCGTCGCCGCCGCCCGGGCGGGTGCCCGCCCGGCGGCGACGGTCAGGGAACGGTCCTCTCGATGGCGGCCTGGCCCATCTCGGCCAGGTCGCGGCGGGCCCGCTCGAGGTTGTGCGGGGTCATGTCCTGCCCGCGGGCCATCACCAGGTCCTCCGGCTCCCAGGGCTGCTCGGCGCCGGTGCGGATGTTGGCCCCACCGGCGCCCGTGCCGGTCCCGGTCGCCCCGGTGCCGGCCGCGTACGGGTCGCCGAGCAGGTCCTCGGTCGACGCGTCGCCCGTCCGGCCGGCGGGCTCGGTGAAGGACGGGTTGTCCCGGTCGGGGCCGCCCCCGGTGGCCAACTGCGGCACGGTGGTCTCGTCGTCGACCGCGGCGGCCACCTCCGGGCTCTCCTCCAGCGGTCGGCGGTTCGGGTCACGATCCGTCATGGTGCTGACCTCCTGTCCCAGGCGCGTTCCCTGATCTCGCGTACCCCGCTGAGGCTGGCCCATGCCGGCGGAGGTCACGCCTTCCGGTACGCACGCGAACGCCCCGGCCGGAGATCCGGCCGGGGCGCGCGGCGAGGGTCAGCGACCGAGGACCCGGTCCAGGAAGTCGCGGTACTGGCGCACGGCCACCCGCAGCTGCTCGGTGTCCGCCGAGCCGGCGGTCTGCCAGCCGCTGAGCTTCTCCTTCTGCGCGGCGAGCGCGTCGGAGAGCGCCTGGATCGCCTCCTCGACCAGCGACTGGGCCTCGCCGACGGCCGCCTTGGGGTCGTCCACGAAGCGCAGCTGCACCTCCCGCCAGCGGTCCCGGAAGCCCTGCGCCGCGTCCGCCTCGAACAGCGTCGCCGCGTGCGTGGGCACGTTCGCGCCGGTCGGTCGGGCCGCCTCGGCGACCGACGCCGCCCCGGCTCCGGTCACCCCGGCCGCGCCGACGCCGGCCGCCGCAGCCGCCGCGCCGCCCCCCGGGGCCTCCGCGTCCGGGTCGACCATGGTCGGCTCGGCGCTGCCGTACCCGGCGGCGCCGGCCACCGGCGCGTCGGAGCGTCCCCCGGACGGGGTGCCCGCAGGGTGCTCGTCCCGCCACCGTTGCCGGTCGTGGATCCGGTCGGCGGCGGTCGGGTCTGCCCGCTCGTCGTCGAAGGGCTCGGTCCGCCCGGGCGCGCCGTCACCCGGCGCCACGGTGTCCTCCAGCCGGGCGTCCCGCTCGTCCTCGGGACGGCCGCCGGCCAGCGCCGACGCGGCGACCGCGTCGCCCACGGAGGCTGCCCCGAAGACGGTCGGCAGCGGGCCCGGCTCGTGGAACTCCGGCCGCTCGTCGCGGTCGTTGCGCACGTCGTAGGGGCGGGTGTCGTCGAGGTCGTCGGCGGGCGGGCCGGCGGTCGCCCGTGGGTCGTCGAAGGTGCCCCGCTCGTCCAGCACGTCGTCGGGGATGTCCGCCCGGCCGTCCCGGCCGTCCCGGCCGTCCCGGGTGTTCCGGGGTACGGCGTCCGGCGCGGGGACCGGCACCGGGGCGGAGCGGACCGCCTCCGGGTGGTCGGTGCTGCCCTGCTGCTCTTCCTGGCGCATCGTCGTCTCCTCAGCGGCTCGTGACGTCGTGCGGGCTGTCCGGATGGCGCTGCTCCGGCGGCCGGTGCCCGACCGGCTCCTCGCCGAGCAGTTCGGCGAAGAGGGCCCGGTAGTGCACGACGGCCTGGCGGAGTTCCTCGGTGCTGGCCTCACCGCGCTCGTTGCGCATCCGGATCTCGTGCGCGTCGCGGTAGTGGGTGAGGGTGCGGGCGTGGTCGACGGAGAGGTGGGCGATCTGGTCCGAGAAGTCCCCGGTGGGGTAGCCCCGCTCGGCGATCAGCCGGCTGACCAGCTCGTCGGCGTCGCCCACGGTCTCGCCGGGGGAGTCGACGAAGCGGACCTGGAGTTCCTCCCAGGCGGCGGCGTACCGGGCCCGGGACGCGGGGTCCAGCGGGGTGAGTTCGAGCTGGGCGTGCCGGCGTTCCCGGTCGCGCAGCTCCCGCTCGGCGGCGCCGCGGCTGTCCTGCTCCGCGACGACCCGGTCGTACTCGGGGCCGAAGCGGCGCTTGAGGGCGCGCCGGCGACCGGCCACGACGGCCGCGGCGACCAGCGCGGCGACCACCAGTACGACGAGAACCGCAACGATTACCTGCGTGGGCGACATGGCTCCTCCTTCGCCACCTGGTATTCCCTCGGCATACTGGCCGCCAATCCCCATCCCGGGCACTTTCCTGCGCCATTCCCGACCGGGCATGGCGAGCCCCACAGGGCAACCCGCCGCCAAAACCTGACTCATTCCAGAAAACGGGCTTGGGTGGGGTGATGCCGGTCCACCCCGACGCCGAACGCCTCCGGGCGGTCCGGCGCGGTACGAGCGCGGCGGCGACGACCACGACCACCTGGTCAGCCGCGAGTGCGCAGCGATCACCGACACCGACCGGAGCCCGGCCCGCGGGCCCTGCCTCGACCCCTCGGCCGCCGCCTTCCCGATGGAGTTCGCCGAGTTCACCTACTGGGGGCGCTGCCCCGACCTGGCCCAGTGCGACAAGCACATCCAGGAGAGAATGGTCCGGCACTTCAGCCAGTGCGACGAGGACTACGGCCGGCGGGTCGCCGAGGGCCTCGGCATCTCCGCAACCCATTGACCGTCCCGCTCGCGACGCGACGCCCCGCCAACTCCCCGACGGGGCGTCCGCCGTTGCGGCGGCAGGGGTCGCCGTCCGGACGGTCCACAACGGATTGGTAATGACGTCCGAGACGGACGGTAGTGCTACGGCCCCGGATTACGTATCCTGCCCAAGGCGCCCGAGCCGGTGCCCGGCGCGCCCGGGACGCTGCCCGGCCGGTGTCGGCGCCACCGCTGCCACCCCTTCGGGCGAGGACTCATGGACACCCGCGACTGGCCGATCCGCGCCAAGCTGACCGCCCTGGTCGTCACCCCGGTGGCCGCCCTGCTCGCACTCTGGATCTTCGCCACCACGCTGACCTTCGGCCCGGCGCTGGACCTGCTCTCCGCGCGGACCCTCCTCTACGACCTGGGCCGTCCGGGCGAGGCGGTGGTCGCCGAGCTGCAACGCGAACGCCGCCTGTCGGTGGTGCAGCTCGCCGGCCCGACGGCCCTGCCGGCCCTGACCGACCAGCGCCGCCGCACCGACGCGGCGGTCGCCGAGCTGCGCCGGCGGATCGGCGGGGAGAAGCTGCGCGACGCGGCCGACGCCCTGCTCGACGCCCGGCTCGACAAGTTGTCCGCCGCCCTCGACGCGCTGCCGGCCGGACGGGGCTTCATCGACCGCCGGCAGGTCGACCGGGCCGGCGCCGTCGGCCTCTACAGCGGCATGGTCTCCTTCGCCTTCCAGGCTTTCGCGGCGATGGCCGCGCTGCCCGACCCGGAACTCAACCGGCAGGCGCTGGCCCTCACCGCGCTCGGCCGCTCCCGCGACCTGCTCGGCCAGGCCGACGCGCTGGTGGCCGGCGCGCTCGTCGGTGGCCGCCTCGCCGACGGCGAGCACCTGCTGTTGACGCAGACCATCGGCAACGAGCGGTTCCTGGTCGACACGGCCGTGGCCGACCTGCCGTCAGAGGCCCGCAGCGCCTACCAGCGGCTGACCGAGGCCCCCGCCTTCGTCCAGCTGCGCACCATGCAGGAGGGGCTGCTGCGGGCGGACCCGGCTGCCCGCCCGCCGGTGGACGCCCGTACGTGGCAGACCAGTCACGACGCCGTCCAGCAGGCGCTGCGCGACTTCGAGCTGAACCAGGCCGACGGGCTGGCCGAGCGGTCCGTGCCGGTGGCCGTCGGCATCCTGGTCCGGCTCGCCGTCGCCGGGCTGCTCGGCCTGGCCGCGATCGTGGTGTCGCTGCTGGTCGCCGTCCGGGTCGGGCGCACCCTGGCCCGCCGGCTGACCGGCGTGCGCAGCGCCGCGCTGGAGATGGCCGAGCAGCGGCTGCCCGACGTGGTGGCCCGGCTGCGCCGCGGCGAGCAGGTGGACGTGGCCCGGGAGGCGCCGCCGCTGGAGTACGGCGCCGACGAGATCGGCGAGGTCGGGCGCGCCTTCAACGAGGTCCGGCGGACGGCCGTCCGCGCGGCGGTCGACGAGGTCACCCTGCGCCGCGGTCTCAACGAGGTGTTCCTGAACATCGCTCGGCGCAGCCAGGGGCTGGTGCACCGCCAGCTGGCCCTGCTGGACCGGATGGAACGGCGCGCCGAGGACCCGGACGAGCTGGCCGAGCTGTTCCGGGTCGACCACCTGGCCACCCGGCTGCGCCGGCACGCCGAGGACCTGGTCATCCTCGCCGGTGCGGCCCCGGGGCGCGGCTGGCGGCAGCCGGTGGCCCTGCTGGACGTGGTGCGCGGCGCGGTCTCCGAGGTCGAGGCGTACGACCGGGTGGACATCGGGACGGTGCAGCCCGCCGGGGTGGTCGGCCGGGCCGTCGCGGACGTCATCCACCTGCTCGCCGAGCTGATCGAGAACGCCACCGCCTTCTCCCCGCCGGAGACCCGGGTCGAGGTCTCCGGCCAGCAGGTGCCCCGCGGCTACGTCGTGGAGATCACCGACCACGGCTTGGGCATGAACCCGCAGGCGGTGGAGAACGCCAACCGCCGGCTCGCCCGGCCGCCCGAGTTCGACCCGGCCGACAGCGCCCGGCTCGGCCTGTTCGTGGTGTCCCGGCTCGCCGCCCGGCACGGCGTCCGGGTCACCCTGCGCTCCGAGGTGCCCGGCGGGGTGACCGCCGTGGTCCTCGTCCCGGCCGACCTGGTCACCGACGAGCCGCCGGCCCTGCCGGTCACCGCGGGCCGGCCGGCCGCATCGATCACCCGGCTGGCCACCCTGCCCCGGCCCCGCTCCACCCGCGCCGGGCGGGACCGAGCCCAGCAGACCGTGCTGCCGTTCGCCCCGGCCCGCGCCTCCTCGGTGGAGGCCGCTCCCGACGGGGACGGCCTGCCCCGCCGGGTCCGCCGGCGGGGCCCGACGGTCCGCCCCCGCCCGCAGGTCGCCGAGCCGGCCGTCCGCTCCCCGGACGAGGTACGCCGGCAGATGTCCGCGCTCCAGGCCGGCACGGCACGGGGTCGGCGCGACGGTGCGATCCGTGCCGTGCCGCCGGGGCGATCCGACGACGCCGTGCCCGCCCCGGCCGGCGGCCGTGCCGAGGGGCGGGGCGGCCCGCCCGCGCCGCCCCCGCCGCCGGATGCCGTGGCGGCTTCCCCCGATTCCCCGACCGCGACTGAGAGGGACGCCTAGTGGTGGACACGACGAGGCAGAACGTCGACCTCGGCTGGTTGCTCGACGAGTTGGTCGACCGCGTACCGGCTGCCCGGGAGGCCGTGGTGCTCTCCGCGGACGGGCTGCTGCTCGGCGCCTCCGCCGAGCTGGACCGCACCGACGCCGAGCACCTCTGTGCCCTGGCCTCCGGCTTCTCCAGCCTGGCCAAGGGTGCCAGCCGGCACCTCGCCGGTGGCGGGGTGCGGCAGACCGTGGTGGAGATGGAGTCCGCGTACCTGTTCGTGACGGCCGCCGGCCAGGGCGCGTGCCTGGCGGTGGTCAGCGCCGCCGACGCGGACATCGGCCTGGTGGCGTACGAGATGGCGATGTTGGTCATCCGGGTCGGGGAGAACCTCGCCGCGCCCGCCCGCGCGACGGTGGGGGCCGTCGATGCGGGCTGAGCCGCCGGGTGCCCAGCACGAGTGGCTGGACGCCGCGGCCGGCCCGGTGGTCCGTCCGTACACCCTCACCGGCGGCCGGGTGCGGCCCGCCGTCGACGGCTTCGACCTGGTCGCGTTCGTGCTGGCCGGCGCGGGCGCGGACCCGTCCGGCCAGTCCGGGCTCCAGCCGGAGCACCGGCGCCTGGTCGAGCTGGCCCGGCGCCCCGTCGCGGTGGCGGACCTCGCCGCCGACCTGGACCTCGCGGTGGGCGTGGTCCGGGTCCTCCTCGGCGACCTGCTCACCCGGGGCCTGGTCTCGGTGCACGAGCCGCCGGCCGCCGGCATTCCCGACAACGACATCCTCAAGGCGGTGGTCAGTGGACTACGTGCGCTCTGACCGGGGCTCCTCCGAGCCCCGGTTGCCGCTGGCTCTCAAGATCCTGATCGCCGGGGGCTTCGGCGCGGGCAAGACGACGTTGGTCAGCGCGTTGAGCGAGGTCCGACCGTTGCAGACCGAGGAGGTGCTGACCGGGGCCGGCGTCGGCACCGACGACCTCTCCGGGGTGGAGACGAAGTCGACCACCACCGTGGCGATGGACTTCGGCCGGATCACGATCAACGAGGACCTTCAGGTCTACCTCTTCGGCACGCCCGGGCAGGACCGCTTCTGGTTCCTCTGGGACGAGCTGGCCTTCGGCGCGCTCGGCGCGGTGGTGCTCGCCGACACCCGGCGGCTGGCCGACTGCTTCCCGTCGATCGACTACTTCGAGCAGCGGGGCGTCCCGTTCGTGGTCGGGGTGAACTGCTTCGACGGCTCCCGCCGGTTCGGCATCGAGGCGGTGCGCCAGGCGCTGGACATCGACCCGGACGTGCCGGTGGTGCTCTGCGACGCCCGGGACCGGCAGTCCGCCAAGCTGGTGCTGATCTCCCTGGTCGAGCACGTGGCCCGGCAGCGCGGCGAGCCGGTCCCGGTCGCCTGACCCGTGGCCGGCGACGGCGGGACGGTGCGACCGCACCGCCCCGCCGCCGGCACTCCGCCGGCGGGAATTCCGGAAACAGGGCTAACGCCCGGGTCGGCCGGGAAGCCTCTGGTTGGATCGACGACAAGAGCGGCGGAGGGTGTACCGGTGACGAACACGATCGTCCACATCGGCGGCTACACGGCGGCGAGCGGCGGGCGGGGGGACGGCATCGTCGCCGCCCGCCGGGACCCCGACTCGGGGGAACTCACCCCGCTCGGCACCGTCGCGGTGACCGATTCGCCCTCCTTCCTCGTCCGGCATCCCGGCCTGCCGGTCCTGTACGCGGTGAACGAACTGCCCCAGGGGCAGGTCAGCGCCTTCGGGGTGGGCGCCGACGGCGAGCTGACCCCGCTGGCCGTCCGGTCGACCGGCGGGGCCGATCCCTGCCACCTGGCGGTCGCGCCCGACGGGCGGCACCTCTTCGTGGCCAACTACGGCGGCGGCAGCGTGGCGGTCCTCCCGCTGGACGAGCGGGGAGTGCCCGCCGAGCGCAGCGACCTGGTCGTGCACCAGGGGCACGGGCCCGACCCCGAGCGCCAGGAGAAGGCGCACTGCCACATGGTCTCCCCGGACCCGGCGGGCGGGCCGCTGCTCGCCGTCGACCTCGGCACCGACTCCGTCTACCGGTACGACCTGGACGCCGACGCGGGCCGGCTGGTGCCCCGCGCGCCCCGGATCCGCACCGCCGACGGGACCGGGCCCCGCCACCTGGCCCGCCATCCCGACGGGCGGCGCTGGTGGCTGGCCGGCGAACTGGACGCGACGGTCACCGCGTACGAGTCGACGCCGGAGGGGGCGCTGCACGAGCGGGGGCGGGTGGACGCCAGCGGGCGGACCGGTCACGTCCAGCCCTCCGAGATCGCCGTGGGGCCGGACGGCCGTTTCCTCTACGTCGGCAACCGGGGGGTGGGCACCGTCGCCGTCCTCGCCCTGGACGGGGAACTGCCCCGGCTGATCGCCGAGGTCGACACCGGGGGCGAGTGGCCCCGGCACTTCGCGCTGACCGGGGCCCACCTCTACGTCGCCGACGAGCGAGCCGACATGGTCCGGGTGTTCCGGGTCGACCCCGGCTCGGGGGTGCCGGAGCCGCTCGGCGAGCCGGTGCCGGTGCCGAGCCCGACCTGTGTCCTGCCCTGATTGACACCCTCCGAAGTGGATCGTGGCGACGGCGCGAGACTGACTGATTACTCACTGTCGCAAAAGTGAGATCAACTGTTTCTCCTGCGTAACTTTCGTCCGAACGGTTGTGGCACTATCCGAACGAGATACGCAAGATGGTCAGCGTGTCTGGCCGCCATCGCATGCGTTCAAGTATCCGTGGAGCAGGAGCCGCCGCGGCGGCGACTGCGCTCGTCGTCGTGGTCGGGGGTACCTGGTTCGGCTACCAGCAGCTGGCCGGGCCGTCCTGCTCGGGCGAGATCCAGCTGTCGGTGGCCGCCGCTCCAGAGCTCGCGCCGGCGGTGGAGAAGGCCTCGGCGCAGTGGGTCGAGGACGGCGCGGCGGTGGGGGGCACCTGCATCGCGGTGAACGTCAGCGCCTCCGAGCCGGTGGACGTGGCCGCCGCGGTCGCCAGCAAGCACGGTGCCACCCTGGCCGGCGTCGGCCAGGCCAGCGGCACGGTGGTCACGCCCGACGTCTGGATCCCGGACTCCTCCACCTGGCTGCTGCGACTGAAGAACAACGGCGCGACCGCCTTCGCGCCGGGCAACGGGGCCTCGGTCGCCCGCAGCCCGGTGGTGGTGGCGATGCCGGAGCCGGTCGCCTCCCGCTTCGGCTGGCCGGAGAAGAAGCTCGGCTGGACCGACCTGCTGAAGGCGGTCAGCACCGGCAAGGGGCTGCGCGCCGGGATCGTCGAGCCGACCCAGGACGCGGCCGGCCTGTCCGGCCTGCTCTCCCTCGCCGCTGCGGCGAGCGCCTCCGGGGGCGACACCCAGAAGGCGACCACCGGTGCGCTGCGGGCGCTGGCCACCGGCCGTTCCGCGCTGCGGCAGGACCTGCTCGCCCGCTTCCCGCGCTCGAACGACCAGACGGCCATCGCCAGCGGGCTCGGTGCCGCCGCGCTGTCCGAGGAAGACGTCATCGCGTACAACAACACCAAGCCGCCGATTCCGCTGGCCGCGCTCTACCTGGAGCCGGCGCCGATGCCGCTGGACTACCCGTTCGCGGTGCTGCCCGGCATCGAGCCGGCCAAGCAGTCCGCGGCCAAGGTGCTCTTCGAGCTGCTCACCACGCAGGGTTTCAAGAACCGGTTGGCCGCCCAGTCGCTGCGGGCGCCGGACGGCAACTGGGGCAACGGCTTCAAGGCGCCGCAGGGGGCGCCGAGCCCGGCCGGCGGTCAGTCGACGGCGGCGCCGGCGGGGGTCGGTGCCGTGGGTGGCCTGGACCCCTTCGCGATAGACCGTGCGCTCTCCGGCTGGTCCATCGCCACCCAGTCCGGTCGGATGCTCGCCATCATCGACGTCTCCGGCTCGATGAAGGCGAAGGTGCCCTCCGCGAACGGCGCCACCCGGGAGCAGGTGACGGTGGCGGCGGCGAGCCGGGGCCTGGGCCTGTTCGACGACACCTGGTCGATCGGCCTCTGGACCTTCTCCACCGAGCTGGTGGGCTCGCGGGACTGGAAGGAGATCGTGCCGATAAACCCCCTCTCCACCAACCGGGGCCAGTTGGAGCAGGGCCTCGCCCGGATCAGCCCGTCCAGCGGCAACACCGGTCTGTACGACACCGTGCTGGAGGCGTACAAGAGGGTGCAGCAGGACTGGGAGCCCGGCCGGGTGAACTCGGTGGTGCTCTTCACCGACGGCAAGAACGACGACAAGAACGGCGTCTCGCAGGCCTCGCTGATCAGCCAGCTCAAGCAGCTCAACGATCAGGAGCGCCCGGTGCAGGTGGTCATCATCGGCATCGGCAACGAGGTCTCCAAGACCGAGCTCCAGTCGATCACCAACGTCACCGGCGGCGGCACCTTCGTCACCGAGGACCCGAGCAAGATCGGTGACATCTTCCTGAAGGCGATCGCGCTGCGCCCGAACGCGCCGCGCTGAGCCTTCGGACAGCGCGGAAATACCGCCGTACCGGGAGTTTCCGGTGCGGCGGTTCGCCTTTCCGGCCTCCGGGTCGCGCGGCAAAGTGACGGCAACACGTCCGAATCAATCGGCGAGCATCATTGTAAGGCAGGATGTCGGGGTACGCTCCGGCGTCGCGTCCCCGTCCAGGGGCGGTCGCCGACCGGAGCCTCTGCACGCGATCTGGGGAGGCTGGGTGACCTCGGCGACGCTGTCCACGCCGGTACGGATCCCGCCGGCGCCGAGCGGCCGGCCCGCGGGCCCGGTCGCCCGGGCCGACCAGCGGGCGTACGTGCGGCTCCTGGTGGTGCTCGACACCACCGTGCTCTCCCTCGCCGTCCTGGCCGGGTACACCGCCCGCTTCGGTGACCGGGTGCCGGTCGGCTCCGAGATCCCGTACGTGCTGGTGGCCCCCGGCCTGGTGCTCGCCTGGCTGCTCTCGCTGCGGGTGCTGCGCTGCTACGACGACCGGGTGCTCGGCTACGGCGCCGACGAGTACCGGCGGGTGAGCGCGGCGAGCCTGCGGCTGGCCGGCGGCGTCGCCATCGTCGGCTACGTCGCCGAGGCCGACGTGTCCCGGGGTTTCCTGGCCATCTCGTTCGCCGTCGGCACGGTGGCGCTGGAGGTCAACCGGTTCGCCGCGCGCAAGCGGCTGCACCGGGCCCGGTACCGGGGCGCCGGCTGGTCCCGCCGGGTGCTCGTCGTCGGCGACACCGCCCACGTGCTGGAACTCGTGCACACCCTGCGCCGCGAGCCGTACGCCGGTTACCAGGTGGTCGGCGCCTGCATCCCGGACGCGCTGCTCGCACCGGTGCCGCAGCGGCTCAGCGACGTGCCGGTGGTCGGCTCGCTGCGCGGCGTCCCAGAGGCGGCCACCGCGATCGGCGCGGACACCGTCGCCGTCACCCCCTCCGGCGAGCTGACCGCGGCCCGGCTGCGCCGGCTCGGCTGGCAGTTGGAGGGCACCGGCATCGACCTGGTGGTCGCGCCGGCGCTCACCGACGTGGCCGGCCCCCGCATCCACACCCGGCCGGTCGCCGGCCTGCCGCTGATCCACGTGGAGGCGCCCGAGTTCCGGGGGGCCCGCAAGCTGGTCAAGGAGTTCGTCGACCGGGCCGCCGCCGCGCTGGCGCTGCTGCTCCTGCTGCCGCTCGGGGCGGCGGTCGCGCTGGCCATCCGGCTGGACAGCCGGGGGCCGGTGCTGTTCCGGCAGACCCGGGTCGGGCGGGGCGGCCGCGAGTTCGGCGTGCTGAAGTTCCGCACCATGGTCGTCAACGCCGACGCGCTGCTCGACGGGCTGGCCATGCGCAACGAGACCGACGGGCTGATGTTCAAGATGCGCGACGACCCGCGGGTGACCCGGGTCGGGCGGCTGCTGCGCAAGTGGTCCCTCGACGAGCTGCCGCAGCTGGTCAACGTGCTGCTGGGGCAGATGAGCCTGGTCGGCCCCCGGCCGCCGCTCCCCTCCGAGGTGGCCCGCTACGACGGCGACGTGGCCCGGCGGCTGCTGGTCAAACCCGGCATGACCGGGCTCTGGCAGGTCAGCGGCCGCTCCGACCTGAGCTGGGAGGACGGCATCCGGCTCGACCTGTACTACGTCGAGAACTGGTCGCTCGCCGCCGACCTGACCATCCTCTGGAAGACCTTCGGCGCGGTGCTGCGGGGGCGCGGGGCGTACTGACCGGCGGGGCCGGTCAGGGCTGCGGGCCGGTCCAGTCCAGGCAGACCACCACCGCGTCGTCGATCAGGTCACCGGCGACGAACGCGCGCAGATCGCCGAGGAGCGACCGGACCGCGTCCAGCGGCTCCATCCGGCCGGTACGGCGCAGGAAGCGGTCCAGCGCGGTCTCCCCGTACCGGACGTTCTGGCTGGTCGCGTCGATCACACCGTCGCTGAGCACGAAGAGCCGGTCGCCCCGGCGCAGCTCGAAACTCTGCTCCTGGTAGTCCGTGCTCTCGAACATGCCGAGCGGGAACTGCTTCTCCAGGACCTGCTCGCTGATCTCCCCGTCGCGCAGCCGCACCAGGCGGGGCGAGCCGGCGTCCACCACGGTCAGCTTCCCGGAGGCGAGGTCCAGCTCCATCAGCAGCACCGAGAGGTGCTGCTCGCCCCGGTGCAGGGCGTAGATCGCCTGGTCGGCCAGGGCGGCCTGGTCGGCCAGCCCCAGCCCGCCCCGGCGGGCGTTGCGCAGCGCGTAGGTGGCCAGCGTGGTGAGCATCGCGGCGGCCACCCCCTCGCCCGACCCGTTGATCGTGGCGAGCCAGAGCCGGTGCCCGGCGTCGGACCAGTCGAAGCTGTCACCGCGCACCGCGTACGCCGGCTCCAGCTGCCCGGCGAGACTGAACGACGGGCGGATCCGGCTGCGGCCGGGCAGCAGCTCCCACTGCATCTCGGCGGCGAGGGTGAGCCGGCGGGCCCGACGGGACGCCCGGTAGACGTCGGTGCCGGGAGCGACGGCGGCGAGTTCGTGGCCGAGGGCGGTGGCGATGGAGGCCAGTTCCTCCACCGTGCCGGGGTCGTCGGCGACCGGGGCCAGCCGCAGCACCCCGCGGCGTTCGCCGCGCATGCCGACCGGGAACCAGGCGACGCCGTCGGCGAGGACCGGATCCTGGTGGTCGAAGCACCGCCAGGCCGGGTGGCCGGCCTCGGTGACCGGGTCCCCGTCGCTGAGCGGCAGCAGCACCGAGAGGCGGTAGTCGACCTGGAAAAGCTCGCTCTCCGTGATCCCGAACGCCCGTTCAAGTTCGGCGGCGAGCCGGTCGAGCAGGAGGTCGGCCGGCGCCTCGACCAGCACCCGCCGGGCCCGATCGTCCGGTTCGCTCATCTTCACTCCTCCTGACAGGGGCCGACGACCAGGTACTCCGGGTAGTCTCGGCCCCACCATGGCCGAAGAACATGGTCCTCGGGGACCAGAAGTGAGTATGGCCGCCGAGTTGGACGACGCGGCGGGTGCCCTGCTGTCCGTGTGGGAGGCGGCGCGGGAGAGTACGACCAGTCGCCTCTCCGCCGCCCAGCTGCGCGCGGTCATGGTGGTGGAGCGGCACGACGGCATCAACCTCCGTCGGCTCGCCACCCTGCTCGACATGCTGCTCTCCTCGGCCAGCCGGCTCTGCGACCGGCTGGTGGCGGCCGGCATGCTGGAGCGGGAGCCGGGCCGCCTCGACCGGCGGGAGATCTCCCTGCACCTGACCCCGGAGGCCCGCGGGCTCCTCATCGAGCTGCGCCGGGACCGCCGGCGGCGGCTGGCCGACGTGCTGGACGGGATGACCGGTGAGGGCCGGCAGGCCCTGCTGCGGGGGATCCGCGAGTTCGACCGGGTCGCCCGCGACCTGGAGGAGGCGGCGCCGCCGGCGCTGCCCTGGCAGGGCACGGACGGCCCGCCGCCGGACGCCACGCTCGGCGACCCGTCGGTGGCCCGCACCGCCTGAGCGGTGCAGTCCGCCGCGCCCGCCCCGGCCTCGACGCCGACCGGGTCGGCGCCGGTCACGCCCGGTCGGCGGCGCAGACGGCGAGCATGGCGACGTCGTCGTGGCGCTGCCCGTCCAGCCACTCGTCCACCAGCCGGAGCAGCCGGTCGACCACGGCGCTCGGCGGCAGCCCCGCCGCCGAGGCGAGCGCCTGACGCAGCCGCTGCTCGCCGAACATCTCCACCGCCGCCGGGCCGCCGCGCGCCTCGGTCACCCCGTCGGTGTACGCCAGCAGCAGCTCGCCCGGGGCCAGTCGCACCTCGGCCTCGGCGAACGTCGCGGTGGTGAACGCGCCGATCGGCATGCCGCCGACCGGGACGGGGCTGATGTCACCGTCGGCGCGGAGCAGCAGCGGGGCGGGGTGCCCCCCACCAGCGACGCGCACCCGCGCGCCGCCGTCGGGCTCCGGCTCGACGGTGCCGAGCAGCAGGGTGGTGAACTGGGCCCGCCGGGCGCCGTCCGGGGCGTCGAAGAGCGCCCGGTTGAGCAGTCGCATCAACTCCAGGGGACGCTGCTCGACCAGGCGGAGCGTCTGCAACGACTGGCGTACCCGGCCGGTGAGCACGGCCGCGCCGACGCCCTTGCCGCAGACGTCGCCGAGGGCGAACATCGCGCCCCGCTCGGTGCGGAACACCTCGTAGAAGTCGCCGCCGATGCGCAGGCCGTCCCCGGCGGCCCGGTAGCCGCCGGCGAGGGCGAGCCCGGGCAGCGGCGGCAGCTCCGGCGGGAGGAGGCTGTGCTGCAGCACCCGGGCCAGGTGGGCCTGCTCGCCGTAGAGCTGGGCGGCGGCGAGCGACGCGCCCGCGCGGGCGGCGAACTCCCGGGCCAGCTCGACGTCGCGTTGGTCGAAGCCCGCGCGCTCGGCCCACCGGATGAGGATCAGGGCGCCGGCCGGCCCGCCGGCGCTGAGCATCGGGCTGATCAGCATCGTGCCGGGGCGGCCGAAGGAGGCGGGCAGCACCTCGGCCAGGTCGGCCGGCGCGGCGTCGAGCCAGGGGCTCGGGTCGGTGGCCTCGCCGTCGAGCGCCTCGGCGAGGCCGGGGACGGAGCCGGTCAGCTTCGGGGAGCCGATCCCGGTGACCGGGGCGGCGTCGCCCTCGGCGTAGCGGACCCAGTGCGGCAGGGCGGCGACGGGCGGCGGCGGGTGGTGGACGATCAGCGCGGCGTCGGCCAGGTACGGCACCGGCAGGGTGGCGGTGGCCCGCAGCGTCTGGTCACGGTGCAGGGAGAGGCCGAGCCGGCTGCCGGCCTGGGCGAGGAAGGCGGTGCGGGACCGTTCGGCGAGGAGAGCCTCGCTGCGGGCCTGTTCCTCGGTGACGTCGCGGACGTACCAGGCACAGCGGCCGGCGGCCAGCCGGCGGCAGACCCCGCGCAGCCGGCGGCCACGGTGCTCGGTGTCGAAGGTCTCGGCCCCTTGCCCGACGGCGCTGGCCAGCGCCGGCACCGGGCAGAGCGCGAGGTCGGTCCCGGGGGTCAGCTCGGGCAGGAGTTCGCCCGCCGTCGCGTTGACCAGCGTGACGACGCCGGCGTGGTCGGTGGTGACCACCGCCTCCGCGAGGCCGTCCAGCAGCTCGCGGGCGAGCCGGGAGTCGGCGGGCAGCGGCGCGTCGGAGCAGGGTCGGCGCCGCGCGGGGGACGGCTGCCCCCCGTCGGTCACCGGCCCGGCGTGCCCGCCGTCGTGGGTCGTCGTCACCGCCGGTCGCCGGGCGCCTCGGCCTGTCGACCTGTGCGCATGCTGGTAGTGGACTCCTCGGACGGGAACAGTTGCCTCAGGGAAAGGGTACCGAGGCGAACCGGGGGACGCCCGTCGAGGAAGGTCGGCTCACGGCCGGCCGGCGAGCCAACCGGACGGCCGGGCGATGATCCGGCGGACCACGGACCCGGCTCCGCCGACGGCCGCCGACGCCGGGCCGAGCGCCGCCGCGCGCACCGTGACCGGCGACCAGGCGGCGGTGAGCACCCGGTCGGTCAGCTCGGCTTCCACCGGCGGGCGCAACCAGGGCGCGAGGGTGGCGTATCCGCCCCCGAGCACCACGGTGTCCAGGTCCAGCAGGTTGACCACGCCGGCGACGGCCACCCCGAGGGCGGTGCCGGCCGCGCGCAGCGCGTCGAGGGTGGCCGGGTCGCCCTCGGTGGCGAGGTCGGCCAGCCGGCGTGCCGCCGTGTCGGCCGGCAGGTCCGCCCCGGAGAGTCCGGCCGCGCCGAGGACGGCCTCCTGACCGGCGTACGTCTCCAGGCAGCCCCGCGCGCCGCAGCGGCACCGCGGCCCGTCCGGGTCGACCGGCACGTGGCCCAGTTCACCGCTCCAGCCCCGGGCGCCCCGGAACAGCGCACCGTCGAGCACGATCCCGGCGCCGATGCCGATCTCGCCCGAGACGTGCAGGAAGCTGGCCGTCGCGGGCCCGGCGTGCAGCTCGCCGAGGGCGGCCAGGTTGGCCTCGTTGTCGACCACCAGCGCGGGCACCTCGTCGACCGGCCCGGCGAGCGGGGGATGGGCGGCGAGCAGCCCCGGGACGTCGACGTCGCGCCAGCCGAGGTTCGGCGCGAGCCGGACCAGGCCGTGGGCGTCGACCAGCCCGGGCACGGCCAGCGTCGCCCCGGCCAGGGTGAGTCCCTGCCGCGCGGCGGCGGCGCGGGCCCGCCCGGCCAGCTCGGCCAGCCGGGCCAGCGCGTCGGCGGGGGTGACCGGGCGCAGGTCGGCCCGGCGTACCTCGTGGTGCCGGACGGTGCCGGCCAGGTCGACCACGCAGGCGGCGAGGTAGTCGACGTTGATCTCCAGCCCCAGCCCGGCCGGGCCGTCGGTGGCGAGCCGCAGCCCGCGGGCGGGTCGGCCGGCCCCGCCGCGCGGCGTGGGGTCGGCCTCGGCGACCAGGCGGCCGGTGATCAGGTCGTCCACCACCGCCGAGACGGTCGCCCGGGTGAGGCCGGTCTGGTCGGCGATGCCGGCCCGCGACGGTGGCTGGTCGGCGGCGGCGATCCGCCCGAGCACCACGGCGAGGTTGAGCTCGCGCAGGCTGCCCTGCCGGACCGCGCCCGCGGTGCTGGTGCTGGTCACCCCTTGACAGTGCCACAGCGCGGTCATTTAATCCATCCACTGAACTAATTGCGGCGACACCCCGGAGGTCTGCCATGGCACCCCGTCCCACCCCCGCCGACAAGTTCTCCTTCGGACTCTGGACGGTGGGCTGGCAGGCCCGCGACCCGTTCGGCGACGCCACCCGCCCCGCGCTGGATCCGGTGGAGGCGGTGCACCGCCTCGCCGAGCTCGGCGCGTACGGGATCACCTTCCACGACGACGACCTGGTCCCCTTCGGCGCGGACGCCGCCAGCCGCGAGGCCCACCTGACCCGGTTCCGCAAGGCGCTCGACGAGGCCGGCCTGGTCGTCCCGATGGTCACCACCAACCTCTTCACCCACCCCGTCTTCAAGGACGGCGGCTTCACCAGCAACGACCGGGACGTGCGCCGGTACGCGCTGCGCAAGGTGCTGCGCAACGTCGACCTCGCCGCCGAGCTGGGCGCCCGCACCTTCGTGATGTGGGGCGGCCGGGAGGGCGCCGAGTACGACGTGGCCAAGGACGTCCGGGCCGCGCTGGACCGCTACCGCGAGGCGGTCGACCTGCTCTGCCAGTACGTGGTGGACTCCGGCTACGACCTGCGCTTCGCCATCGAGCCCAAGCCCAACGAGCCGCGCGGTGACATCCTGCTGCCCACCGTCGGGCACGCGCTGGCGTTCATCTCCACCCTGGCCCACCCGGAACTGGTCGGCCTGAACCCCGAGGTCGGGCACGAGCAGATGGCCGGGCTGAACTTCGCGCACGGCATCGCCCAGGCGCTCTGGCAGGGCAAACTGTTCCACATCGACCTCAACGGCCAGCGGGGCGTCAAGTACGACCAGGACCTGGTCTTCGGCCACGGCGACCTGCTCAATTCCTTCGCCCTGGTCGACCTGCTGGAGCACGGCGGCCCGGACGGCGGGCCCGCGTACGACGGGCCCCGGCACTTCGACTACAAGCCCTCCCGCACCGAGGACTTCGCCGGGGTGTGGGCTTCGGCGGAGGCGAACATGCGCACCTACCTGCTGCTCAAGGAGCGGGCCGCGGCGTTCCGGGCCGACCCGGAGGTGGCCGAGGCGCTGGCCGCCAGCAAGGTCGCCGAGCTGGCCACCCCGACGTTGAACCCGGGGGAGGGGTACGCCGAGCTGCTCGCCGACTCCTCCGCGTACGAGGACGTGGACGTCGACGCGGTCGCGGCCCGGGGCTTCGGGTTCGTCCGGCTCAACCAGCTCGCCGTCGAGCACCTGCTCGGCGCGCGCTGAGGCCGGCCGCCATGCCGCTCGTCGCCGGCGTCGACTCGTCCACCCAGTCCTGCAAGGTGGTGGTCCGGGACGCGGAGACCGGCGCCCTGGTCCGCCAGGGCCGGGCACCGCACCCGGACGGCACCGAGGTGGACCCGCGGGCCTGGTGGGACGCCCTGTGCACGGCGGTCGACGCCGCCGGCGGGCTGGCCGACGTCGTGGCCGTCTCGGTCGCCGGTCAGCAGCACGGCATGGTCTGCCTGGACGAGGCGGGCGAGGTGGTCCGGCCCGCCCTGCTCTGGAACGACACCCGCTCCGCCGACGCGGCGCGGGACCTCGTCGCCGAGGCCGGCGGCGGGGCGGCGGGCCGCCGGTTCTGGGCCGAGGCGGTGGGCAGCGTGCCGGTGGCGAGCTTCACCGGCACCAAACTGCGCTGGCTGGCCCGGCACGAGCCGGAACGCGCGGCCCGGGTCGCGGCCGTCTGCCTGCCGCACGACTGGCTCACCTGGCGGCTGGCGGGCGCGCCCGGCCTGGCCGCGCTGCGGACCGACCGGGGCGACGCCAGCGGCACCGGCTACTGGTCGCCCCGCACCGGCGACTACCGGCTCGACCTGCTGGAACAGGCCTTCGGGCGGGTGGTGGCGGTGCCGACGGTGCTCGGCCCGGCCGAGGTCTCCGGGATGCTGGACCCGGCCGCGCTCGGCGGCGGCGCGGCGGCGGGCTCCGGTGGCGCGCCGTCGGGGTCCGCGTCCGACGGGATCCGGCTCGGCCCGGGCACCGGGGACAACGCCGCCGCCGCCCTCGGCGTCGGCGCCGGCCCCGGCGACGTGGTCGTCTCGATCGGCACCTCCGGCACCGTGTTCAGCGTGGCCGACGTGCCGGCCGCCGACCCGGGCGGCGCCGTCGCCGGCTTCGCCGACGCCACCGGCCGGTACCTGCCGCTGGTCTGCACCCTCAACGCGGCCCGGGTGCTGGACGCGGCCGCCGCGATGCTCGGCGTCGGGCTCGACCAGCTGACCGACCTGGCGCTCGCCGCCCCGCCCGGCGCGGACGGCCTGGTCATGGTCCCCTACCTGGAGGGGGAGCGCACGCCCGACCGGCCGCTGTCCACCGGCGCGCTGCACGGGCTCACGCTGCGTACCGCCACCCCGGCGCACCTGGCCCGGGCCGCCGTCGAGGGGATGCTCTGCGCGCTCGCCGACGGGCTGGACGCGCTGACCGCCCAGGGCGCCGACGCCCGGCGGGTGATCCTGGTCGGCGGCGGGGCCCGCTCGGCGGCGGTGCGCCGGATCGCCCCGCAGGTATTCGGCCGGCCGGTGGTGGTCCCGCCGCCGGGCGAGTACGTCGCCGACGGCGCGGCCCGCCAGGCCGCCTGGGTCGCCCTGGGCGGCGCGGCGCCACCGCAGTGGGTGGTCGCCGGCACCCGGGAGTACGCCGCCGAGCCCGTCCCCGCCGTCCGCGAGCGGTACGCGCAGGCCCGCGACCGCACCGTCGACCGGTCGACCCCGGCGCCCTGACCGCCGGGGCGGCCCCCGGTGACGCGTTCGTGACCTCGCCCTGATTGGCTGCCGGAATGACCTTGACCAGGGGTGGGGCGGCGCGGGCCCGGGGCGGCGGCGCGGCGCACCGGTTCTACAGCGTCGTGGTCTTCGTGGTGCTCGCCTCGCTGGACAACGTGGCGATCGGCCTGGTCCCGCCGCTGTACGGGCCGATCTCCGGGGCGCTGGGCGTGTCGCAGCGGCTGCTCGGCCTGGTCACCGCGGTGAGCTTCCTGGTCAGCGCGGTGGCGGCGGTGGCCTGGGCGTACGTGGGGGACCGGACCAACCGCAAGCCGCTGCTCATGGTCGGCACCCTGATCTGGGCGGCGGGCACCGGCGGCAGCGCGCTCGCCGGGAACTACCCGTCGTTCCTGGCCGCGCAACTGCTGGCCGCGATCGGGCTGGGCGCGGTCGGCTCGGTCGGCTTCTCCGTGGTCACCGACCTGATCTCGCCCCGCCGCCGGGGGCTGGTGATGAGCTTCTGGGGGCTGTCGCAGGGGGTGGGCACGCTGGCCGGCACCCTCACCGGCGGCCTGCTCGGCGCCACCGACTGGCGGCGTCCGTTCCTGGCGCTCACCGTGGTCGGGCTGGTGGCCACCCTGGCCTACCTGTTCACGTACGACATCCGGCGCGGGCAGAGCGAGCCGGAACTGGCCGGGGCGCTCGACGCCGGGGCCGAGTACGACTACCGGATCACCCGCAGCGACCTGCCCCGGATTCTGGCCCGGCGGACCAACCACTGGCTGATCATGCAGGGGCTGACCGCGCAGGCGGCGTTCGGGTCGCTGGTCTGGCTGCCGGTGCTCTTCGCCGAGCGGGCCGAGGCCCAGGGCTACTCGACGGCGACCGCGGTGGTGGTGGGCAGCGTCTTCGCCACCCTGTTCCAGCTCGGCGGGGTGCTCTCCATCCTCGGCGGCCTGGCCGGCGACGCGCTGCAACGGCGTACCCCGCGGGGTCGGGCCCTGGTCGCGGCGGTGGGCATCCTCGCGGCCGTCCCGTTCTACCTGGTCCTGTTCTTCGTCCCGGTCCGCATCGTGGTGCCCGACGGCGCCGGCGGCGGGGCGGTGGTCCGGGCGGTGCTGGCCAGCGTGGTGACCGAGCCGACGGTCGGGCTGAGCCTGCTCGCCGCCGTGGTGGCGCTGGCGCTGACCTCGGCGAACTCGCCGAACTGGTTCGCCCTGATCGCCGACGTCAACCCGCCCGAGCACCGGGGCACCGTCTACAGCCTGGGCAACCTGGTCAACGGGGTGGGCCGGGCGGCCGGCAACGGCCTGGTCGGGGTGGCCTTCCACGGCCTGCGGGCGGCCTTCCCGCCGCCGCTGAACTACGCCGTCGGGCTGGCCGCCTTCCAGCTCTTCTTCATCCCCACCGGGTGGATGTACTGGCGCGCCGCGCGCTCCTCGCCCGGGGACATCGAGGCGGTGCACGACCTGCTGCACGCCCGCGCCGAGCGCCTCTGACCGTCCGCGCCGCGCCGCGCCGAGAGGGACGGACTCCGCCAACGCCGATGGGCGACGGCCGCAGTCCTGCGCGAGCCGCTCCCGTCGGCCCCGCGGACGAGCGCGGGGCCGGCGGGAGCGGCAGTGGTCAGGCCTGGACCCAGACCGTCACGTCGGTGGGGACCCGGCCGTCGTCGTCCAGCGGGGCGCTGCTGTGCAGCAGCTTTCCGGCCGGCGGCGGGACGGCCGCCGCGCCGAAGTTGGTCAGCACGGTGAGCCCGCGGTTGCGGAAGGCCAGCACCTCGTCGCCGGAGGCGAGCCACTCCAGCGGGCCCCGGGCCAGCCCGTGCTCGCGGCGCAGCCGCAGCGCCGTCCGGTACATCTCGTACGTCGAGCCGGGCACCTCGCGCTGCCGGTCGAGGGCGTACTCGGCCCACAGCGGCGGCTGGGGCAGCCAGCTCGCGTCGGTCGGCCCGAAGCCGTACGACGGGGCGTCGGCCTCCCACGGGATCGGCACCCGGCAGCCGTCCCGGCCCCGCTGGGTGTGGCCGCTGCGCTCCCAGGTCGGGTCCTGCCGGACCTCGTCGGGCAGCGTGGTGTGCTCCGGCAGGCCCAGCTCCTCGCCCTGGTAGAGGTAGGCGGAGCCGGGCAGGGCCAGCATCAGCAGGCTGGCGGCGCGGGCCCGGCGCAGGCCCAGCGCGGCGTCCGGCTGCGGGTCGCCGATGCCGATGCCGTTCGGCCGTCCGCCGCCGATGGTCAGGCCGAGCCGGGAGGCGTGCCGCACCACGTCGTGGTTCGAGAGCACCCAGGTGGTGGGGGCGCCGACCGAGTCGGTGGCCTCCAGCGAGCGGGTGATCACCGCGTACTGGGCCGGCGCGGTCCAGGAGGCGAGCAGGTACTCGAAGTTGAACGCCTGGTGCATCTCGTCGGGGCGCACGTAGCGGGCCAGCCGCTCCGCCGGCTCCACCCACGCCTCGGCGACCAGGATCCGCTCGCCGTCGTACGAGTCGAGCAGCCGGCGCCACTCCCGGTAGATCTCGTGCACACCGTCCTGGTCCCACATCGGGGGCCGTGGCTTCGCCACCTCGTTGCCGGAGAGGATCTCCTGCGGCTCCTGCCAGTCGGCCAGGTCGGCCTGCTTGATCAGGCCGTGCGCCACGTCGACCCGGAAGCCGTCCACGCCGCGGTCCAGCCAGAACCGCAGCACGTCCAGGAACTCCTCGCGGACCTCCGGGTTGTCCCAGTTCAGGTCGGGCTGGCCGGTGTCGAACAGGTGCAGGTACCACTGGCCGGGGCGGCCGTCGGGGTCGGTGATCCGGGTCCAGGCCGGGCCGCCGAAGACGCTCTGCCAGTCGTTCGGGGGCTGGTCGCCGTCCGGGCCGAGGCCGTCGCGGAAGACGTACCGGGCCCGCTCGGGGCTGCCGGGGGCGGCGGCCAGGGCGGCGGTGAACCACTTGTGCGCCGAGGAGGTGTGGTTGGGCACCAGGTCGACGATCACCTTCAGGCCCTTGGCGCGAGCCTCCGCGATCAGCTTGTCGGCGTCCTCCAGCCGCCCGAAGAGCGGGTCGACGTCCCGGTAGTCGGCCACGTCGTACCCCGCGTCGGCCTGCGGCGACGGGTAGAACGGCGACAGCCAGACGGCGTCCACGCCCAGCTCGGCGAGGTGGCCGAGGCGGGCGGTGATGCCCGGCAGGTCACCGATGCCGTCGCCGTCGGAGTCGGCGAAGGAGCGCGGGTAGATCTGGTAGATGACGGCCTCGGTCCACCATCCGGTGGCGGGGCCACCGGAGGAGTCCTGCTGCGTCGCGTCGGTGTTCAGAGCCTTCTCCCTGTGTCGAGCTGTTGCGGTCGAATCCGTTCAGTGTGCCCGCGGTGGCGCGGTCGATTCCCGCACCACCAGGCGAGTGGGTAGGATCACCGGCCCGCCGGCGCGGTCGCGGTCGGCGCCGCCGCGGGGGTCGGGAACCCGATGGGGGTACGCCTCGGCGGTGCGCGCGCCGAGCGGGTCGAGCAGCAGCCGGGCGGCGAGCCGCCCCTGCTCGGCGGCGGGCTGGGCGATGGTGCTCAACCCGAGCACCCCGGCGAGGTCGTGGTCGTCGACGCCGATCACGCTGACGTCCTGCGGCACGCGCAGGCCGGCGTCGCGCAGCGCGGTCATCGCGCCCATCGCCATCTCGTCGCAGGCGGCGAAGATCGCGGTGGGCGGTTCGCCCCGGGCCAGCAGCTCGGCGGTGGCCCGGGTGCCGCCGTCGATGGTGAACTGGGACTCCACGTCCAGGCTCGGGTCGAGGCGGATCCCGACCGAGCGGAGCGCCTCCCGGTAACCCTGGCGCCGGTCCAGGTGGGTGGTGAAGGCCAGTTCGTCGTCCGGGTCGCCGGAGATGTGGGCGATCCGCCGGTGGCCCAGGTCGAGCAGGTGCCGGGTGGCCGTCCGGGCCGCGGCCACGTCGTCGATCCGGACGCAGGGCCAGCCGGGCACCACCGTGCCGGAGCTGATGGTGATGCCGGGCAGGTCCAAGGCGGCGAGCGCGGTCAGGTCGGACGGGCGCAGCGGGGTGGCGACCAGCATGATGGCGTCCACCCGCTTGTGCAGGTTGGCGGTGCGCAGCACCCGCTGGCGGACCTGCTCGCGCCCGCCCAGGTTGTACAGGAGCAGGTCGTATCCGGCCTGGTGGAGGAATTCCTCGACGGCCTCGACGACGGTGCTGAAGAACCAGCGGGTGATCCGGGGGACCACCACGGCCACCGTCCCGGTCCGGCCGCCGGCGAGTCGGGAGGCGCTCGGCGAGACCGCGTAATCCAGCTGCTCGGCGGCGGCGAGCACCCGGCGGCGCGTCGCGGCCGAGACCGTCGGCAGCCCGCGCAGCGCCCGGGAGACGGTGGCGGTCGACACCCCGGCGAGCCGGGCGACGTCATCAATCCTGGTCACGGTCTTCCCCCGCTCCGCGTCGGCTCCGCCGCCGCCCGGGGGTGCCGGGCGGCGGCGGTACGACGGTCAGCCCTTGACGCTGCCGGCGAGCAGACCTCGCACGAAGTAGCGCTGCAGGGAGAGGAACACGATCAGCGGCACGACGATCGAGACGAACGCGCCGGCGGTGAGCCGCTGCCACTCGTTGCCGCGCGTGCCGGCCATCTCGGCCAGCCGAACGGTGAGCGGGGCGGTCTCGTTGCCGCCCCCGGCGAAGATCAGCGCGACCAGCAGGTCGTTCCAGACCCAGAGGAACTGGAAGATGCCGAAGGCCGCCAGGGCCGGGGTGATCAGCGGCAGGACGATGGTGCGGAAGATCTTGGGGTGGGTGGCCCCGTCGACCCGGGCCGCCTCCATCAGGTCCTTGGGCAGCTGCGACATGAAGTTGTGCAGCAGGAACACCGCGAAGGGCAACGCGAAGCAGGTGTGCGCGAACCACACCTGGGCGAACTTCTGCTCGTCGACCAGGTCCCAGGCCGGCATCAGGGTGACGCCGGCGACCGTGACGCCGGTGGAGAAGAACTTGAGCAGCGGCACGAGGGCCATCTGGAGCGGCACGATCTGCATCGCGAAGATCGCGATGTAGAGCCAGTCCCGCCCCCGGAAGTTGATCCAGGCCAGCGCGTACGCGGCGAGCGACGCGAAGGCCAGCGGGAAGAGCACCGACGGGATGGTGATTGCCAGCGAGTTGATGAAGTAGCTGGCCAGCTGACCGGAGGACGACGAGCTCCCGAAGAGCACTTCCTGGTAGTTCTCCAGGGTGAACTGCGGGTCGCTGAAGACCGTCCACCAGCCGGTGGTCTTGAGCTGGTCCTCCGGCCGCAGGGACGAGACCAGCAGGCCGAAGGTGGGGATGGTCCACAGCACCGCGATGACGATGGAGATCAGCGTCGCGGTGCGGGTGTTGAGCCGCTTACGGACGCGGCCGGCGGCGGTGGTCTTCCCGGTGCTCTGCGCGCCGACTCCGACGGTGGGCGTGGCGGTGGTCATCTCAGCCCTCCCGCTGCTGACGCAGGTTGCGGATCTGGTAGATCACGATCGGGATGACCAGGACGAAGAGGAAGACCGCCAGGGCGGAGCCCTGCCCGTTCTCGCCGTACCGGAACGCCTGGTTGTACATCTCGTTCGCGATCACGCTGGTGTCGTAGTTGCCGTTCGTCGCGGTGCGGACGATGTCGAACACCTTGAGCGTGGCGATCGACAGCGTCACCACCACCACGATCAGCGCCGGCCGGATGCTCGGCATGGTGATCCGCCAGAACATCTGCCACGGGGTGACCCCGTCCAGGCGGGCGGCCTCGACGATGTCGGCGGGGATGGCCTTGATGGCGGCGGAGAGCACCACCATCGCGAAGCCGGCCTGGATCCACACCATGATCACGATGAGCAGGAACGTGTTCAGCGGCGACTCGAGCAGCCACTGCTTCGGTTCGCCGCCCAGGCTGACCACGATCTGGTTGAGCAGGCCGATCTGTTCCTGCTCGTCGCCGCGGTACGCGTAGACGAACTTCCAGATGATGCTGGCGCCGACGAACGAGATCGCCATCGGCAGGAAGATCAGCGACTTGGCCACCGCCTCGAACCGGGCCTTGTCCACCATCACGGCGTAGAGCAGGCCGAACGAGGTGGCCACCAGCGGGACCAGCAGCACCCAGATCAGGGTGTTGGTCAGCACTCGGACGATCGAGTCCTCGGAGAACAGCCAGCCGTAGTTGCGCAGCCCCACCCAGTTGTTGCTGCCGGCGTCCATGAAGGAGAGCAGCGTGGTGCGGATCGCCGGCACGACCAGCCCGATCATGAGCAGCAGCAGCGTCGGCAGCAGGAAGAAGAACGCGAACATGCCCTCGCGCGGCTTCCGGCGCCGGGGGAGCGGCGCGCCGCTCGTCGAGGCGGCGACCAGCTGAGCTTCCCGACGGCGGGCGAACCAGGACGGCACCACGTCGAGGAGCAGGAGCAGGCCGCCCACCACCACGACGAACGCGAGCAGCCCGTACATCAGCATGAAGAGCTTCGGCTGTTCTGCCGCGAAGTCGAAGTCCATCAACCCTCCCTCAAGGGTCCGCTCGGTCGGTGGTCCGGCCCACGGCGTGGGCCGGACCACCGACGGAGAATCACTTCGGCCAGCTGTTTTCGACGCCCTTGAGCACCGTCGCGGTGTCCTTGCCGTTCAGCCAGTCGACCATGCCCTTCCAGAACGTCCCGGCGCCGACGCCGGCCGGCATCAGGTCGGATCCGTCGAAGCGGAAGACGGCGCTCTTGTCCTGGAGGATCTGGACGGAGAGCTTGTCGATCGGGCTGGCGACGTTGGCGATGTCCAGCTTGTTGTTCGCCGTGAGCCAGTTGCCCAGCTTGGCGCGGCTGTTGACGTACTCGCCGGAGGCGAGGTAGGTCTGCACGGCCTGCACCTCGGGGCGGTCGGCGAAGCCGACGACGAACTCGCCCGCGCCCAGCACCGGCTTGCCCTTGGCGGGGTCGATGGCCGGGAAGTAGAAGGCGAACGCGTCGCCGTCCTCGGCCACCTTGGTGCCCTCGGGGAACTGGTTGGCGTAGAAGGACGCCTGCCGGTGCATGGCGCACTTGCCGGTGGTGACCGGCACGCCCGCCTCCTGGAACGAGGTGGTGGTGATGCTCTTGACGCCGCCGAAGCCGCCGTTCATGTACTTCTCGTTCTTGAGGATGGTGCCGGCCCGGTCCACCGCCTCGGCGACCCGCGGGTCGTTGAACGGGATGGCGTGGGTCGTCCACTGGTCGTAGACCTCGGGGGTCTGCGTGCGCAGCATCAGGTCTTCGATCCAGTCGGTCGCCGGCCAGCCGGTGGCGTCACCGGACTCGACGCCCGCGCACCACGGCTTGACGCCGCTGGCGGCGATCTTGTCGCTCAGGGTGACGAGCTGGTCCCAGGTGGTCGGAACCTCCCAGCCCTTCTCCTTGAACGTCTTCGGCGAGTACCAGACGAAGGACTTGACGTTCGCGCCGAGCGGCACGCCGTAGAGCGTCCCGTTCACGGTGCCGTACTTCAGCCAGTCGGCCGGCATGTTCTGCTCGGCCAGGGCCTTGGTGTCGGCCCCGAGGGACTTCAGCTTGCCGGAGTCCGCGAACCGCTTCACCAGGCCCGGCTGGGGCACGAAGGCGATGTCGGGCGCGTTGCCGCCGTCGACCCGGACCGGCAGCTGCGCCTCGAACTCGCCGCTGCCCTCGTAGTCGATCTTGATGCCGGTGCAGTCCTCGAACTGCTTCCAGGACTGCTCCAGCAGGTCGGCCTCCGCGTCCCGGATCGAGGCGTAGATCGAGACCTTCTTGCCGTCGTTGCCCTGGTACTTCTCGTATGCGGCGCACTCGGCGGAGCCCGCCTTGCTGCTCTTCTTGTCGTTGCCGGTGCCGCACGCGGTGGCACCCAGCGCCAGGCCGAGTACGCCGGCGATCGCGAGAGCCTGGCGTGATCTGGCAAACGCCATGCCGTTCTCCTTCCTTGCCGGCGCGTCATGGGTGGGGGCCCGGCGCCGGTCCGATGGTCGTCCCCACATGTAAGCGCTTGCATCAGTTCCGGTCCAGCCCTGGCCGGACACGGCCCGGTAACAATCCCGAAACCCGCCCACCGGCCGTGGGCGCGCTCCCGCGCAGTAGCCGTGACGTGCACTCGGAGCCACTTCCCATCGATGGAAGTTTCTGCCACTCTAGGCGCACGGCATTGAAGAATCTCGACATTGGAGGTGCTGGATGCGTAGACGGTGGTGGAGTCTGGCTGCGGCCACGCTGCTCGCCGCGGTGGCCCTGGTGGCCCCGGCGAGTCCCGCGATGGCGGCGCCGACCTTCAAGGTGCCGTTCCCCTGCGGGCAGTCCTGGTCCGGGCAGACCCGGTCCGACCACAGCCCGGCGTACGCGCTGGACTTCAACCGCACCGACGACCTCGGCGATCCGGTGGTCGCCAGCGCCCCCGGCACGGTCGACCGGGTCACCGACCTCGGTGGCAGCAGCTACGGCAAGTACGTCCGGATCGACCACGGCGGCGGGTACACCACCTACTACGCCCACCTCAACGGCTTCAACGTCTCGGTCGGCCAGACCGTCGGCTACGGCAAGGTGATCGGCTGGGTGGGCAGCACCGGCGGCTCGACCGGCCCGCACCTGCACTACGAGCAGCGGCTCAACGGCAACGACATCCAGGTCCGGTTCAACGGCACGCTGGCGCTCTACTGGGGCACCAAGAGCTACACCAGCGACAACGCCTGCTCCGGCGGCACCGCGTCGGGGACGGTCAACACCGCCGGCGCGGACCTGACCGTGCGCTCCGGCCCGGGCACCGGCTACAGCGCGGTCGGTTCGGTCGCCGACGGCGCCCGGGTCACCATCTACTGCCAGACCACCGGCACCACGGTCACCGGCACGTACGGCACCAGCTCGATCTGGGACCGGATCGGCTCCGGCCGGTTCATCTCCGACGCGTACGTCTACACCGGCCACGACGGCTGGATCCCGAACGTGCCGCGCTGCTGAGGCCCGGACGCGTCGCGGGGCCCCGGGCGTGCCGGGGCCCCGCGACGTCGGGTCAGCTGTTGAGCTGCCAGATGGAGAAGTTGAGCGCGGCGGCGAAGGTGACCCAGGCCCAGTAGGGCAGCAGCAGTGCCGCCGCCGGCCGGGAGACCCGCTGGAACAGCACGACGGTCACCCCGATGGCCGCCCACATCAGCACGATCTCGGCGAAGGCCAGGCCGTACCGCCCGGCGCCGAAGAAGAGCGGCGTCCAGATTGCGTTCAGCACGAGCTGCGCGGTCCACGCCCAGAGCGCCGGACCGAAGCCGACCCGGCGCCAGACCAGCCAGGCGGCGATCGCGATCAGCGCGTAGAGCAGCGTCCAGACCGGGCCGAAGAGCCACGAGGGCGGGGCCCAGTCCGGCTGCCGGAGGGCGGCGTACTCCTCGGCGGTGCCGCGTACCCCCAGCCCGCCGATCGCGGCGGCGACCGTCACGGCCGCGCCGAAGCCGAGCAGCGCCCACCAGGTACGCGCGCCGCGGGTCCGCGGGGTGCTCTGCGTTATCTCCATGGTCGAGATATTTCCGTCCGACGGGCGGCACAAACCTGACACCGCGACGGCGTCAGGCAGACCCGGCACGCACGGCGCCGGGGTCGTCGCTTCCGGATCTCCAGGTCTGGGAGGACGGAGATTCCGGCGGCGACGACCCCGGCGGGTCCGGTGACGCGAACCAGCGTCAATTGAAGATGCTGACACCACCCGGGCCGACCAGCAGGCCCACCACGATGAGGACGACGCCCCACAGGATCTGCCGGCGGAACAGCGCGAGGATGCCGGCGACCACGAGTACGACTGCGAGAATCCAGAGAATCAGCTCCATGGCGGCTGAATACCCGGCTCCCCGATTCGGGAAACCTGGGAGATCATTCGAGGTGGTCCCCCAGGTGGAAGATGCTGTAGGCCTGCTTGATCACCGGGTGCGCGACGTTGCGGACGCGGACTCCGCCCGGGGTGGTGCCCCGCTCGGTGCCCGCGTGGGCGTGCCCGTGCAGGGCCAGCGCGGTCGGCGCCGAGTCGATCGCCTGACCCAGCTGGTACGACCCCAGGAACGGGTAGATCTCCAGCGGCTCACCGGCGAGCGTGTCCGGTACGGGGGAGTAGTGGGTGAGCGCGACCAGCAGGTCGCAGTCCAGCTCGCGTAGCGCCCTGCCCAGCGCCTCGGCACTCTCGTTGGTGGTCCGGACGAAGGCCTTCATCTCCGGCTCGCCGAAGTCGCTGGCGCACCGGCCGGCGAAGCCGCCGCCGAAGCCCTTGACCCCGGCCACGCCGAGCCGGCCGCCGGCGCACTCCACCACCGTGCTCGTCCCCTCCAGCACGGTGATCCCGGCGTCCTCCAGCACCTTGACCACCTGCGGCACCTCGTCGCACTGATGGTCGTGGTTGCCGAGCACGGTGATCACCGGCACCCCGATCCCGCCGAACTCGCGGGCCACGCAGCGCGCCTCGGACTCGGTGCCGTGCCGGGTCAGGTCCCCGGCGAGCAGCAGCGCGTCGGCGCAGTCGGGCAGTTCCTCCAGAGCCGGCCGGAACCGGCCGACCACGTCCTCGTCCACGTGCACGTCGCCGACGGCGGCGATCCGGATCATCGTCGGGCCCCCCTCACGGCAGCTCCTCGACCTGCGTCGGTGCCTGCGTCCGGATCACGCCGATGTCGCTGGTGATCGGCACGTCCGGGAAACGTTCGGACACCCGGCGCAGGATCTCCTCCCGCCGGTGCGGGCTCTCGACCTCGCCGTAGAGGACCAGGCCGCGTTCCCGGTAGAGCACGGTGATCCCCTGCTCGGCGACGTCCGGGTCCTCGGCGAGCATCCGGTGGATCTCCGCCTCGACGTACTCGTCCGGCGGGCCGGCACCATGCTCGGTCACGGTGTCTCCTCTCCCTCGGGGGTGCGGGCGTACGGCACGGGCGTGCCGGAGTACGGGACCACGTCGAGCCGGTCCAGCAGCACCAGGAACGCCTCCGCGTACGGCGAGTGCTGCGTCTCCTTCCGTACCCGTTCCCAGTCGATCTGTTCCCGCAGCGAGCGGGCCAGCGGCAGGCCGCGGGCGAAGTCGCAGTAGTGCTGCGAGAAGCTGAGCAGCTTGTGCACCATCAGCCGGGTCGCGGAGAGCACCGGCATGTGGATGGCGTCCACCGGGCGCACCACGGTGTCGGCGAAGGTCTCCTCCGTCACCGGGGTCTCGACCGGCCGGTGGATCAGGTCCACCATCCGCCCCTCGTCGTAGACCTTCACCAGCCAGTCCTCCGGGGGGCGCTCGGCGGTGAAGCCCTCGGCGACCAGCGCCTCCAGGGACCGCTCGACGTCCTCCTCGCGGAGCAGGAAGTCCACGTCGTGCTCGCTGGAGTGGCCGCCGTGCGCGTAGACGGCGAAGCTGCCGCCGAGGGCAAAGGGGATGTCGTTCTGCTTGAGCACGGCGGCGACCCGCTTGCAGGTGTACAACAGGCTCTCGTCCCCGCGCTCGGCCATCTGGTTCTCCCGTCGTCGTGAAGGTGGACAGGCGGTCGGAAATGACGTTGCGTACCCGGCCTGCCCGCCACCCACACCTCGGGAGCACAGACAAGGGGCACCGGGCCCGGAAACGGGCAAACCGCCGAGCGGGAGCGCGGGTCGGATAACCTGTGCAAGGTGGCCAGATCATTGCGGGCGACCGGCGGCACGGCCCGACTACGCCGGGTCGCCCTGATCGGCATCGACGGCTCGGGCAAGACCACCCAGGCGCACCGGCTCGCCGCCGCGCTCACCGCGGCCGGCCGGCCCGCCACCTACCACCGCAACGCCGGCGGCCGGCGCTGGCTCGGTCGGCTCGCCAACCGGCTCGGACGCCCCGACGCGCAGCGCCTGGTCGGGCGTAACGGGGTGCTCGCGGTCGAGTCGGTGCTGCGCTGGCTGGCCATCGCCGCCGCGCTGCTGAGCTGCCTGGTGACCGGCCGCACGGCCGTCATGGACCGCTACTCCGCCTGCCAGTACGCCAGCATCCGGGCGCACGGCGGGCAGCGCTGGGAGCGGCTGGCCCGGATCGGCTACCGGGTGTTCCCACCCCCGCAGGTGACCTTCCTGCTCACCGTCGACCCGGCGGAGGCGTACCGGCGGATCGAGCGGCGCGGCGACGACCACGAGACGATGGGCTGGCTGACCGCCGCCGACGCCGCGTACCGCACCCTGCCCGAGTACCCGAGCTTCGTGCTGGTCGACGCCGGGGGCACGCCGGACGACGTGACGCGGCGCATCCGCGCCCACCTGGCGGCCTGGCTGCCGCCGGAGGCCGAGCCGCCGGCTCTCGAGCCGCCGGCTCCCGACCCGCTTCCCGACCCGCCGGCCGCCGCGACGCTCCGGGAGCGGCTGGCCGTTCAGGCCCGCCCGTAGACCGGGACGGCCGCCCCGCTGGTCGGTGCGGACTCGTCCGAGGCGAGGAAGCAGACCACCGGGGCGATCTCGGCCGGGCTCACCCAGCGGCGGTGGTCGGCGCCCGGCTGGGCGGTCCGGTTCGCCGGAGTGTCGATCACGCTGGGCAGCACGGTGTTGCAGCGGACGCCGGAGGCCCGGTACTCGACCGCCACCGCGTTGGCGAAGGCCAGCACGGCCGCCTTGGCGGTGGCGTAGCCGGCCGCCCCGGGGAACGGCGCGAGCGCCGCCCGGGCCGAGACGCAGACCACCGCGCCGCCGCCGGCCGCGATCAGGTGCGGCAGCGCCGCCTGGGTGACCAGGTAGGTGGGGCGCAGGTTGATCGACAGCATCCGCTCGAACTCCTCGACCGGCGTCTCGTGCACCCGGCCCCCGCTGGCGTACCCGCCGACCAGGTTGACCACCGCGCGCAGCGGCGCGGCCGGGTCGTCGGCGGCGGCCCGGACGGCCCGGTCGACCCCCGCCGGGTCCATCAGGTCCGCGGTCACCCGGACCGGACCGGCCGCGGCCGGTTCCGCCGCGGTGGCGCTCTCCCGCTGGGGTACGACCACCCGCCAGCCCGCCTGGACGAAGGCGGCGGTGACCGCCCCGCCGAGTCCGCCCGTCCCACCGGTGACCAGCACGCTGCGATCCGCCATGCGAGACACCGTAGCGTGGTCGTGGGCGGACCCGATGTCCGGCGGGAACCGGGCACGCTGCCGCAACCGGGCCTGCGCGGGGGATACTTGTGTCAGATACGTGCGGTGATGGTTGACGGGCCGCAGCTCATGAAAGTAAGTTTCATCCGTGGCGAAGAGTCCGAAGATTTCTGTGAGTCACGAGCAGGGTGGGCTGATCGTCCACATCAGCGGCCTGCTCCCCTCGCTGTCGCCCGCCGAGCAGCGGGTGGCCCGGCTGGTCGTCGCGAACCCGGCCGACGCCGCGCGGCGGACCATCACCGACCTCGCCACCGCCGCCGAGACCTCCGAGGCCACCGTGATCCGGTTCTGCCGGTCGGTGGGCATGGACGGTTACCCGCAGTTGCGGATCCGGCTCGCCGCCGAGGCCGCCCGCCGGGTCGAACCGCCGGACGCCCGGGTCGTCGGTGGTGACATCCCGCCCGGCGCGGACCTGGCCCAGATCATCGCCACCATCGCGTTCAACGACGCCCGGGCCGTGGAGGAGACCGCCGAGCAGCTCGACCCGGCGGTCTGCGAGCGGGTGGTGGACACCATCGCCGCCGCCGGCCGCATCGACGTCTACGGCGCCGGGGCCAGCGGATTCGTCGCCTCGGACTTCCAGCAGAAGCTGCACCGCATCGGTCGCACCGCCTTCTACTTCCCCGACGTGCACACCGCGCTGACCTCCGCCGCGCTGCTCGGCAAGGGGGACGTCGCCGTCGGCATCTCGCACACCGGCACCACCTCAGACGTGATCGAGGTGCTGGAGCAGGCCCGGGCGCGGGGCGCGTCGACCGTCGCGCTGACGAACTTCCCGCGCTCGCCACTGACCGAGGTCGCCGACTTCGTGCTCACCACCGCCGCCCGCGAGACCACCTACCGCTCCGGCGCGATGGCCAGCCGGCTGGCCCAGCTCACCGTCGTCGACGTGCTCTTCGTCGGGGTGGCCGCGCGCAACCGGGCGCGGGCCCGCAAGGCGCTGGAGGCGACCGCCGAGGCGGTCCAGTCGCACCGGGTCGGCCCGGGGCGGAGGCGCGGGTGACCGCCGGCCGGGTGGAGCCGGACGAGGCAGCGGTGGTGGCCCGACCCGTGGTGCGGGTGGGCGCCCCGACCGAGCGCCGCAACCCGGACAGCGCCGACCTCGACCTGATGTCGACCCGGGACGTGCTCACCGTCATCAACGACGCCGACCGCCGGGTGCCGGCCGCCGTCGCGGCCGTCCTCGACGAGATCGCCGCGACCGTCGACCTGGCCGTGGCCGCCCTGCGCGGCGGGCACCGGGTGCACTACTTCGGCGCCGGCACGTCCGGCCGCCTCGGCGTGCTCGACGCCGCCGAACTGGCCCCCACCTTCAACTCCCCGCGCCACTGGTTCTGCTCCCACCTGGCCGGCGGCCCGGACGCGATGTGGCGCGCCGTCGAGGACGCCGAGGACGACGAGCGGGGCGGCGCCGCCGAGGCGGCCGAGTGCGTACGGCCGGCGGACCTGGTCGTCGGCCTGGCGGCCAGCGGACGCACCCCGTACGTCCTCGGGGCGCTCGCCGCAGCCCGGGCGCAGGGTGCCGCGACGGTGCTGCTCTGCGCGAACCCGGACGCGCCGGCCGCCTCCTCGGTCGACGTGTTCATCGGGGTGGACACCGGACCCGAGGTGGTCACCGGCTCGACCCGGATGAAGGCGGGCACCGCGCAGAAGCTGGTGCTGAACACCTTCTCCACGGCCGTGATGGTGCGCCTCGGCCGGGTCTACTCGAACCTCATGATCGACATGGTGGCCACCAACGCGAAGCTGCGCGGCCGGATGATCTCGATCCTGATGGAGGCCACCGGCTGCTCCGAGGAGATCTGCCGGCGCGCCCTGCACGAGGCCGACGGCGACCTCAAGACCGCCCTGGTCTCCCTGGTCTCCGGGGCCGAGGTGCCCGCCGCCCGGGCGGCACTGGCCCGCGCCGCCCACCAGGTGCGTGGCGCGCTCGCCCTGCTCGCCTCCTGAGCCGTACCACCCCTGCGTTGCTCCCCGGACCGGGTGAGACGCGGAACACGTCGCGGACGGGACGTCCCACCCGCCCCTGATTGTTGTCCAGGGGGCGGGGTAATCAATGTCCCGTGCATGAACCGACCGGCGTACCGGCGCGTATCTGGCAGTGACCAGGATCGCAGCCGGGCGGTGACGGAGGTCGCTGTGTCGTCGGCGTCGCAATGGTGCGATTGCCGGGGGCGGAGGTCGCTTTCTCCTGATCCGCCAGCCTGTTCGTGGTGCGGGGTCGGTGAGCCCCGAACGGGGTGCTGACAGCAAACGTGGACTTGGCTTTCAGCTGATACTCAGGCATTCGTGACACTTTCGACTCACGACATGGAATCCCCGACACGTCTCATCTGTTGTGTAGGTGTCAGCACCGACGGGCACAGCGGAGGTTACGGGGGAGAACCGATGGACGTGGGGATGGCAAGGAACCGGGCAACCGGCGCGAGCGAGGGGACCGTGGGCAACGTGGACAAGAACATCGGCATGCGGACCGACGAGGTCGCCGAGGAGCGCGACCTGGTCGGCGTCTACCTTCACGAGATCTCCCGGACGCCGCTGCTGGACGCCGCCAAGGAGGTCGACCTCTCCAAGGCCATCGAGGCCGGCCTGTACGCCGAGCACCTGCTCGGCGAGGACCGGGTGCCCGAGGGCGTCGACCGGGAGGACCTGGAGCGCCTGGTCGTCGAGGGCGAGAGCGCCAAGGATCTTTTCATCCGGGCCAACCTGCGGCTGGTCGTCTCCATCGCCCGGCGCTACGTCCGGTCCGGGATGCCCATGCTGGACCTGATCCAGGAGGGCAACACCGGCCTGGTCCGCGCGGTGGAGAAGTTCGACTACGAGCGCGGCTACAAGTTCTCCACCTACGCGACGTGGTGGATCCGCCAGGCCATCAGCCGGGCGATCGCCCAGCAGGAGCGCACCGTGCGACTGCCGGTGCACCTGGTGGAGGACGTCAACCGGATGCGCAACGTGGCCCGGCAGCTCACCCGTGAGCTGGGCAGCGACCCGGAGCCGGAGCAGATCGCGGCGGCCCTCGGCGTCACCGTCGAGCGGGTCAACGAGCTGGTCCGCTGGTCGCAGGACACGGTGTCGCTGGACACCCCGGTCGGCGACGACGGCGACACCAACCTCGGTGACCTGGTCGCCGACAGCGACGCCCCGTCGCCGGAGGAGATCGTCCTCACCGGCCTGGAGCGGCAGCGGATCGAGGGTCTGCTCAACCACCTCGACGACCGGTCGGCCGGCATCATGCGGGCCCGCTACGGCCTCGAGGACGGTCGCGAGCACTCGCTCACCGAGGTCGCGTCGCGCTTCTCGCTCTCCCGGGAGCGGATCCGCCAGCTGGAGATCCAGGCCCTCGGCCGGCTCCGCGAGCTGGCCCGCGCCGAGGGGCTGCAGGCGGCCTGAGCTGGTAGTAATGACAACGAACGGCCGGCGTCCGATAGGGGGACGCCGGCCGTTCGCCGTTTCCGGGTCAGGTCAGCGGACCCGGCCGTAACCCTGGATCGGCATGATGTCCATGTCGCGCTTGAGCACGTTGCGCCCGGCGCTGGGCGCGTCGATGATCTGCCCGCCCCCGACGTACAGGGCCATGTGGCCCAGGCCGCGGTAGAAGACCAGGTCTCCCGGGCGCAGGTCACCGCGGCCGATGTGGGTCACCACACTCCACTGCATCCGGGTGTTGTGCGGCAGGGACTTGCCCGCCGCCCGCCAGGCGGCCGAGGTGAGGCCGGAACAGTCGTAGCCGCCGGGACCGTCCGCGCCCCAGACGTACGGCTTGCCGATCGCCCCGTACGCGTAGCGCACCGCGACCCCGGCGCTGCCGGAGACGGCGGGCGCGTCGTTGTCGACGGATCGGGCGGCCGGCCGGGGCGTCGGCGCCTCGGTGGCCCGGCCGTACGCCGCCCGGCGCAGCTCGTAGAGCCGGGCCAGGTCGCCCTCGATCTTCTTCCGGGTCTTCGCCATGCTGCGGACCTGTGCGGCCTCCCGCTTCAGCGTCACGTCCAGCCGGGCCTTCTCGTCGAGCAGCTTGCGCTGGCTGGTGGTGAAGCCGGCGATGCGGTCCTGACGTTCCCGGGTGAGCCGGTCGATCGTGCTGAGCCGGTCCATCAGGGCGGCGGACCCACCCGGTTCGAGCAGCGCCTCGGCGGTCCGCAGGCCGCCGGTCTTGTACGCCGTGGCGGCCATCTCGCCGACGTCCGCCCGGCTCCGCGCGGCCTGCTCCTCCAGCGGGCCGATCTTCGCCTGCAGTTCCGCCGCGGTCTTCTTGTTGGCCTTGATCTCCTCGTTGAGCTTGTTGTAGGACTCGACGACCCGTTCCAGCTCGGTCGAGGACTTCTCGATCCGTGCGGTCAGCTCGGCCACCGACGGCTCGGCCCGAGCCGCCGTCGACGGGGCGATCAGCGCGGCCGTGAGGCCGGCGACCGTGAGCGTTCGCACCAGCATCCGTAAGGACGACAAGAGCGGAAAGCTCCTCTCCACGGGCCCTCGGGGGATGCTGACGCCCCCGACGGCACCGGCGGCGGGGCCATCCGGACGGATGGCGGTCGACCGCGCCGGCCCGCCCAACCTAACCCGGGACGGAAGTCACGCGCAGGGGAAGCCGGGGCGAAAGTTGGCAAAGGGGCAGGAAATGCGGCTGCGCAGCGTGATCTCCGCTGACACCCCTGAGGCGTGGCGTGCGGCGTGTCGCGGATGCTTCGTGGCCCTTCGCGGCCTCTGACCGGATTCGTCGTTCTCGACGCATGTCGCAGGTCGCACCCACGACGCGTCCGACAAAACCGACATGGATGCCACTTCGTGGCACCCCCGGCCGATGTGGCCGGGCCAGAGGCGGGAATCCGACCGACAGGGCGGGCGGAGCGGCAACACAATGGGACCCGGAGCCGGGAATCCCGCCGTGAACAGGCACGGCACGGTGGGAGCGCCGGCACCGCCGGCCCCTGGGAGGACGCCGTGCAGCAGGCAGACCGATCCGCCACCCGCCCGCCGCGCTCGTCGCGCGGGACGAACCTGCTCTACGCGCGCCCGGGGATCGTGGTGACCACCGAACGGTTCACCGTCGGCCGGAACAGCTTCGCCGTCGCCGACCTCACCCACCTGCGCGTGGGGCGGGGCCCGCACGACCGGCTGGCCGTGCGGGCGATGGCGGTGACCGCCGCCCTGATCACCGCCGTCGGCGTGCTGCTCGGCTTCACTGGCGGGCTGCAACGGCTCACCGCCGGGGCGTACCTGACCCTCGGGGTGGTGTTCCTGCTGCCGGTGCTGCTGGTCGTGGCCGGCGACCGCTGGCGGCCGCCGGCGTACGAGCTGTGGGGGCACTGCGGGGGCGTCGAGGTGCTGCTGTTCAGCAGCGACGACGAGCAGCAGTTCGGCCAGGTCAGCCGGGCGCTGCGGCGGGCCCGGGAGCTGCACCGCTATCCCGACGCGGAGGACCCGGCCGCCGCGGCCGGCTACTGGCGGCCGGAGCGGGCGGGGGGCTAGCGCGCGGCGACCGGCTCCGGCGCCTGGGTCTGCCGGGCCGCGAGATCCCGGGTGACCCGGCGCTCGGCGACGAACGACACGAACGGCACGGTGCCGGCGAGCATCACCAGCAGCATCCGCTTCAGCGGCCAGTTCATCCGGCGGCCCAGGTCGAAGGTGGCGGCCAGGTAGAGCATGTAGAGCCAGCCGTGCGCGGTGCCGACGACCGCCACCACGAGCGGCTCGTCGAACGCGTACTTCAGCGGCATGCCGATCAGCACCAGCACGGCCAGCGCCACGCCCACGATCCAGGCGATCACGCGGTACCGGGTAAGGGCTCCGCCCACCGTCGTCCGTCCTTCCGCACCGGCCTCAGCCGGGATAGTCGCCGGGCCTCGCGCCCGGATTGGCGTTCAACCATGTGAGGTAGCGGTTGTACTCGGTCAGGTCGGCGTCGTCCGCGGTGTCGGCCGCGACCGGCACCCGGGCCACCCGCACCGGGCGGCGTACCGCCGGGACGGCCGGGTCGGGCGCGCCGTCCGCGACGGTGGCCGCCTCCGGCGCGGTGGCGGCCGGGCCGCGCAGCGTATGGCGGACCTCACGCCACCACACGAAGACCACGAAGCCGGCGAAGATCGGCCACTCCACCGCGTACGCCCAGCTGAGCGTGTTGCCCGAGGCCGCCCGGCTGATCTGCCACCAGCCCAGCGCCAGGAACCCGACGACCAGCACGACCATGGCCACGTGGCGGGCGATCCACGCCGGTGTCCAGAGCCGTTTCATGGCATCGAGCGTACCGGGACACCCCGGCGTCTCCGACGCGGTGTCGTAGGAGGGTTTGGCGACATCCCGGCTGGGCATCCGTCTAGACGCCAGCCCGAACGAGCCCGAGGGGACGACATGACCGAATCAGTACGTCAGTCCGGTGACGTCAGCCCGGAGCAGCGGATGACGGAGTGGGACGGCGACCACGTCCGCGACACGTCGGCCTCCGGCGGGCAGGTCGACGGCGAGCTCGGGATCGACCCGGCGGAGCTGAGCGACGAGGACCTGATCCGGGAGCTGCAGAGCCTGCACCGCACCCGGCTGGACACCCTGCGCCACGCGGCCGACTCCGCGCTCGCCCACCACCTGCGCCGCACCGCCGAGCTGGAGACGGAGTACCTGGCCCGGCACCCCGGCCGCGAGGTCGACCCGAGCCGGCTGCGGGACGCGTGATGGCCATGCGCGCCGAGATCGGCATGTCCGCGCCGCCCGAGGTGGTGTTCGGCACCGCGACCGACCCGGCCCGGGCCTCGGCCTGGCTGCCGGAGCCGCTGCGGTCCGACGGCGGCGAGCGCCCCCGGGAGGCCAGCGCCGATGAGCTGCGGGCCCGGTGGAGCACCGACTCAGCCCCCGGTTGGTCGGCAGAGTTGAAGGTGGAGCCGGGCGACGCCGGGGGGTCCCGGGTCCGGCTCGACCTGACCGGGGGCGACGACGGCCTGGCCGACGAGGCCCTGGCCAACCTCGCGGGCGAGGTGGCCGACAACCTGACGGCCGGTTGAGCGGACCGTGACGAGGAACGAGGAGGCGCCGGTGACCCAGGGTGGCCTGAAACAGAGGGTGGCGCGGCTGCGCCAGGCGTACGCCCCGCACGAGTATCGGCCGCTGGGCAGTTACCTGGCGGCGATGGGCACGTACGCCACGGTCACCGCGTCCCTGGCCGGCCTGGTCCGGGCGACCGGCCGGCCGGTGCCGGACCGTCCCGCCCCGGCCGACGTGGTGCTGCTCTCCATCGCCACGCACAAGCTCAGCCGGCTGCTCTCCAAGGACGCGATCACCAGCCCGCTGCGGGCCCCGTTCACCCGCTACGACCACCCGATCGGCAGCGGCGAGGTGATGGAGGAGGTCCGCGACCAGGGCAGCTCGACGCGGCACGCCATCGGCGAGCTGTTGAGCTGCCCGTTCTGCCTGGCCGTCTGGGTCGCCACCGGCCTCACCGCCGGGCTGGTGCTGACGCCCCGGCTGACCCGGCTGGTGGCCACCGCGCTGACCGCCGTCGCCGCCTCGGACTTCCTCCAGATGGGGTACGCCGTCGCGCAGCGAGCCGCCGAGGGCGGGGGCCACCACGAGAAGTGACCCGTACGCGCGAAGGGGGCCGGCGCTGCGCCGGCCCCCTTTCGCGTCGTCCCGCTCAGGTCGGGGTGGTGCCGCCGTTCTCTCCGGCCCAGCCGCGCGAGGCCTCCGGCTCGCGTTCGTCGGAGTCCTCGCCGGTGATCACGTCGCGGTCGACCGCGGTGCGGTCGTGCTCGTTGGCGAAGTCCGGCTCGGGGGTGGTGTCCCGGCCTTCCGGGGGCTGGCCGAGCGCCGGCACGGACTCGTGCTCGTGCCCCTCGTGGTGCGTCATGCCGTCGTCCTCTCGTCGTCCTGGTCCACCCGTGCGCCGGTCGCTCAACCGGACGACCCGCCCAGCAGGTCGGCCACCTCGTCCGCCGCGTACTCGCCCTGGGGGAGCGCGGCGATCCGGGAGAGCAGGGTCGGCGGCAGTTCCGCGGCGACCGCCCGGCGGTAGATGTTCGCCTGGGTGATCCGCTCCTGGCCGTGGTAGATGTCGTCGAGCAGCTCGTCGAGCTGCCGGGTGTCGACCTCGTCGGTCACCGGTACGTCATCGGTCACTCCGCCCAGCTACCCTCGCCCGAATCGCCCAAACCAGGTCAGGCGGGAGTGGGCAGGGTGGCCCGGCGGGCGCGGACGGCGGTGGCCAGGTGCTCCAGCACCTCGGCGGTGGTGTCCCAGCCGATGCAGGCGTCGGTGACCGACCGGCCGTAGGTCAGCTCCCGGGTCGGGTCCAGGTCCTGGCGGCCGTCGAGCAGGAAGCTCTCCAGCATGATGCCGACGACGCCGCGCTGGCCGGCGGCGAGCTGGGCGGCCACGTCGGCGGCGACCTTCGGCTGGTTGCGATGGTCCTTGCCGCTGTTGGCGTGGCTGGCGTCGACCACCACCCGCTCGGGCAGGCCGGCCGCCCGCAGCAGATCGAGCGCGCCCGCCACCGAGTCCGCGTCGTAGTTCGGCCGGTCGCCGCCGCCGCGCAGCACCAGGTGCCCGTCGGCGTTGCCCCGGGTGTGCATGATCGCCGGGGTGCCGGAGACGTCGATGCCGGGGAAGACGTGCGGCACGCCGGCCGCCCGGATCGCGTCCACCGCCGTGCCGATGCTGCCGTCGGGACGGTTCTTCATGCCGATCGGCATGGAGAGCCCGGAGGCGAGCTGGCGGTGCACCTGGCTCTCCACCGTCCGGGCGCCGATCGCACCCCAGGCCACCGTGTCGGCGATGTACTGCGGGGTGATCGGGTCCAGGAACTCGCAGCCCACCGGCAGGCCGAGGCGCAGCACGTCGAGCAGGAGCGCCCGCGCGGTGCGCAGGCCACGGTTGACGTCGCCGGAGCCGTCCAGCGCGGGGTCGTTGATCAGGCCCTTCCAGCCCACCGTCGAACGCGGCTTCTCGAAGTAGACCCGCATCACCACCAGCAGGTCGTCGGCGTGCCGGTCCGCGGCCTCGCGCAGCCGGTGGGCGTAGTCGAGCGCGGCGGCCGGGTCGTGCACCGAGCACGGGCCGACCACCACCAGCAGGCGGTCGTCGGCGCGGTCCAGCACGCGGCCCACCGCGCGGCGGCCGGCCAGCACGGCGGCGGCGAGCGGGGCGTCCAGCGGCAGGTCGTGCAGGAGCAGGGCGGGGGTGGTCAACGGCACGACGCGGTCGATCCGTTGATCGACGACCGCGGGGGTCTCCGGAGTGGTCACGGTGGGCATCCTTCCGCCGACCGTGCCCGGGGCCGGTGCCCGGGTCGAGCCGGCTGCTCTAACAGCGAAGGGCAGGAGCGGAAGCTCCTGCCCGGCCGGCTCGAAAACTCAGGTGACGTCAGCTCATGGCGAGGTCACCGGCGTCGGAGCCGGCTGCCTAAACCATCGATACGAGCGCGTCACGTCGATCAGCCTACCCGACCGGACGCGAAAGGCTCACCGGGTCGTTCGGAAAGGCTCGCCCGATGTTCACCATCATCGATGCATCCGGCGGTACCTTCATCGGTACCGCTCGTTCCCTCCGGAGGTAACCGATGGACCGTCGTACCGTCCTGCGCGCCACCGTCGCCGGTGGGGCCGCCGCCTTCGCCGGCAGTCTCTGGTCCGGCGCCGCGCTCGCCGCCCCGGCCCAGCCCGGCGTCGGCCCGTACGGGCCGCTCGGCGCCGCGGACGCCCGTGGCCTCCAGCTTCCCGCCGGCTTCACCAGCCGGATCGTCGCCCGGTCCCGGCAGGTGGTGTCCGGCACGTCGTACACCTGGCACGACGCGCCCGACGGCGGCGCCTGCTTCGCCGCCGGCACCGGCTGGATCTACGTCTCCAACTCGGAGATCGCCATCACCGGGGGTGCCTCGGCGATCCGGTTCAACGCCGACGGCACAATCGCCTCGGCGTACCGGATCCTGTCCAACACCAACCGCAACTGCGCCGGCGGGGCCACTCCGTGGGGGACCTGGCTCTCCTGCGAGGAGGTCAGCCGTGGCTACGTCTACGAGACGTACCCGCAGGGCGGCCGGGCGGCGGTGCGCCGGCCGGCGCTGGGCCGCTTCAACCACGAGGCGGCGGCGGCCGACCCGGTCCGCAAGGTGATCTACCTGACCGAGGACGAGTCCAGCGGCTGCTTCTACCGGTTCCGCCCGACCGTCTGGGGCGACCTCTCCGCCGGCACCCTGGAGGTGCTGGTCGCCGGCACCGCGACCAGCGGCCCGGTGAGCTGGGCGCGGGTGCCCGACCCGGACGGCTCGCCGACCTACACCCGGCAGCAGGTCTCCGGTGCGAAGAAGTTCAACGGCGGCGAGGGCTGCTGGTACGCCGACGGCACCTGCTGGTTCACCACCAAGGGCGACAACCGGGTCTGGGCGTACGACGCGGTCAACCAGCGCATCGACCTGGCGTACGACGACTCGCTGGTGACCGGCGGGGCCGCGCCGCTGACCGGGGTGGACAACATCACCGGCACCCGCTCCGGCGACCTCTACGTCGCCGAGGACGGCGGCAACATGGAAATCAATCTGATCACACCGGACGCCGTTGTCACGCCTTTCGTCAGGCTTACGGGGCAGTCCTCGTCGGAGATCACCGGCCCGGCCTTTTCCCCGGACGGCAGCCGGCTCTACTTCTCATCCCAGCGCGGCACCTCCGGGTCCTCCTCCGGCGGGATCACCTACGAGGTGCGCGGCCCGTTCCGCTGAGCCTCCGGCGCGGCCCGTCCGGCGCCGCCCGGCGCCGGATCGGCCGCGCGATCTTGCGGGCGTGTCCGGCGGTCCGGCGGGGTATGAGGTTCGGCATGAGTCACGAGCAGAGCGACCAGGAGCGGGTGGAGTCCCGTGCCCATCTGCTGCCCGAGGAGGCGGCGGTCGGCAGTGAGGACCCGCAGGCGCAGGCCGACGCCATCCTCACTGAGTCCGACATCCGGGAGGAGGACCGCAACGCCGCCCCGGACACGGTGCTGGAGCGGCGCACCTCCGATCAGACCGCGACCCCGATCGAGCCCCCCGACTGATCGACCGCCCCCCGGGCCCGGCGGGAACCCCGGTAGGTCTGCTCGCGCAACCAGGCGAGCGGGCCCGCCGCCCGCAGGCCCGCCGGCAGGTTGCGCACCGGGTCGAACGCCAGCGCGGCGTCCGTCCGGGCGTCCAGCTGCCCGCCGAGGGTGACCTGGCCGACCGGCCGCCACGGCCCGACGGCGGACGCCACCGCGAGCACCAGCCGCGGCGCGTCCGCCCGGGTCGCCGCCGCCACCTCGGCCAGGCTCCGGCCCAGGTCGGGCGAGTCCGGATCGGCCAGCGCCGCCAGCCACAGCCGCCGCGCCCCGACCCGGTACGGCATGATCGTGCTGTACGTCCCGGTGAAGCGCCGCCGGGGCAGTGGCACGTTGCGCAGCACCGGAGCGGCCCCGCTGGAGCTGACCAGCAGGTCGAACGCCCGGGCGTCGGCCAGGTGCAGCCGGACGGCCAGCCCCAGCACGTCCGGCCAGCCGTCCGGGGTGGGCACTCCACGAGAGATCCGCACCGTGGCCGGGTACCGACCCGGCTCGTCGAGCAGCGCCACGCCGGTCGGCGGTCCGGGCGTACCCCAGATCATCACCTCGGCGGTGAACGAGCGGCCGGCCGGGTGCAGCAGGCGGGCCCCGCGCCAGCGGGTCAGGACGGCGGCGGCCCCGGCGACGGCGACGGCCGCGCCGGCGGCGACGGCCGCGCCGGCGGCGACGGAGGGGGAGGGGCTCGGCATGCCCCTGCGGTACCCGCCCGCCGCCCGGTCGATGCCCGCCGCGCCGCGCGGGCTCGCCGACCGAGGACGAGTCCCCTTTCCGCCCGGGAGATCGGATAGCGTCGGGTCATGCCCGACAGCGGTTACCCCTGGCCCATCGAGACGACCCGACTGGACAACGGCCTGCGCGTGGTGGTGAGCGAGGACCGCACCGCCCCGGCGGTGGCGGTCAACCTCTGGTACGACGTGGGATCCCGGCACGAGCCGGCGGGGCAGACCGGTTTCGCCCACCTCTTCGAGCACCTGATGTTCGAGGGGTCGATCAACGTCGCCAAGACCGAGCACATGCGGCTGGTGCAGGGCGCCGGCGGCTCGCTCAACGCCACCACCAACCCGGACCGGACGAACTACTTCGAGACCGTCCCGGCCGAGCACCTGGAGCTGGCGCTCTGGCTCGAGGCCGACCGGATGGGCGGCCTGGTCCCCGCGCTCACCCAGGAGACGCTGGACAACCAGCGCGACGTGGTGAAGAACGAGCGTCGCCAGCGCTACGAGAACGTGCCGTACGGCGACGCGTGGCTGCGGCTGCTGCCGCTGCTCTACCCGCCCGGCCACCCGTACCACCACGCGACGATCGGCTCGATGGCCGACCTGAACGCCGCCGACCTGGCCACCTTCCAGACGTTCCACGCCACCTACTACGCGCCGAACAACGCCGTGCTCACCGTCGTCGGCGACGCCTCCGCCGCCGAGGTCTTCGCCCTCGCCGACAAGTACTTCGGGTCGATCCCGCCGCGCGAGGAGATCCCCGCCGCGCCGGACGGCCGGACCGTCACGGCCACCGGCCGGGCCGCCGTCGAGACCGTCACCGGCGACGTCCCCGCGCCCCGGGTGTACGTCGCGCACCGCACCCACCCCTTCGGCACCCCCGGGTACGACGTGGCGACCGTGCTCGCCGCGGTGCTCGGCAGCGGCCGGGGCAGCCGCCTCTACCAGCGCCTCGCCGACGGGGAACGGATCGCCCAGCCGGACCTGGTCGGGGCGTACGGGGTGGACCTGGCGCACGCCCCGGCGCCGCTGATCGCCACCGCCACCGCCCGCCCCGGAATCGGCGCCGAGCGGCTGGCCGCCGGCGTCGCCGAGGTCGTCGACGAGCTGACCACGGTGCCGGTGACCCACGCCGAGCTGGACCGCGCCAAGGCGCTGCTCAGCACCGCCTGGTGGCGGCAGATGTCCACGGTGGACGGCCGGGCGGACACCCTCGGCCGGTACGCCACCCAGTTCGGCGACCCGGCCCGGGCCGCCGAGCGGCTGCCGGCCTGGCTGGCGGTGACCGCCGACCAGATCGCCGAGCTGGCCGCCGAGCTGCTCGGCGCGGACGACCGGGTGACCCTGACCTACCTGCCGGAGGAGACCCCATGACGCTGATCGCCGCCCGTCCCGGCGCGGGCATTCCCCGCCCGTACCGGTTCCCCGCCGTGGTCCGCCGGGAGGTCGCCGGCGGCCGGGTGGTCGCCGCGCACCTGCCCGGGCAGAACCTCGCCGTCGCGGTGCTGCTGCTCGACGCGGGCGCCGGCCGGGAGCCGGTCGGCAAGGAGGGGCTCGGCGGGGTGCTGGCCAAGGCCCTGGAGGAGGGCACCGCCCAGCGGGACGCCACGACCTTCGCGCTGGCCGTCGAGGGGCTCGGGACCGAGCTGGTGACCGGCCTGGACTGGGACTCCTTCCAGGTCAGCGTCCAGGTGCCGGTGGACCGGCTGAGCGCGGCGGTGGAACTGCTCGCCGAGGCGGTCCGCACGCCCCGGCTCGATCCCGACGACGTGCGCCGGGTCCGCGACGACGAGGCGACCGCGCTGCGGATGGACTGGGCCAACCCCGGCCCGCGCGCCGACGCGGCGCTGCGCGCCGACCTGTTCGGCGCCGACAACCGGTGGGGCCGCCCGATGTACGGCGACCCGGACTCGGTGGCCGGGCTGGACGTCGAGGACGTCACCGTCTTCCACTCCGAGTGGTTCCTCCGGCCCGGCACCCTGATCGTCGCCGGTGACCTGGACCGCCTCGACCTGGACGCGCTCGCCGCGGCGGCGTTCGCCGGCACCGGCGGCGGCCCGGCCGAGCGCGGCGAGCCGATCGAGGTGCCGCTGCACACCGGGCGGCGGATCCTGCTGGTGGACCGGCCCGGCTCGGTGCAGTCCACGCTGCGGCTCGGGCACCCGTCGCCGCACCGCGCCCACCCGGACCACGTGCCGATGACGCTCGCCGGCACGGTGCTCGGCGGGGCGTTCACCTCCCGGCTCAACCACCTCATCCGCGAGGTGCGCGGCTACACGTACGGCATCCGGGGCGACTTCGCCTCGTCCCGCCGGTTCGGCCGGTTCGCGGTCAGCTCCGGGGTGCAGACCGCGGTGACCGCGCCGGCCCTGGTCGAGGCGGTGGGGGAGATCACCCGTACCCAGGTCGGCGGGGTGACCGCCGACGAGCTGGCGGTGGCCAGCTCGTGGCGGGCCGGTCAGCTCTCCGTCGAGCTGCAGAGCCCCCGGGCGATCGCGTCGGCGCTGACCACCCTGGTGGTGCACGACCTGCCGGACGACTACCACGCCCGGCTGCGCGAGTCGCTGCTCGCCGCCGACGTGGCGCAGGTCTCCGCCGCGGCCGCCGCCCACCTGCACCCGGAGTCGCTGACCCTGGTGGTGGAGGGCGACGCGGCGATGATCCGCGACGAACTCATGGCGACCGGGCTCGGCGAGGTGACCGACGCCACGCTCTGATCGGGGCGGATCCGGTCCGGGCGGTGGGAAAGCATTCCCGCCCGGGCCGGCGGGCTGGGTAGCCTCGCGGGCATGAGGATCGGCATTGTGGGAGCCACCGGCCAGGTCGGTGGCGTCATGCGGCAGGTGCTGGCGGAGCGCGACTTCCCGGCGGAGCAGGTGCGGCTCTTCGCCTCGGCCCGGTCGGCCGGGCGCACCCTGCCCTGGCGCGACGGCGAGGTGACGGTCGAGGACGCGGCCACCGCGGACTACTCGGGGCTGGACATCGTGCTCTTCTCGGCGGGCAAGGGCACCGCGAAGGAGCTCGCCCCCCGGGTCGCCGCCGCCGGCGCCGTGGTGATCGACAACTCCTCGGCGTTCCGGATGGACCCCGAGGTGCCGCTGGTGGTCGCCGAGGTCAACCCGCACGCCGCCGCCGTCCGCCCCAAGGGCATCATCGCCAACCCGAACTGCACCACGATGGCCGCGATGCCGGTGTTGCGTCCGTTGCACGCCGAGGCGGAGCTGGTCAGCCTGGTCGTCTCGACGTACCAGGCGGTCTCCGGGGCCGGTCTGGCCGGCGTCGCCGAGCTGGACGAGCAGGTCCGCAAGGTCGCCGAGGACGCCGCCGGGCTCGCCTTCGACGGCGCCGCCGTGCAGTTCCCCGAGCCGCGCTCCTTCGCCCGGCCGATCGCCTTCAACGTGCTCCCGCTCGCCGGTTCGATCGTCGACGACGGCTCCTTCGAGACCGACGAGGAGCAGAAGCTGCGCAACGAGAGCCGCAAGATCCTGGACATCCCGGGACTGAAGGTCTCCGGCACCTGCGTCCGGGTGCCTGTCTTCACCGGCCACTCGCTCCAGATCAACGCCCGTTTCGCCCGGCCGATCACCCCGCAGCGGGCCCGTGAGCTGCTCGCCGACGCGCCCGGCGTGGCCCTCTCCGACGTGCCCACCCCGCTGGAGGCCGCCGGCCAGGACCCGACCTACGTGGGCCGCATCCGCGCCGACGAGACCGTCGAGCACGGCCTGGCGCTGTTCTGCGCCAACGACAACCTGCGCAAGGGCGCCGCCCTGAACGCCGTGCAGCTCGCCGAACTGGTCGCCGCCGAACTCCGCTGAGCGTCCCGCCGCCCCCCGCCCGTCCCGCCCCCGCCCGCCGTGCCCGTCCGGCCCACCGCCGGCCGGTACGGCGGTCCGGTGAGCGGGCGGGCGCGGCGGACCGGCCGATCCGGGTGCGGGCGACCTGCCCGGACAGGCATATTGAGCCTCTCAGGTATGTCGCCCGCGCGGCGTACCAGGCCGCCGACGTCGACGCGGAGGATCCCATGGCGGACGAACGGGCCCGAGCGGCCCTGACCGATCTCATCGCCGGCCACCGGGTCGGCGTGCTCGCCACCATCAAACAGGACGGCCGGCCACAGCTCTCCAACGTGCTCTACGCCTTCGACCGCGAGCGGGAGCTGATCCGGGTCTCGGTCACCGACGGCCGGGCCAAGACCGCCAACCTCCGCCGCGACCCCCGGGCCAGCTTCCACGTCAGCAGCGACGACGGCTGGGCGTACGCGGTGGCGGAGGCGCGGGCCGAGCTGACCCCGGTGGCGGCCGGACCGGACGACCCCACCGTCGAGGAACTGATCGGGCTCTACCGGGCGGTGCAGGGCGAACACCCCGACTGGGACGACTTCCGCGCCGCCATGGTCGCCGAGCGGCGCCTCGTGCTGTGCCTGCACGTCGAGCGGGTCTACGGCATGCCCCCGCCCGGCTGAGGTCCCGGTCTCCTGACCGTCGAGGCGGCGGGCGGCGGCGGTGTGGCGGCGGCCCGGCGGGTATACCCGGCTCCTGCGTAACGCCGGCGACCGCAGCGCCGGCGGGAACGGGGGAGCCGATGGGGGCCGAGGGGGCACGACCGGGACCGGCCGAGGCGCAGGAGGAGGCGGCGCTGCGGTCGGACACCGCCCGGGCCGTCGGGTTCAGCGACGCGGTCTTCGCGATCATCGTCACGCTGCTGGTCCTGGAGCTCAACCCGCCCGAGGTGCAGCCGGGCGGGATGGGCCACGCCCTGGCCGAACAGTGGCCCACCTACCTGGCGTACGTGACGTCGTACCTGTGGGTCGCGGTGGGCTGGCTCAACCACAAGGGAACCTTTCACCGCATCCGCAGCACCGACCGTGGCCTGAGCTGGTGGAACCTCGCGGTGCTCTTCAGCACCGCGCTGCTGCCCTTCACCACGGTCGTCGTCTCCCGGTCGGTGCAGGCCGGCGACCGGGCCGACGAGATGGTGGCGGTGGTGCTGTACGCGGCGGTCGGGGTGATGCTCTCCGCCGCCTGGCTCGGGCTCTACCACTACCTCAGCCGGCACGAGGACCTGTTGCAGGAGCGTGTCCCGGCGCGGTTCTTCGCCGTCGAACGCGGCCGGGCGGTGTTCGGCATCGCCGGGTACGCGGTGGCCGCGCTGGCCGGTTCGCTGGGTGGCGTACCGGTGGCGCTGGTGATCTTTTTGCTGCTGCCGCTCTTCTACGCGCTCTCCAGCAACGGCTTCTACGACCTGCGGCGGCGGCTGCGGCGGCATCGGTGAGCCCGCGTTACCTGCTGCGGGGCGGCGGGTAGACGGGGCCTGCCGACACCGAGAGGGGAGCACCATGACAACGGTCGGAGAGTTCATGACGACCCGGTTGGTGACGATGGACGGCGACGACACGCTGACCGCGGCGGCGCAGGAGATGCGAGACAGCGCGATCGGCGACGTGGTGGTGACCGCGGGAGACGACGTGGTCGGCATCGTGACGGACCGGGACATCACGGTCCGCGGGGTGGCCGAGAGCATGGATCCGAACACCACCAAGCTCAACGAGATCACCAGCAAGGACGTGGTGACGGTCAGCCAGTACGACGACGCGGTCGCCGCGGCCGACCTGATGCGCACGTACGCCGTACGCCGGCTGCCGGTGATGGACGACGGGAAGCTGGTGGGCCTGGTGTCCATGGGTGACCTGGCGGTCGAGCGGGAGCCGCAGTCGGTGCTGGCGGACATCAGCGCCGACGAGCCCAACAACTGACCTGTCCGCCGCGGGCTGTGCCGCCGGCTCCCGTCCCGGGGGCCGGCGTCTGGCTGCCCGCCCTCAGGCCGGCTCCACCCGTACCGTCACGGCGGACGCCCCGCGGGCCAGCCGTACCGTCTCCGCCTCCGCCTCGATCCGCTCGCCGGCCCGGCGCGGCAGCCGGGTGAACGGGGTGACCGTCAGGTCGAGCCGGCCCCGACCGGACTGTTTCGCCCGCCAGGTGCCGCTGATCTCGCCGTCGACCAGCAAAGCGCCCGGGTTGCCGAGCATCCGCCACAGCTGTCGCTGGTGCGCCCGGTCGGGGACCAGGACGTCCCGGTCCCGTGCCTGGAGGAACGGGTCGCCGGTCGGCAGGAGGCGGACGCCGTCGAACGGCTCGGCGGAGCGCAGCGTTGCCAGGCGGTCGGTCGGCAGCCACGCCCGTCGGCCGTCCACCCGGACCTCGGTCAGCCCGGCCGCCGGCCACACCGCCCGCAGCTCGGTGGCGGAGGTGCCGAGGAAACCGGCCACGTCCGCCACGGTGGCCGGCCCGAGCAGGCGCAGGTACGCCAGCACCAGGCCCGCCGTGCCCACCGCCCGTCCGGGCGGCGCCGGCCGCTCGGCCAGCGGCGCCAGCCGGGCCCCGCGCCCGGACACCTCCAGCCGTACGCCGCCGGCCAGCCCGGCCTGCTGGAAGAGGGACCCGGCGACGTGCCGTGCCCCGCACGGCCCGCAGTCGTAGCTCAGCTCGGCGGGGATGCGGTCGCTGACCGCCCGGCTCACCGCGCCCTTGTCCATGGCGGCGGTGACCACCTCCCGGAAGGCCTGCGCGGTGCGCTGGAAGGCGGCCGTCCCGTGCTTCGTCGCCCCGTCGCGGATCTGCCCGGCCACGCGGCGGGCAGCGTCGGCGTCGCTGAGCGGCCAGAGCGCGGCGGCCAGCCCGGCCAGCTCGGCGCGGCGGTGCAGGTGCGGCGCGCCCCGGGCGGCCCAGACCAGCTCCAGCCGGTCGTCGTCCAGGTCGGTGGCCCCGCGGGCGGCCAGCGCCAGCCGTGCCGAGCCGTAGGGGGTGTCCTGCACGCCGAGGTCGAGCACCGCCAGGTCGGCCGGGCGCAGCCCGGGGCGGTCGAGCTGCTGCGCCGCGGCCCGGTACGCGAGCACCCGGCCGCGGTCGACCGTCGGCACCGTCGCCATCGGCCCCTCCCGTCGTCGTCCGTGCCGCACGCTACTGCGCCGGTACGACGTCCCACCCCGACTCACCCGAACCGGGCGAGGTTGACGGCGCGGGGGAGGGGGACCCGGTCGGCGTACGTCGTAATGCCGTGGATCGACGGGGGGAGTGGATGGTGGACCAGACCACGAGGTTCTTCGAGGATCTCGACCGGCGAGGTTACGAGCCCCTGCTGGCGAAGATCTCGGGGACGTTGCGCTTCGACCTGCACGAGGGGGCGCAGACCAGCCACTGGCTGCTCCGGGTCGACCGGGGCGAGCTGGGCGTCAGCCGGGAGGACCGGGAGGCGGACACCGTGGTCGGCACCGACCCGAGGTTCTTCGGGGACATGGTCGCGGGCGGCGAGAACGCCATCGCCGCGCTGCTGCGCGGCGACATGACCGTCTCGGGTGATTTGCGACTGCTGCTCCAGGTGGAGCGGATCTTCCCCGGTCCCGCCAGTTCCCGCGGCCCCCGTCACGAATTCCGCAGGGAGGCCCGCTGATGGCGCAGAGCAACACGATCCGGATCCTGGACGGCAACACCTTCGTCGTCTCCCAGGACACCGGCGACATCGAGGCGACGCCGAGCGAACCGACCGGGTTGTTCAACCTCGACACCCGCTTCCTGTCGAAGTGGGTGCTGACGGTCAACGGCGAGCGGCTCAACGCGCTCTCCTACGACGACCTGCAGTACTACGAGGCCCGGTTCTTCCTGGTGCCCGGCATGGCCACCCACTACATCGACGCCAAGCTGTCGGTCATCCGGGAGCGTGCCGTCGGCGGGAGCTTCCGGGAGCAGGTGACCATCCTCAACCACGACGAGAAGGCGGTGGACCTGGAGGTCCGGATGGACGCCGGCTCCGACTTCGCCGACCTGTTCGAGGTCAAGGACGAGGTCCTGAACAAGAAGGGCGAGAGCTACTTCGAGGTGGAGGCCGACCGGCTGCGCCTGGGCTATCGGCGGGGCAACTTCCGGCGCGAGACGGTCATCTCGGCGTCCCGGCCCGCCCGCTACGACAAGAACGGGTTCGCGTTCAGCGTCCACCTGGAACCGAACGAGGAGTGGGACACCAGCATCGAGGTGGACACGTTCGCGCTCGGCCCCGGCGGCCGGGACCTGCGGATGGGACTGCGGGCGCACGGCACCGAGCGGCTCGCCCTCCAGCACGACCTCGAGGAGTGGATAGCCAAGGCGCCCAAGGTCAACAGCGAGCATCCCGAACTGGCGTCCACCTACCGGCGCAGTCTGATCGACCTGGCCGCGCTGCGCTTCTCGCCGCTGTCCCTGGGTGGTCAGGCGCTGCCCGCGGCCGGCCTGCCCTGGTTCATGACGATGTTCGGCCGGGACAGCATCTTCACCTGCCTGCAGGTGCTGCCCTTCGTCCCCGACCTGTCCAAGACCACGCTGCGCATCCTCGGCGCGATGCAGGGCACCCGGTTCGACGACTTCCGGGACGAGGACCCGGGCCGGATCCTGCACGAGATGCGCTACGGCGAATCCGCCGCCTTCGAGGAGCAGCCGCACTCGCCGTACTACGGCTCGGTGGACGCCACCCCGCTCTTCGTGATCCTGCTCGACGAGTACGAGAAGTGGACCGGGGACGTCGCGCTGGTGCACGAGCTGGAACGGGAGTGCCGGGCTGCGCTGAAGTGGGTCGACGACTACGCCGACCTGGTCGGCAGCGGCTACATCTGGTACGAGCGGCGCAACAGCGACACCGGGCTGGAGAACCAGTGCTGGAAGGACTCCTGGGACTCCATCTCGTACCGCGACGGCACGCTGCCGCCGTTTCCCCGGGCCACCTGCGAGCTGCAGGGCTACGCGTACGACGCGAAGATACGCGCGGCCCGGCTGGCCCGGGAGATCTGGGGCGACCCGGCGTACGCCGACCAGTTGGAGCGGGAGGCGGCGCAGCTCAAGGAGCGGTTCAACCGGGACTGGTGGGTGGAGGACGGCGAGTACTACGCCCTCGCGCTGGACCCGGAGGGACGCCAGTGCGCCACGTTGAGCTCCAACATCGGGCACCTGCTGTGGAGCGGCATCGTCGACGACGACCGGGCCGAGAAGATCGCCCACCACCTGGTCGGTCCCCGGCTCTTCACCGGCTGGGGCGTGCGTACCCTCGCCGAGGGCGAGGTCCGGTACAACCCGATCGGCTACCACAACGGCACGATCTGGCCCTTCGACAACTCCTTCATCGCCTGGGGCCTGCGCCGGTACGGCTTCGCCGAGGAGGCCGGCATCATCGCCAGCGGGATCCTGGACGCCGCCCGGTACTTCGAGGGGCGGCTGCCGGAGGCGTTCGGCGGCTATCGCCGGGAGCAGACCAAGTTCCCGGTGGAGTACCCGACCGCGTGCAGCCCGCAGGCGTGGTCCACGGGCACACCCCTGCTGCTGCTGCGCACCATGCTGGGGCTGGAGCCGCACGAGGGGCACCTGGCCGTCGAGCCGATGCTGCCGGCGGGGATGGGCCGGATCGAGGTGCTGGACATCCCCGGTCGCTGGGGCCGGGTGGACGCCTTCGCCCGGGGCCGGCTGGAAATGGACAAGCTGGGCGACTGACCCGTTGTGCCTGCTCTCCCGCCGCCCGCTCAGGGCTGGTGGGGGAGCAGGCAGAACTCGTTGCCCTCGGGGTCGGCGAAGACCGTCCAGCCGGGCAGCTCCCGGACCACGGTGGCGCCGGCCTCCAGCACGGCGGCCCGTTCCTCGGCGTCGCCGACCAGGTCGAGGTGGATCCGACCGGGGGCGGGCAGCTCCGCCAGCGGCGAGATCCACACGTCGGGCCGGTGCCGGTGCGGGTCGCGCAGCAGCACCGACTCGCCCGGCGCCAGCGACCGGTCGGCGAGCTTCGCCTCGTCCTCGGCCACCACCGGCAGCCCGGTGACCACGCTCCAGAAGGGCGCCAGCAGGTACGGGTCACGGCAGTGGATCACGATGGAGTGCAGCTCCGGCATGCGTCGACGGTAGCCCCGCCGGCTCGCTGCGGGCGGATGATTCCGGAGCCGGTCAGCGGGCCGGCAGGACGGTGTCGAGGAACGCCGCGGTGACCGCCCGGACGTCCGGCCGGTCCAGAGCCAGGCCGTGCCCGCCGTGGGTGACCCAGGTGTGGGTGGGGTGGCCGGCGGCGACGAGCGCCCCGGTGAGCGCGACCGACTGCGCCACCGGTACGGCCGCGTCGCCGGTGCCGTGCACCAGCAGCACCGGCACCCCGTTGCCGAGGTGACTGGCGACGGTCGAGTCGACGGTGCCGGGGTCCCCGGCGGCCGGCGAGTGGCCCAGCAGGTCGGCCCACGGGTCGTCGTCGGCCCGGGCCCGCCGCCACTCGTCGTCCAGCGGGTCGCTCACCGGCCAGTACGCCAGCCCCGCCGCCACGTCGTCCGGCCGGTCGACCCCGCGCAGCGCCAGGTGCAGAGCCAGGGTGCCGCCGGCCGAGTCGCCCGCGACGAGCAGCGGCAGACCGTCGGCGTCGTCGCGGGCCGCCCGCGCCGCCCGGCGTACGTCGTCGAGCTGCGCCGGCCAGTGCGCCTGGTGGGAGAAGCGGTAGGTCGCCGCCACCACCCGCAGCCCCAGCCCCGCCAGGGCGGCGCCGTCCTCGTCCGACCGGCCACGCCAGCCGCCGCCGTGGATCCAGAGCACCACCCCGCGTTGCGTCATCCCGCCATCCTGGGTCGCGCCCAGCGCCTCCGGCCAGCCCTTCTGCCGGCGGCAGAGCGGCGGTCGCGGGCCGGGGACACCGGGGGCGGCGGTTCGGCCCTACGGCTGCGTAACCTACGCGGGGTAAAGTTGGCGAATGTCGGAACTCGTGTACCCCCCTGTGATCGCCGCCGCCAAGACGATGTTCCGGGTCCTCGACCTGCGCCTGACCATCGAGGGCAGCCACCACGTCCCGCGTACCGGCGGGGCGGTGCTGGCCAGCAACCACGTCAGCTACCTCGACTTCATCTTCTGCGGCTACGGCGCGCACGAGTCCCGCCGGCTGGTCCGGTTCATGGCCAAGCACGAGGTCTTCGCGCACAAGGTCTCCGGCCCGCTGATGCGCGGCATGAAGCACATCCCGGTGGACCGCCGCGCCGGCGCCGGGTCGTACAACGCGGCGGTGGGTGCGTTGCAGCGCGGCGAGGTGGTCGGCGTCTTCCCCGAGGCGACGATCAGCCGCTCGCTGACGGTCAAGGAGCTCAAGAGCGGGGCCGCCCGGATGGCGCAGCAGGCCGGCGTCCCCCTGCTGCCGGTGGCCCTCTGGGGCACCCAGCGGCTCTGGACCAAGGGCCGGCCGAAGAACCTGACCCGCCGGCACACCCCGATCACCATCCTGGTCGGCGAGCCGATGGACCCGGCGGACTGGCCGGACGCCAACACCATGACGGTCGAGCTGAAGAGCCGCCTGTCGGCCCTGGTCGACCGGGCGCAGCAGGAGTACCCGGACAAGCCCGCCGGCCCGGAGGACGCCTGGTGGCAGCCGGCCCACCTGGGCGGCACCGCCCCCACCCTCCAAGAGGCCGCCGAGCTGGACCGTCGCGGCCGGCGCACCGCCACCTCCTGACCCCGCCGAGCCTGCCGCCGCCATCGGCCACCGTTGACGGCGGCGGGCCGGTGCCAATGTCTCGGCGAGACGCTGTGGAGCTGATGTCGTCGACGACTCACCGGACAGCCACGCCCCGGTCGGCCCCGTGCCTAGCGCTGCGGCCGGGACGGGCCGGGTGGCCGGATCCACCTGGCGAACCCCACGCGGCGCGGCGGACGTGACTGCTCGCGTGCCGGCCGATCTCCTGCCGGACCGGTGCGGGCGTTGAATCGTTGCCGACATCAGCTCCACAGCGAGTGCGGACCTACCTTTGCCTCGCCGGATTCCCTCGGGGAGGGGACGGGGCGGTGGCCGGATCGTTCCGCACCCGGGCAGGATGGTGTCTGCCGCCCCGGCAGCCACCCGGTCAGGATCAGATCCATGAGCAGAGCAGCACTCGTCGTCATCGACGTCCAGGAGTCCTTCCGTCAGCGACCGATGTGGGCCCACGCGTCGCAGCCCGACATCGTCCGCCAGGTCGACCGGCTGGTCGACGCCGCCCGCCGCCGGGGCGACCTGGTGGTCTGGGTCCTGCACGCCGAGCCGGGCAGCGCGGGCGTCTTCGACCCGGCGCTCGGCCACGTCCGGCTGATCGAGGGGCTGACCCCGGTGGCCGGCGAGCCCACCCTGGTCAAGACCGCCCACAACGCCTTCACCACCACCAACCTCCAGCAGATCCTCACCCTGGCCGGCATCCGCGACCTGACCGTCTGCGGCATCCGCACCGAGCAGTGCGTGGAGACCACCACCCGGATCGGCTGCGACCTCGGCTACGAGATGACCTTCGTGACCGACGCGACCGTCACCTTCCCGACCCCGCACCGGGACCTGCCGTCCACCGCCACCGTCGAGGAGATCCTCGCCGACCCGCGCACCCTGTCGACCGAGGAGATGATCGCCCGCACCGAGTACGCCCTCGCCGGCCGCTTCGCCACCGTACGCACCGTCGACGAGGTGACCGGGGCGAGCCCGGTCGGCACGCGGAGCTGACGGCGTGGCCCGGGTCGTCTTCCTGCTGGTCCCGCAGCTGCACCTGCTGGACCTGGCCGGCCCGGCCCAGGTCTTCTCCACCGCCGCCGACCACGGGTACGACTACCGGCTGCACTACGTCGCCGAGCGGGACACCGTGCCGACCGTGCAGGGCGTACCGCTGGGGGCCGCCACCGGGTGGCCGGAGCTGGACGCCGACGACCTGGTGGTCGTACCCGGATGGCGGCCAAGGGCGCACGGCCCGGCGGGGCCGGTCGGCCGGGACGACCTGCGGCGCCTGGCCGAGCACCACGCCCGCGGCGGCACGGTGGCGAGCGTCTGCGCCGGCGCGTTCGCGCTCGGCCGGGCCGGCCTGCTGGACGGCCGGCGCTGCACCACCCACCACGACGTGCAGGACGACCTGGCCCGGGTCTTCCCGGCCGCCCGGGTGGTCCGTGACGTGCTCTACGTGGTCGACGATCGGGTGGTCACCTCGGCCGGCATCGCCAGCGGCATCGACGTGGCGCTGCACCTGGTGGCCACCCGGCACGGCCCGGCCGCCGCCGCCGGGATCGCCCGCACCCTGGTGGTCTACGCCCGGCGCAACGGGCACGAGCAGCAGGCCAGCGCGATGATGCGGTACCGCTCGCACCTGTCCGACGCCGCCCACCGGGTGCAGGACCTGATCGACAGCCGGTTCTCCGAGCCGCTGCCGCTGGCCGACCTGGCCGCCGCGGGCGGGGTCGCCGAACGCACCCTGACCCGGCTGTTCCGCCAGGCCACCGGGCTCACCCCGCTCGGCTACCAGCAGTTGCTCCGGGTCGAGCGGGCCGAGCATCTGATCGGACACGGCGCCACCGTCGAGTCCGCCGCCCGGGCCGTCGGGTTCACCGACGCCCGGATGCTGCGCCGGCTACGCGCCCGGGCTCACTCGCCGACCGCGTCGAGCGCGGACGCCGTCGGCGCGCGGTAGTAGTCGTCCCGGGACAGGAACTCCACCGGCAGCGAACCGGGCAGCGTCACCCGGGCCGCGCCGCCGAACGGCCCGGACACCGCCCGCCGGGCCAGCTCGTCCCGCTCCGGCGGGGAGAGCTCCACCAGGTCCGGATGGGCCAGCCGGAAGGCGGCCACCGACCGGCGGACCAGCCGGGCCAGCTCCGCCACCGTGTCGAGCGGACCGCCGAGGGCGAGCGCCGGCTGCTGGATGGTCCGCAGCGCGTCGCAGACCACCAGCAGCTCACCGTCGGGCGCCCGGAGCCCGGGCCCCGCCACGGCGGGCCCGGCCGCGGGTGGCAGCAGCTCCACCCGGGACGGCCACTGCCAGCGGATCTGCCCACTGACCAGACGGGACAGCCGCAGACCGCGCCGGTGCCGGGCACCGTCCCGGCCGTCCCGCCCGGAGACCACGGACAGCTCCGCGCCGGCGCACACGTACGCCAAGCGGCGGTCGGTGACGGTCACCGTGGCCGGCGCGGGCAGCACCCACTGCCGGCGCGCGCCGGTGGGGCTGAGCAGACAACCGGCCACCGGGGTACGCAGCCGCCGCAACACCCGCTCGCCCGGCTCCGGCACCAGCTCGTAGCGCCGGTCCAGCACCGGTCGGAGCTCGTCGTCCGGCGCGTCGAAGCGGTGCGGTGCGATGAAGAACGGAGCCGCGTCCTCGCGCATCGTCACGACCTCCCCGGGCAGTTGGCCTCCTGCCGGTAAGCGTCGCCGAGCCCGCCGGGCCTGTCATGACAGCCGTTAGGGGGTCGGCCAATCGGCCGCCGCCTGGGACCGGTAGATGCCGATCTCCTCCGGTCGGACGAGACCGTCCTCGATCGCCCGGGCCAGCAGCGCCGCCTTGGTGGCCGCCGGTCGGCCCGCCCGGGTGTACTTGATCCGCGCCCGGTCCACGTACTGCTTGACGGTGTGCTCGCTGATCCGCATCCGGCGGGCCACCGACGCCTTCGACATCGACTGGAACCAGAGCAGCAGCGCCTCCCGTTCCTTGTCCGACAGGGTCGGCCGGTCCGGGCGGGGGTCACCGACCATCGCCCCGGCCAGCGCCGGTGGCACGTACGGGCGGTCGCTGGCGGCGGCCAGGACGGTGGCCACGCAGTGCTCCCGCCCCTCGTGCTTGGCCAGGAACGCCGCCGCCCCGGCGTCCAGCGCGGCCAGCATCGTCGCCGGGTCGGTGTGCTCGGAGTAGACCACCACCCGCCGGCCGGCGGCGCTCAGCTCGGCCAGCTTGTCGATCACCATCCGCCCGTGCAGGCGCAGGTCCAGCAGGACCACGTCGGCGTCCGGGGCGTCCCGCAGCACCTGGTCTGGGTCGTCGCCGGTGGCCAGCACGCGCAGCCGGGGCTCGGTGGCCAGCCAGGCGCGGACCCCGTCGATCACCACCGGGTGGTCGTCCACGATGGCCACTCCGACCGGCCCGTTCCCGCTCACGTCCTGCGCCACCGGGTCTGCGTCCACCTGATCTCCCCGTCCCGCTCCTGCACGTGCTCCACCTGGCCGTCGTCCTCGACGCGGCTCGGCGGACCGGTCGCCCCCGGACCGTCCACCTCGGGGGTGACCAGGCTGACCGCCACCTCGTCCGGGCCGGCGACCACGGTCAGCCGGGCCCAGCGCGCCGCCTCGGCCAGCGCGGCGGTGGGCGGGTCGACCAGCCGGCGGCGGACCTCCACCGGCAGCGGCGGAGGCGTGCCGATGGCGACGAGATCGATCGGCAGACCGTTCCGCTCGGCCAGGTCGGCGGCGGCGCGCAGCTCGTGCAGCAGCGGGTCCGGCACGTCGTCCGACTCGGCGATCAGCCGGCGCAGCCGGGCCGCGGCGAGCACGCACCGGCGCTGCACCAGCGGGTCGGCCGGGTCGGCGCGCCCGTCGGCCAGCTCGGCCAGCACCTCCTCGGCGACCCCGCTGACCAGGGCGAGCCGGGCCCGCCGCTCCCGCCCGGCCCACTCGGCCGCGTCGCGCTCGGCGGCCACGGCGAGGGTGGCCGCCGCCGTCGCGGCGCGGTCCCGGGCGAGGCGGGCGATCACCGCCGCGCCGGTGAGGAAGGCGATCGGCAGCGACGAGGTGCCGTAGACGTACATCGCGTACCGGGTCAGGTCGGCGGGGGCCGTCGCCTCGTACCCGAGCAGCGCGACCAGGGCGATCAGCGAGTGGGCGGCGAGCAGGGCGGCCAGCCAGGGGAGCCGCCGTCCCCAGAGCGCCACCACGAAGAACCAGCCGAGGGTGCCCCAGACCCAGTTCGCGGCGGTGAACAACTGCGCCCGCCCGGCGGCCGCGAAGACCACGGCGTCCACCGTCAGCAGCACCACGACGAGCGGCGGCACCGGCGGTAGGCCGCCGCGCAACAGCCGGGCGCCGGCGTACCCGCCGGTCGCGGCGACGACCAGCCAGCCGGCCCCGACCACCGCCGGCGCGGCCAGCTCCGACCAGGCCCCCAGCAGCGCCGGCAACCCGATCACCGCGTGCCAGACCAGCGCGATGGCGACCGCCGCGATCCGGGCGCCCCGGTCCGAGGCGCGGGCCACGTCCACCGCCCGGACGTCGTCCGGTCGCGCAAGGCTCGCAGGGGACGGGCCAACCCGGGGTACGGCGACCGGGGCGGCGTCGAGGTCAGCCGACATGCGGCCATTCCAACCGGATGCGGGTGCCCTCGCCAGGGTCGGAGGTCACCTCGGCGCGCCCGCCGATCTCGGCCAGCCGCCCGCGTACCGACTCGCGCAGCCCGTACCGGTGGGCCGGGACGGCGGCCGGGTCGAAGCCGGGACCGTCGTCGACCACCTCGACCACGACGGTCTCCGCGTCTCCGGTCAGCCGCAGCGTGACGGTCGCGCCGGGCGCGTGCCGGGCCACGTTGGCCAGCGCGGCGGCGGTGGCGTCCGCGAGCGCCGTGGCGACCGGCGCCGGGGCCGTGCGGGGTGCCAAGTCGGCGGTCACCGTGAGTTCCGGGTGCGCGTCGCGGACCGCCCGCAGCCGCTGGTCGACCGCGACCCGTCCCTCGACCGGCGCGGACCGCGCGTCGGCGAGCCCGACGAGGGTACGCAGGTCCGCCGCGGCCCGCCGGCGCAGCGCCGGTGATCCGTCGGTCACCGCGCCCAGGCCGACCATGGTGAGCGTGCCGAGGACGGTGTCGTGCAGGTCCCGGTTCTGCCGCCGCTCCGCCTCCCGGGCGGTACGGGCGAGCAGCGCGTCCCGGCGCAGGCCCTGGTACTCGGCGAAGGCCCGATCGGCCCGGCCGATGCGCTGGCGCATGACGGCGGTCATCATCGCCGCCAGCCCGGTCTGCCCGAGCAGGGTCGCCGCGTGGGCGGTGCCCTCGGCGGCGTTGCCGGCGGCGGTGGCACCGGTGGCGTAGGCGGCGGTGACCAGCAGACCGGCCGGGACCGACCAGCGGGCCGGTGCGGTCGCCTGCGCGTTGATCACCGTGGTGCTGGCCAGCACCGCGATCCAGCTCCCCTCGCCCGGCAGCACCTCCGGCGCGACCATGTGGGGGATGAGCAGGCACGCCGCCGTGGTGAGCGCGACGTCCCCGGCGACCAGCGCGCTGCCGATCCCGGTGCGCAGTGCGCGGACCGCGTACCCCACCGACCAGGTGGTGAGCACCGCGACCGCGACCAGCAGCGCCCCGGTCCGCACCGGCGGGGTGCGCACGGCCAGCGCGGTGACCGCCCCGACCAGCCCGCAGGTGATTCGCAGCAGGGCCGGCAGGGTGGTGAAGATCAGCGTGAACGCGCCACCGGCCGGCCGGTCCAGCAACGACGGCGGCGAGGTCGGAGCTGGTACGACCGACATCCGGGCGTCCTTCGGGCAGCGACCCGTCCGGGTCCGCACAGCGGTGGATCGACGACGGAGAATAGCACGCAACGTCCGTTCCGATCACCTTCGGTAGGCGTCGTGTCGCTGACAGGTCAACGGGTCGGCTCGGCGTCGTCGGCGTGTGACGTATCGGGGGAGGCCGGCGCTGAGGTGCACGAAAGGTCAAGTGATCTCCGACGTCGGGCGGGGCACGACACTCCCACCCCCCTGCCCCGCCCCGGCGTCGGCCAGGCCGCGTCGCACCGACCGCTCACCCCCCAGCCGTCGGTGCGACGCGAGCCGACCTTGCCGGCGAGGTAGTACGCCCCGTCAGGTCTGCGCCCAACCGGCGGTGTTGCTGACGGACTCCCGCGAGATGCCGGAGCCGGTGTCGGGCCACGCCCCGAAGCGTTCCTCGTGCAGGTGGGCGAAGAAGTAGCACATCTCCTCGCAGTCGGCGTCCAGCACGGCCTTCCCCGGGTCGGCGGCCACCGCCTCGTAGAACTCCCGGCCCAGCGCGACGATCCAGCCCCGGCAGTAGAGGAAGCCGTCGTCCGAGCCGTCGGTGACCTCGTGGACGTCCTCCCGGTCGATGTCGTACAGCTTCCGCTCGACCACCCGGTCGAGGTCGGTCAGCTCCCGGCCGGACAGGTCGGCGCAGAGGACGCGGAGGTTGGCCAGGAACGGATCGAGCCAGTCGTCGATCGCGTACGGGTCGACGTCGTCGACCTCCGGGTCGCGGGTCGCCAGGGCCCGGCGCAGCGCCGCCGGCTCGGGACCCAACCGATCCCAGGCGGCCTCCACCAGCGCCCAGAAGCGGGCCTCGTCATCCACAGTGGGCAGACGCGTTTCCTCTGTGGTCTCGGTCACCGGCGGAGGGTAGCGGGCCGGACCGACAAACCGGTCCCGTCGCCGGGGCGGTGGCGGGCACGGCCGCAAACCGGTTGCCCCGCTGACACGGCCGCCCCAGTATGACCCGGATGAGCGCGATCAAAATGCATGCCGACGAGGTCGAGACCGACGTGGACCTCGTGCGTCGCCTGCTGGCCGGACAGTTCCCGCGCTGGGCCGAGCTGCCGATCCGTCCGGTCGCCTCGTACGGCACGGACCACGACATCTACCGGCTCGGCAGCCAGCTCGTCGCCCGGCTGCCCCGGATCGGCTGGGCCACCCGCCAGGCGGCGAAGGAGGCGCAGTGGCTGCCGAAGCTCGCGCCACACCTGCCGCTCGCGCTGCCGGTGCCGGTGGCGATGGGTCGTCCGGCGGAGGGCTATCCCTTCGACTGGTCGGTGTGCGAGTGGCTGCCGGGGGAGAACGCGAACGGCACCATCCACGACCTGGAGCAGGCGGCGGTCGACCTCGCCGCCTTCGTGACCGCGCTGCGCCGGATCGACACCACCGGCGCCTTCCCGCGTCCGCCCCGTAGCCGGGGAGGCGCGCTCGCGGAGTTCGACGAGTCGGTGCGACGGTCGGTGGCGCAGCTCGGCGACCGGATCGACGGCGCGGCGACCCTCCGGTCGTGGCAGGAGTCGCTCGACGCCCCCGCGTGGGACGGGCCGGAGGTCTGGGTACACGGCGACCTGCTGCCGGGCAACCTGCTCGTCGTCGACGGCCGGCTGTCGGCGGTCATCGACTTCGGCGGCCTCAACGTCGGTGATCCCGCCTGTGACCTGCAACCGGCGTGGAACGTGTTCGCGGGCGCCAGCCGCGCACGGTTCCGCGCCGAACTCGACGTGGACGACGCGTCGTGGCTGCGCGGGCGGGGCTGGGCGCTCTTCCAGGCCGTGTCCGCGCTGCCCTACTACTGGGAGACCAACCCCGGCATGATCCGCCAGGCCTCGCACGCCTTGACGCAGGTCCTCGGCGACCACTGACCCGTCCGGGCTGCCCGTTCCGGCTCAGTTGACCGGCAGCACCTTCGGGCCGCCGCCGGCGATCGACCGGGTGACCTTGCGGCCACTGGACCAGTAGTAGCAACGCACCCCCCGGTCGCCGCGCGCCCACAACTGAGGCGACGGCAGACGGTACGCGGTGCCGGTGCGGTACCGCAGGTTGCCGTCGACCGGCACCTTGGCGTACCGGGCCACGACCGCGCGGCACCCGGCGTGGATGGTCTTTGCGTCCCGGCCGGTGACCTCGTAGGAGCGGTCCGGGGCGGTCCAGATGCCGGCGTACTCGAACTCGTGTGCCTTGGTGCACGCGGCCGGCCGCAGCCGTCCCCAGTCGTCCTCGTTCAGGCAACCGTGGTTCAGCGGGGAACGGCTGCCCACCGTGTCGCGCAGCGTGCCGGCCCGGCCGATCGCCCGGTCGCTGTCGCCGTTGGCGCCGTCCACCTCGTCCAATTCGAAGATGTCGCAGCGGTACCAGCGGCTGCTGCCCGTCCAACCGGGCGGCGAGGCCGGCGCGACCTGCACCGACAGGCGGGCGTCCCGCCAGTCACCGCCCACGAACCGCTTGGCCCGCGTGTCGCAGTCGGCGAAGGCGGCGCGCATGGCGGACGACTCCACCTTGGGCGGGATGGGCCGCGCGGCCAGGGCGCCGGTGAAGGTGCCGACGTGGAACGTCTCCACCAGGTGGAACCTGGTGCAGTCCACCGGGGCGTAGCTGGAGAGGTACGCGGTCGCCTCGGGGATCAGGTGGCACTCGCCGGCCTGCGGGCTGAACTGTCGCGCCGCCGCCATCGGCCGCCAGTCGTCGGTGAGGTCCGCGTCCGTGCCGGCCGGTGCGCCGCAGCCGGTCAGCACCATCGTGATCAGCGCAGCCGTGACCGCCGCCCTGCCCTGGCTCCGCATCTGTTTCCCCCGTGTCCCCGTGACGACGGGCGCAGCATATGGCACCGCCGCCGCGGACGGGCAGCCGTACTTCGGGTCCGGTTGGGCTGTGCGGCCGAACAGCCTGCGATACGGTCGGACGCTGTGACCGCGCCTGAGATCACCGTCGCCACCCCGGAAGACCGTGAACGCGTCATCGGCTCGCTGGTCGCCGCATTCACCAAGGACCCCGTCCTGCGGTACCTGTTCCCCGACGATGCGACCTACCCGCGGTACGCCGCCGCCTTCTTCGGGCACCTCTTCGACAAGCGGGTGGACAAGGGGACTATCTGGACGATCGAGCGCGGCGCGTCGGTCGCGATCTGGGAGCCTCCCGCGATGCAGAGCGAGTGGCCGGACGACGACCTCGTCGCCCAACTGCCTCCCGACGCACTGGCCCGCGCCCATGTGTACGACGAGGCCGTGCACGCAGCGCTGCCGACCGCTCCCTATTGGTACCTCGGCGTCCTGGGTACCCATTCGCAGAGCGCCGGCCGCCGCTGGGGCCACGCCGTCATGAGAGCCGGACTGCTCCGTGCCGCCGCGGACGGCCTGCCGGCGATCCTGGAGACGAGCAACCCCGACAACGTCGAGGTGTACGGCCGCGCCGGCTGGGAGGTGGTCCGCGTCTTCACGGAGCCTGTGCCCACCTGGATCATGCGGCACGCGGGGCCCGGCCACTTTTCCCCAGCGACCTAGTAGTGCTTTGTTAGGTCGGCGTGTCGTTGGGGTGCGCGAAGTGGTCCGGGTAGTTCGAT